>CAWFUF010000010.1:0-196323 GCA_963818775.1 uncultured Alphaproteobacteria bacterium | reverse complement strand
TGAAGATTGGTGCCAGGAACGACGGCTCCATCGTCGCCGCGCAGCAGGTGCTGAAGTTCCAGGCTGGTGCATTCCCAGGCTCACCGGTTCAACCGGGCTGCATGTGCGGTTTCGCCCTCTACGATCTGCCGAATGTCGATGTCGTCGGATACGACGTGGTCAGCAACCGCCCGAAGACCGCAGCGTACCGAGCCCCCGGCGCTCCAATCACGTCGTTCGCCGTGGAAAGCCTGCTCGATGATCTCGCGCGCAAGCTGCACATAGATCCGCTGACGCTGCGGCAGAAGAACGCGGCGCGGAATGGGTCGAAGACGCACTATGGGCCGAGCCATCAGAACATCGGGTTTGAGACCGTCCTGCAAACGGTCAAGAACCATCCGCACTGGAAGTCGCCGCTGAAGCCGGGCCATGGCCGCGGCTTTGCCTGCGGATTCTGGTTCAACGTGGGCGGCGAATCGACGGCACAGGTTCACATCAACGAAGATGGTTCGGTGACGGCCGCGACCGGCAGTCCGGATATCGGCGGCTCGCGCGCGTCCATTGGCATGATGGTGGCCGAGGTGCTGGGCATCCCAGCATGGCGCGTGCGCACGGTGGTGGCCGACACAACATCGATCGGCTTTACTCACGTGACCGGTGGCTCACGAGTGACATTTGCTACCGGCATGGCCGCCACTCAGGCCGCAGAAAAGGTAATCGAGACGCTGAAGGAACGCGCCGCGATGATCTGGGAGATCCCGGTGGAGGCGGTCGAATGGCGCGACGGCAAGGCGTTTCCCGCAGGATCCAACGCAGGTGAATTCGATCCGCTGGAACTGGGTGCGATCGCATTGAAGGCGGCGCGTACGGGTGGTCCGATCAACGCCGAAGTATCGCTGAACGCGCAGGGTGCTGGACCGGGCTTCGGCGCGCATCTTTGCGATGTGAGCGTCGACATGGAAACCGGCCACGTCAAGATCGCGCGCTACACGGCGTTCCAGGATGTCGGCAAGGCAATCCATCCAAGCTATGTCGAGGGTCAAATCCAGGGCGGCGCAGCCCAGGGTATCGGCTGGGCACTGAGCGAGGAATACATCTACGACAAGCAGGGCCGAATGGATAATCCGGGTTTCCTCGACTATCGCTGTCCGGTTGCGTCAGACCTGCCGATGATTGAGGCGGTTCTCATCGAGGTGCCGAACCCACGCCATCCATTCGGTGCCCGTGGCGTCGGGGAGGTGCCGATCGTTCCGCCGATGGCAGCGATTGCCAATGCAATTCGGGGCGCCAGCGGGTTGCGGATGCCGGACCTGCCGATTACGCCGCCGAAGCTGCGGGAGGCAATCGACGCGGCCGGCTTCACCCCGATGCTGGCCGCCGCGGAGTAGTCCCGCGCCGTCCTTCGATCTGCGCCTTGCCGGCAGGTGACGGCCGAAAGCGAATTGGCGTGCCGCCGATCGGGGTGACACGCTGGCTTCGACTGCTATGCGCTATACCCGTATTCATATGACGAAAGAGGGCATCTGATCGTAGCCAACTATCCCGATCTCAAGCTGTACATCGCCGGTGAGTGGCGACAGGCCGACGGCCAACCAGTGATCAACCCAGCCGATGAGAGCACTCTGGCCATCGTCCCTCACGCCAGCCGTGCCGATCTGGATGATGCGCTGGCTGCCGCTGAGCGGGGCTTCAAAGCGTGGTCTCGCACCGCGCCTGCCAAGCGAGCCGAGATCATCCTCAAGGCCGTGCAGCTCATGCGCGAGCGCGTCGAAGCGATGGCGATTGCGATGACACTGGAACAGGGCAAGCCGATCGCCCAATCACGCCTGGAAATCTTGCGCGGCTGCGAGATCATCGAATGGGATGCGCAGGAGGGCCGTCGTATCTACGGCCGTATCATCCCCAGCGAACCTGGCACGGCACTCCGTATTGCGCCAGCCCGTCGGTGTGGTCGCGGCTTTCTCGCTATGGAACTTCCCGATGAGCTCGCCGGCTCGCAAGGTCGGCGGTGCCCTGTCCGCGGGCTGTTCGATCATCCTGAAGGCATCAGAGGAAACCCCGGCCGGTGCCGTGCAACTCGTCGAGGCATTCGCCGATGCCGGTTTGCCACCTGGCGTGCTGAACCTTGTGTTCGGCAAGCCGTCCGACATCTCGCAATACCTGATCCCGCAGCCATCTGTACGTCTGGTGACGTTCACCTGTTCGGTTCCGGTGGGCAAGCATCTGTCCGCCATGGCCGGTGCCCATATGAAGCCGGCCATCATGGAGCTCGGTGGCCATGCGCCCGTGATCATGTGCGACGATATCGATCCGGTCAGCAGCGCAGGGACATCGGCGATCGCGAAGTCACGCAACGCCGGACAGGTGTGCGTCTCGCCGACGTGCTTCTTCGTCGAGGACGCGATCTACGACAGGTTCGCCAATGCCTTCGCAGAGAAGGCCGCGACCATCAGGGTCGGCAACGGCCTGGATCCGGACAACCAGATGGGGCCGCTTGCCAACGATCGCCGTTTGGCCGCGATGGAGACGTTGGTCGCCGATGCGAAGGCCAAGGGAGCGCGCGTCACCGCAGGAGGATCGCGTATCGGCAATCGTGGCTACTTCTTCCCGCTGACCGTGCTTGCCGACGTGCCGGATGACGCCCGTGCGATGCGCGAAGAACCGTTCGGGCCGCTGGCGCTGCTGAGCCGCGTGCGCAATGTCGACGAGGCGATCGAGAAGGCGAATTCGGTGCCGTACGGCCTGGCGGCCTACGCCTTCACCAATTCGGCGCGCAACGTCGATCGGCTGGCGGAGGGCGTCGAGGTCGGCAACAACCTCTCGATCAACCACTTTGTCGCATCGAGTGCCGAAACGCCGTTCGGCGGCGTCAAGAAGAACGTCTCACACCTCACTGCTTAGCCGCGACCAGCACGGGGTCGGCGCGATACAGATCAGGGAACAAACGTTGCAGATCCCTGATCTTCGGCAGGTCATTGTAGACGATGTAAGAGTTGGTCGGATGCAGCGTCAGGAAGTCCTGATGATAGGCTTCTGCCGGATAGAAAGCGCGGCCGGGCTCGATCGTTGTCACCACCGGGGCGGGGAAAGCGTGCGCCTGCTTGAGCTGGTCGACATACGCGCCGGCAATGGCCGCCTGCTCCGGGGTGTCTGGAAAGATCGTTGAACGGTATTGCGTTCCTCGGTCCGGCCCTTGGTAGTCGAGTTCCGTTGGGTCGTGCGCAACGGAGAAGTAGATTTGCAGGATGTGGCCATAGCTGATGCGCCTTGGATCAAAAGTGACGCGGACTGACTCGGCATGCCCGGTCGCGCCGGTACCGACCGTCTCATAGTGCGCCGTATCCTTGTCTCCGCCGGCATAGCCGGAGACGGCGCTGGTCACACCGTCAACGTGCTGGAACACCCCCTGCACGCCCCAGAAGCACCCACCGGCGAGCACCGCTACCTCGCTCGTCGCAGCCGTGGTGGCTTCGTCGCGTGCCGGCGGAGGGACGACCTTGGCCGGTTCGGCATCGGAGCGCGACACCACGGCGCCTGCCGCGATTGCCAGCAGCGCCGCCCCGGACAGGATCGAAATCAGGCCGCGCATGACGCGAGCGCCATTACTTTACGCACGAGCACCACCTTTTCTGCCGAACGGCCAAAGAAGTGGTAGCCCGACCCACCTTCCGCAAGCACATCGAGGAAGGCGTCGGGAGCAGTGACGCGCACCCCGCCCAATACATCAACGCCGCGACGCAGGAACGCGTCGGGCAGCAAACCAACAGTGGGGCCTACCATCACCACCCTCGCCTCCTGGCGGCAGAGCGCGAGCAGGTTCTCCAGCGTGTCGTTCAGTAGCGTGGTCCCGGTGATCAGCACGACATCGGCGCTGGGCACCACCAGACCAGCCTCGTCGGCTGGACGGAAATGCGGCAACTCATCCGGCTTCAGCGTGGCGGGGTCCATTTCCAGCACGGTGTAATTCTGACCGCTGCGCCTCAGCGCCTTCAGGAACGGGACGAACGCCCCGACCACCACGACATGCTCGCCGGGTTGGATGTCCGCGGCATCATAGGCATCGACACCGGCGCGAAGTTCCACGTCCGGTGTCTCGCCCCGCTGCCAGCACATGTCGGCCAGGGCGTTCATCGTGGCGACACCAACTGCGCGGCGAATGCCACTGGGTGCCCCGATTTCCTTTAGCAACTCCCTGGCCGGTCGCCCGCGCAGCTTGCCCGGAAACGGCATCGCCATGGCTGAACTTGGACAGCAGACCGCCTCGGGGATCGAGCGCAATGGCGTCGCACATGCGCCGGCGATGCCCGTGTTCAGCTTCACGCCGGTGAAGAACAACCCGATCACCGCGCGTTCGATGACGATGCGATCGAGATCAACCCCCAGGATGCGCTGAATGCTCGCGACGGTCTCTGCGAGGATTGGTTCGGTTTGCATGCGGTCGACACTCCAGGCGCCCTCGGTGCCAGAACAAGTGTAGCATGGCCGCCACGCCGTGTCGCGGCGCAATGCCCGAAGATGGTCAGCGGTGCGGACGACGCGGTGCCCCGAAGCTGCTGGGCGCGCCGCATCGACCAAAGTGCCGTCAGTCGGTCTTGATCCACACCGACTTGACGTTCAGGTATTCCTCCAGGTGCTGCACGCCTAACTCGCGGCCGTAACCACTCATCTTGTAGCCCCCGAACGGCACCGCCGGGTCCATTGCCTGATAGCAGTTGATCCACACCGAGCCGGCGCGAATGCCCTTCGCCAAGCGATGCGCCTTGCCCACATCGCGCGTCCACACGCCGCTGCCCAGACCGAACTGGGTCTTGTTGCCGCGCTCGATTACCTCCTCGATGTCGGTGAACGGGATGGCGGAGATCACCGGTCCGAAGATTTCCTCCTGCGCGATCCGCATGTCATCACGCACATTGGCGAACACCGTCGGTGGTACGAAATAGCCCTTGGCCAGCGCACCATCGGTGAGACGTTCGCCCCCCGACAGCGGACGCGCCCCCTCCTGCCGGCCAATGGCCAGATAGCCGGTGACGCGCTTGAGCTGCTCCTCCGACACCAGCGGCCCAACCTGCGTGTCCGGATCGTGGCCATCGCCGACGCGCAGCGTCTTGCTGAACTCGGCGACGCGGCCGACGAACTCGTCGTAGATTTTGCGCTCGACGAACAGCCGCGTGCCGGCACTGCATATCTGGCCGGAGTTGGCGAACACCGCCATGCCCGAGCCCGGCACCGCCTGGTCCAGATCGGCGTCGGCAAACACGATGTCAGGCGACTTGCCACCAAGCTCCAGAGATACGCGCTTCAGGTTGCCCGCCGATGCACGAATAATCGACTGCCCGGTGAGATGCGAGCCGGTGAACGCCACCTTGTCCACATCGGGATGCGCGGCGAGTGCCGCACCCGCGGTCTCGCCGTATCCGGGTACAACGTTCACCACGCCCGGCGGCACGCCAGCCTCGAGGCAAAGTTCCGCCAGACGCAGCGGTGATAGCGGTGCTTCCTCGGCCGGCTTCAGCACGACCGTGCAGCCGGTGGCGAGTGCCGGACCGACCTTCCAGATCGACGCCGACAGCGGGCCGTTCCACGGAATGATGGCGCCCACGACACCGACCGGTTCCTTCAGCGTGAACGACACGTATTCACCGGGCAGCGAGTTGTCGATCGTCTCGCCATGCAGCGCAGTGGCCATGCCGGCGTAGAAGCGCAGCATGCCTAACGCGCGCTGCCGACCGCCACGCGTGCGGGTGATCGGCGCCCCCATGTCGAGCGTGTCCAACGCTGCGAATTCCTCCAGGTCGCGCTCCACCAGATCTGCGAGGCGCAACAGAAGCCGCTGCCGATCGGCGGGCTTGAACTTGCTCCACGGACCATTGAACGCGGCACGCGCCGCCGCGACCGCGCGATCGATGTCCTCGGCATCGCCTTCGGCGACGTTCGCCAGCACTTCGCCAGTGGCCGGATTGCGTGTCTCGAAGGTCTTGCCGGACGCAGCCTCCAGCCACTTGCCATCGATCAGCATGCGCTTGGCCTTGCCATCGAGAAATGAATGCACATAGGTCATCACGTTCATCAGTGTGGTCTCCCAATATCGGATCGGTATTTTCTGGGTGCTGCCGTCAACGCCGCGCCGAGTTGATCTGCGTCGTGGTGGTTCAAGGAGAAAGCGACCTCAAATCCATCCGGCGTGCAGAGCTTCAAGATCAGACCGGCGCCAGCCGCTGCCCGCTCGATCCGCCATGTGCCGAGTTGGTGTACGAAGCGCAGCGAGCCATCGGGAAAGCGCGCATCCAGCGCCGTCTGCAGCATCCTCGGCAGGGTCATCAGCAGGCTGCTGAGAACGTCGAACGGCAGCACCAGTCTGTGAGCTGCGCCGTCGATCCCGATGAAATCCATACTCACATGGGTACCGCCCGTCAGAACCCTCCAGGTGGTAAGCTCCTCGCCTTCGATCGAACGCACGTCAGCTAGCGCAGCGTTCATCAGTCACCCATGACGCTATTCCTGAGCGTATATAGCGCAAGGACAACTACCTGTCCATCCGAACGGCCGACGGCAACGCTTGTCGAATTTATCCCATCGCTCCACTATTCGACGGAGCCCGGCCGTCGATACCGCACGCTGCCGGCGCTAAAGCCCTCTGCGAACGACAGATAAGAAAGGAGATGCGTCCATGCTACAGCGTTTAGGAGTGTCGGGTCATGTCCTACGCCGTTGGGGTTCGGTTGCCGCGCTGACAGCCGTCATTGGGGGAACTCCGTCGGTATTCGCGCAGAGAACGCAGATCGTGATCGACGACACACGTGCATTCCCGGAAAGTCTGACCTCGACCACGGACGGGACGATCTACATAGGCAGTTTCGTGCACGGTACGGTCTATCGCGCGGTGCCGGGAGCGGCGAAGGCGACGCCCTGGATACCCGCCGGCCCTACTGACCTCAAGCGTGGCGTGGGAGTATTTGCCCATGAGCCATCGAATACGCTGTGGGTCTGCTCCGCCGATCCCGATCAGACCAAAAACACCACCATTCTCAGGGCGTTCGATCTGAAGACCGCCGCGTTGAAGGGCACGTATCCTTTCCCCGGAGGGGGCTTTTGTAACGATATCGCAGTTATGCGTGATGGAACAACGCTGGCAACCGACACGCGCGGTGGCAGGATCCTCGCGCTCAAGCCTGGCGCCACTGCTCTGGTCGTATGGGCTGAAGATGCCAAATCGGCCGGTATCGATGGCATCGCCATGCTTCCTGATGGCGACGTCGTGTTCAACAACGTGCGGCAAAACCAATTGGTGCGTGTGGCGGTGAAGCCCGACGGTTCCGCCGGTGCCGGTACGCTCCTGGAGCTCTCGCAGCCAATCGATGGTCCTGACGGTATGCGGGCGTTGCCGGACGGACGTATTGTCTTGGCGGAGAACCGCAGCGGAAAGATAGATACCGTCCGCGTTGACGGGAGCAAAGCCGCTATCGAAACGATTAAGGACGGTTTCAAGCTGACCCCGACCGCGGTCACGGTGATTGGGACAACGGTATGGGTCAGCGAGGCGAAGTTCGCCTACTTGAATGACCCGAAGATGAAGGACCAGGACCCGGACCCTTTCAGCGCGGTCGCGATTGCGCTGCCGCCACACTGAAAGGGCGCACTGCGTGTCTTCCGCATCGGGTGACGCCGGTGCGTAGGACACGCGGTGCAGGCAGGCTCACAAGGCGGCGGTGACCGCCTTGATCTCCGTGTAGTTATGGAACACTTCCTCGCCCATCTCGCGGCCCCAGCCGGATTGCTTATAGCCGCCGAACGGCAGCGAGGCATCGAATACGTTGTGGCAATTGATCCACACGGTGCCGGACCTGATCCGACTGGCCAGCTTGTGCGCCGTCCCACCATTGCGCGTCCACACGCTGGCAGCCAAGCCGTAGATCGTGTCATTGGCCTGCTTCGCAATCGCGTCCAGGTCATCGTCGCCGAACGGTGTTGTGCACACCACCGGGCCGAAGATCTCCTCACGCACCACCTTCATGTCAGGCGTCGTGTTCTCCAGCACAGTGGGCTGCACGAAGTAGCCAAGATTCCCGACCCGGCTGCCACCGACGGCAACCTTCGCGCCTGACTGACGGCCATCCTCGATAAAGCTGGTGACACGGGCGAACTGCTCGTCTGACACCAGCGGCCCCATCTCGGTCGCAGGATCAAGGCCAGGTCCGACCTTGATCTTGCCGGCGATGTCGGCAACGCCTGCGACCACGCGCTCATACACTGACTTGTGCGCATAGAGGCGTGAGCCGGCGCAGCAACATTGGCCGTGGTTGAAGAAGATCGCGCTCGCTGCTCCGGCGATGGCAAGGTCGAGATCAGCGTCTGGCAGAATGATCGCCGGCGATTTTCCTCCGAGTTCCAACGACACCTTCTTCAGATTGCCAGCGGCGGCCTGCACAATCAGCTTGCCGACCTCGGTCGATCCGGTGAACGCCACCTTGTCCACACCAGGATGCGCCGCCAGCGCCGCCCCCGCGGTTTCGCCAAAGCCTGTGATGATGTTCACCACGCCGTTGGGGACACCTGCTTCGACAATCAACTCGGCCAGCCGCAGCGCGGTCAGCGGCGTCTGCTCGGCCGCCTTCAGCACGATAGTGCAGCCAGCCGCCAGGGCCGGTGCGATCTTCCATGCCGCCATCAACAAGGGGAAATTCCATGGGATGATCTGCCCGACCACACCGACCGGCTCGCGCACGGTGTAGGACAGATATTCACCAGGCAATGACAATGGTAGCGTCGAACCCGTGAGCTTGGTGGCCCAACCGCCCATGTAGCGGAACATATCAACGGCCAGTGGCAGATCGGCGACGCGCGCCACCGCGTAGGGCTTGCCGTTGTCGATCGACTCAAGCTCGGCCAGTTGCTCCAGGTCGCGCTCGATCAGATCCGCGATACGCCACAGGATGCGGCCGCGCTCCGATGGGCTGATCTTCGTCCAGCGCCGTTCGTCGAATGCACGCCGCGCCGCGGCAACCGCAAGGTCGACATCGGCCTTGTCGCCCTCCGGCACATTGGCGATCACGCTGCCGGTGGCGGGATTGTAGACCGCGAAGGTCTTGCCAGAACTCGGCCGACACCTGTTTGCCGTCGATCAGCATCAACGGATTCCGCCCAAGAAAACCGGTCGAGTGCCGCAGCCTCGGGTCGAGTGTGATCGTGTCCATAAGCGTCCCTCCTGTCCGATTGGCCTGCCCCTTGGCAAAGCCCGGTCGCCAGGGCAGTATCGCTGTATCCAAACACATATGGCGTAGCGAGGCGAGTCCGCCCGCCATGGAGGAACGACAGACGATGTATCCCAACGTGTCCCTGTTCATCGATGGCACCTGGACCGCAGCCGCAGCAGGTCGCACGCTTCCCGTCGTCAGTCCGGCAACCGGCGACAGCATCGGCACCGTGGCGCACGCTGAGCGCGCGGACCTCGATCGTGCACTGGAAGCGGCGGACAAGGGCTTCAGGACATGGCGGAAGGTTTCCGCTTTCGACCGCTCCAAGGTCATGCGCACGGCCGCAGACCTGTTGCGTGAGCGTGCCGACAAGATCGCGCCGCTACTGACCATGGAGCAGGGCAAGCCTCTGCCCGAGGCGAAGGGCGAGGTGCTGGCCGGCGCAGATGTGATCGACTGGTTCGCCGAGGAGGCACGCCGCACCTATGGCCGCGTTATTCCTGCGCGGGCTGAGGGCATCTATCAGCTTGTGGTGAAGGAACCGGTGGGTCCGGTGGCCGCGTTCACACCGTGGAACTTCCCGATCAACCAGGTGGTGCGCAAGCTGTCCTGTGCGCTGGCGGCGGGCTGCTCCATCATCGTCAAGGCACCTGAGGAAACGCCAGCCTCGCCCGCCGAACTGATCCGCTGCTTTGCCGATGCCGGCGTGCCGGCCGGTGTGATCAACCTGGTCTATGGCGTGCCGTCGGAGATTTCCGAGTACCTCATCCCGCATCCGATCATCCGCAAGATGTCGTTCACCGGCTCTACCGCGGTTGGCAAGCAGCTTGCTGCCATCGCAGGCGCGCACATGAAGCGCGTGACGATGGAACTCGGCGGCCATGCGCCGGCAATCGTGTTCGACGACGCCGATGTGGATGCGGCCAGCCGGCTGCTGGCAACTGCGAAGTACCGCAACGCCGGTCAGGTCTGCGTGTCGCCGACGCGCGTGCTGGTGCAGGAACGTGTCTACGACCAGTTCGTGACAGGGTTCGTGCAGTACAGCAAGGCGGTGAAGGTTGGCGACGGGTTGGAATCCGGCACCACGATGGGGCCGATGGCGAATGCTCGTCGGATCACCTCGATGGAGACCTTCATCGGCGATGCGACGCAGCACGGAGCGACACTACAAGCTGGCGGGAACCGCATCGGCAACAAAGGCAACTTCTTCGAGCCGACGGTGTTGATCGACGTGCCCAAAGACGCTCGCGTGATGAATGAGGAGCCGTTCGGCCCGCTCGCCGTCATCTCGCCGTTCCGCACGTTCGATGAAGTGGTGACAGAAGCCAACCGCCTGCCGTACGGGCTTGCCTCTTACGCATATACAAAATCGGCCAAGACAGCGAATGCCATCGCGGCGGCGGTCGAGAGCGGCATGATTTCGATCAACCACCACGGCCTGGCATTGCCGGAAGTACCATTCGGTGGTGTGAAGGATTCCGGCTACGGTTCCGAGGGCGGACTCGAAGCAATCGAGAACTATCTAAATACCAAGTTCGTCACCCAGGCCGGCCTGTAAGCCGGAGACGGCGGCCCGTGAGCATGACAGGATCGCCCGTCGCGAGCCGGACCGCCGCTGTCCCGGCGTCACCGCAGAGAACGATCGACATTTCGTCACTGGCTCCCGCGTTGGTGACGCGAGGCGATGCCCAGCCTGCAGTGGGACCGGCGCGTCGCACCAGGATCTGGGAATTCAACACCAACCTGCATTGCTCCATCCTGGGCACGTGCCTGTCCACGGCTGAACTGCGCCAGCTCCTGAAGAAGCTTGGGCTCGCGTCGCCGGAGCACACCGATCACGAACTGCACAGCGCCGCGGTGACCCTCGCCGGACGGCACGACAAGGCGGCTAAGCTGCTGAACAAGGCGCTCGACGACCGCCATCGCATCGCGATCAACCAGTTTGCCAGGGCGAATACCGAAGAGGCCGTCCGGTCGCTCTGGCGTGGCGCCGTCCGACGCGGCGAGATACCCGGGGCCTACTGGGCCACTCTGACGCATCCGGCGGCGACCCGTACCGTGATCCGCGATGCATTCGGCGAAGTGCATATGCTCTCGCACCTTGTTGGAGCGGCCAATCGTGCGGACATACGACGGCTCTGTCAGTTGGAAGAAGAGAACGCCGAACTGCGGGCGCACCTCGACAGGCAGCAGGCTGCATTTCGCAATGCGGTCGTCACGCGGGACATGTCGATCCAGGAATTGCGGCGGGCACTGGCCCAGCAGGTCGCCGCCGAACCGGCCATGTCTGGCGACCACGCCCCCGCACTGCACCAGTTGGTCGCGGATCTGGAGCGTCGCCTTGCCGCAGAGACGCGGCGCAGCACGGTGTTGGCTGACCGGCTGAAAAGCGCAAAAGCTGCGATTTCCGAAGAGCACTCGGCACGGATGAATGCGGAGCGTGAGAATGACGCCCTGCATCGGGACCTCGAGGTCATCGAGGCATCGATGCATGCGAGCTGCGGCGACAGCGCCTCCGCCGTTCCCCCGCGTCCCCGGCTTGATGGCGTGACGCTGCTTTATGTCGGCGGGCGACCGCATCATGTGGCGCGTCTGCGCGCAATCGCTGAGGCGGCGGGAGCCGCGTTCGTGCACCATGATGGCGGCATCGAACACCATCTGAACCTGCTTGCCGGCCTTGCCAGCCAAGCCGATCTGGTGGTGTTCCCGGTCGATTGCATCAGCCACCATGCGGCCCAGGTCGCCAAACAATTGTGCCATCAGGCAGGCAAGCGGTTCATTCCACTCCGGTCGGCCAGCGCTACCTCTCTGCTCGCCGCATTGCAGCGGCCAGAGGTGACGGACCTCGCGGATGCCGCCGACTGATCAGGCACCCACCATCGGCAGGTTGCAGTCAGTCGCTATGACCTGTTGGATATGGCGTTGCTGATTGCCGCGCCACCGCACGAAAGCATACCCTGAATGAATGCGCCGTTCGACCCAACGTTGCTCCTGAACGAGAAATTTGCCGTCGGCCAGCCGGTCTCGCGCAAAGAAGACCCGGTGTTGCTGCGCGGCGAGGGCCGCTATACCGACGATCTGAACTGTTGCGGCCAGCTCTACGGCGTCATGGTGCGCAGCCGCATGGCGCACGGCGAATTGCGCTCGATCGACGCTGACGGCGCACGCGAGATGCCTGGCGTGCACATGGTCATCACGGCGGCAGACCTCGATGCGGCCGGCATCAAGAACATGCCGGCTGCGGCGGGAAAGCATCGTGACGGCACACCCACACCGCGCCCACCGCAGCGACCGCTCGCAACGGATCGGGTGCGCTATGTCGGCGAGCCGATCGCCATGGTGGTCGCTGAGACGGTCAAGCTCGCGAAGGACGCGGCGGAGTTGATCTTTGTCGACATCGATCCGCTGCCCGCGGTGACAACTGCGAGCGCCGCGGCGGCGCCGGATGCGCCGCAACTGCACGCGGACGCTCCCGGCAACGTCTGCCTGGATTTTCATTACGGCGATAGCGAGCAGGTCGCTGCCGCCTTTGCAGGCGCCGCGCATGTCACGAAACTGTCGTTGCGCAACAACCGTATCGTCGTGTGTCCGATGGAGCCGCGCTCCGCCATCAGCGAATACGATCCGGAAGCGGATCGGCTAGTTCTGCGGCTGGGCTGCCAGGGCGTGTTCGGTCAGCGCAACCTGCTGAGCAACATCCTCGGCGTGCCGGTGGAGAAGCTGCGCGTTCTCACCGGCAATGTCGGCGGTTCATTCGGTATGAAGTCGTCGGCCTATCCCGAGTATATCTGTCTCCTGTATGCCGCGCGGGCGCTCGGCCGCCCGGTGAAATGGACCGACGAACGATCGGAAAGCTTTCTGTCCGACAGCCACGGCCGTGACCATGAGATGACAGCGGAACTGGCATTGGACGCGGACGGCAAATTCCTGGCGCTGCGCGTGACCGGCTTCGGCAATCTTGGCGCGTGGCTCAGCAACGCCACCACGATCCCGCCGACGATGAACATGGTGAAGAACATCATCGGCGTCTACGCCACACCGCTGATCGAGATAGCGACGAAGTGCCTGTTCACCAACACGACACCCGTCGGTGCCTATCGCGGCGCGGGGCGGCCCGAGGGTAACTACTACATGGAGCGCCTGGTTGAGACCGCGGCGCGCGAGATGGGCATCGATCGCATAGAACTGCGCAGGCGTAACCACATCCAGCCCGAGCAGATGCCGTACCGCGCGCCGTCCGGCATGCTGTACGACAGCGGCGAGTTCCCCACCGTGATGGAGAAGGCGCTGATCGCCGCGGATTGGGATGGCTACGCCGCACGCCAGGCGGAAAGTCGTACGCGCGGCAAGGTGCGCGGACGCGGCATCGGCCACTATCTGGAGGTGACCGCCGGCGACGGCCAGGAAATGGGCGGCATCCGCTTCGAGACGGATGGTTCTGTCACGATCATCACCGGCACGCTTGATTACGGTCAGGGTCACGCGTCGCCCTTTGCCCAGGTGCTGGCGGAACGGCTTGGAATCCCATTTGAACGGATCAAGCTGCTGCAAGGCGATTCCGACGAACTGATCGGGGGTGGCGGCACCGGAGGTTCGCGGTCGATGATGCAGAGCGGCGGTGCCATCATCGCGGCGAGCGATATCGTTATCGAGCAGGGCAAGCAGGCGGCCGCGCATTTCCTGGAAGCCGATGCCGCCGACGTCGAGTTCGTCCGCGGCCGCTTCAACATCGCTGGCACGGACCTCGGCATCCATATCATGGATGTGGCGGAGCGGCTGCGCCTTGGCGGAGAATTGCCCGATGGAATGCCGCTTACGCTGAACGTCAGCCAGGTCTTCAAAGGCGTGCCGTCAGCATTCCCCAACGGCTGCCATATTGCCGAGGTCGAGGTCGATCCCGATACCGGCACAGTGGAGATCGTCAGCTACACGACCGTGAATGATTTTGGCGTACTGGTGAACCCGATGCTCGTCGCGGGCCAGGCTCACGGCGGCATCGCCCAGGGTGTCGGCCAAGCACTGATGGAAAGCGTGGTCTACGATGAGGACGGTCAGATGCTGACCGGCTCCTACATGGATTACGGTCTGCCACGCGCGTCCGATCTGCCCGGCCTCGGCTTCGAAAGCCATCCGGTGCCGGCGCGTACCAATCCGCTCGGGGCCAAGGGATGCGGCGAGGCAGGATGTGCCGGCTCGTTGCCCGCGGTGATGAATGCACTGGTCGACGCATTATCGGAGTTCGGCATCGGGCACATCGACATGCCCGCGACACCGCTGCGTATCTGGCAGGCGATCCAGGAAGCGCGCGGCACATAAGGACGAAATTGAAACCACAGATGGACACAGGTAAGCGCCAGCTTGTGTGGCGCATCACAACATGAGGCGCTTTACTTCAAGCCGCGGCTTGCCAAAATTAATCAGAAGGCATACGCACAACCCGGTCGCTTTCAGGTAGTTGAGACACTGGGCGCGATGAATGTCGTCCAGTTCTCTGACTGCTTTCAGTCGACGATCACCGCGTTGTCCACCTCAAGGTCGGCGGCATACTCGCCAACGATCACGCCGTCATATCTGACGGCAACCCCGCGCTGTTGCTCGATGGCAAGGCCCGCCTTGCGGAGTTCGTGCGCCAGTGCGTTCTCGTACACCTTTTCGACGAAGGCTGGTCCCAGCGTGTTCGCGACCGTGAATGCGCACCCGATGATTCGTTCCGAAATTCGGGTGAACCCGCCGTTATCTGTGTCCATCTGTGTTCATCTGTAGTTTCAAACTGTTTTTGCGATTCAGCCAGCAACACCTTGCCAAATCCCTACCACCCGACCCGCCGCACTGTAACGTGCGGATCGCTGGGGGTAGCGCCAACCTGCCTTCTGCGCTATGTCCAAGCAGGAATTGCGTAGCACTGAGGAGGAAGCCGATGAATGTCATGCTGCACCCCGTTGCGGTGCCTGACCTTGCCGCTCGGTTCATCGCCAAGCCCTTGCAATTGTTGATCGACGATGCGTGGGTGAACGCCAAGTCCGGCAAGACCTTCGACGTGTTCGACCCGTCCACCGGCCTGCCGATCGCCAAGGCCGCGGAAGGCGACGCGGCGGATATCGATGCGGCGGTTGCCGCCGCTCGGCGCGCGTTCGAAAGCGGCCCGTGGTCACGCATGTCGCCGTTGGAGCGCAGCAAGCTCATCTATCGTCTGGGCGATGCACTGGAGGCGAAAGCCGAAGAATTCGCCGTTCTCGAAGCGCTGGACAACGGCAAGCCGATCCGTGATGCACGCGCGGCGGACCTTCCAGGCTCCTACGAAATGTTCCGCTACATGTCGGGCTGGGCGACCCGCCTGAACGGCGAGACCGTGCCAATCTCCGCACCTGGAAACTGGCACGCCTACACTCTGCGCGAGCCGGTCGGGGTCGTTGGCCAGATCATCCCGTGGAACTTCCCACTGATGATGGCGGCATGGAAGCTTGCCCCGGCGCTCGCCGCTGGCTGCACGATCGTGCTGAAGCCGGCCGAACAGACACCGCTCTCCGCCGTCAGGCTTGGCCGGTTGATCCAGGAAGTCGGCTTCCCGCCTGGCGTCGTGAACATCGTGACCGGCTTCGGTGAAACGGCCGGGGCTGCACTGGCAGCGCATCCTGACGTTGACAAGGTTGCGTTCACCGGATCGACCGAGGTCGGCAAACTGATCGTTCAGGCTGCCGCTGGCAATCTGAAGAAGGTCTCGCTGGAACTCGGCGGCAAGTCACCGGCCATCGTGTTCCCCGATGCCGACATGGATGTTGCGATCCGCGGGACAGCGAGCGCGATCTTCTTCAACATGGGCCAATGCTGTACGGCCGGTTCGCGCCTGTTTGCCCACAAGCGCGTATTCGACAGACTTATGGAGGGCATCGCGTCGGAGGCCGGCAAGATCAATATGGGACCTGGCCTCAATCCTGATTCACAAATGGGCCCGCTGGTGTCCGAGGAGCAGTTCTCCCGGGTGACCGGCTTCCTGGAGTCAGGCCGCAAAGAAGGTGCTCGCGTCGTCACCGGCGGTGAGCGAGTCGGCAACGCCGGGTACTTTGTGGCGCCGACGGTGCTGACCGACACGCGCCCCGACATGTCGGTGGTGCGCAACGAAATCTTCGGCCCGGTGGTGTGTGCGATACCGTTCGATGATGACGATCTGGACCGGATCGCGAAGGAGGCGAACAACACGAACTACGGCCTCGCCGCGAGCGTGTGGACCCGCGACCTCGGCATTGCGCATAAGCTGGCGCGTCGTATTCGCGCTGGCACCGTGTGGATCAATACGCACAACTTCGGCGACGTGGCGCTGCCGTTCGGTGGCTACAAGGAGTCCGGCTGGGGACGCGAGATGGGCAAGGAAGTGCTGGAACTCTATACTGAGACGAAGGCCGTCGCCGCCGCGCTATGACCGATCGAAGCAGGATCGACACGGCCGAGTTGGACGGCGTAAGGCTGTCACCGGATGGCTCGCGGTTGATCCTGCTGCTGCGCGACACGGCAGGGCAGAAGGTCTCGCTGTCCCTGCCAACGCACTGCCTGAACACCGTGCTGACTGCGGCGCCGCAGTCGGCGGAAGCGGGCACCGTGCATGCAGTGGATACGTGGAACATGGCCCTGGCCGAGAACGGCCGGGACATGATCCTGACATTGCGCACACCTGAGGGGATGGCCATTTCGTTCACTGTCAAGCCTTGGCAGGTTCAGGGTATGGCGACGGTGGCGACGTATGGCTCGACGCGCGAGCCCGCGAACAGATCAATTCATTGAAGGTGCCGTTTCAGTTCGCCACATATGCGCGCGACCGCAGTGGCCATCACGGCAGGCCGATCGGATCGAAGCCATGCTGTCGCAGGATCGCCTGACCCTGTTCGGACAGCACGAATAGCGCAAAACGTGCGGCCAGCGGTTCATCAGACAGGACGATCAGACCGTAGGCCGGTCCGACAGTCAGCGTGGGCGGAAGGGGAACATTCACGAGGCCCGGTATCTCGCGCATCACCGGCACTGAACTGCTGCAGTAGCCGAGCATCACATCTGCACGGTCCGCCAGGAAGATGCCCTGCACGGCGCCGCGCCCAGGCACCAGCGGTAGGCTGTTCGGTCCTCCCACCAGTTTCAACGCCTTTGCCCGCAAAATCGCCTCTGCGCCCGGATGCACGGCCTCGGCACGCGCGAAGACGGCCCACGCGTAGTCACCGCCGGGATCGGCGCCGGGCGTTGAGGTCGCCAGCCGTACCGACGGGTCCAGCAATCTGTCGAGCAGGTTGTCGGACGTCAAACCAGTACTCACTCGTCCTAGCACGCAGAGCCTGTTGCGCGTGAACATCACGACGGATGATCCGCTGTGGGAGCTCGCCAGCGTACGCGGCTGTGTCATGTCCGCCGATGCGAAGACATCGACATGATCGCCGTGCTCTATCTTCTCACGCAACACGCCTGAGGGACCAAATACCGGTGCGGCTACATCGCCTTCAGCCGCCGGAAATGCCTTCACGATGTCGGTGATGGCACCGGCCAGGCTACCTGCCGCATAGACGTGCAGAGGTTCCGCCAAGGCGCAGTGCAGTGCCGCAACCGTGAATACTGCGAGGAGTGTACCCGTCAATCGCTTGATCCTGGGCGTCATCTGGACCCTCCCCGCCACCGTCGCTATATGCAATCACTCATAGCATATGCCTTAGCTGCCCAGCCATCCTCGGGAGACCGCATGTCATGTCAATCACCGAGCAGGCTCGCCTGAACGCCACCAATCCGCCTCGCCATGCTCAGATGCTGATTGCTGGCGCGTGGGTGGACAGCACCTCCGGCGAAACGCTGGGGATCGCGCGGTCGAGGCCGCAACGCAAGCATTCCCTGGCGGCGGCCTCGCCGGCGAACTGAAGGGTGAGACGATCCCGCTTGGCGAGCACGTGCTCAGCTACACGCGACGCGAGCCGCTTGGTTTCGTGGGTGCCATCATTTCTTGGAGCGCGCCGGTGAAGCGTAAAAAACGCGCGACTGGTGTTTGCCGGACTGCCACCGAAGGATGGTCCGCTGAGCGAAGGGTTATTTCGCCATGTCCACGGTGTTCGCCGACACGTCCAACGACTCGCGTTTCTGGCGCGGCGAGGCCGAGGCGATCCGGATGGACAGCCGTTATTGCCTTGCCGCCTATGTCTGGACACACGATATCGGCAGCGCGCTGCGCACCGCGCATGCGATCGAGTCAGGATGGGTGAAGGCAAACCAGGGTCTCGGCCAGCAGCCGGGTCATTCCTATGGCGGCTACAAGCAGAGCGGTATCGGTCGAGAGTTTTCACTGGAGGGCATGCTCGACAGCTTCACGCAGTAGTAGAATGTGACGGTCAACCTGAACACGCCACGACGTATGGAGTAACGCGATGAGCACTCATCCCGCCCTGGCCGAAGGTCGCGTCGCCGTTGTGACGGGTGCTGCCAGCGGTATCGGTCTCGCGGCGGCGAAACGCTTCGCCTCCATAGGCCTGAAGGTGTGCCTGGCTGACCTGTCGCAGCAGGCGCTTGAGCCGGTAGCAGCAGAAGTCGCGGCGGCTTCGCCAAAGGGCGGCGACGCCGTTCTTGCTGTGGCGACCGATGTCAGCAAGCTGGACGACATCCACAGGCTGCGAGATGCGGCTTATTCGGCATTCGGCGAAGTTGCCGTGCTGATGAACAATGCCGGCACTTCACCTGGCGGCGGACCGTGGGAACATGTCGATCGCTGGCGGCGCGTGCTGGAGGTGAATCTGTGGGGTGTCATCAACGGCGTGCAGAGTTTTGTTCCGCGCATGCTGGAGCAGGAAATGCCATGCGCGATCATCAACACAGGCTCGAAGCAGGGCATCACCTGTCCACCAGGTGACACTGCCTACAACGTCAGCAAGGCTGGTGTGAAGGTGCTGACCGAGGCGTTGGCGCACAGTCTGCGCAATGTCGAGGGCGCGCGGATTACCGCGCATCTGCTGATCCCCGGCTCCACCTTCACCGGCATGACAAGTCGTGGGCGGACCGAGAAGCCGCCGGGCGCCTGGGTGCCGGATCAGGTGGTGGACATGCTGATCGACGGTATGCGTCGTGGCGACTTCTACATTCTTTGCCCGGACAACGACGTAACGCGCGAGATCGACAATCGGCGAATTCTGTGGGCAGCACAGGACATCACCGAGAACCGCCCCGCGCTGTCGCGATGGCATTCCGACTATAGCTCGGCATTCGAGAACTTCCTGCGCGGCCAATGACGCGTGCCCGCTTGCACGAGAGGGGGCGACGACAGGCAAGCATCTCCCAATCCCCAGTGCTGCGTTGATCTGCCACATCGTCCTACGTCATCGATTGGCGCACGCTTCCGTTGAACGCTGCGCGTCACCGTCGTACTTCTTAGCCTAAGGGTGGGAGCAACAATGGATGCGCGGCCTCGGACCTGTACTGTGTGACGCGGGCGCCGTGCGTGAGGCGATGGCGCAGATCACCACGCCGTGCGGGCAGGTACATAGCGTGACAGTAGCAACACAGTTCGGACCGTCGGAGCCGATTGGCGAGCACATCGAGAAGGGCGGGCACGTCCACGTCTTTACCTCACGCCTGACCTGCCGGATGCGCGACCCGGCGCTCTCATGCCGGCACTGACGATCCTGTCGCCGGCGGGCCAGCAGGTTCTTACGGATCGTGGCTCCCTCCGGTCTCAACGCCAAGGCGTCGGTCGGGACCGAAGTTCATCGCGATGGGAAGTGCCCCCCTCCCCGACCCCCTTCTAACCAATCATTTGCAGCGCCGCCTCCAGCCGCGCGATCTCTGCCTGCGCACCGGCAAGCCGCTCGCGGTTTTCCACCACCACCTCCTCCGGAGCCCGGCGCACGAAGTCGGCATTGTCCAGCTTCTGCACGATCTTGCGCGCCTCGCCAGCGGCCTTGTCACGCTCGCGCGTCAGGCGTGCGCGCTCCTTGCCGACATCGACGGCATCGGCAAGCGGCAACACCATAGTCGCATCGTCGAGCACAAGCTGCGCCGAGCCCTTCGGCATCTCGCCATCCAACGACCGCAGCTCGGAAGCACGCGCCAGGCGCCGGATCGCCTCCATCCAGCGTTGACCACGCGCAAGCGTCTCCGGTGTGGCGCCGCGCAGCAGGATCGGTGTCAGCGCGCTGGGCGGCACGTTCATCTCGGTGCGCACCGAGCGCACGCCGGAGATCAGCCGCACCACCCAATCGAGCTCCTCGCGCGCCATCGCAGAATCCTGCACAATCACCGCCTCGGGCCACGGCGTGCGAATCAGGCTCGATGGTTCGCCATATCCAAAGCGATCCCACAATTCCTCGGTGACGAACGGCATGACCGGATGCAGCAGGCGCAACAGCGTGCCCAGCACATGGGCCGCCGTGTGACGCACTTCGGTTTCTGCCAATGCGGGCTTGGCGAATTCCACGAACCAGTCGCAGAACGTGTCCCAGGTAAAGCGGTAGCAGGCGGCGGCATATTCATCGAAGCGATACGCCTCGAGCGCCGCGCTTGCCTCGGTGATCGCACGGTTCGTAGCGTCGAGGATCCATCGCGTCAGCGGCAGTGTCGCACGCGACGGATCGAACGCTGCATCCGGCCGGATGTCGTTCATCTCGCAGAACCGCGCGGCGTTCCACAGCTTGGTGACGAATTGCCGATAGCTCTCGACGCGCGCCGCGCCCAGCTTCACGTCGCGCCCAGGTCCGGTCAGCGCGCAGATGGTAAAGCGCAGCGCATCGGCGCCGTAGCGATCGATCAGCTCCAGTGGATCGATGCTGTTGCCCTTCGACTTCGACATCTTCTGGCCGCGTTCGTCGCGCACCAAGCCATGGATGTAGACGGCGCGGAACGGCACCTCACCCATGAAGTGGATGCCCTGCATCATCATCCGCGCGACCCAGAAGAAGATGATGTCGAAGCCGGTCACCAGCACATCGCCTGGATAATAGCGTGCCAACTCCTTGGTCTGCCCCGGCCAGCCCAGCGTCGAGAATGGCCACAGCGCCGAGCTGAACCAGGTGTCGAGCACGTCCTCGTCCTGGGTCAGCATGGCCTCGCTGCCGTATTGTGCACGTGCGGCCGCCATAGCCTCCGCCTCGGTCTCGGCCACGAACTCGCGGCCATCAGGGCCGTACCAGCATGGAATTCTGATGCCCCCACCAGAGCTGACGCGATATGCACCACGGCTGGATGTCACGCATCCAGGCGAAGAACGTGTTCTCCCACTGCTTCGGCACGAAGACCGTCTTGCCGGTCTCCACCGCCTCGATCGCCGGCTTCGCCAGGACCTCTGCATTGCAGTACCACTGTGTCGTCAGCAGCGGCTCGATCGGCACGCCGCCGCGATCGCCATGCGGCACCTGGTGCGTGTATGGCTCGACCTTTTCCAACAGACCGAGCCGCTCCAACTCCGCCACGATCGCCTTGCGCGCCACGTTTCGGTCCATGCCTTCGAGCGATCGCACGAACGCCGGATCCGCCACGCCCTCCACCGCGCGCAGCACATCGGCAATCTCAGCCAGCGCAACATGTGCCTGACGATCGAGGATCGATGGCATGGGCAGCTCATGCCGCTGTCCGACAGCGAAGTCGTTGAAGTCGTGCGCCGGCGTGATCTTCACCGCGCCCGTGCCCTTCTCCGGGTCCGAATAGTCGTCCGCAATTATCCGCAGGCGGCGCCCGACCAGTGGCAGGATGGCGTAACGCCCGACCAGATCGCGATACCGCGCATCATCCGAATGCACCGCAACCGCCGTATCGCCGAGCAACGTCTCGGGCCGAGTGGTCGCCACGACGATGAACCGGCCGGCCTCACCCTCGATCGGATAGCGAATGTACCAGAGCGATCCCTTGACCTCGAGGTTCTCGACCTCCAGGTCGGAGATCGCCGTCTGCAACTTCGGATCCCAGTTCACCAGCCGCTTGTCGCGATAGATCAGGCCTTCCCGGTGGAGCGTGACGAACACCTTGCGCACCGCCGCCGACAGACCATCGTCCATGGTGAAGCGTTCGCGCGGCCAGTCGAGCGACGCACCCAACCGGCGCAACTGCTGTGTGATCGTGCCGCCAAACTCCGACTTCCACTGCCACACGCGTTCGACGAATTTTTCCCTCCCCAAATCGCGCCGGTCGGTCCCCTGCTCCGCCAGCAACCGCTCCACCACCATCTGCGTGGCGATCCCCGCGTGGTCGGTGCCAGGCTGCCACAGCACGTCGCGTCCCTGCATGCGACGCCAGCGGACCAGCGTGTCCTGCACGGTGAACGTCAGCGCGTGGCCGATGTGCAGGTTGCCGGTGACGTTCGGCGGCGGGATCATGATGGTGTAGGGCCGGGCGTTCGAATTCGGATCGCAGGCGAATGCCCCCGCCTTCTCCCAGCCGTCATACAGGCGCGGTTCGATCTCTGACGGGTTGTAGGTCTTATCCAGCATTTCGCTCTCCTGCGGCCCCACGCGGATGCCGCAAGAGGCCAGCAATGACAATACGGCTTAGGGTACGACGCGGCCTACGACGCGCTCGATCTCCGTGCGAACCAGGCGCTCGACGATTGGCGGCAGGTTGGCGTCCAGCCACGACTTCAGCAGTGGCCGTATCTCCTCGCGCACGATGTCCTCAATTGTCGGACCGCCACTGTGAACCTGCGTCGAGCGCTCGGCGAGGTGTGCGCACGAGGCTGCCCACCGACGATGCCGCCGCCGCTGCGGCCTCCGGCGCCACCAGGTTCGCTGACACTGCTGCCCGCGGCGGCGGTTCGGCAGCGGCAGGCGTCTCAGGCAAGGCAGACTCGGGCAAGGCAGACTCGGGCGGGGCAGACTCGGGCACCATCATAGCGGGATCCAGTACAAGCACGCCCTCGCCGGCCGGAGGCGTCAGTGCTGGCGGGTTGCCGTCAGCCGCCGGAGCCTCGTCCTCGCTTAGGATGCGGCGGATCGAGGCAAGGATGTCCTCCATCGAGGGATCCGCACCAGTAGTTCCCGGAGGTGTCTGCGAAGCGCTCATCGTAACCGTCTTCTCAGCGACCCGGTTGGTCGGTCGCGTAGTCGCCAAGACCGGCCCACTTGTTCTTCACCGCATTGTAGTAGGCGGTGTCATCATATAGTGGCACTGGCAAGTGTAGGTCGTGCGCGGTGAGCCGCCCGATCGCCGACGCCACCTGATAGGATGCGGTGACCAGCTGTGCCAGGTTCTGCACCAGTGTGACCTGCGAATTCAGCAGAGCCTGTTGTGCGTTCAGCACGTCGAGTGTGGTGCGGCTGCCGACGATCGCTTCGCGTTCCACGCCCTCCAGGGCGATCTGATTGGCGCGGATCGCCTCACGATTGCTGTCAGCCGACGCCTTTTGCGCGGCCAGCGTCTCCCAGGACTGCACCGTGTTCTGGACCGCGGTGCGACGAGCGTCGTCCACCTGCTTCGATGTCTGTTGTTCGCTCTGCTTCGCCTGACGCACTGCGGAGTATTCAGCACCACCCTGGTAGACCGGCACGGAAAGCTGCACCACGGCTTGGTAACCATTGGTCTGCGTACTCCGCGCACTCGCGTTGCTTGATTGGAAAATCTGGCCCTGAAAGCTGACCTGCGGGAGCAATTGGGAGAACGCCACGTCCACCGCGTCCTTTGCGGCAGCATCGTTGAACAGCGCGGCGACCACCACCGGGTTGTTGTTCGCGGCGAGCACCGTCGCATCCTGCTCTGTCCTGGTCGGCAGAGACAACGGCTGAGGCTCCACCAGATCGCCTGGCGGCAGGTAGCCGACGACCTGCTGATACGTACCGCGCGCCGTCTGTAGGTTGCCCTCCGCGACCTGCCGCTGCGATGTCGCTTGCGCCAAGGCTGCCTGCGCCTGTGCCACGTCAGTCCGGGTGATCTCGCCGACGCGGAACCGGTCGTTGGTCGCCTGGAGCTGCTTGGCCAGCACCTGCTCATTGTTGACGTTCAGCGCGAGCAATTGCTGCGCCTGGATGACGCCGACATAGGCGTTCACCACATTGACAAAGCTGGTCTGCTCCTGCGCGATCAGGTTTGCGCGCTCGGCGATCACCTGATTCTTCGCGCGGTTGACGTTGGCCGATGTCTTGCCGCCGTTATAGATGGGCTGGCTGAGTGTCGCCTGCGCAGTGCCGATGAGCCGATCGGTCTGAGCGTTGAGAAAAACGCCGGAAGAACCAGAATAAATGCGGCTGAACCCATCGCCGTAGCCGGCGGTCCCCGCCATCACGACCGTGGGGCGCCATCCGGCCAAGGCCTGGGGCACGTTCTCGTCGGTCGACCGCAGCTTGGCACGTTCGGCCTGCAGCGCCGGCTGGTTCGCGTAAGTGGCCGCCAGCGCCTCGGCCAGCGTATGCGGGACGCCTGGCTGCGGCAGTTGCGCGCTTGCCGCCGGCGGCGCCGGCGCGCGCGTCGTGCGCTGCGTCGCGGCTGCCGGCTTGCGCGGAGCGGGTTGGTTCGTCGGCGCCTGGCCGAAGGCAGGTGCGGCCGCCAGAGCGACCCCGAGACCGAGTATCCAGCCGCGGCGAAGGATCATGTCCGCTCCTCTGCTTCACCGCCGGTATTCTCTGCCACAGCACGCAGCCAGACACAAAGAATCTGTTGCATGTCGATCAGAAAACGAAGCCGGGGGTCGGCATGAGGGAGGGGATGGGGGATGTGGCGCAATCGAACATCGGCTGCGTCCGCAGGCCGGCAACGGTGGCCTCGGCGAGTACCGCCTGGCCGAGGCCAGCGGCTCCGACACAAACAGTGACCAGCCTGCCGGTCTGCTGATGCAACTGCTCGCCGATCAGCGGGGGAATGTCACGCACCGCCCCCTCGATCAATATGACGTCGTAAGGGGCGCCAGGCGGCCAACCGGCGCCGAGTGCGCCGGCGACCAGGCGCACCGACGGCGCGAGCTCCGCCAGCACGCTGCGCGCGGCGTCCCGCAGAGACGCGGACTCCTCAAGCGCGGTGACCCTGGCCCCGCAGGCGGCCAACAGCGCCGCGCCGTAGCCGGTACCGGCGGCGACCACAAGCGCGCGCTCGCCCGCGGCGACCGACGTGAGCTGCACCAGGCGAGCGATGACGGCAGGTCCCAGCAGAACGCGCCCCTCGCCCAGCGGCACGTCCTCGTCCGCATAGGCCAGCGCCGCCAGTCGCGGCGGAACGAAGCGCTCGCGGGGCAACTGGCGCATCGCGGCGACTATGCGAGGATCGCTCACCCTGTTGGGGCGGATCTGGCTTTCCACCATGTTGTTGCGGGCTTCTGCGAATGCCTGGGCGGCACGGTCCATGGGTGGTGGCTCATTGGGACGGAGGGACACGCCTTATAGAGGCGACGCTACGAAGCCGCCAAGCCTGCATGAGGATCAGGCGGGAGGGCAAGCCACCGACCACCCGGAGTTTCACCAGTACACGCGGCGGCCGAGGCATGGGCGCGGCAGAGCGCGCGCGACGGCAGTATGCCACGCCCAGTTCGCGGCACGGATGGCAAACATCCGCCGAGAAGGGCTTCTCCACGAACACCACCTTCCCGGCGTCGCCCGCGGACTGCTCGGCCGGTCACGACGCGGCCGATTGCTTCTGACCGGTGCGAGCGGCCTGCACGATCATGTCCAGCATCTGATGACGGACAACGGCTGAATCAAATCCCGGGTGGACGGATCTACCGTCGCGGATCGCCTCTCCGAGTTTCGCGTACAGCTGAGCAACGTTGTACGGTGACCCCTCCGGCGTTCCCTCGGGCACCCATCGATACTTCGCTGGGACCGGCATATCCACCAGGTCCTTCGCCGTGCCGCGCGCTCCTCGCACAGTCAGCTCCTGTCGCTGCGTTGAGGCGCGGGTGGTCGCGGCGAGTGCGAGATCGCCCTCGGAGCCGTGGATTTCGCAGAGGAATTCATGGCCTCTGGTCATGCCGCCGCGGACCTGCGCGGAGACGACCACTCCGGCACCGACGATGCCGCTCACGACAAGCTGGTCCGGCACATCCTTGGTGATCAGTTCTCCAGTGCCTTCCAAGGGAATCCTGTCGCGCTGGCTGACGACAAACGCTGACAGCTCGCGGAATTCGCCCAGGCAGTAGCAGAGCGCATCGAGATTGTGGCCGCCGGTGATGGTCATCAGATTGGCGCCGTTGGCAAAATCCGCTTGATACGCGCGCTCGAGCGTAGCTCCCCATCCGGCAGCGTTGACGAACAGCGTGGCCGATAGCGGCTTGCCGATATAGCCATCTGCGATCAGGTCCCTGACATAGTTGATCGACGGCGAGACACGGCCCTGCAAGCCGACGGCGTGCCGTATTCCTTTGCGCTTGGCAGCATCATGCATCTGCCTGGCCTCCGCAGTATTGCTACCGAGCGGCCATTCCGAATAGACGTGCTTGCCTGCATCGATGGCGGCCATGACCGGCGTGAAGTGGTCGGGGACCTTGACGCAGACGGTGACGAGGTCGACGTCCGGATGCTGTGCGAGCTGCACGGGGTCGGCAAACGCCAGAGGAACGCCATAATGCTTCGCTGCGGCGTCCGCCGTTTCCTGGCGGGTGGTGCAGACGGCGACCACCTCAAAGTCGGGTAGTGCCCGTAGCGCCGGCATGTGCGCGATTGATGAGAATCCCCGGCTTGGCGTGACACCCACCATGCCGACGCGGATCGTGGTTGCCATATCTGTATCTCCTCCCCAACGGCACGATCGCCCTTGCAGCGACGCGGACGTTGGGATGTTTCTTGCGATCTGCCAAGGTTGCGCGGCAGGACATTGGTTTCGGTGGGCGTCTTGTTGAAGGTCCGCGCGGGAGATCATATGCTCATAGGCAACCGGTCCGCTTATGCAACACGAGGAGAGAAACGCCATGAAAGTTGTCACGCTTCGAGACGTACCGAATGTCCCGGTCGAAGGTGCCGAGCGGATTGCAGGATGGACGGGGCCGGTTTCACGGTCGCGCCAAACCATTATCGAACCCGGGGACTCCGCCAACTACAACTGCAGTGTGGTAAACTTCAGCCAAGGCTGCACGACCGGTTGGCACACGCACTCCTGTGACCAGGTCCTGGTCGTGACGTCAGGCTCCGGCATGGTGGCGACAGAGCACGAGCAGCGTGAGATCAATGTGGGTGATGTCGTGCATATCAAGGCCGGCGAACGGCATTGGCATGGCTCCAAGGCCGATACGACGATGGGGCACATCACCATCACAGCGGTTGGCGGTCAGGCCACCTGGGGATAGTCCGGAGAAACGAGGCATGTCCCTGCCGCGAGCGCTGGAGAACATCCGCGTGGTGGACTTCAGTTGGGTGCGGGCCGGGCCGTGGGCCACGCGCTGGCTAGGGGCGCTCGGGGCCGAGGTCATTAAGATCGAATGGCCGGAAAGCGAGCGCGGCAGGCTGCCGAGTTCCACCACGCCGCAGAACCTCGAGGTCAATCTGAACACCTCGGGAAACTTCAACGACACGAACGTCAACAAGAAGAGCCTCAGCCTGAACGTACGCAGCGCCAAGGGTTTGGAGATCGTGAAGCGGCTGATCGACATCTCCGACATCGTGATCGAGAACTTTTCGTCGCGCGTGCTACGGAACTGGGGTCTCGGCTATGACGAATTGTGCCGGATCAAGCCCGACATTGTTTATGTGTCCATGTCAGGCTACGGCCATACGGGGCGCAACCACAGCTACACAACGTTTGGTCCTGTCGCCCAGGCGGTCTCAGGGCTGACATATCTGTCCGGCCTGCCGGACAAGCTGCCGGCTGGCTGGGGCTGGTCGTACATGGATGATACCGGCGGCATGTACGGGGCGATGTGCGCGCTCACCGGCCTCTACCATCGCAACATGACAGGACGAGGTCAGCACATCGACCTGTCTCAGATGGTTTCTAGCGTTCCCCTCAACGGTCCGGCCCTCTTAGATTTCACAGTGAACGGGCGCGGGTCGCTGCGGGCTGGGTTTCCCCCGGGCAACCGTGCGCATTGGCCTGGCACGGCACTGGTGAATAACTATCGTGGGCCAACGGTTGCGCCGCATAACGCTTATCGTACGCACCCTGGCGGGTATAATGACTGGTGCGTGATCGTCTGCCACTCGGACGAGGAATGGCAGCGACTGGTGCAGGTTATGGACGCCACGTCGTGGGCAAGTCCGGAAAAATTTGCCACTGTCGCCGGACGCCTGCAGCACCAGGAAGAACTGGACGAGAAGATCGAAGCGTGGAGCATGACGCAGGAAAAATACGCGCTGACGGAGCGATGCCAGGCTGCCGGAGTCCGCGCTCTTCCTGTGCAGAGTGCCGAAGACCGGGTGGAGCATGATCCTCAGTTGCATCATCGGCAAATGTATCAGGCGATGGAGCATCCGGCGCTCGGACTGCACAAGGTGCAGAATGCCCCGTTCAAATTCTCTGCAACGCCGGCGTCGAATCACCTGCCCTCTCCGCTGATTGGGCAACACACGCAGGAGATTGTCGAAGGCCTGCTGGGCTACAGCCATGACGAGTTACGTGCAGGGTTCAGCGACGGCACGTTCTGGCCGACGAAGCGGGCGCGTTTTCCCTACATGGAGGACATGCTCCAGTGACCGATGCGGCAACCCTGCCGGGCCCGCTGGCAGGGCTGAGAGTTCTGGAGCTCGCCGATGAGAAGGGCCAGTTCTGCGGCAAGCTGCTTGGCGATCTGGGTGCCGACGTGGTCAAGATCGAACCCCCTGGTGGCGAGCCCAACCGCCATGTCGGACCGTTCCTCGACGACATTCCGCACCCGGAGCGCAGTTTGTCGTTCTGGCATTACAACACGTCCAAACGCAGCATCACCCTTCACCTGGCAACGGCGGACGGGCGGCAGATTTTCTCGCGCTTAGCGGGGACGGCGGACGTTATTTTGGAAACCTTCCGGCCAGGTTTCTTGGCGTCGCTGGAACTTGGTTATGAGTTGCTGCGCGAGCAGAATCCGCGGCTGATCATGTGCTCGCTGACCCCGTTCGGTCAGACCGGGCCCTGGCGGGATTACCTCTCAAGCGATCTCCTCCACATGGCGGCAGGTGGCGAGATGGCGTCCTGCGGCTATGACGAGGCAGACGTCGCGGACGCGCCGCCCATCGCTCCGGGTGGCGGCAACGCCTGGCACATGGGCTGTCACTTCGCTTACATGGGCATCATGGCCGCTCTCGTTCACCGAACGGTCGCAGGGCAAGGACAGTATATCGACGTGTCGATACACGAGGCCTGTGCCCTGACGACAGAGGCGGCAATCGCCAACTATGTCTATCGGGGCGAGGTACTGCGGCGACAGACGGGTCGCCATCATGCGGCAGGTGCCACGCCGCGTACCCAGTTCCGCGCCAAGGACGGCACATATGTCTGCGCGCTGGTGGGGGGGCGGCTTAACCCGAAGTTCGTAAGGGATCTGGCGGAACTGCTGGACAGTTACGGCATGGCCGGCGATCTCAAGGACCCTAAGTACCAGGACCAGGCCTTCATCACAGCAAACACATCCCACATCATCGATGATCTCGTCGCTGACTTCATCGCCAGCCTGCCGGCGGAGGAGGTTTATCATGCGGCGCAGGCACGCGGCTTTACCTGGGGCGCGGTACGTGCCCCGGAAATGCTGCTCGACGACGGCCACCTGCACGACCGTGGTTTCTGGAAACAGGTGGAACATCCGGAGATTGGCCGCAGCTTCGTCTATCCGGGCGAGGCAGCGATCTACAATGGTTCTCCGTGGCGTATTTCCAGGCGGGCACCGCTAGTCGGCGAACACAACACAGAGATTTTCTGTGACGAACTGGGATTGTCTCGCGGGGAACTATTGGTTCTGGCTGAAAATCGCGCGATCTAAGTGTCTGACGGTCTATTCGCCGACCGCAACTCGGTTCCGGCCATTGCCTCGAGCACACGGGCAACAACCGGAAAACCCTCCTGGCCCCAGCCCTGCGCCTGAGCGCGCTTGTAGATGTCGGAGGCGAGCGCGCCCAATGCCGCTGGGGCGCCGACGTCCCGGGCGAGTTGGCACGCGAGTTCGATGTCCTTGGCGACGATGTCGAGCGTGCCACCGGCAGCAAAGGTACCGGGAAACACACCGCGGGCGATGTTGTCGAAAGTGCGGCTTTGCCCAGCGCTGACCGGCACGATCCTGGCGAGGATGTCGAGATCGATTCCGGCCTTGGCCGCGACGAGCATTCCTTCGATCGAGGCGATGAAATTGGTGTAGCCCAGGTACTGTGTCACAAGCTTGGCGGTCGCCCCGGCGCCGCTCGGGCCAACATGGAACACATTGGCGGCTATCGCCTCGAACAACGGCCGATGTTTGGCGAAAGCCGCGACGCTGGCGCCGACCATCACGGTCATGTTCGGTGGGCGACCGCTGACTGGCGCGTCGATCAGTTCGACCCCGCGCGACCGACAAGCTTCGCCGACGCGTGCGACAGTCTTTGGCGCATTGGTGGTAAGATCGATATGCGCAGCACCCACTTGCAGCCCGGCGAGAATGCCGGTCTGTGGTTCCAGCATCGCCGCCTCGAATTCGGAGGGACCGGGAAGCGAGGTGAACACCACCTCAGCATAATGCGCCGCGGCGAAGGCGCTGTCGGCTTGCACTGCACCTTGTGCGCACAGCGCCGCGGTGGCCTCAGGGCGGCGGTCATAGACTGAAACCGAATGGCCCGCACGGATAAGGCGGCCCGCGATTGGAGTTCCCATCGTTCCGGTGCCCACAAAACCAATCCGCATCGTGTCGTTGCCCCGTGCGCTGGTGCCATCATCGACCGACCAGCCAAGGACGACAAGCAGGGCCTGACGCCGCGATTTTTTGTGAGGTTAACGTCGCTGTAACGCCGGAAAGACGGGCAAACAGAATTTGATGTGTATCGTTTGGGTTATGCATCGTTATAAGCAGCTTAAAAAAGCGATCCGAAGCGTTCTGGAGACATCATTATGGCCAAGTTCACCTGGAGTGCCGGGACTTCAGACGATTGGAATACGATCTCCGATTGGACACCCACCAAGGATGCACCACCTGGTGCACTCGCCGGCAACCAGGACCAGGTGGTGTTCGACAATACACACAGCGGGTGGCCTACGACCTATACGGCGTCGGTTGCAACCGGCGAAGCCTTCGACCTCTCCCGCGTAAGCCTGCGCACATCACACGGCCACCATGCAGTCCCCACCCTCTCCATCTCGGGAAATCTACTGACCGGCGAGCTCGTCTACAGCGGGCATTACGCGACCCCCATCATCATCAACGCCGGTGGACTCTTGGACATTGGCAGTGAGATCAGCGACAGAAATGGTACACATCAGACGATCACGATTGCCGCGGACAACGGCGGTGCGGTGGGTTCCGGTGGTCGCCTTGAGTTCGGCAGCCCAACAGTCAATGATCCTCACGTTGCCTACAGGTTCCTCAACGAGGGGCCCACGTCTATCAACACTGGCGAGATCGAGTTTCAGACAGGCTTCAAGCCCGGCATCACCACCACCCAGCACATCAGCAATATTGCCCAGGGTGATGAGATTGTGTTCTCTGGTGCCGACTTCACCGGCGATACGGTTTCGCTCTCGCAGGCCGGCGAACTGACGGTCACGAACGGGGACGGCGCCACCGTCCTCACGATGGATAACATCTCGATGGCCGGCGGCGCGACACCTGCATTCCATGCGTACGGTGACACAATCGAGGCTGCCGTAGCCTGCTACGTCTTAGGGACGCGCATCCTCGCACCATCGGGCGAGATTCCAATTGAGGATCTGGCCATAGGAGACCTGGTCATCACTCGGTCGGGCGAAGCCAAGCCGATCAAGTGGATCGGGCGGCGAAGCTACCAGGGGCGTTTCATCGCGGGCAACCGTGACCTCCTGCCAATCCGCTTTGCCACAGGTGCTCTCGCCGATGGCAAACCAAGCCGCGATCTCGATGTTTCGCCCAAGCATGCGATGTTCATCGATGATCTATTGGTTCCTGCTGAAATGTTGTTGAACGGCATCAACGTCTGCCAACTGGAGGGCGTGGAAAGCGTCGAATACTTCCACCTTGAGCTAGCGGCGCACGATGTCATTTTTGCCAACGGCGCGGCTTCGGAGACCTTTGTCGATTGCGACAGCCGAGGCATGTTCCACAATGCCATCGACTTTGCCCGTCTCTATCCTGATGACCCAGGTCCGACCTGGCAATTCTGTGCGCCACGGGTTGAGCCTGCATCGGCAGCTCTCGTCGAGATCCGCGCCCGCCTCATGGCGCGCGCTGGGTCCACCGAGAGTTTTTGTCCGCGTGAGACACTACGAGGCAATATTGACCAATGCGATCGGATACGGGTCGCGGGCTGGGTGTTTGATCCGACCAACCCGAACCATCGGGTGCGACTGGAGATCCGTTACGATGGAGAGGTGGTCGGCCATGTCGTGGCTGACCGCTATCGGCGCGATCTCGAGGACGTCGGCTATTTGGGTGACGGATGTTGTTCGTTCAACTTTCAGAATCCCGTCACGCTCGATCCTCTAGCTGGTCACGCGATTGAGATCCTGCGGGCGGCGGATGGTGCACCAGTGCCGGGCTCCCCGGTGATGCTGTCTGTACCGTTGGACTTCGATACTGAGTTGCGCGCCGGCGTCACGCGGATGCTGCGGGACGCCGCACAGGCGGCGACGCAATCGGCTGATCTGGACGACATCATTGGATATATGATGACGGAGTCCGAGGCGTTGCTTGCCGCCCGAGCGCGGCTCGACGTAGCTGTTCGTGCAGATGTGGCTAACATGCGCGAGCGTTGGGGTGGCCTGTTGCCAAGCGCCGCCGGGCAACGAGCTGCACGTGAACTACGGCCACAGGCTCTGTTCGTGGACGAGTTCTTCCCTGCGGCGGGAGTGAATGGCGGCGCCAGCGCTGCGATCGACCACATGCGCTCGCTGATGCGTGTCGGCTTCGATGTCAGCTTTGCGGCGTCACAGGATTTGGATGACCGCTTCCGACGGAGAGCGGAGTTGACGGCGCTAGGGATCAAGCCGTTGTTGGCACCATGGTACGGATCGATCGAGGAGATACTGCGCCGACAGAGCGGTCGCATCGATCTGGTCTATCTGCATCGGGGGGCAAACGCCGCGGCGTACGGAAAACTGGTTCGGCAATACTGCTCGCGAGCACTATTGGTTTATGGAGTTGCCGATCTGCATCATGTGCGCCTGGCTCGCCAGGGAGCCGTGGAAGACCGTCCTGAAGTCTCACGCCTCGCCGAACGACTGCAAATTGAGGAGATGGTCGCGGCGCGACTGGCAGATGTGGTGATCACCCATTCGAATGCTGAGGCGGAGTTCCTGCGAGCACGGGTTCCAGGTGTCAGGGTAGCACTGGTACCGTGGTCGGTGCCGGTGCGGACGTCAACGACCGGGTTCGCCGGACGCGATGGAGTTGTGTTCGTCGGCCATTTCGGACACGAGCCAAACCTCGATGCTGCGTACTGGCTGGCGAAGGAGATTGTGCCACTGGTCCACGAGCGAGAAGCAGCGATCCATTTCTGCATTGTCGGCAACGACATGCCAGATTCGCTGCGCCAACTGGCGGAACCCGGATTGGAACTTGTCGCATCGGTCGCGGCGCTCGACACGCTGCTCGCCAAGACACGGTTGACGGTTGCGCCGTTGCGCTATGGTGCCGGGCTCAAGGCCAAAGTCCTTGACAGTCTCGCCGCCGGTGTTCCGTGCGTGGGCACTTCGATTGCCTTTGAGGGATTCACCTTGCCATCGGCTTTGGCGGACTGCGTCGCCGATACACCGGAGGCAATTGCCACTGCACTGGTCCGGCTCTACCGCGATGAAGCCGCCCATGCGATTGCCGCCGAGGCCGGCCAACGTTACGCACTGGTCAATCATGGTGAAGGCAGCGTGGATGCGCTAATGCAGCAGGCGCTGGCGCCGTGGCTGCGCCGCTGGGCCGGAATTGCAGATGAACTCCGCGGGGGCGCCCGGGCCATGCAAATGGCCGGTTAACCGGAGAACATGAGGGTGGTCGTGTGTTTGCGAATGCGGCTGAGCCGTGCTGCGATGACGGCCAGGACGCGTACGAAAGAACCCACGGCAACAGACGGTTATCACTGTGCTTCGCATTGGCATCATCGGCGCAGGCATCGGCGGCCTTACCGCCGCCGTAGCGCTGCGCCGGGCCGGCTTCGCGCCGGACGTCTATGAACAGGCCCCGGAACTGACCGAAGTCGGTGGCGGCATCAATTTGGGTCCGAATGCGGTGCGCGTCTTGTATCGCCTCGGCCTGGGTCCGAGGCTCGACCGCGAAGGCGTGCGCCCGCTCGTCACGCATCAGCGCCGCTGGCAGGACGGCTGCACACTTCAGCGGGCGCCGCTCAACCCGCTGTGCGAGCAGCTATACGGTGCTCCACATTTGACGCTTCACCGTCGCGATCTATTGGCGGTGATCGCGTCAGGACTGCCGAGCGAGCGGATTCATCTCAGCCATCGGCTCGTCGGCTTCACCAACCAGGGAGATGTCGTTGAAGCCCGGTTCGACAATGGCGCACGCATTTCATTCGACGTGCTGGTCGGCGCCGATGGCATCCGCTCAACAGTTCGGACAGCGCTGTTCGGCGACGAGGCATCGGTGTTTGCCGGCTGCGTTGCTTATCGTGGGCTCGTCCCGATAGAGCGAATCGCAGACCTCAGCCTCGAGCAAGACAACCAGTCATGGGTCGGGCCGGGCGGACATTTCGTGCATTATTTCGTCTCCCGCGGACGGCTGCTGAATTTCGTCGGCTGGACTGAGCACGACGCCTGGAACCGTGAGGACTGGACCGACCACGCGACAACCGATCGCGCGCTCGCCGCCTTTGCCGGCTGGCATCCACAGGTCCGCCGCATCATCGCCGCGGCGGACACCTGCTTCATCTGGGCCTTGTTCGATCGCGACCCGTTGCCGCGCTGGGCGATTGCCCGCACGACATTGCTCGGTGATGCCTGCCACCCGATGTATCCGTTCATGGGCCAAGGTGCGGCGCAGGCGATCGAAGATGGTGCCGCCTTGGCTGCTTGCCTAGCCGCCGACAGCGGTAATCCCTCTGCCTCCCTTCAGCGCTACGAGCAGCTCCGAATTCCGCGCGTCAGCCGGCTGCAGGCAATGTCACGCGCCAACAAGGCCCGGTTCCATATGCAGGACGGTCCGGCGCAACAGGCGCGCGATGCGGATTGGGGGCGCGTCGGCGATCGCGCGCCTGAAAATTTGCGCTGGCTATACGATTTCGACCCAACCGATCTTGAGCCGGCATTGGAGTGAGGCGGCATGATGATCCAGAATGTGACGCGCTACACAGGCGGCTGTCTTTGCGGCGCCGTGCGATATGACGCCTGGCGCGAGCCGCTCTATGCGGGACAGTGTTATTGCGCTGATTGCCGCAAAGCATCCGGCTCCGGCTTTGTGCCGTTCATGGGGTTTGCCGGCACCGCAGTTCGCTTCACCGGCCAGACGCGACAGTTCCGGTCGAAGTCCTTCAGGGGCGATGATGCCGTGCGTAATTCCTGTCCTGTTTGCGGCAGCCTGGTATTCGGCGGAGAGGTCGGCAAAGACGAGACCCATACGATCTACGCGGGCTCTTTGGACGATCCGTCATGCTTCCAACCGAAAATCGCGATCTTCGTGCGCGACCGTCCCGCCTGGGCCGTGATGCCGGCAGGCCTCACAACCTATGAGACGATGCCGTCGCAATAAGTCACCTCTGCACTCCTGCTCATCCGCGCTCAGGTAGGGTATAGCGCGGCAGCGGGCTCTGCCTGCCCGCTTCTGCCGGCTCGGCGTCGATCGGCACGGAGGCGGACATGCAGGGCTGCGAAACGTTATTTATCCACGCATGCATGGTCCCACGCTGCACGACAACGTCGCCTTGCGTGAGATGCAGGGTCTTGCCGGCATCCGGTTGCAGGTCGTACTCGCCGGACAGCAGGATGGTGTAAACAAGCGTTTCAGTGCGATGCGTGAAGTTATGATTAGATTGGCGTGAGGAGCAGGCCGGTGAGCCTCCTTAGAGACTCAGCGCGCGGCTCCGTGCCCTGGATCTTGCGTATGATAAAGTCAATCGGCGACTCTGTGCCCGGTCCTGCTCTCTGCTCAGCCTCTGCTGCACCGGACGCGCGATCTAGCTCCGTACCGAAGCAGAGAGCGCATGCACCCCTGAGGTGGGCATCTCCAATCTGGCTGGGCAAGCGATTCGAGCTGCTGGGCCGCGGCGCGTATCATCCTGTCAGACGACTAGCTCGGCCGGGTCAGCGCCAGTTCGCTTGCGGTCTCTGCCCCACAACGCAGCTCACGGGATCACGTGCAAAGCTATGTGGCGGTTAGGGGGAAAGGCTTACTCGGCGTTCCACAGCCCGGCTGAATTTGCCTAGGAAGCTATTATTGCCGACGCGGTAATTTCTGCGTGCGAAGAATATCCTCACAAGACATCGTATTGCCTTTGAAATCCGTGGCACAGCGACTGCATTGTTGAAAATGCGGGTATCCGCTTATGCTAAACGTGAAAGGCCGCAACATGGCGAGCTCGGACAAGGCGTCGATTTAGCCATTTGCCTTTGCTCCCGCCATCAGTGCAGGTTTCGGCTTGTTCCTTGTGGTGGGCTCCATCGCAGTGAGCGCGACCAGCTTTCAAGCCTTTTTCAGTCTCGGAGGACTGATCATTGTCGTTGGCGGCGTCGTAGCCGTCGCATTCATGAGCTTCCAAACGGGTGACGTTGCTACAGCACTACATTCTATCACGACGATGCTTAGACAACCGGGCAAGACGCACGAAGACCTCCGCAGCGACATACGTTGCATCATGGAATGGTCCCGCCTAGTCAACGAGAGGGGAACACGAGGGCTAGAGTCAAAGATCGATATGAATCGCGCGTCCGACTCGTTCATAAATTATGGGCTCAACATGGTACTGAGTGATTACACTCCAGATGATGTCCGAGCCATGATGAGCACTGCCGCGGATGCCAGTTATGAGCGCGACTGTGTACCCGTTGAAGTGCTCGGTGCAATGGCAAGCCACGCTCCGGCTTTTGGGATGGTCGGCACATTGATTGGCATGGTGACAATGCTGGGTAATCTGAGCGATAGTACTACAAGCATAGGTTCGACCCTGGCAGTCGCCTTCCTGTCTACCCTTTATGGTGTTTTATCAGCACGCTTGATCTATATGCCGGCTGCAACAAAATTGCAGCAAGATGTCGACAGTCGTCGTTTCCGCCACCAGATGATCACTGAAGGTATGGTCATGCTGGCTGCCAACAAGTCCCCCATGTATATTCAAGATCGCCTAAATGGGTTTTTGCGACCAGATTTTCGAGATTACTTCGACGCGACGGCGAAGGATACCGAGGCTATTGGCTTAGTCAGGGCAATAGGCGCCGCAGACGCGCATGAAATGTGGGGCAGGCACGGCGCCAAGGTTCGATATCTGAAGGCGGCCAACGCATGAACAACTATCGGCGGTTACGGCACGAATCACACAGATCCACTGACGACTGGCTGATGACCTATGCGGATACCATCACGCTGCTGTTGTGCCTCCTCGTGGTCCTCCTTGCGTTGGTGAACACCAAACGGCACGCTGATCAACAAGTGGCCTCTCCGCTAAATGTGGAGGGGGTAGCGGTGCCTGCTAGTATTTTCAAGAACAGCCTGCCCATCAACGATTTCTTGCCCGCAATGCAACGAGACAGCGATGACGAAGATGCGTCTACCGAGGCAGTTCAGGTGCCGTCGGTGCCTTTGGTCAAGAAGCCACGGCGCACGGTGGCCGCAGCCCCTCCGATATCGGTACCTGCAACGCCCGAAACTTCTACGCCGGAGAGCAAGACGGCTTCCGGAGCCCTTTCCATATCTTTACCGCAAAGGATAGGTCTACTGCCGGCCCAGGATGCAGGCAGAGTTGAACGGGACGGCGAGCATGTTACCACGTTTTCGTTCGATAGCACTGCATTCTTTGGTAGCGGTTCTGCGACGCTGAGCAGCTCGGGCGAGGTTATCTTGCGGGATGTGGTGGCCGATCTTAAGTCGGAAAAGTTCAAGGACTACCTGGTCACTGTGGAAGGCCATACCGACGATGCGCCGATTGGCACGTCGGAATTCCCATCTAATTGGGAGTTGTCGACCGCCCGCGCCGCGGCCGTCGTCCGATTCTTCCTAGATCGAGGCATTCCAGCACGCAGACTTCGTGCGGCCGGTTATGCTGATACCTTTCCTTTAGTGCCCAACCGTGATGCCAACGGAAAAGCCATCCTGGAAAACCAAGCTAAGAATCGGCGCGTCGTCATCGCGTTGGAGAAGGTGGAAACGGACTGAGTAGACGGTGGCTTCCCGGACAAGCGCGAAACTCTCACCTTTCTGATGCTTGTTCTCGTCGGCCAAGTCTATGTGCTGCGCGAGCGCGGTCATTTTGGAGATCGCATCCGTCCCTGGGGCGCCGTTGGGTCTGGGGCTGACGTTTGCGGTAATAGGTAAGCCTGGCGCGAATTCAGTGGTGCGCACCAACGCCCCCTATCCTGATCCAACGCCGCTGTGGCGGGCCACGAAGCCTTGCCGCTGCGCGGATGCCGCCGCCGCATCCGAGTTGTCCGATTGCGCAGCGCGCGATCCAGGCGCGTCCTGGCCGAACGGTGCCGATCATTCGCTCGTCCGATGCGACGATGGCCTTTCCAGCCGCGTCGTCGCCAGTGACAATCCGACGCACCTCCAATGTCGTGTGTGCCTCCCTCTACCTCTGGGCGGTGACCAGAAAGATGGTTGCCGGCAGTCGGATCGGGCCGGAGCTGGCTTCAGCCGCGAACGCCGTTGCAATCTCCTCGGCGATTAGCTTACGGGTCGTTTCGTCAGGCTGCTTCGCTTCGATCAGCCTTGCCGTGGGTCCCATCATCAGCGCCTGCCGCGCCTCTTCCTCGGGGCTCCCGCAGATGATTGTCGGATGCGCTCGCTCAATCGTGATGTCAGCGAACCCGGCCGCCTTGAGAATTCGGCGGATGTAGTCGGGGTCTCCAAAGGCGAGCGGACCAGGCTCGTGTTCGAGTGACGGCGTGGGCGGCCCCAGATGGCGGCGCGCAATATCGTACGAAATCAGCCAGTGGCGGTTCTCTGCCAGCGGTGCCCAGCAGGCGAAGACGAGGCGGCCGCCCGGTTTCAGCGCGGCGCCGATATTGCGGAATGCCGCCACCGGGTCAGCAAAGAACATGACGCCCATGCGCGACGTAGCGATATCGAATGCGGCCGGCTCGAACGCCAACACCTGCGCGTCGCCAAGCATCAGCGTGACGTTGTGCATCCCGCTTTCGCTGACTCGTTGCCGAGCGGCACCGAGCATCGGCTCGGATATGTCGATTGCGACGACTCGGCCATGTTCGCCGACAGCCTTTGCGAGCGGCAGGGTCACCGCGCCGGTGCCGCAGCCTATTTCGAGCACGCTCTCGCTGCCGGCAAGCCGCAGACGATCCAACAGCAACGTAAGGCTTTCCTGATTGCGCCGCTCCCTGAACCCGGGGCTGGCGACCCAGCGCGGCCCGGCCACCGTGTTCCAATAGTGCCGCTGGGCCTCATTCGAATCCTGGACTTGTCCGCTCATCTTGCAAGTTCTCCTGTTTCCGGCCTCCATGCTCCATTGGGATCAGAAGGAGTTCCGAGTATGACCGAGACGAAGCTGGCCCCCAACCTTCCGGGGTGGATGCAGGACCACGCGAACCGCTACCTTTCCAGCGGCGGCACCGAGGGACACATGTATACCGTGACCCCGCCGGGTTACTCTGAGATGATTGTGCCGTCCCTGCTGTTGACGACGACGGGCCGGAAGTCTGGCGACAAGTATGTGTTCCCGCTGTTCTATGGGAAGTCAGGCGATAGCTATTTTGTGATTGCGTCGAAGGGCGGCGCGCCGGAGCACCCGGGCTGGTATCGCAACATCCTCGCCAATCCTGACGTTGAGGTTCAGGCGGGAACAACGAAGACGCGGGCGCGGGCGCGGACCGCGACTGGTGAGGAGCGCGCGCGGTTATGGGAGAAGTCGCTGGAATTCTGGCCGCCATATGCAGACTACCAGCGCAAGACCGAGCGCGAGATTCCCGTCGTTGTGCTGGATCCCGTCAAATGAGCGACTGGAGCAAGGTGACCCGGCCGATCCCCGTTCCGAACGAGTGGACGAAGCCATTCTGGGATGCGGCGAAGCGGGACGTACTGGAACTGCAGCGCTGTCAGAGCTGCGGGCATTTCCAGCATCCGCCGTATGCGACTTGCGTCCAATGCATCGGCACCGACCTGAAGTTCGAACCCGTGCGTGGCGAGGGCGCGATCTACGCCTACACCATCATGTATCACACCGGGGACAAGCGCTTTTCCCCCGCCGTGCCTTACGCCAGCATCATCGTGGAGCTCGACGAGGCGCCTGGCGCGCTGCTCGCGGGCAATTTGCTGGAAGCGGAATACACTGAGGCGAAGGTCGGGCGGCGCGTAGAGGTCATCTTCGAGAAGCTGAACGACGACATCACGCTGCCGCAGTTCCGTCTCGCGCGCTGAAGGGAACAGACGCATGTGGGATAACCGATGCAAGATCGCCGTCAGCGGCGTGGGCTATTCCAAGGTCACGCGCTCGGCTGAGATTCCGCTTGCGGCCCATGCGCTGACGGCGGTGAAGGAGGCGGTGGCGGACTCGGGCCTGGCGATGTCCGACATCGACGGACTGGCGACCTATCCTGAACTGCCGGCAACCGGACACGCGGAGGTGGACGGAATCTCCGTTGTGTCCGTCAACTGCATGATGGCGATGCTGAAGCTGCCCAACCTGACATGGCACATCCAGGTGGGAACCACCAACATCGGTGGCGCCGTGCAGCAGGCGGTGAATGCCTTGCTCGCCGGCGTGTGCAAATACGCGGTTGTGTGGCGGGCAATGCACAACCCGCGCGGCACCTATCAGAACCTGCCTGGCGCATACGCAGCGGGCGCCACTCAGTTCACTGCGCCCTACGGCTTCGGCGGGCCGGGACAGGGCATGGCGGTCGCGTATACCCGCTGGCTGGAGCAGAACAACCAGTGCCGTGAGAAGATGGCGACACTTGCGGTGACGCAGCGCAAGCATACGCAGCACAATCCGCACGCGTATTTCTACGGCACCTCGCTAACCCGCGAGGACTACTTTGCGTCGCGCATGGTGGCCTATCCATTCTGCCTGTTCGACTGCGACATCCCGGTGCAAGGGGCGGTCGCCATCGTGCTGACGACAGCGGACCGTGCTCGAGACCTGAAGCCGACGCCGGCGTATCTGGCTGGTTATGGACAGCGGCTGCACTTCGAGGTGGCGGGGCGCATCGGTAGTTTGTCCAGCTACATGGAGGGCGGCAGCAGCTCAGCAAAGCTGACCTGGGAGCGGTCCGGGTTTTCGCCGAAGGATGTCGACGTGGCGCAGATCTACGACGGGTTCTCGGCGTCTGTGGTCTATGGGCTGGAGTCCTATGGGTTCTGCAAAGAGGGCGAGGCGCTCGATTTCATTCAGGACGGACGCATCGAGCTCGACGGCGAGCTGCCGCTCAATACGTTCGGCGGCAGCCTTGGAACCGGACGCATCCACGGGCTGTGGCACATCATTGAAGGCGCGCTTCAGGCATCGGGCCGGGCGGGATCACGGCAGGTGAAGGACGCCAACGTGTCGTTCGTTGGGGCGAGCGCACCGATCGTGACGGGGACGACTTTTATTTTTGTGCGGGAGCCGTACTGACACTTTGCGGTCAGCGGGCACCCGCAAATGGCGCTCGGTGAGCGCTCCCTTCACCCCACCCCCACCGCTTTCTTTTCCACCAGCTCATCGATCTCTGCCTTCCCATACCCCACCTCGTGCAGCACTTCCCGCGTGTGTTCGCCCAGCCGCGGCGCCAGCCGCTGCACCCCGGCTGGGCTCGCGGAAAACCGCGCCGGAGGACGCGCCTGCCGGATCTTGCCTTCACTCGGATGGTCCAGTTCCTGGAACAACTCCACCGCCTTCAGATGCGGCTGCTGCATCACCTCGGAGAGCTTCGCGAACCCCGTGTGCGGCACGTCGATCCGCAGCAGCAGTTCCTCCCATTCCGCCGTGGTCCGGCTCGGCGCGATGTCGCGCATGCGGTCGTAGATACGGTCAATGTTCCGCGCCCTCGCCACGGGGTCGCGCACAGAGAATTCGTCGATGCACTCCGGATGCCCTACGGCCTCGAAGAACGCACACCAGTTGCTGCCTGAATAGGGCAGCATGGTGAGCCAACCATCCTTGGTTCGCACCGGCCGTCGCGCCTTCATGCGCTTGTAGCCCGACGGTCCGACGGGCGGCACGAACGCCATCCCCCCGAACATCTCGATGCTGTTGAACGCGGCCAGCGTTTCCAGCATCGGCACCTCCACCATCTGGCCCTCGCCGGTGCGCTCGCGGTGCAGCAGTGCGGCTGTCACGGCGGAGGTCAGCGCCATGCCGCAGATCTTGTCGCCGATCAGGCTGGGCACGAACGCGGGCTCCTCATCGGTGCCCATGGCGGACGCGAAACCGGACGCCGCCTGAATGATCTCGTCGAACGCTGGCCGCGCGCGCCACGGACCGTCCTGGCCGAAGCCAACCGCGCTCGCATAGACGATCCGCGGGTTCAGCTCGCGGCACGCGTCGTAGCCGAAGCCGAGCCGCGCCAGACCGGCTGGACGGATGTTGCTGACCAGAGCGTCCACAGTTGGCATCAGCCGCCGCAGCACCTGCTTGCCGTCGGGATGCTTCAGGTCCAGCGCGATGCTGCGCTTGTTGCGGTTCGCCGCCATGAACTGCCCGCTCATGCCGCGGTTGCGGAACTGGCCGGACGTGCGCCAGGTGTCGCCAGTCAGGCTCTCCACCTTGATGATCTCGGCGCCCCAGTCGCCGAGGGTCTGGGTACCAAACGGGCCGAACAGCACCGTGGTCAGATCGAGAATGCGGAAGCCCTTGAGCGGGCCGGTCGGTTCGGTCATCGCGGGTCGGTCCCTGGTCGGTCTTGCGACAGAATAGGAGGGACCAGTGCAGGGCGGCAAAGTGCGTGGCCCTGTCAGCATACCTTCCCGCGCGTCCTGCCGACGATCAGGAACCACCATGGCGCTGAAGCATCTGCTCCGCGTCCTCAGGCGCATGGAGGTCGGTCGGGATCAGCACCCATTTCGGATAGTCGTGCTTCCCAGCCAGATAGCCCTGCACCACATCAAAGATATATTTGCCGATGTCTGCCTTCACCTCGACCGACGCGTTCGCCTCCCCCTTCAGCATGGCGCGATAGATACCTGGCACGCCATCCGCGGAAATTGTCAGCACATTCTTCCCGGGATGCAGGCCGGCAGACTTCATCACCTCGATCGCACCCAGCATCATGTCGTCGTTGTGTGCCCAGACCGCGCAGACATCCTTCAGCCCATCGGTGGAATTAATGAACTCCGCCATGACCCGTCGACCCCCGGCCTCGGTGAAATCGCCGCTCTCCGAGCGGATGATCCGCATGCCCGGAAATAGCGCGATGACCGTTGCGAAGCCCGCCTTACGCCCGATCGTCGGAGCCGCGCCGATGGTCCCCTGAAGCTCGACAATGGAACAACGTCCGCGACTTGCCTGAGCCAGCCAAGATCCGGCCAGACGACCCTCCAGGTTGGTGTCATTGCCGATGCGCGCAACGAACAGCGACGGCTCGGCGTCAACCGACCGATCGGCGATGAATACGGGGATGTTCGCGGCGCGCGCCTCCTTCAGCACCGGCGTCCATCCGGTGACGACCACTGGCGCGATGATGATCGCGTCGACCCGTTCCGCAATGAAACGCCGCACTGCGCTGAATTGTCGCTCGACGTTGCCCTGTGCATCATCAAAGCGGAGATTGATTCCGCGGGCTTTGGCCTCCGCCTCCATGTCAGCGGTAAACGCGGTGCGCCAGTCGCTTTCTGCGCCTACCTGGGAGAATCCGACCGTCTCGGCTGACGCGGCGGTCACCCAGGTAAGCAGTGCGGCGCCCATCAAGCGGACAAACCAAGTCATTTGTGACAACCCTTATGGTTGTGCCAGGATCAATGAACCGCCCAGCTGACAGAAACCGGACGCAACATTACCCACCAATTTTTAGCAAATTCCAAACGACCTCCCCATAATCTGACGCCATTCATGTTTCGTGGCCCTGGGCCACCAGGAAGCCTCACATGTCGGCTGCCGCTGATCATTTAGCCCCGAACAGTGTGACTTCGGTATTTGCTCAGTGGCGTCACCCATTCCTCGTTGTGCACGCATATATATGCAACCATATGCAGCGAACCGCGGTTGCCGCTGCGCCGAACGCCAGCATGGTGCACCTGATCACCCTGCTCGCCGCGCTGGCCGCCGCCGCGACTGCTGCGGTTTTGCCGGCCGCGTGGTTCCTCGCCACCGAGGCACGCCTACGCGGCGAGGTCGAAATTCAAGCCCAGCTTTACGCCAGCGATGTGGCTGAGGAAGCGCGCCAGAACCCGGTCTTCTGGAATGCCCTTGCGGACAGCCCGATCGAGGACTCGTTGGCTGGTCTTGCAATCGCAAGTCGACCTGACGCCAACAAGCCCCAGGCTATCGCTGAACGACGGCGCGTGTTTTCCGGCTCCGGTCAGGTTCTGATCGACGCTACCACATCTGTTGCGCCAGCCTGGCCAGAGCTAATCGCTCGCCTGGCGGTGACGGATGGCCCGACACGTCTCGGCGAGGTGGATATCGCGCGCTCGCTGCGTCCGGCATTGACTGTCACCGCTGTCGTGGCCTGCGCTTCCTGCGGTCTGGGCCTGGTGATGTTCCTGCTGCTGCGTGTCATGCCTTTGCGAATGCTGGTCGCCGCCGTCGAGCATGCCTCATTCGTTTCTGCACACGACGTGCTGACGGGTCTGCCAAATCGTCGGTTGTTCCATGACAGGCTGGAGCAGGCGTTGGCACTTGCACGCCGTAACGCAAGCCAAATCGGCGTCCTTTATATGGACCTCGACAATTTCAAGATCATAAATGACGTTCTTGGGCACCCGGCCGGCGACAAGACGTTGCAAACGGTGGCGGAAAAACTCCGTGGGTGCGTGCGTACGAGCGACACGCTGGCACGCCTTGGCGGCGACGAGTTCGCAGTGATCCTGCCCACGCTCCGGCGACCTGAGGATGCCGATGCTCTCGGGCAACGTCTGCTCGCCGCGATTGCAGAGCCGATCGATCTCGATGGGCAACTTCGGCATGTTGGAATCAGCATTGGCGTCGCCTTGTCGGACATCGGTGCCCAAAGCCCGGCCGACCAGATGATGAAACAGGCTGACCTTGCGCTGTATCAAGCGAAGGAGAAGGGACGTAACCGGCTCTGCTTCTATGCGCCAGACATGAAGGCGAAGCTACTTGATCGTCATGACATTGAACGTGATCTCCGTACCGCGATGACTGAACGGAGATTCTTGTTGTTTTACCAGCCTCAGGTTGACCTTCGGACCGGCCGGGTGCTCGCGGCGGAAGCGCTGCTGCGCTGGAACCGCCCAGGCCATGGACTGGTGCCTCCGGGCCGCTTTATTGGCGTGGCCGAGGACACCGGCCTGATCGTGCCGCTCGGAATGTGGGTGCTGCGCGATGCCTGTCGGCGCGCCGCCATGTGGCCGCAGCACATCGGGATTGCAGTCAACGTTTCGACGGTTCAGCTACGCCAAGCTGGCTTTTGCCAGGCCGTGATCGACATCATCCGCGAGACCGGAATTGCGCCATCACGCCTTGAACTGGAGATCACCGAGAGCGTGTTCTTGCACGACACCGCGGAAACAATGACAACTTTGCTGCGGCTGCGGGAAATAGGCATCAAACTGGCGATGGACGATTTCGGCACGGGATATTCCAGCTTGGGATACCTGCAGAAATTCCGTTTCGATAAAATCAAGATCGACCGAACCTTCATTGCCCGTCTGGGCCAGGAGCGCAACGCAGACGCCATCGTGCGTGCCGTCGTCGGCCTGACCGAGGCTCTCGGCATTCGCGCCATAGCCGAGGGCGTGGAGACGATCGCCCAGGCCAAGATTTTGCGTGCGCACGGCTGTTCCGAGGCCCAGGGATATCTCTATAGCCGTCCGGTCACGGCGCAGGCGTTCGAAGCGCTATTGCGCGAAGGTCCCCTCGAAGCTCTGGAGCCGCAGGCCTGGCACACAGCCTCGACTGTTTAGTTGGCAGGGAATGCCGGCTACGCGCGATGTCGGAGTTCGCTTTCGGGGCTCGATTGGCTGACAGGTCCGTTGTGGTAGGTTAGGTGATCTCGCGCCAGGAGCCCAGTGAATGTGGCGACAGCGCTGGACTGCGAACACAATGACGGCCGGTGGAATTGATGAGTGAGAACGCGTTCCGAGCCGCAGGCTATCCGTGGCGCCTTTACTGCGGCAGGCAGGTCATCGAGCAAGACATGCAACAGGCCGTGGATCGAGCGGGCGCAAAGCGCGCCTTTGTGGTCTGCTCCCCATCCGTCAACCACCGCACCGACACCGTCCGGCGCGTCGCAGCGGTCCTCGGCGACCGATACGCCGGCGTCTATGACGGCATCGAGAAAAATTCGACTTACGCCTCGGTGTGCGCCGCCAGGCAGGCTGCGAGCGAGGCCGCGGCTGAGTTGCTGATCGCGGTCGGCGGCGGCAGCGTCATTGTCGCGACGCGCGCGGTGGCGATCTTCATGGCGGAACCAGGCGACCCATTCCAGATCATGACCCAGTATCCGGAAGGCAAACCGGCCTACAGCCCTCGGCTCCTCGCGCCGAAGCTGCCGATCATCAATATTCCGACCACGCCAACCAGCGCCATGAACCGCGCCGGCACGGGCTTGAAGAACCCTGATCTCGACCACCGGATGGAGTATTTCGACCCCAAGACGCGTCCCCATTCCATCTTCCTCGATGAGGACGCATTGCTGACGGCACCGCCGGACCTGATCCGCTCCACCGCGACCACGGTGTTCGCCAGCCTCGTCGGCGCGATGGCGCAGACGGACTTGAATCCGCTGGCGGAGGGCGACCGCAACCATGCGTTCCGGTTAGCGCATCGTGCCTATCCGCGGCTGGTGGACGAACTCGACAACCCGTCGCTCCGCACCGATCTTTGCATCGCGGCCTTTTTGCAGAACCGCGCCGAGGATGACGGGTCCCGCCGGCACCGAGGCGGCACGTTCTCCGGCAACTACGCGGTCTCCACAGCGCTTCACGTTCGGTACCCGCATGTCGGCCAGGGTGAATCGACCTCGGTCGTTCATGCCGCGACAATCCGGCGCTCGGATGCGGTCGACGCGCGATCGGCACAGCAGGTCGCGGAGGCCCTAAAAATCTGGCGCGACGGGATGGATGGACGACAGGCCGCACTTGCGGTGGCCGACACCCTTGAGGGGCTCTACACGCGCGTCGGCGTGCCAACCCGGTTGAGCCAGCTTCAGATCCCGCGCGAGGACCTGCGCAACATCGCCAACGATACGGTGAAGAACTTCAACGCCAACGCGGGCGAGCGCTCGCCTGCGGATCAGATCGAGGATGCTCTGCTGCTGCTCGAGGCTGCGTACTGAGATGACATCAGGTTGCGATTCGTCTCCTGGGCCCCCGTCCGGAACGACGGCATAACCTGCCCGCCGAAGCGGCGCATGGAGAGCAGATTCTGTTCGTGGCTCATGTCACCGAATCCGGTCTGACACAGCAAATGTCGCACACCCGAGTCGCGCAACGCTGCGACCTGCTCGCGGACGCGTGCCGGAGAGCCAAACACCGAGCCGGTGGCCAAGACGAACGCGAGCGCTTCAGCGTCGCCGACGGCGGGGTCGGTCCAGGGGGTCAGCATGACAGGGTCTATGTGGAAGTCGGACGGATTGTACTCGCCACGCACGTGCATCATGTGCGCACGGGTACGCAGCAGCAGCGTCGAAAGCTCGTCCTCCGCCTGCGCATCAGAATCGGCGACATAGACATTCCGCCAGAGCGCGGCCTGAGCCAGCAACCTCTCACGCGTCGGTTCATCATGACCACCCTCCGCAATTCCCGCCTCATAAAGTATCCACCGCTCCTTGATGCGTTCGATGGGCAGGCGCGCGGTGAGAATCGGGATTCCCAGGCGACCGCATTCCCTGAATGAGGTTGGCGAGATGACACTGCGCCAGATCGGAGGGCCGGGTTGTTGCACGGGTCTCGGCCGCAGTTCCGGTACCCGCAGCCGGAAATACTTGCCCTCGTAGACAAGCGGAGTTTCGCGCCATGCGCGTTCCAGCACTTCGATCGCTTCCGTCATCCGCTCGCGGCTGTCATCGCTGCGCATACCATGTCCAACGAATTCGTATTCGTTGTAAACTGTGCCTTTTCCGATACCGACATCGATCCGGCCTTTACTCAAATTGTCGAGCAGTGCGAGTTGCACTGCGAGACGGACAGGATGGTGGAACGGCATCTGCAACACCGCGAAGCCAATCCGGATCCGCGTCGTGCGCATCGTCAGCGCCGATGCGAAGAGCAACGCATCGTTATAGACGCTTTCTCCGGTGAAATAGTGCTCCGTCAGCCACACATCGTTGAACCCCAACGACTCCGCAGCACAAACCTGTTCGATCTGCTGATCGATACGTATGGCGTCCTCATCGGGCGACGGTGACAGTGCGAGGGTAAGCCAGCCAAACTGCATCGCCGTCGTTTCCCTTCGGGTGTTCACTGCGTGAATTGCGGCGGCCCGCTGTCGCCGTAGGCGGCCAACTCTGCCAGCAGGTTCGCTAGACTGTACGTTGGCTTGTAGCCCAGCCAACGAACCGTCTCAGAGATATCCAGCCTCGTCGGCTTCAAGGCCGGATCGAGACCGTATGACAGTGCCAGTTCGTAATACTCCGGATAATGTTTCCTGAATGTGGAACCGGGCCCAGCGGCATCCCACTGATCCAGGTCGGCACCTGTGTACTGGTACGCGCTGTCAAGCGTGAGTACGAGGTGCTGTCCGAGTTGGCGCCGCGACATCAGATCCACGCCCAGCACGACGGCTGAAACGACATCGTCGATATGCACAGCCCCTCTCCAGAACCACTTCGCCCAGTCGCTATATTTCGCGTACACGTCGCGGTTCCAGAACGGAATGAACCCTCTCGGGCGGAGGGTGATGACATTGATGTTCCTGTACTGTGCATAATCCTCAACAATACGCTCGGCAAGGATCTTGCTGCGCCCGTACAATGTATCGGGCCTGCGGACGCTGGTCGTCGAGATGTAAATGATCTTGTCGATCCCGAGCGAAGCAGCCGCCTCGAAGACCTCGAAAGTGCCACGCACATTGAGGTCAAAGAAATCGTAGGCATTCTTCTCGCCACGATCCTCGTGGATGCCGTGCCAAGCGGCTATGTGTACGATGCAATCGCAGCCATGGAAATAATCCTGCAACTTTGACCGATCCAGAACAGACCCTTGAATGAATGTCGTACCCCGGCCCAGTGGAGCACGAATATCGAGAATGACCGCTGTATCTCCTTTGCTGACCAAACGCGGTACCAGCGTCTGGCCGAGATCCCCCGCCCCACCTGTGAGAAGGACTTTCATTGCGCTCCCGCCGAGGGCGCGGCGTTCCCTACGTCCCGCGCAAACGACCGGCTTCCTCGATCTCGGCGGCCGCGATCGCCCGGGCAAGTGCGACGGCCAGTTCCTTGGCCGCCTCCAGCGTGAGCTCGACCGCGACCCGCGCGGCTGGCCCAAGCTCGGAGTTCACGAAATCGATGGTGATGGCCTCCTCCAGTAAGGCGTGGTGCGGATGGTCGTACGATACCACAGAGTGAGTTAAATCGAACCACCCGTCACTGCCCTTGCCGGCACCGCTCGCGCGGGCGATCTCAACAATCGAGGTGCACATGCCCGCGCTTACGCGGCCAGGTGCTTCTGCAGGAATGCAAACACCTTTTTCCAGCCGTCGAGTGCCTGCTCGATACGGTACATCGGCCGGTCGTAGTAAAAGAAGCCATGGCCGGCGCCGTCGTACCGGTGGAACTCGTAGTTCTTGCCGTGCTTCTTCAGTTCGGCTTCATGCTGATCCACCTGCTCCGGGGTCGGCGACCGATCCTCATTGCCAAACAGTCCGAGCAGCGGGCACGACAGGTCCTTGGTGAACTCGATCGGCGCGACTGGCTGCTTCGGGTTCAATTCCTCCTTGCTCATCACCACCCTTCCACCCCAAAGCTCAACCGCGGCGTCGATGCTCTTGGTCTTGCACGCGAACAGGAACGTCTGCCGCCCGCCCGAGCAGGTGCCCCACACCGCGACCTTGCCATTGAGCCAGGGCTGAGCGCGCAGCCATCGCACCGCGCCCTCGGTATCGCCGACCACCTGATCGTCGGGAACGCCGCCCTCGGCGCGCACCTTGGCGGCGACATCGTCGGCTTTGCCGTCGCCGGCGCGGTGGTAAAGGTTATGACTGATTGTCGCGTAGCCGTGATGCGCGAATTTTCTGGTCGTCTCGCGGTACCACTCATCCCAGCCAGGCGCATGATGGATGAGCACGACGCCTGGAAACGGGCCCGCACCTAGCGGCCGTGCGACATAGGCTGATATCGGCTCGTTGTGGTGGCCGTTGATTGCGATGGTCTCCGCGATCATGCCTTCGTAAGCCATAGTCACCTCCCCCTTGTCGTAGAACGAACACTAGATGCTGTCCCCCGAGCCATCAACTTGCCCTCCGGCCGATAGCCGCAACAAGGGAAAAACCGCGAAGCCCTATTTGCGATTGGTCGCGCAGCCGAAGATCCGGTGCAGACCGCTACGTCGGTCTCCACCTTTGCTCACGTTGCGAGATCGGCATGAAGGGCGGGGACGTTCCTCAATGAAAATAGCGTCCGGAGTCGATGACGATCGTCTGGCCTGTCATGGTCTCGGTGCGACACATCGTCACCACCATATCGGCGCAGTCATCCTTGTCGGCGGCCTTCTTCAACAGCGAGCCGGCCGCGTTGCGCGCGACCATCTCGGGCAAGAGATTGGATGTCGCCCGCGTGCCTTCCAGCAGTCCGGGCGCCACGCAGTTGATGAGGGTTTCGGGTGCCAGTGCCACCGCCATGCAGCGCGTGAGGTGGATGAGGCCCGCCTTCGACACTGCATAGGCAATGGATGAGCCCGTCGGCCCGAGCCCCGCCACGGACGCGATGTTGACAATGCGGCCGCGTCCTTGCGCCTTCATGACGGGCGCTACAGCTTTGGTGAGACGCATCGGCCCCGTCAGGTTGACGGCCATGATCTTGTCCCACACGTCCTGCGTGAGATTGTCGAGGTCGGTGAAGGGGATCGCCTTGTTGTAGGCGGCGTCGTTGACCAGGATGTCGATGCGTCCGAGGCGGCGGATCACATCGCCGATCAGCTTCTCGACGGCCGCGCCGTCTGTGATGTCGCAGGCGAACGCCGCAGCGTTGATCTGGTAGCTTGTGGCCAGCTCGCGGGCGACGCCCTCGGCCTGGTCCCGGCTTTGCGCATACATGACGGCGACATGCGCGCCCTCCTTCGCGAGCGCGTGACAGATGCGCTGCCCGAGCCCGCCATTCCCGCCCGTCACCAGAGCGACCGCGCCTCCTAGATCCATAAATGCTCTCCCAGCATGGGGGTGCGGTGGTCTCGCAGCACCTCCCTGTGCGGACAGTTTGTTACCTGGAGCACGGAGCAGGCAAGCCATTGACCGTACGGGATGAGCGGAGGATCCAGGGGGACCCAGTATCGTTGAGGCGCAAGTCACGCCGACATTACGATAGCACGCATGTCTCGCTGTTCCAGGATGCCGGATGCTACCCAGAGAGTGCAGCCGGTGAATCGCCGCTCAGATGTTCTCGATCTTGAGTAGCGGCGCTGTTTCTGCCCGGGTGCGCCGGCAGGCATCGGCATCCTGTCGCAGGTCAATCCCGTAGGTTGGGATGATCTGCTTCAGTTTCGGCAGCCATGCACTTTCAGTCAGCTCGCCAGGGAAGCACTTCTGAAGCACGCCGATCGCTAAGAACGCGGCGGTCGAGGCGCCCGGCGACGCACCAAGCAGCGCCACCAGCGAACGGTCTTCGGCGGCGATCAACTCGGTGCCGAACTCCAGAACACCAGTGTGCTCTTTGTCCGGCTTGATGATCTGAACGCGCTGGCCGGCGACGGCCTGCTGCCATTCGTGGCGCTTTGCTGTCGGGAAGAACTGCTGAAGTGCGGCGAACTGGTGCGCCGACGTCTGAAGTACCTGACCAATGAGGTATTCGGACAGCGCGGCATTGTCTCGCGCCACGGCCAGCATCGGAAAAATGTTGCCTGGTTCTATTGACCGAAAGAGGTCCGTGAGCGAGCCATGCTTGAGAAATCGCGTCGAAAACCCGGCATACGGCCCGAACAGCAGCGATCTGCTGCCGCCGATAATGCGAGTGTCGAGGTGCGGAACAGACATCGGTGGCGATCCCTGCGCCGCCTTGCCGTAGACCTTGGCGTGATGGCGGTCGCACACCGCCGGCAAATCGCAACGCAGCCATATCCCGCTCACCGGGAAGCCACCGTAGCCGTGCCCTTCGGGGATGCGCGACTTCTCCAGCAGCGGAAGCGCTCCGCCGCCAGCGCCGATGAATACGAATTTTGCTGAGACGGCGTGGATCTCCCGCCGCTCCACATCCTCGATCTCGACGCGCCAGCGGCCATCGCCTTCGCGCTCGAGCCCGACGACACGCTGCTCGTAGTGCACCGAGAAGCCCGGCTGGGCGGAGAGCTGCGCCACAAGCAGATGCGTCAGCGAACCGTAGTCGACATCGGTTCCGGTCACGATGCGCGTCGCCGCGATCGGCTCATTATCGTCCCGGCCCTCGATGATCAAAGGCGCCCAGTTGGCGATCTGCTTCCGGTCCTCGCTGTATTCCATCCCGTGATAGCAATGGTGCGCAGACATCGCCTTGAAGCGCGCCTGCAGGAATTCAACATTCTCCTTGCCCCACACGAAGCTCATGTGTGGGCAGGGATGGATGAAGGCGCGCGGATCGGCGATCGCCCGCTTCTTGACCAGGTAGGCCCAGAGCTGGCGCGAAAGGTCGAACTCGACATTGACCTCGATCGCTCGAGAGATGTCGACGCTGCCGTCGGGACGCTGCGAGGTATAGTTCAGCTCGCAGTTCGCTGCATGGCCGGTGCCGGCGTTGTTCCACGCTTTCGAGCTTTCCTCCGCGCAATCATCCAGCGTCTCGAGCATTGTAATGGTGAGCGACGGCTCCAGCTCCTTGAGCATCGTCCCAAGCGTCGCGCTCATGATGCCGGCGCCGATGAGAACGACGTCGGGTTTGCCGGGGATGGTGGCCTGGGACATGCGTTTTCTCCTGACTACCGGCTACGCTTGCGTAGATCTCGCTACAAACGCCACGCTGACGCCAGGCGCCAGAATGACATAGGCGCGCCGCCATGGCTCCTCATCGACCAGTCTCCAGCTGTGGCCGCTGCCGGTCGTGTCCTCGGCTAGCAAGATGTCGCCGGGTCGGATGATGAAATGCTCGCCCTTGCGCGTCTGGAAATCGAGCGTTCCGCTGAGCGTGATGACCAACTGCCGGACTGGCGCATCGTGCCAGGCAAAAGTGCCGCCCGATTTCGTCTCTTGGAAAGAGATGCTGGCGGTGCCGGTCTTCCCGCTCAACAGGTCGCCGCGTGCGCCGCCGGCCAGGTCGATAGCGCCTTCCTCAAAATAGGAATTGCCGTCGTCGCCGGTCCATATCCGTACGCACCGTATCATGACCAGCTCCCCTCACAGCGTCCTTGTGACAAGCGCCCGTGGCGTCTGGCGATTCTTCTGGCCTCGCGACCACGGCAATCAAGTTGACCGCAGCTATCCACACGGCTGATATTCGCGCGACCGCGCCCCACGATGCTATATGTTACGATCACGCTGCGCAACTTGGCCCAGCCCACGCGCGCGGGAGGAAAATGAGATGCGCATCGTCGCCCTGGAAGAACACTACACCGTACCCCGCATCGTCGCCGGCATCTCCCCCGACGCGATCGCTCGCCGCGGTTTCCCCGGGCCTGACTTCGTCTGGGCCCAAACTACAAAGCGCAACGAGCTCGCCGACCTTGGCGACACGCGGCTCGCCGACATGGATGCGAGCGGGATCACCGTGCAGGTGCTGTCGGTGGCCGGCCCAGGCGCCGACCTTGCGCCGGGACAGGCCGGCATCGACCTCGCACGCGCTTACAATGACGCGCTGGCCGAGGCCTGCGCCCGACATCCCGATCGCTACCGCGGCTTCGCGCACCTACCGTTGCTTGTTCCCAAAGCGGCGGCGGACGAACTCCAACGCGCAGTCAAAGACCTTGGCTTCGTCGGCGTGCTGGTGAACGGCGCGACCGACGGACGCTTCCTCGACGATCCCATATTCGAGCCGGTACTGGCGCGCGCCGAGGCCCTCGACGCCCCGATCTACCTGCATCCCGGAATTCCGGCGGAAGCCGTACGCGCTGCCTACTACGACGGACTGCCAGGCAATTTCAGCTTCACCATGGCGCTGTCCGCCTGGGGCTGGCACGCCGATACCGCGATCCACACGCTCCGCCTCGTGCTGAGCGGTGCGCTGGACCGCCATCCTGGGCTGAAGATTGTCATCGGCCACATGGGCGAGGCGCTGCCGTTCATGCTGGACCGCATCGATGAAACCACCGCCGCGACGGCAAAAACGCACCTCCGGCGCTCGGTGCGGCAGACGATCCTCGATCAGGTGTGGATCACGACGAGCGGATTCTTCACCATGGTCCCATTCATGGCGGCATTGATGTCGTTCGGCGTTGACCGCATCATGTTCTCGGTTGACTATCCGTTCGCCTCGAACGCCCGCGCCCGCGCGTTCCTCGATGCGCTGCCGGTCTCACCGACCGATCGCGAGAAGATCGCACACGGCAATGCGGACCGCTTGCTGCGACTGCCGAGCTGACGGTTATCGGTCGAGCCAGATCGTCGCCAGATCCTGGTTGACGTAATGACTGGGGCTTATCTTGAAACCTTTGACATAGCTCCGGTACGGCACGATACGGTAGCGCCAGAGCAGGAAGGCCTCGTGCGCCTCGGTGTCGAGCACCCGCTTCTCGAACTGGCGCATAAGGTCGCGTTGCCGCGCGAGGTCAGTTGCCCGCAGCATCCGGTTGTAGATATCGACCTCCACCGGGTCGTCGTAGTTGCCGTAATTCGCATCGGACTCTGAGTGCGGCAGGTACTTTGTGCCGTCGAGCAGCGGATTGACGATGTTCTGGCACTCGGCATCGATCGCCACCGCGAAATCGCCGTGGCGCAGCGCGTCTTCATACGGTCCGGTCGGCAGCACGCGCTGGGTCGCGTGCACGCCGACCTTGCTCCATTCGTCGATGACCCAAACGCCATTGAACTTGTACGGCTGATCGACGTTGCGATTGAGCAATTCGAACGTAAGCCCCTCGGCGCCGGCCTCCTTCAGCAACCGCTTCGCCTCGGCGCGCGACTTCTCGATATCCGGCCAGTAGCCGGCAAGCTGCTCCAACTCCTCCTTGGTGGCAGCAAGGGGCGTCCCGGGAAACACGACACCGCCAACCGTGCGCTGCAACGTGATCCGCGACATGGGTCCCGCGCCATGCCAGCGGTCGATCGCCAGCGTCAAAGCGCGGCGTACCCTGACATCGTCGAACGGCTTCCTCGCGTGGTTCGTAGTGACCATGGCGCCGCAATTCCAGTCGCTTTCCTGCACGGTGATCTTGTCGCCCAGCGCAGCCACAAGCTCGTCGCGCGTCGCCGGCGGAAAGCCACGGAACTCGATCGCAGCCCGGTCGGACTTGATCGCGGCGACCCGGACCGCCTGCTTATCGGCAAAGATGCCGACAAAGCCATCCAGATAGGGCAATCCTGGCCTGTAGTAGTCGGGATTGCGCACGCCGGAGATCGACTGCCCAGCCTGATAGTCCTTAAAGCGGAACGGCCCGGAACCCATGATGTTCTTCTCGAACCAATGGGGGTCGCGGTCGAGAATGTCTTTCTTGTAAATAAACGCGTATGGATCGGCGAGCGCCGGCAAAAAAGCGGCGGTCGCGAATTTGAGGTGGAACACCACGGTCTTCGCGTCGGGCGCCTCGACCTTGTCGATCATCGAATAATAGCCGCGGCGCACGCTGATCACGCCTTCCGGCGGATCGACGATGTGGTTCCAACTTGCCGCCGCGTCGTAGGCGGTCATGGCCGAGCCGTCCTGAAACCTGACGTCGTCGCGGATCTGGAATGCGTAGGTCCGGCCACCATCCGTCGGACTGGGAATTGTGGTGCAGACATCGCAGACGAATTCGGTCGTGTTGGCCGGGTTCTCCGGATTCGCCCGGATCAACACACTGTAGAACGGCGCCACCGCGTGAATGGTGGCGAAGGTGTTCTCGCGATGGCCGTCGAAGCTTGGCGGCGAGTCCGCCGGGATCATGAACGTCAGCGTACCACCGCGCTTCGGCATGTCGTCGGCAAGCGCCGGCAGGCCCAGCGATAGTACCATCGCCAGGCACGCGGCGAACGATCGATGCATTTCCATCTCCCCTGCCGGTACGTGCCAAGCTTACGCTTGGTTCGGTGTTCTGGGTCAACCGCGTGCCGTGACGGCAAGGCTGGTCACGGACCAGCGGCGCGCCTAGGCTTTGCCGACGCACCTCACGGAGGTATCGATGACAACGGAGATTGCGGGATTCGTTGACACAGAGCGCGGAATGATCAGCCGCCGGATATTCATTGAGCCAGAAATTTACCAGACGGAGCTGAAGCAGATCTTCGCCCGCTGCTGGCTATTCCTGTGCCATGACAGCCAGATCCCGCAGCCGGGCGATTTCATGACTACCTATATGGGCGAGGACCCGGTGCTGGTGGTGCGCAACAGCGCGGGTTCCGTGGGCGCATTCCTCAATGTCTGTCGCCATCGCGGCAACCGCCTGTGTCGTGCCGACGACGGCAACGCCGCGAGTTTCATCTGCGCCTATCATGGCTGGACATTCGGCAATGACGGGCGGCTGACCGGCGTGCCGAACATGCGCGAGGCCTATCACGGGGATCTGGACCGTGAGAGCCTGGGCCTGATCCCGGTTGCGCAACTGGAGAGCTACAAGGGACTTTGGTTCGCCACCTTCGATCCCGAGGCGCCGCGGTTGCGCGAGTATCTCGGCGAGATGGCCTGGTACATCGATACCTTCGTCGACCGGCGCGAAGGCGGCATCGAGATCGTCGCGACGCACAAATGGATCATGCCCTGCAATTGGAAGTTCCCTGCCGAAAACTTCGGCGGCGACGCGTATCATGTCCAGTGGAACCATTTGTCCGCGGTCAAGATCGGCTTCAGCCGCGGCGTCACGGCTAACGCGCAGAGTGCGCAGAGAATGGCCTCGCCCGGAAATGGCCATGCCCTGATCTGTGTCGGTCCCGATGACGTCGGCGATCCCCCCATGCCCGAAATCGAAGCCTATGAGCGGGAGGTCGCCGCGGAGGTCCGACACCGCCTCGGGCCGCGCGCCAATCTGATCAATCCGATCGTCGGCACGGTCTTCCCGAACTTTTCGTTGTTGCGGGGCACCTCGCGCACATTCCGTGTCTGGCAGCCGCGCGGCCCGGAAAAAACCGAGGTTCGTTCGTTCGTCTTCATGGACAAGACGGCGCCCCCGGAGGTCAAGCGGGCGATCCGTCAGGCGGGAATCCGCGGCTTCAGTCCGTCCGGGACATTCGAGCAGGACGACATGGACAACTGGCAGGAGTGTACTCAGACGTGTCGCGGCGTCATGTCACGGCGCATGCCGCTCAACAACCGCATGGGGCTCGGGCACGACCACTTTGATCCAGCACTCGGCGCACGGGTCAGCGACTATCGCTTCAGCGAAAGCAACCACCGCCAGTTCTATCAGCGATGGGCCGAGTTGATGGCAGCGGCCGACTGGGGCGTCCTTGAACATCCGGCGGCGAAGGTGGCGCGCTATGCCTGACGCGGACATGATCCGAGGCGTCGAGCAATTCCTTTATCGTGAGGCTCGCCTTCTCGATGAGCGAAAGTTCCATGACTGGCTCCGCCTGTTCACCGACGACGTCCACTATTGGATGTCCTCGCGCACCAACCGCTATCCGAAATCGAGCAAGGCGATCGCGATCCTCAACGCGGACCGTTACGCTGAGGAGGATCCGGACAGGGTAGATGAGCTTGGTCTGTTCGACGAGGATATCAGGACGCTCACTGCGCGCGTCGCACGCCTCGATACCGGAATGGCATGGGCAGAAGACCCACCGTCGCGGACACGCCACCTGATCACCAACGTGGAGGTCGCCCCCGATGCGACCGATACGGAGCTGACCGTCCACTGCAGTTTCATCGTCTACCGCAGCCGAGGCGAGACCGAGCAGGATTTCTATGTCGGTGCGCGAGAGGACAGGCTGCGCCGCGTCAATGGCGCGTGGAAGATCGCAAGTCGTCGGATGGTTCTTGATCAGAACGTCCTGACAGCAAAGAACCTGAGCATCTTTTTCTGATCCCGGAGGTGCTGCAATGAGTACAGCCGACATACTGCGCGACCTCGTCATCGCCAACCGCATTCTTGCCCATGAAGGCGTGGTCGACGCCTATGGCCATATCAGCGTGCGCCATCCGGAGCGGCCCGACCGGTTCTTCCTGTCGGGATCGCGTAGTCCGGAGCTAGTTACACTCGACGACATCATAGAATACGATCTCGACTGCAACCCGATCGACCTGCGCGGGCGCGCGCAGTACACCGAGCGCCCGATTCATGGCGCGATCTACCGCAAGCGTCCCGATGTGATCTCCGTGGTACATAACCACGCCTACGAGGTCATTCCCTTCACCGTCGCGCAGAGCGTGAAGCTAAGACCTCTCCTTCATGTCGCGGCAGGCATAGGAGCCGAGATTCCAGTCTGGGATATACGCCACAAATTCGGCGATACCAACCTGTTGGTGACAACGAACGCACAAGGTGATGATCTTTCGGACAGGCTTGGTGCGAACCGTGTCGTCCTGATGCGAGGCCACGGAGCGGCGGTCGCCGGAATTTCGATTCAAGACACGGTGCACACGTCCGTTCATCTGAAGGTGAACGCGCAGATCCAGACCGAAGCGATGCGGATGGGCGACGATGTCGTCTACCTCAGCGAAGGGGAAATTGCCGAGATGCGGAAGTCCAGCGCGGGCCATGCTCGCGCCTGGGAATACTGGTCGCGTCGCTCCGGGATCACCGCATAGCGGGCACCCCCGATGGACCCACTTGCGCGCCGCAAACTAGGCCGCACCAACATCGATCTTACGCAACTCGGTTTCGGCGGCGCCGGGCTGGGAGATCTGTTCGACGTGGTCGATGATGCCGATGCCAGCGCTACTTTGGAGGCGGCATGGGATGCGGGCATCCGCTATTACGACACTTCGCCGTGGTACGGCCGTGGGCAGAGCGAGCATCGATTCGGTCGCGCGCTGTATCGCCGTCCGCGCGCCGACTACGTGCTGTCAACCAAGGTCGGCCGACTGTTCCGTGCCTTCCACGAGGCGGAGAATTTCGAGCATGGCTTCTGGCGCGGTGGACTGAAATTCCAGCATCGCTTCGACTACAGCTTCGACGGAGTGATGCGCAGCTTCGAGGACAGCCTGCAACGCCTCGGCCTGCCGCGCATCGATCTGCTGCTGATCCATGACCTGGACGTCTCGCATCATGCTACAGATGCGAAAGTGACTGCGTATCTGACCGAACTGCATAACGGTGGCTTCCGCGCGCTGACGGAGCTCAGACAGGCGGGACTGATCAGCGGCGTCGGCGCAGGGATCAACGAACTCGGGATGATACCGCGCTTCCTCGATCTGCTGGACATCGACTTCTTCCTCGTCGCCCTGCCATATACCCTGTTAGATACCGATGTCCTGGACAGCGAATTCCCGTGCTGTGTCGCGCGGGAGGTGGGCTTCGTGATCGGTGCCCCATTCGCCTCCGGCATTCTTGCGACTGGCGCGATCTCCGGTGCGCGCTACCGCTATGCCGATGCGACGCCTGAGATACTCGCGAAGGTGAAGCGGATCGAGGCAGTCTGCTCGCGCCACGAAGTACCGCTGCCCGCGGCCGCGCTGCAATTTCCGCTTGGTCATCCCTCGGTTGCGGCAGTGATCCCCGGCGCCCTGCAGCCCGAGCACGTCGTCCGCAACGTGGCCACGTTTCGCCATGCAATCCCATCGGACTTCTGGGCCGAGCTGAAACACGAGGGATTGTTGCGACCAGATGCGCCGGTGTTGTGACCCTCAGCCCAGCCACCGCACATTCGTTTCGTCTTCCAGTGTCTGCAGGCGCTCGAACAACTCTACCGCCCCCGTAGCATTGGCCGCACCCATCAACATCAGAAACTTGTCGCGCAGCTCGCTGCGGGTGAGCGGTCGAGCCGGTGTCCCATTGAACTCCTCCACCTCGCGCGTAACGCTTCGGCCGTCCTTTAACCGGACCGTGACAATGCTCGCCCCGGCGACCTTGGTCGGCGGATCCGCCACGGTGATCGCAACGTGTTGGCACATGGCGCGGATATCCGGGTTGGTGAGCACCGACTCATCAAAGGACACAGGATTTCGAGGATCGCGGAACAGAGCCAGCGCCACACAGAACGGGATGGAATACTGCGCCATCATAATGTCGGTCGGGTCAGGAATGTTGTTGACTGTCGCCATTCGTTCGTTTCCGGCAACCGTCACCTCATCCACCTGCACACCGTCAAAGCCGTGCTCAGCCTTCAGCTCCAGGATGGCCTGCACCGCAGTCTGTGCCGTCATATGAACCGGGAAACGCTTCAGACATAGTCTCAGAGTTGCGAATTCGTCGCCAAGGCCGTGGGTCAGATCGGCGATGTCCCATTCGGTGCAGAACACCTTCAGGAAGCCAGCCTCGCCCTCGAGCACACTGCGCGGACCAGTGAACCCATCAGCGGCCAGGTTGGCAGCGAGCACGCCGCTCTCGGCCGCGCGACCCAGATGCAGCCGCTTCACCATGGCGCCGGTGCCGGATCGCGCAAACTCCATCAGACCGCAGGCGAGCGAACCGGCAATGCCAAGCGCATTGGTCATCGCTTCAGTGTCGAGGTGCAACAGTCTGCCCGAGGCGACGGCGGCACCAAACGGCCCAGTGGTGCCAGGAGCATGAAAACCGCGCCGCTCATTGCTGTGCTTTGTTGCGTGACCGATGCGGTACATCACTTCGAAGCCGGCGACGATGGCGGTGATCAGGTCGCGGCCGCTGCTACCATGTTCGTGCGCGACCGCAAGCGCCGGCGGCAACAACGTAGCACCAGGATGCACGCCGGCGCCTGGTCTGCTCAGATTGTCCGACTCGAACGCATGGGCCAGTGCGCCGTTGGCCAGTGCGGCGGCAGGAGCCTGGACGCTGGGGCCGCCGGCGCCGAGGATGCGGCTTTGTCCACCTGCCCCGGTCCGTTGCGCATAGCGGACTACGATGCGGCTCCAGGGTAAGGTGCTTCCCTGCACGATCACAGCGACTGTGTCGGTGATGCAGTCCTTGGCGCGCTGCACAACTTCAGGCGGCAGATCCTCGTAGTGCAACCCCGCTGCATATTCTGCCAAACGAACGGTCTCGTGGGCCATCGCGTTTCCTCCTGATGCGCTGCTTGAGACCACGAGGGTGGGCGCAAGCAGACCGCCAGGAAACCCCTGCCCTTCCGCAGCATGCATATTGATGCGAAGGCAAGAACCGGAATTCTGCCGAACCGCCATGCGGTCTAGTTGTCGATTGTCACAAAGGAGATGGATCATCATGTCAAAAGAAAGCGACAACAAGGCCACTGTGGGCCGCTGGTTCACAGACTTCTGGGGTGAAACATGCAACTTGGGTATTGTCGATGATCTCGCAGCACCCGACATGCTGTTGCAGTATTCGTTGCATAAGCCACGTCGTGGCCGTGAAGACATCAAGGCGTTCATGGCCGACTTCCGCGCGGCATTCCCGGACATGAAATTCTGGGGTGCAGCGGATCTGATCGCCGAGGGTGATTATGTCGTCGGTCGTTGGGAAGGCGGCGGTACGCACACCGGGCCCGCCTTCAGCGATTTCCTGATGGGCTCGCTACCGCCAGCCACTGGCCGCAAAATGCGGTTCACCGGAACGACGGTCCTCAAACTCGAAGGCGGCAAGATCATTTCGGAAGTCGGTCTCGACGATGGCGTAAGTGCGCTCACGCAGCTCGGCCTGATCCGCGCAGCGTAACAAGATGATCGCCGCCGTTATCGGCGGCGGTCACATCTTGAGATCGCCGAACCAGGGCTTAAGCTGGTCGCCAGGGAACCCAGCCCTGCCGGAAAGTCGCGAAGGCGTCGCCGGCGCAGGCCGCTGACACAAATACCAATGGAGGAAACAGACATGCCCCAGTTCGGAGACGCCAAAGGCGAATTCCGCGGCACCACCGTCCGCAACGACGCCGCGCTAAAGACATGGCTGGAGAAGCGCACGGAAACGGCGCTGGAGCCGGACTTGCCGATCATCGACCCGCATCACCACTTCTGGGACACGCCGCAGCGCGGCCAATATCTGCTCCCGGAGCTGCTCGCCGATATCGGCGGCGGGCACAACATCGTCTCGACCGTGTTCCTCGAATGCCGCGCGATGTACCGCAAGAGCGGCCCACCCGAGATGGCGGCGCTGGGCGAGGTCGAGTTCGTCAACGGCATCGCGGCAATGAGTGCCTCGGGCGGCTACGGCCCCTGCCGCGTCGCAGAGGGCATCGTCGGCGGCGGCGACCTCAGCGTCGGTCCGCGGGTGCGCGAACTGCTCGAAGCAGAGATCGCCGCGGCCGGCGGACGCCTTCGCGGCCTGCGCCACGGCGTGGCGTGGGATGGCAACGAGTCCGTCGGCAAATATGCCTCACGCGTCGTTCCCCCGCATCTGGTACTGAACTCGAAATTCCGCGAGGGCTTCGCGCAACTGGCGCCGCTCGGCCTGAGCTTCGAATCGTGGCAGTATCATCCGCAGCTGCCCGATGCAATCGACCTCGCGCGCGCCTTTCCTAGCACCACCATTATCCTCAATCATGTCGGCGGAATTCTAGGGGTCGGGCCTTATAACGGCCATCGGCAGGAGATTCTCGCCGGCTGGCGCAAGGACATCAACGAACTGGCCAAATGTCCGAACGTCTATTGCAAGATTGGCGGCATCGGCATGGTGTCGTTCGGGTTCGACTTCCACGAACGGGACGTCCCACCATCGTCGGAAGACCTTGCTGCCGCGTGGCGCATCTACGTCGAACCCTGCATCGAAGCATTCGGTGTCAATCGCTGCATGTTCGAGAGCAACTTCCCGCCGGATAAGCAGTCGTGCGGCTACACCGAGCTGTGGAACGCTTTCAAGCGCATCACCGCCAGTGCGTCGGCGAGCGAAAAGACCGCGCTGTACAGCGGCACCGCGGCGAAGGTTTATCGGCTCACAGTGCCATGACTCAGTTCGACAGCTACGCGAAAAAATACTCGTGCATCCATATGCGCCGGGAGAACGGCATCCTGGAGATGCGGTTTCACACCGACGACGGCCCGCTGCGCTGGGGTCTCGGTCCGCACGGCGAACTGCCCGACGCATTCGCCGACGTCGCGCGCGACCGGGAGAACCGGGTGGTGATCCTGACCGGAACCGGTGACGAGTGGTCCGGCGTCCGCGCAACCCCGGGCCAGAGCGCGATCGGCCCGGGTTTGACGTCAAATGCGTTCGACCGGGTGCACTGGGAAGGCCGCGCCTTGCTGATGAACCTGCTGAACATCGAGGTACCGGTGATTTCAGCGATCAACGGCCCGGCGTGGCGGCACGGTGAGATCCCGTTGCTGTCGGACATTGTGCTTGCAGCGGACACCGCAGCGTTCCAGGACTCGGCGCATTTCCCAAACGGCCTGGTGCCGGGGGACGGCATGCACATTGTCATGCCTCTGCTGCTGGGCATGAACCGCGGCCGCTACTTCCTGCTCACCGGTCAGACTCTGTCGGCGCTGGAAGCAAAGGATCTCGGTCTTGTGGCTGAGGTCCTGCCGCGGGAAAAAGTGCTGGCGCGCGCCTGGGAACACGCTGAAGCACTGGCGGCGAAACCCACACTTTTGTTGCGCTACACCCGGCTGATGTTCACCGAGTATCTGAAAAAGCGCATGCAGGATCTTCTGGGTTACGGGCTTGCGATGGAAGGCCTGGCGCTGATGGAACAGATCGCTCCGCCGAAATAGAAAGGTTCCGCCCAAATGGACATCTCCGGCAAGACCGCTATCGTCACCGGCGCCACTTCAGGCATCGGACTCGGCATCGCGACCGCGCTCGCGGAGGCCGGCGCCAACGTGGTCATGGCCGACATCCAGAAAGCCGCGGTCGGGCAGGCGACGCAACTTCGGCAAGCTCCACATCGCCTGCAACAACGCCGGCGTGCCGATGCATGGCACGCAGATGACCGACGTGCCGCAAGGCGACTGGGAGTTCGTGATTGGCGTGAACATCTGGGGAATCATCCACGGCATCCGCCACTTCGTCCCTGCCATCCTCCAGCACGGGGAGGAAGGCCATATAGTCAATACAGCCTCTGTCGCCGGTTTCCAAAATCGCCGCGGCACCAATCAGGGGCCGTATTCGATGAGCAAATACGCCGCTGTTTCACTGTCCGAGGCTCTGGAGATCGAGCTGGAAGGTACCAACGTTAGTGTGTCGGTGCTTTGCCCTGGTCCGATCGCCACGAATATCGCGCGCGGCGCCCGCAATCGACCGGACCACATGGGTGGTCCGCAGATCCGTGCCAATGACGAAGCGACACTGGCCGAAAGGCTCGCCACCACGGGTCTCGATCCGAAGAAGGTTGGAGAACGCGTGATGGATGCGATCCGAACAAAGACATTTTATGCGTTTGTAAGCGCCGTGCCCGCCGATGTCATCAGGGCCCGCCACCGCCGCATCGAGGAAGCTCTGAACAGCCCATGGGTTACGCATTACTGACAGTTAGCGGCGTAACTCAGCGTGGGACCCGAGAAGTCAGGCTGCCCCAGATGCGCCGAGCACATCAACCCCGACTTGGGCCGCGACTCCGGCCGCCGAACTCATCCGCTCGATCAGGGCAGGAACCTCTGCGGCCGATACCGGCTTACTGAACAGATAGCCCTGCACTTCCTGACACGACTCTGCCCGCAGCATCCTGAGTTGCTCGGCTGTCTCGACACCTTCGGCGGTGACCAACATGCCAAGCGCGCTGCCGAGGTCCACGATGGCATGGACGATCGCTGCCGCCTCCTTCTCAGAATCCAGGTCGCGAACGAATGACTGATCAATCTTGATCTTGTCGAACGGGAAGATGCGCAAGGAACTGATCGACGAATAACCGGTACCGAAGTCGTCCAGCGAGATGCGCAGACCGCCAGCCTGAAGTTGGCGCAAAGGTTCAAGCGTTGCCGTCGTATTCTGCAGCAGTACCGTCTCGTTGATCTCCAGTTCCAGGCGACTCGGCGGCAACCGGGCGGCTTGCAGCGCGGCAGAGACCGCTTCCGTCAAATTGGCGCTTTTAAGCTGCATCGACGAGAGGTTGACGGCCACTGAGATATGGTCGGGCCAGGTCGCTGCTATATGGCAGGCTTCCCGGAGGACCCACTCGCCGATCGGTATAATCACGCCGATCTCTTCGGCCAGGGAAATGAACTCAGACGCCCCGATGAGACCACGTTGGGGGTGCCGCCAGCGGAGTAGAGCCTCGAATTTGATCAGCACCTCGCTACGAGCATGCAAGATCGGCTGGAAAAACAACTCGAACTCGCCATTTGCCAGTGCCATGCGCAAGCCCGACTCCAGCGTATGTCGCGCCTGCGCTTCCGAATTCATGGCGGAGTTGAAGAAGCAGAATGAGCCTCGGCCGCTCGCCTTCGCACGGTAAAGCGCCATGTCGGCGTGCTTTAGGAGCGTGTCTGCGTCGGCCTCATTGGCTGGGCTGAATGCGATGCCGACACTGGTCCCAATGGCCACACGATGATCCTGCAATGCAAAGGGCTGGCTGAGAATTTCGATGAGGCGCATAGCCAGCGCCGTTGCCTGACCAGGCTGGTCGACCCCGATCTGCACGATGGCGAATTCGTCACCCCCGAGACGCACCACGATATCTTCACTCCGAACATTCTTGGTGAGCCGCTCTGCAACGGCACACAGGAGCGCATCGCCGGCCGCATGTCCCAAGGTATCGTTTACGTACTTAAAATGATCGAGATCAAGGCAAAGCACCGCGAGGCTGTCGGAGCGCGCCCGACGATCTAACTCCTGTTCCATGTACTCGCGGAACACCACGCGATTCGGTAGCCCCGTCAGTGCGTCATGCCGCGCCATGTGAGCCAGGCGTCGTTCCGTCTGGCGGCGCTCTGTGATCTCCTCATGCGTGGCAACCCAACCACCATCGGGCATCGGCCGATGATGGATAGATATGATCTGGCCGGTCTTCAGCTCAACGACTGTGTCGTTCGGTTGGTCGGAGATTGCGATCGACGCCCGCCAGGTAAGATATTCCCCGGCATCCATATTCGGAAAGGTGCCCGCCAGGACCCGGCACTCGACAATCTCTTCCAGCGTCGTGCCTGGGCGGATCGTATCCGTCGACAGACCATAGATTTCGGCGTAGCGCCGATTGGCCAGGATCAGCCTGCGCGCGCCGTCGAAGAAGCAGACACCCTGGGTGAGGTTGTTGAGCGCCATGTCGAGCTGCTGCTCGATACGTCGCCGCTCGGTGACGTCCTGCAGAGTCCCTGCCACTTTACTGACAGCGCCGGTCGTATCGGTTACGGGGCGGCCCTCGGCCCGCACAACTCGCGCCTGGCCATCCGGGCGCACAATGCGGTACTCGATCGGCTGTTGCGCCGTGCCACGCTTCAATGCGTCGAGCCACGCAAAGAGCCTGGAGCAGTCATCAGGGTGAGTGAACTGCGCGAGGCCGCCGACTGTTGGTGCGTCCTCGTCGCTGAGGACGCCGCGAATCCGGTACAGCTCCTTGGACCAGACCCGGCGCCCCGTCCGGACATCGAACTCCCAACTGCCGATGCCGGTGATTTCCTGCGCGCGATCGAGGCGCTGCTCGCTTTCGTGCAGCGCCGTCTGTGCCGCCTTGAGGGCACTGATATCGACCCGTAGTCCTGCGGTGCCGCCATTGTTCATTCGGCGGTCAGTAACGAGCATCCACGATCCGTCGCTTATTTGCCGTTCGGACGACCCCGTAGCCTCCCGGCGTTCACGCATCCTCTCCGCAAGCCATTCAGCCTCGCGCCCCAGCGCGTCGGGATATTTCCCCAGTTGCAGCTCACGCCGCGCGACTTCTTCGTAGAGCGCCCCCGGAACCAGTAGGTCGCCGCTCTCGGTATGCATCTTCCGATACGCCTGGTTGCACGTCACGAGACGATCGGTTTGATCGTAGATTACGAAGCCCTCGGAAAAGTTCTCGACCGCATCGCGCAGCAGCATTTCCGCCTGTTCGACGCGGCGGTTAAACGAGGTAGCGGCCAACGTGAGCCCGACAAGCACCAAGCTGAAAGCGGCACCTGCAGCCGCCATGATCGCCGGGTCGAACAAACTGCCGGGCTTATTCGGTACGGCATCCAGATAGAAAAACACAGCGAACAGCTCGGTGTAGTGCATGAGCAGGATAGCAAGACCCACGACCAGGGAGCCCATGATGCGAGCCAGCGCCTCGCGCTTGCCTCCGACACGTGCGAACACCGAGAGCGCAAACAAGGCAGCCGTCGATAACAGAACCGCAACCACCACCAAAAGCACGAACAACCAGGGTTCGTAATAGATGTGAGCGGGCAAATGGAGTGCCGCCATACCGGTATAGTGCACGAGGCCAATACCGGCGCCCAGCACAACTCCCCCGAGACCGAGACGAATCGGACTTATTGTGTCGGCCGTCACCAGATGAAAGGCAAAGCCACTCGCTACCACGGCGACTGCCGTTACCGGTAAGTCAAGGCGGATCGGGATCGGGATCTCAACTGCCAGCATTGCGATAAAGTGCATCGCGCAGATGCCGAAGCCCATCGACAAGCCGGCTATGGTCAACCAGATGAGACGTCTGCTACCGCCTTTCGCCGCGCGCACGCGGGCCATCAGGTAGAACGCGGTGTATCCTGTGAAGCCGGATACCAGATACGATGCAAGAACAAGCCATGGCTGGTGTTGGTATGACGCGCAGAAAGCAAGAGGGATGTCATCATTCAAAACCCAGCGGCTTGGCACGGCGTGACGACCTCCAGGCCGTCTATACGACGGCAGCTCCATGACAACGGCTTCTAAGTACGATACCCGAGAGCCCTAGCGCATTTGCCAGTGTGCGGCAGGCGGTCATTCCCCGGTACAGTAGAGCCGAACGGTTACATCGCAGCTTCAACTCGCCCTGGCCGCAATCGTCCAGACCTGACCTGCATCCGTCATGTCACAACACATCACCAGTCGCGATCAGTTCTGCGCCTCGCTGAAAGCAATCGCGCGCTCCAAGTGGACATCAAAATACTCGACCGCTTTGCAGATTGGCTGAGGGCGCCCAAGAAGGTAGCCTTGAATGGAGGTGCAACCCAGTTCCCTTACGAGCCTGACCTGTTCGTTCGTCTCAACGCCCTCCGCCGTCGTCGTCATTCCGAGCCGATCGGCGAGGCTGACGATCGCAGCGACGATTGCCGCGCAATCGTCCCGTGTCGTCAGCTCGCTGATGAACAGACGATCGATCTTTATCACATCGAACGGAAAGCTCCGCAAATAGCTGAGCGACGAATAGCCGGTTCCGAAATCATCAAGAGCAATGCTCAGGCCGAGATCGTGCAGTTGGCGCAGCAACGCGGTGGTCTGGACACTGTTGTTCAACAGTGCTGATTCGGTAATTTCGATCTCCAATCGGGCGGGATCCAATCCAGCGCTCGTAATCGCGTCACTGACTATTTCCACGATGTCGCCATCCTCGAGTTGGATCGGTGACAGATTGACCGCGACCTTCGCACACCCCAGGCGGTGCACGGCATCAAGGCAAGCTTGGCGCAAGATCCAGGCTCCAATGGATTTTATGATCCCAAGCTCCTCGGCCAAAGGGATAAATTGGCCGGGCATGACAAGCCCTCGCTCCGGGTGGTTCCAGCGCAGCAGCGCCTCGAATTTACCAACGCGGTCGCTGCGCAAGTCAAGAACCGGCTGATAGTAAATCTCGAACTGATGTTGGTCGAGCGCCACGCGCAGATCCGCCTCGCTGCTGAGCCGAGCATGCAGTCTGACCTCCATGTCGGGCTCAAAGACGCAGAACGCACCTCTTCCTCTCGCCTTCGCCTGGTAAAGCGCCATGTCGGCGTTTCTGAGGAGCGTATCGCCATTGATATTCGGGCCAGCAGCAATCGCTATGCCGATGCTGGCTCCTATCTCGACCTTGCGATGACCAAGCTGATAGGGCGCGCTGAGAGATTCTATAATCCGCTGAGCCTGGGCGGTTGCGGCGCCGGGTAAGTCGCGCGACGGGTATAGGACCGCGAACTCATCCCCACCGAGCCGGGCAACAAAATCAGTGCTGCGAATGCAGCCCTGCAGCCTTCTGGCCGCGACTTCAAGAAGGGCGTCACCAGCGGGATGTCCGAGCGTATCATTGATCAGTTTGAACCTGTCCAGGTCCAAGTACAACAAGGCAAGATCATTTCCGTCTTCCGTCAATTGGCTCAGAGCCTCGGAAATTTTGGCGCGAAACAGGACCCTGTTTGGCAGGTTGGTCAGCGCGTCGTGGTGAGCCAGGAAGCGAATGCGGGTCTCGGTCTGTTGGCGCTCTGTGACATCCTCATAGGTGGCTATCCAGCCACCGTCTGGTAACGGACGCTGAGACACGGCCAAAGCAAGCGCGTCGTCCTCAGGTACTGACGAACGTCCCTCCGCGTTGTGATGCTGCCAACTCTTCCTGTTGCTGGTAGATGCTTTCCACGGCACGAGGGCTCAGCCCGGCGTGATTCTCAATTGCATGAAATAGTGCCGCTGTTGTTGTGCCGGGAGACGCATCGGACGCGGAAATCCGGAACATATCGTGGAATCGTTTGTTGCAGACGATCACTCTCCGATCTGAGTCGACCATCAGAAGCCCTTGTGACATGTTGTTCAACGCGGCAGTGAACAGCATATTCCTGACGCGTAGCTCATGATCACGCTCTGTCAGTGTCAGATTGTGGAGACGCACTTCCTCAACGGCCCGGTTCGCGCGCTCATTTGCTTCAGCCAATTCGGCCAGTGTCTGCTTGATTATTGTGATGTCAGTGCGAATCCCAACGATGCCGCCAGTCGGGTTTCGACGTTCCGTGATCAGAACCCACCTACCGTCTGGCAGCAGGCGCTCGAGCGAGCCTTGATTGCCGTGATGCCATTCCAACGTCTCGCGAACAAATTGTTCGATATCGTCACCGGCTTGCGGATATTGCCCGATCTTTGCTCCCTCTCGAATAATGTCCTCAAACCTCGCCCCGGGGTGGATGAATGGAGCACTGAGCGCATAAATCTCGCGGAACCTATGGTTGCAGGCAAGCAGTCGGTCCTGCTCGTCCCACATGACGAAGCCATCCGACATCGCCTCGATTGCACTGTCCAGCAGATCGCGCGACTTCTTGCGCTCTGTCTCCACCCGCTCGCGCTGGCGGAGCGCGGCATACAAGGTGCCGGCAAGCGCGAGTACCAGCAGACAAGCCACGGCGAGGACGATGAGCAGGCGATCCCGGTCCCTGACCCAGTCTGCTAAGGCCACTGACAGGTCCAGGGTCAGCGCAACCTGCACGTCGGGATAGAGCGTATTGCGCCATACCGCTACAGTCGGGGTAGTTGTGACCGTCGACGACAGACTGAAGGCGACGCTCTCCGGGCCCATTCCGCTGAAGGCCACCGCACGGTATTTGCCGACCGTGAGCTCGTCGTTCGGAAAGCTGGCGAGTTGGGAACCGTCCGGCCGTTGAATGTAAATTCGTAGCCCAGGCACTGCAGCCACGGGAGCGAGCAGCGCCAAAATGGAGGGAACCGGTACCTCAGCAACCGCCTGCAACCGTCCGACGCCGCTCAGGCTGATAGGACGGGAGAGATACCAGGACCAATCGCCCGTTGTCCCGTTGTAAATCGGGCCTTCGACGGCAACAGCACCCGGGTGTTGAGCTGCGCCCGCTTCGGGCGGGGTCAAAAGGAGCCGCTGGTTCGCCGGTCTCGGTCGCGCCGTCACCCAGATTGTGCCATCTGGACGCACAAGTAACAAGTCACGGAACGAGAAGGTCTCAAAGTTGAATGCCCGCAACAACCGCCTTGCCGCCTCAGGATCGACGTCGCCCTTTTGGTCACCGGCAGTGGCAAATATGGAAGGCAGACTGACCAGCGCACCGTCTACCTGCAGCAACTCGCGATTGATCGTGGTGGTGACTACGAGCGTCGCGTTCTGCAGTGTCGTATTCGCAGCATGCAGCGCGGTCTGTCGCGCGCGCTCCAAAAAGAGCGCGCTGCCGCAAACAAGGGTCGCCAGCAAAAGCGTAGCGCCCAAGGCCACGATGATGCCGATACGTCTCGCGGGCATCACAGGGTGCGCAGTCACGACGGACCAAGGGCTAGATGTCATAACGGATACCCACCGGTCTCGCTCGGTCATAAGTTCGGCTCATTGAGTGGCTTGACCGCCGCTTCCTTGCCCAGTCACACCGTAACGATTCGGCGGCTCCATTCTCGCGCCTTCCATTCGATACGAGCATAACCCTTTTGTAAGTGCGGGTTGGTTACAGATTATATTCCCTGTAACGGAGAAAGGTCGGGCGAAATACCCCAGGCCCTCAAAAACCAAGGTCGAATCAACCCACAGCAAGATAACCCCATATAACGATGTGATAACGCTTGGATAATTTTGGTTTAATGCGTAGTCAGAATATAATACGTCGGGAAGGTCATGTCGATAACAACCCAATCACCCATCCCGCATGAGGTTGCTCAAGCCAACTGCGGAAGCCAAGTGGGCATGGTCGTGCGCCGCCCATGTGAGGAAGACGTGCCCGGACTAGCGGCACTCTTCTCTGAAATGCAGGCCCATTACGATCGCCCGGTGTCGTATGAAGCGGCACTCAGCGCGGCCGCGCTGGCGTGTAGGCCACCCGTAAGCACCTTCGATCCGCGCGTCCTTATCGCCTTGGTAGGTGATGATGTTGTCGGTTCGATAGTAATGAATGTCACGTTCCCGGCGTTCGAACTGAGTCTATCGCTGCATATCCGCGACCTGTACGTGAGCAGGTCCATGCGGCGCAGCGGTGTTGGGCGCCTGCTCGTGAAGTCCGCCGCACGCCTCGCCGTCAACGAAGGCTTTTCAGCGCTTGAGTGGACGACGGACTCGGCGAACAGGGCAGCGCGCAAAATGTACGAGATTTGCGGAGCCAAACAACTTGACCGGACGTATTATCGTTTGTTTGACGATACACTAACAGCCGCGGCGGTTTAGCTCCGGCGAACCAGGCGGCGCAGCAATTTACTCCTCCGCTGCCTTTATCCCCAGCACGGGAGCCAAATAGCGATTCCATGCGCTGGCACATTCGGGTCCGCAGCGGCGTATCCAGTTTGGCAATACCGACTGAACTAACAGGCTTTTCCGCCTGGCCTCGTCCTCAGCTGTAACCGGCACGAGCGTCATGTGGCTCGGATTATGGCCGTTGTTGCAATTTGGTGCTCCGATATTGCAAGCTATGCCATCCGCTGTTTCTCGATCCGAGGCATCCCAGATACGACCCTCCAGACCACTTATCCCCTCACGGAGCAGCGCGCGCAGGTCTGGCGGCAGCGCCTCCCATGCCGCGATATTAGCGCCAAAAAACGACAACCCCCAACTGATGGCCATCGGGTAGATGTAGGATGTAACATTCGACAGGCCCACTTCGTTGCCACTCAGTGTGCCAGTTATGGCGCAATCAACTACACCGGTTCGGGTCGCATTTACTATTTCGGCGAACGGCACCAGAGCTGGTACCGCGCCCAGCGCCGTCATCATCTCGGACTGTCCGACGGATGAGGTGCGCACCCGGCGCCCGGACAGATCACCCAGGCCGGTAAAAGGCTTCGTACAAAAGAGAACCTGCGCTGGATACGTATAGATCGCAAGCAGCTCAATGCCAAATTTCTCGCGCAACATCTGCTGCACATGTGGCCTGTACAGCTTCACCGTATTGCGTAATGCGGCCATGTCCGGATTGAGTCCCGGCAGGTCAACCGCGTTGAGTTCTGGCTCGTCACCCGACACGAGGGCAAGCAAGGCCGTCCCGAATGGCACGACGCCCAGCCGCATAAGTTGCAGCATCTCCTGGCCCGGCAGCCCGCTGCGGTCAAAGGGGTGGATTTCCGCCTTGATGCGCCCCCCCGATAAGGTCTCGACCTGCTCCTCCCAGAATGGCCTTTCCAGGCGATCATACTGGCTGACCCCCGCCAGACCGCCCACGATCTTGAGGTGAACCTGCTCATCGGCACGGACGATGGGAGCAACACACAGGGCCACCATCGCGATCACAACCAGTCCAAGCCGGCGCACAGTAGAGCACGCGGAATGTTCCTGGGCTGGCAACCCGGATGCGTGATTGATCGTCATTCAGAACGCCCTCTCATGCTTCAGAGTGCCCTGCCGGTGCAGCGTCGGCATCTGAATAGACGAATTTGTTTGCTTGCCAAACATTAATTTACCAGTCGTTTCTTAGGACGGGCCGTTTTCTCTCCCATTCGCCATCGCAATGTATATATATTCGCCCAGGTGCATGGTGGCGTGGGGTCGTGTGATCATGTCGATGGCGGCGACGGACTATCGGCCCGTCAGGCTGATCGGATTGGGCTGCCTGGTTGTGACCGCGTTCGGTTGGGGTCTCAATTGGCCAGCCACGAAGTTCCTGCTCGAGCAATGCCCTCCCCTCACTGCACGTGGCATCGCTGGCTTGGTGGCGGGCCTGGCGCTGGCTGCGATCGCGGTAGCCCGAGGAGAAAACCTGGCAGTACCGCCCAGGCTTCGGTTGCGGCTCGTGGTATCCGCATTGCTCAACGTCAGCGCCTGGATGGGGCTTACGACTCTGTCGCTGCTCTGGCTGAACGCGGGTGAAGCGGCAACCCTCGCCTACACCATGCCGGTTTGGGCGGCTCTGCTCGCCTGGCCGATTCTCGGCGAACAACCCGGGCTACATAAAATAGTGGCCCTTATGCTGGGCATTTCCGGCGTTGCCGTGCTGCTCGGCGGAAATGTATTCCATGCGGAAACGGACAAACTGCCGGGCGTCACGATTGCGCTGGCGGCAGCCATGCTCTTTGCTCTGGGTACTGTACTTTCCAAGCGCTGGCCGCTCGTCATGGATCCCATCGCGATGACAGCTTGGCAAGTCGGGATCGGCTGCACGGTGCTTCTGGCAGCAAGCCTTATATTGGAGCGCCCGCATCTCCTTGAAATGCACTGGTTCGGCTGGGCGGCTCTGACCTACACCGCCGTCGTCTCACTCGGGATTTGTTATCTGATGTGGTTTGCGGCATTGCGTCGCCTAGAGGCGAGTACAGCGGCGATTGGCACGCTGCTGACGCCCATCGTCGGTGTGGTGGCCTCGGCCGTTGCGCTGGGCGAGCCCCTCTTGTTTCCACAGTTCGCGTCCCTGGCCTTGGTCGTATCCGGCATTGTTCTTGCGGTACGGCAGTGATTACCTGCCAGCCGGAGCCGGGACTTGCTCTGTCAAGTCACAATCGCGGCTGTGCAATAATGATGCTGGCTCCGTAAGACTATGTGATAGAGTTTGTAGCTTGCCCCAGGGGATTGTCGCAGATGCTCTTCTCCGTTATCCGTATTGATAAGCCGAACAGCGTCGCACTTCGGCAATCCACACGGCCAAAGCATCTTGTTTACTTGGAGCGCGTCATGCCCTGCATCACGACTGGTGGTGCGTTGTTGGATGACCAGGGCCAACAGATCGGCTCAATCCTGATCATCGACGTGGCGGATCGCGCGGCCGCGGAAGAATTCGCAGCCACGGATCCATTTGTGCCTGCCGGCCTGTTCGCCAGCACCCATATCGCGCCTTTCCGGCAAGTGTTCAGGGATGGCGTCAGGATCTGAGCACGTCCAAGAACAAAGGCGCCTGAAGGGACCTGTCCAGCCCCCGGTTCGCGTTTTGCCGCGCAAGCCCTAAGCGCGTCCCGGTCAACGCTAGAGCGACGCAGGGGCACGCGGCATCTTGCCAAGTGCGTTGCGCTGCGGCGGTATATGGCCTGGCCGCGATCAAGAGGTCGACCGTCCGGCGATGGCCGGCCTCGGCCGCGTGAGCAGCAGCGAGGAAACGATGGCAGAAATTCTGGCACTAGGCATATCGCATTATCCGCCACTGACCGGGCACGATAATCGGATGGCCCGAATTCTCCGGCGCATGATGCAGAACCCGGACCTGCCGGCGAATCTCCGGACGCCGGAGGGCTGGCCCGAGGCGATGCGCACTGAATGGGGCGACGACGAGGGCACCACGTCGGCGGCCCGCCACCGCGCCGATCTGGTCGGCTGGATGCAGCAGACCCGCGCCGCACTCGACGCGTTCGATCCGGACTTCGTCCTGATTTGGGGCGACGACCAGTACGAGAACTTCCGCGAGGACATCATCCCGCCGTACTGCATCAACGCCTACGACAAGTTCTCCTTCGCACCGCCGCGCGACAACGTCTGGGGTGAGACAAACAAGACCTATGAGCTGGCTGGCAATCGCGATGCCGCGAAAATGCTGGCGAGTCGCCTCATCGAGCAGGGCTTCGACACGGCCTATTCCTACAAGCCGCTGCATCACGCGCTCGGCCACGCCTTTACCAATGCAATCTTCTACCTCGATTACGATCGCAAGGGATTCGGCTACCCGATCGTGCCCTTCGCGATCAACTGCTACGGCAGCAAGGTGGTTTCTCAGCGCGGTGGGGTGCCCGCTTTTGACAAGGCCGCCCCCGATGCGGACCTGGACCCACCATCGCCCGCACCCTGGCGGCTGTTCGACCTCGGTGCCGCGACGGCGCGCATCCTCGCGGAATTGCCATACCGCGTGGCGCTGCTGGCGTCGTCCGGCTGGTCGCACGCCTTTCTCACCGCCAAGAACCACTACTTGTACCCGACACTCCGTCGGACCGTCAGATGTACGAGGAGCTTCGCGACGGCAACTACGAGGCGTGGCGTAGCTACACGACGCATGCCGTCGAGAACAGCGGACAGCAGGAACTCCTCAACTGGATGTGCCTGACTGGGGCGCTGAGCGCGCTTGAGCGCAAGCCGAAGGTGACCGGCTTCGTCGACACTTGGATCTTCAACTCGTCGAAGGTCTTCCTGATAGCACCGCCGGCCTGACAGCGTGTCCTCGGATTCCCCACCCGCGGCGTATCACGTGATCGTCGCGGGTGCCGGTCCGGTCGGGCTGACGCTCGCCATAGATCTCGGCCGGCGCGGCGTCAGGTGCCTGCTCATGGAGCGTCACCCGACCACCTTGCCGTGGCCGAAGATGGACCGCTCGAATGCACGCACGATGGAGTTCTATCGCCGGATCGGCATCGTCGACCGGGTGCGCGCATTGGGCTATCCACCCGACAACCCAATGGATGTGTTTCTGACCACCCGCCTCAGCGACCCACCGATCACGGTCCTGAGATACCCGTCCGTGACGGAGCGTCGCAAGCAGATTGCCGAGTCCCCCAACGGTGCCTGGCTGCTCGAGCCGTATCAACTGGTCTCGCAGAACAAGCTCGAGCCACTGCTGAAGGAAGTGGCCGAGGGGACGCCCAATGTTACGGTGCGCTACGGCTGCGAATTGATCGGCTTCGACCAGGACGAGAGCGGCGTGACGGTTCACGCCCGCACTGTCGACGGCGACGAGGGGACGCTGCGTTGCAAGTACCTTGCAGGCTGCGACGGTGGGACCAGCACTGTCCGCAAGAAGCTCGGCATCAGGCTCGAAGGCCGCGGCGGCATCCGCGAGCTCGTTCAGGTCATCTTCCGTTCGGATACCCTGTATGAGCGAATCGTGACCGGCAGGGGACGCCATTACCAGTTTGCCGACATGGCCGGCTCCAGCATGGTCGCACAGGGCGACCGCAAGGAATTCACTCTGCACTCGTCGCTGCCACCCGATACCGATTTCGCGGCGGTTATCCGAGACCTGATTGGCTTTCCCTGCAATTTCGAGATCCGTCACGTCATTCCGTGGCGTCATCACCTTCTGGTCGCGGAGCGATACCGTGATCGGCGCGTGTTTCTTGCCGGCGATTCGATCCATCTGGTTATTCCGACCGGCGGCCTCGGCATGAACACCGGAGTCGGCGACGCTTTCGACCTGTCGTGGAAGCTCGCCGGCGTGATCAACGGTTGGGGCGGTCCCGGCCTGCTCGACGGGTACGAGCAGGAGCGCAGGCCAATCGGCGTACGCAATGTCGCCGCGGCGGGCTGGGCCGCCGCAGGCGTGCCGATCTGGCGGGCGCTGGTCACCCCAGCGGTGTACGAAGATACGCCCGAAGGAGACGAAGTACGCCGGAAGCTGGCAGCATCGTTCGATGTCAACCATCGGCGCATGCACGGCATGGTCGGCGTGGAGTCCGCGTATTCGTACGCCGGCTCGCCGCTGATCGCCGATGAGCCTGGCAATGTCGCGGAGTGGGAGACCAGCAAATACACGCCGCATGCGCGCCCTGGCGTCCGTATCCCGCATATGTGGCTAAAGGACGGGCGCGCGATGCAGGACGTACTCGGGGATGACTACACGCTGCTCGACCTTCGCGGCAACTGCGACACCGCTCCGCTCGAGGCGTCATTCCGCGCCCTCGGTGCACCGCTCAAGGTCCTTCGTCTCGACGAGGCACGCGTGCGACACGTGTACGGTGCCGCGGTGTTCTTGCTGCGCCCCGACCTGCATATCGCCTGGCGTGGCGATGGACCGCCCCTGGACGCGGCTGGGCTTGCTGCATTGGCCACCGGTCACAGGAAGACGACGCGCGCGGCAGCTTGAGGATGCGTCCGCCGGCCTGCGCGTGATGCCGACAGGCCACGGCGGCCTCGATCCTGATTGTCGCGAGGCTGAAAGAGAGTATCATGCCGAGGTCTCGTCCCGAGCGCTGCAATGGGCGGCCGAAGAACAGCGAATGGCGCTCGCCAGCGCCGGACCTCGGGGGGAAAGTTGGCCAAACATAACACTCGGGAGGTACTCATGCGCGCGACAGACGTGATGACGCCCAACGTGATCACAGTCGATCCGGATATATCGGTTCAGGACTTGGCCAAACTACTGTCAGAACGCAACATCAGCGGCGTCCCCGTTGTCGATAAGACCGGTGGAATGGTCGGCATCGTCAGCGAGGGAGATCTGCTGCACCGCACCGAACTCGGCACGGAGCGTCGCACTCAGAGGCGGCGCTCGTGGTGGCTCGAACACTTTGCCTCGGAACTCGCCCGTGATTACGTCAAATCACATGGCCGCACGGTCAAGGATATCATGACGCGCGATGTCGCCACGGTCAGCGAGGACACTGATCTTGCCGATATTGCCACGCTGCTCGAGACGAAGCGGATCAAGCGCGCGCCGGTCATACGTGATGGCAAGGTCATCGGCATCATCAGTCGCGCGAATTTGGTGCGCGCGCTGGCCGCGGCGACGACGAATGCCCCCCTGCCCGCTGCCGACGCCGACGATCGCGCGATCCGCGCGCGGCTCCTTGCGGAACTGGAGAAGCAACCATGGGCAACCAAGCTCTGGGCGCAGGATGTTATCGTCAACAACGGCGTCGTGCATCTGTGGTTCGGGTCGGACGAGCCCGAAGAGCGGCGACAGGCCGCGCGCGTCGCGGCAGAAAACGTTCCGGGCGTGCGAAGCGTCGAGGAGCACGAAGTGCCCATTCCGCTGATGCCCGCCTTCTGACCACGGTTGGGCGGCTTCAGTTTCACAGGCCAGGCTGGCGCCGCAAAGAATGAGCGCGTGCCAAACGACATTATGGAATCGCAAATGGCCTTGCGCATTAACCAAGGCCCCGGCTGAGAAAGCAGAACGGCCAACAGATGCAGAGCACGGTCTGCGGAGGCCTCGGCTGCAGTGTTGGTGTGGGAAGTTGTGCGTCGCGCCGTTGGACATGACTTGCGACCGGTGTTGCGTTGGTCGCCTATACCCCCGGGGAGGTCAGGATCCGGTGGCGGCGACCGGGGGTGCATAGCCCACCCTCGTGCACGTTGTCGCGGCGGCCTGGGTCATTCCGGTCGCCCTCGCCCAGCCCGGCCGATCATCATATCGCGTATCGTAGCTTCTGAATGTGGTCGCGTTGATCCGGAATTCTGCCCACCGCTTTCCGTCTGTCGCGACAGGATCGGGCACATCGACAAGGACATCCCGCTTCGGGTGTCGCTGCAACCACATACTACCGATCAGATTGGCCAACTTGCCAACGCGTGCCAACCCATCCTCGACCGAACCGGCCAACTGATAGGCACTGGTGAACGGGTTCCATACCTCAACGATGAAGTGGGTGGCCCGATTCTGATCGGCCTGACGCGTGATCTTGAGTGACGGTCTGCTCAGTCGGTTCCTGTTCATGCATCTTCTCCAAGGAGCTCAAATCCGAGCACCGTCGAGACCGAACGGGTACCGCTGGCGGCCGTCCCATCCCTCAACTGGTCTTCGTCTCATAGAGCTTCACTGAGCAGGCACGCGCCAGCGCGCTGTCGGGAGTCTTTGCGACCCCGAACGTCGCCCAACCGGCCTGGCTCACGAGGTCGCTCCGCGAGAAGGAGGACTGCTCGGCTCGGAACTTGGCGAGCGCCACCTGTTCGGTGCTTTCCTGGGCCTTCGCAACGCAGAATGGCACAAGTGCTGCGACGACAGCGGTTTCCGCCCGATCCTGGGCGAGTTGATCGGCACTGGTTGCCGTTCGCCACCCGAGTTGCGAGAAACCGACTATGGCCAGAGCGATCGCGCCGAGGGCCGCGCCCCAGAGTCCGGGCTTCAGCCAAACTGGGATTTGCATAGGGTTTTCTTTTCACGCTGTGAGAGGACTGATCTCCTCCCATCGGTAAGTGCTGCAAAATTAAGATGGGGAGCCGCAACGGCATTACAGGACCCGGGGCCAAAAGAAAATTGCGCGATTCACCCGCGGGTAGCCGCTCGCCGTCCGATGCGCCCTTGCACTGGCAGGCACGTTGGCGATATAGAACGCAATCCGTGAATGCGTGATTGGCACTGGGTCGAAGAGACTGCGTGCCCTCCCGGAACCTCATTTGCAACGCGTTCGCCCCATTGTCGCGCGGGCAGGCGAACATCAAGGCACTCGCCCTTTGCCGCCGTCATGAACGCGCGGTGGCGAGCGCTGGAGCATCTATCTTCGTGTCATTGAACACCTTTGCCGCCCTCGGCCTCGCCGAGCCTCTTCTTCGCGCCCTCGACAGGGCGCATTTCCTTCAACCGACCCCGATCCAGGAAAACGCTATTCCTCACCTGCTCGCCGGACGCGATCTGCTCGGTATCGCCCAGACCGGCACCGGCAAGACGGCTGCATTCGCTCTGCCGATGCTCCAGCACCTGGCGGGCAATCAGCTGCCGCCGCATCGCTATGGCACACGTGCCCTGATCCTGGCGCCGACGCGCGAACTCGCATTGCAGATCGAGCAAAGCCTGCGCTCGCTCGGCGGACAGAGGTGGCGCATCGTTGCCATCCTTGGTGGCGTCAGCCGCTTCATGCAGGTGCAGCGAATGCGCGCGGGCGCCGACATCGTGGTCGGCACGCCAGGCCGCGTCTGCGACCTGATGGGCACCGGCGAGTTGAAGCTGAACGCGGTCAGCCATTTCGTGCTCGACGAGGCGGACCGCATGCTTGACCTCGGATTTATTCGTGATGTTCGCCGTATCGTCGCCGCACTACCGGTCGAACGCCAATCGTCACTGTTCTCGGCAACCATGCCAGCGGAGGTCGCCAGGCTTGCCGAGACCCTGCTACGGAACCCGGTGCGAGTAGATGTCGCCCGGAGCGCCCCGGAGCAACTGCCGATCGAGCAATACGTGCATTTCGTCGAGCCGGCAGGTAGGCGTGCGCTGCTGGACCGCCTGCTGAGGGATCCTGCATTGTCGCGGGTCATCGTTTTCACCCGTACGAAGCGTTCCGCCGATCGCGTCGCAGAATCGCTTGATACCGGCGGCGTTCGGGTAAGCGCGCTGCACGGCAACAAGAGCCAGCCGGCGCGGCAGAAGGCGCTCGAACAGTTTCGCAGCGGCAACGCACGTGTGCTGGTCGCGACCGACATCGCAGCGCGCGGCATTGACGTGACGGGCATTTCGCATGTCATCAACTTCGATCTGCCCGCGCAACCAGAAGATTATGTGCATCGCATCGGCCGGACCGCGCGCGCCGGCGCCAGCGGCGTGGCAATATCGTTTTGTGATGCTGCCGATCGTGCTACACTGCTCGCGATCGAGCGCATGACCGGAACGGCAATTCATATCGCGGGAGGTTCGCCAGCGGCCGTTCAGGCGCCGCGCGGACCATTGCCGCCGAACGTCAATCGTTCGCCAAACAGGCGCCGACGGACGCACCGCTCAGCCAAACTTCGGACGGCGGCATGACATCGGAGTCCAGAAGAGGATCTGTCCCATGACGTCGGGCACAAACTCAGACGACATCGCCTACCCCTCCAGCATCGGTTTTGTGCTGATCCATGTCGGGTGCCTTGCCGTCTTCTGGACTGGTCTGACATGGCGCGCAATCGTGTTGGCAGCCGTGCTGTATCTGGTGCGGATCTTCGCCATCGGCGCAGGCTACCATCGCTACTTCGCCCATCGCGCCTTCCGCACCTCGCGCGTTTTTCAGTTCTGTCTGGCTTTCGTCGCGCAGACTTCGGCCCAGCGCGGCATCCTGTGGTGGGCCGCGAAGCACCGTCAGCATCACAAGCACTCGGACACGGCGGCCGATGTCCATTCACCGGCGCAGCATGGCTTCCTTTACGCCCATCTCGGCTGGATCTTCGTGCCGCGGAATGACGTGACGGACTATTCGGCCGTCCGCGACCTCGCCCGGTACAAGGATCTTGTGTGGCTCAATCGGCAGCCCTACCTGCCCGCGGCGGTGCTCGCCTTTGCGACATGGTTGCTCGCCGGTTGGCCAGGACTGGCTGTCGGCTTCTGCTGGAGCACCGTCGCGGTCTGGCACGCGACCTTCAGTATCAATTCGCTCGCCCATGTCATAGGGCGCCAACGCTACGTGACAGGCGACCAGTCCAGGAACCATTGGTTGCTGGCACTGCTGACGATGGGCGAAGGCTGGCACAACAACCATCACGCTTATCAGGCGTCGGTTCGTCAGGGTTTCCGCTGGTGGGAATACGATCCCACGTACTATACCTTGCGCGTCCTGTCCTGGGCCGGATTTGTCTGGGATCTCCACGTTCCGCCCAAGGCGGTCATTCGAGGTGACCACAAACTCGGACGGCAGGTCATCGACAAGGTTGCCGGGCAGATCGCTGCGTCCTTCCCGATCAATCAGATTGCCAATCAAGTGTACGAGGCTTTGGCGCACACGCCTCGCTGGGCTGAATTGAAGGCGCGTATTTCATCCGCCCGGACCCATGCGGAGACATTCTGGAGCGAGGTCGATCTGCCAGTGGTGCCCACTCTGGAGGAAGTCCGCCGCTATGCCAGGGAGCGCTTGGCGCAAACGCCGTCGCTGGAGGATATTGCCCTACGTGCCCGGGAGAGACTGCTGGAGCTGATTTATTCGCGCCTCAGCGAAGCTACGATGCTGCCGGCAAGCGCGTCTATCACCTGAATTCTGGTTTCCGCGGTACACCGCCTCACGCCGGCATTAAATCCTGCGATTGGCCGCCCTGGCCACGATCTGAGCAAAGGCTGCCCGTGCAGCGGCATCAGCCTCGCAAGAGGCGGCACGGCACCATGTCGAGAATTGAACCGGGTCGATAACAACCCGGAGAACTGGCGTTGCTCGCGTCAGGCCACCTTCAGTATGCGCCAGCCATTCGTCGAATGTCGCAGGCAGCCCCCCAGGATCCAATGCACGATGCTGCAAATAGTTCCTGCGTGTGAACCAGGCGACCGCACGACGGCGCACCGACGATCCGTTGGCGCCAGCCGCCGCGTTACCGCAGTCAGACCCCACGCCACCTCCGGCCGGCCGGTGTCCTGAAGGGGTCAGCGGCTTGCCACAGCCTCTTGTCCTGCGCGACCCAGTCATTGGCCTCGGCCTCGGTCGCGAAGCCGACTGCCGTCTGAGGCAGGACCCCAGATCTGGTTATCTCGACAGAGAAGCTGTCATCTTCCCTATGGATCACTCTGTAGATTGCATCTGCCATTGTCTGTTCGTAGCTCATTGAGTGTCTGGTTGCACGCGCTGATGGCGCGGCTGAAGCGTGAGGACCTCGTCTTCCCAGGGTCCCCGGACAAAGCTCGCCACTTCGATCACTCCGTCTTCCGCCCACAGGATGCGGAGCACCTTCGCTCCATGCCAAACGTCCAGCCCGTACGGCAGCGCCTGCTTGGTACGCTGTCGCTCGATGGCGTGACGATAGCCAGGCGACGATGCCTCCTCTCGGCCGAGTTCGTTGAACGGTGTCCAATGCCGAAACGCCCAGACGCCCATCCGAAGCTCGGTCAACCGCACCGTGTCGCGCTGAATTTGCACGGCACCGTCGTGCCGCAAGAGAGTCAGAATATGGTCACGGATTGCGATGGCCTTGTCATCGCTGTTCGATACCAACCGCACATTCATCGACGATTGGACAATCCGAGGCGTCGGGCCACGGACACGATCATTTGCCTCAATGAGCTTTTCGTGTGTCCACCAAGTCTTCTCCATTGAGGTCGAAGACAACCTGGCTGGCACAAACCGTGCCCTCGACGTTCGCATACACGTAGGTCACCGCGTCATGGGTAACCTCAAATGTGAACAATTGACCCGCTGGGTGGCCGTAATCCTTGCAGAATTCCTCGAGATCGTAGGCTATCTGGCCGTCATATTCGAACGCCGTTCGCATGACCGCTCCCTATTCGCTTCTCGCCGCTTCCGCGTCAGCCGCGGCGGAGGCAACCATAACAGCCCGTTGGACGGTGGTGTCCTTGAGCACGTGCACACCAGCGGCTGTCGTTGCAAGTTTCACAACGCCCTGCTCGTCGTATATTGCAACGATATGTTGCAATTGCACCGCAACCAGGCCGCCTCCCGCGACTTCGAAGGAGACCCAGTTCACTTGGCTCCCCGGTCGATCATGTACTGAATGTATTCGGCAGTCGTGCTTCCGTCGTACGACATCGAATAGGGTTTTGATTTTGCACCTGCCGGCGCCGGCGCGGGCGGCGCGCGCTTCGGGGTCCTGGCTCGGGGGGCCGGCTTGGGCGAAGTCGGCCTGACCACCGGAGCACTCGGCTCGACAGCATCCCGGGGGGAAGTCTCGTTACGCGCCCTCGACCACAACTCAACGTCCTTCCGCAACTGGGCCTTCATTGCGTCAGCCCGTGCGTCGGCGTCTCGGTCTGGCTGGTCGTCCTGGCCCTCAGGCACCGTGCTCATTGATCTGTTCCTTGTTGCAGGTGGTCACCGCAAGGCGAGGGACGCGGATCAACCTTTGTCGGGAGTCGCTTCCGGCCCAGGCAGGCATGACCCATCAGATCAAATCGCGCCGACATGAGATGCCAGGGGGTCTCCGCGTCTTGGTCGCCAAAACCCTCCGGGCTCATGGGGCGCTCGCTCAGCCATTCAGCTGACGCAGGGCCTGATCCGGACCATGGTAGTGGAAATCTGCCTTTTATTTGGTGATGAACGGTTTGAATACAAGTCGCACCCATTCGGCTGCTGGGCGCCTCCCTTGCAAAGCGTGCGCCAAACCGATCGCCCTTCGCTGGAACTGTCTTGATCCTTCCGGAATTCAACTGGGTAGCCGCATCCGGCTACCGTTGCGACGCAAGATCGCCCCGACCATGGCCAGTTAGACTTCAGCGCTTCTGCTCTCGAAATATTCCAGCCGAGCGGCGTTTAGCGGTCGACGCAGCCGTGTCGTTGCGTGATGTGTTATTTCGCCGACACAACTTTTAGCACTCTTCATCTCGGGTTGCCATGGCCAATATGACCCACGCAGTGCCACCAACAAACCGGCGTCGCGAAAGAGGGATGTCAACCCTGACTGAAGCGCCTTTGGGCGACGGGCGCGAAGTTGTGGCCTACAATCGCACCTCGTCAGGTCGATCCAGCCGGAGCCGATCCGAGCCCCGCCGTGAAGGCGTCGGGACTACAGGGCAAACAATCGGATCGCGCGTTTCCATCTGTTCGGGTGCAAGCATCTCGTCCAGATCGGCCAAATGTTCGACTTGGGATGTCCCATGAGGTCGACCTCGCCTGGCAGCTCCTGTGCACAGCCGCGGAGCGAGTTTTTCGGCAGGTCCCTAGCCTTAACCGCATGACGCACCGCCCAGAATAGCAGTTTATCCTTTTGGGGGCTGCCACGCACGGCGATACGTGCCATCTTATGGCATGGTTGATACGTCCTATCGGGTGATCCCGCGAGCGAAGCATCGCTTCGACGTGGAGATGGCAAAACCTGGCGGCTCCCGAACCACGATAGAGGGATTCGCCAGCGAGCATGAGGCAAACGCCTGGATCGTGCAGGCCCAGCACATGATGCGCGCTGCCAGCCCGTGGTCTCCGCAGTCGACCGGAAAGCAGGCGCCGCCAGCGACGCCGCTGCTTTTGCGGGAAGGATTGCGCCTGCAAAATGAGCGCAACCGTGCGGCGATACGGCGCGCCAATGTCAGAGCAGCGCGCGAACGGACCAACGTGGCTTCCTGACCAGGTCCACCGCGTCGGGATTAATCGTGGGTGATTATCGACCTGTCCCGATGCATTTGTCGCAAAAAGCGCCATATCAGCATGTCAACGAACGAGAAGGTAAACGCGGGTGGCTGCGACACCAATGACTGATGCGATGGTTACGGCCGCCCTCAAGGCCACAGCGTCGAAGATCAAACCCACAGATGCAGACCCATTTCGCAAAGGCGACGCCGTCGTCTATCCCGCGCATGGCGTCGGCAGGATCGACCGCGTGGGCTTTGAGGAAATTGCCGGACATCGGTTGAATTTGATCCACATCTCGTTCGATGAGAACCAGATGACTCTGCGCGTGCCAGTGGCACAGGCACGTGCTGCCGGTCTACGCAAATTGGCCAGTCGCAAGCAATTGGCTGAGGCATTGACCAGAGTGAGAGGCAGGCCTCGGGCGAGCCGGCTCATGTGGGCCAAGCGCGCTCAGGAGTATCTGACCAAAATTAACTCTGGTGACCTCGCTTCGCTGGCCGAGGTGGTTCGGGACCTCCAGAGCGCCGGAGACGGCTCGGGCAGCAGCTTCAGCCAGCGCAACCTGTTCGAGCTCGCTCTGGACAAACTCGCTGCCGAATTTGCCGCCGTTAACCAGACTGCGAAGGTGGACGCAGTCGCGCAGCTTAATCAGGCTTTGCTAGAGGCGAGGACAAGCGTCGCGCAGCCGGCGCTGCCGCAACGCGTCAGCACCTGATCCAAGGATTTTTGTCTGGCAAAGCTGCACCCAATTCCCTATATGCCAGCAACGGCGCTTTTCAGCGTGGTGTATCGTACCTTGCCTACGCGACCTCGTCGCACTTCGGTGCTCCCAATTTGAAAAGCATTCCGGTCCACACGGTGTGGATCGCCGGATTGCATGGAGGAAGACGCGATGTCGGAAGGCACGGTCAAATGGTTCAATTCACAGAAGGGTTATGGCTTCATCCAGCCGGATGATGGGTCGAAGGATGTCTTCGTCCACATTTCGGCAGTGGAGCGCGCTGGTCTCACCGGGCTCAACGAGGGCCAAAAGGTCAGTTTCGACCTCGAGCGCGGCCAGCAGGGCAAGACCTCGGCGACAAATCTGAAGACAGTCTGAGCTACGATCGGTGCTGCCGGTGGCGGCACCGAATCGCCGATTGACCCTCTGCTCGAAGCTGCGCCCTGGGGCTAATTTGCGCCCCATGAGGCGGCCACAGTCGAGACGAGGAGCATTGTCATGACAGTCTCAGTCGCCCACATTTACCGTAGTTCCAACGGCGACCGCTGGTCGTTGGTTCGTCATACCGATACCGGACGCACTTTCGTTCGACATGAACCCAATGCCTCATCCGGGGGGCGTGCGACCGATACCGATGTGGACGACTTTCTGAGCATCGATGGTCCCGGTCCGGAATTCGCGGCCCTCCGGCGTGTTCTGGCGAGCTCCACAGACACTACCGAGCCGGGCAAGAACTGAAGGACGCCAGCCGATTGACCTCGGCCGTCAAGCCGCCATCATCCGTCGCATGGACAAGGACCCGCCGCCGCGTCCCCGCCCAGCAAATCCAAGCCCTAGGCTCATCGCGCGCAAGAAACGCGAGGCCGATGCCCTGCGCACAAACCTGCAAAAGCGCAAGGATCAGGCACGGGCAAGGGAAAAGCCCAAGCAGGAGTGATCGCTCGCACCACGTGGCACGCGCCTGGCGCCCGTAAGTCTGTTTGCCCTCGCCTGCACGTCTGCGCTAGACGGCCATTGCACCCCTCCTCCTCGGAGTCGCCGCTCAATGCCCGTGATGTCCGATCGCTGGATCCGCCGGATGGCACAGGAGCAGGGCATGATCGAGCCATTCGTCGAGGCGCAGAAGCGCGAGGGCGTCATCAGCTATGGCCTGTCTTCATACGGTTACGATGCCCGCGTCGCCGACGAGTTCAAGATCTTCACCAACATCGACTCGGCAGTCATCGATCCGAAGGCGTTCGCCCCGAGCAGCTTCGTTGACCGCACAACCGACACCTGCATCATCCCGCCCAACAGTTTCGCCCTGGGCCACACCGTCGAGTATTTCCGCATCCCGCGCGACGTGCTGGTGATCTGTCTCGGCAAATCCACCTACGCGCGCTGCGGCATCATCGTGAACGTCACGCCGCTCGAACCGGAATGGGAAGGCCAGGTGACCATCGAGATCTCCAACACGACTCCCCTGCCCGCGAAGATCCACGCGCACGAAGGCATCTGCCAATTCCTGTTCCTGCAAGGCAACGAACCCTGCGAAATCAGCTATGCCGACAAGTCCGGCAAATACATGCGTCAGCGCGGCGTCGCCCTGCCGAGGATGTGAACGATGGACCGTATTCGTATCCGCGGCGGCAGGCCGCTCTCAGGCGAGATCATCATCGGCGGCGCCAAGAATGCCGCTCTCCCCCTGATGGCCGCCGGCCTGCTGACCGACCAGCGCGTGGTGCTGTCGAACGTGCCTCAGCTCGAGGACGTCACCACGATGTCGCTGCTGCTCACGCAGCACGGCATCGCGGTCGAGCCGGTCGGCAACGACGGACGAGTTCTGTCGCTGGGCGGCGCCATCACCAACACCGAGGCGCCATACGATATTGTGCGCAAGATGCGCGCCTCCTTCCTGGCGCTTGGACCATTGCTCGCGCGGGTCGGCGAGGCGAGGGTCTCACTGCCTGGCGGCTGTTCCATTGGCGCCCGCCCGATCGATCTACATCTGAAGGGCCTCGAACAGCTAGGCGCCCGCATCACTCTGGAGGGCGGGTACATAGATGCGCGGGCAGATGGCAGGCTTCGCGGCGCCACCGTCATCTTTCCCTCGACCTCGGTCGGCGCCACCGAGAATTTGCTGATGGCTGCGGCGCTGGCCGACGGCCGCACCGTACTGGTTAACGCCGCGCGCGAGCCGGAGATAGGCGACTTGGCGCGCTGCCTCATCGCGATGGGCGCCCACATCGAGGGCATCGAAACCGATCGGCTGACCATCGACGGCGTCGCCCAGTTGCACGGCGCGGAACACGCGATTATTCCGGACCGGATCGAGACCGGCACCTATGCCTGCGCCGCCGCCATCACCGGTGGTGAGGTGCTGTTGACCAAGGCCAGGCTGGAGCACCTCGGCGCCACAGTGCGCACCCTGCGCGAGGCCGGAGTGGAAATCCTGGAGCAGCCCGACGGCCTACGGGTGCGTCGGTTGAATGGGCTGCACGGCGCCGACGCGATGACCGAACCATATCCCGGCTTCCCCACCGACATGCAGGCGCAGTTTATGGCGCTGATGGCCGTGGCAGAGGGCGCCGCCATGGTCACCGAGACGATCTTCGAGAACCGCTTCATGCACGTGCCGGAGCTGAACCGCATGGGAGCTCGCATCAATGTGCACGGCGCATCGGCGATCGTCCGTGGTGTGCCAGCGCTGTCGGGCGCGCCGGTGATGGCGACCGACCTACGGGCCTCGGTCTCTTTGGTTCTGGCGGGACTGGCGGCGCAGGGGGAGACGATGGTCAACCGGGTCTACCACCTGGATCGCGGCTACGAGGCGGTCGAGCAGAAGCTTGCCGCATGTGGCGCGGATATTGAGCGTCTTGAGAGCTAACCCTTGTGGTCACCGACCAACTTGCCATTCGTCTAGGTCACGGCAAATTTCACGGCTGGACGGACGGGCGTCGCAAACCCATATCGGCTCGATTGAGCTGCAACCTGCATACACCCGGCCCCAGGAGATGCAATTGTCCACCCTGCTTTCCGCCCCACTGGCCTGCTGCCGATGGGAACTTGAGAACCGCCGCATGGTCCCCCCCTCAAATGAAGCCCTGCGACTGATCATCGAAACGGATTCAGGTCTCGTCGCTGACCTGAACCGGTTCTATGGCGACGCCACACCGGACGGCGGGCTCGACAAGGCCGAACGTGAGAAGCTGCTCGACCTGCTGGGCCAGCATTTCACCGGGCGGTCGTGGCCGCGCACTGGAGGGATGGAGGCGACCCGCCGGTTCATGGCGGTCCTGCAGCGCTCCATGGCGGCTGCCGGCTGGAAACTGGACGCGTTCGCCGTCGCCGCCTGACGCGGTAAGGCTCTTCCGCTTCTTGATCTCCGGGGGTTTTCCCGTTGCTATGCGGCTCGCGCCGCAAAACAACGGAGACCCAGATGCAGTTCGCCAATCAGACCGTCATCGTCACGGGCGGTACCGGCGCTCTCGGCCGCGCCGTGGTGGGCACATTGCTCGCGTCCGGCGCACGCTGCCGTGTTCCGTTTGTCGTCGAGGCGGAAGCTACGACGTTTCCCCACAAGGACGGCGTTACGCTGGTCCCCCGCTGCGAGCTGACGAATGAGGACGACGTCGCCCGTCTTTACGACGGCGTGACCGACCTGTGGGCATCGATCCACATCGCCGGCGGCTTCGCCATGGGTGGCGTGGCCGATACCGACAAGGCCGGTATGCTGCACATGATGAACATGAATTTCGTGAGCTGCTACCTGTGTTGTCGCGCCGCGGTGCAGAACTTCGGGCCAGCTGGGGGCCGCATCGTCAATGTAGCCGCGCGCCCGGGCATCGAACCACGGCTTGGCGCAGGCATGGCGCCCTATGCCGCAAGCAAGGCCGCTGTGGCCGCCTTCACTCAGGCGCTGGCGGCCGAGGTAGCCGGGCGCGGCATCCTGGTGAACGCGATAGCGCCGTCGATCATCGACACGCCGGCCAACCGCGCCGCCATGCCAAAGGCCGACCACGGGGCATGGCCGAAACCTGACGAGATTGCCGCCACCATCCGGTTCCTGGCGTCGGCGAACAACAAGGTGACGACCGGCGCCGTCGTATCGGTTCCCGGTCGTACCTGACCTCCTTGACTCCCCCTCCCCTCGCGGGAGGGGGAGGGGGGCGACCCGCAGCGCCGGCTAAACCGCCACCAGGTAGTCCATCGCCGCATCCACGCCGCCTTTGCCGTGCGGGACGTCGTTGATGCGCAGCGCCATCTCGACTGCCGACAGCGCCCCCAGCACCATCGGCTCATTCAGGTCGCCGAGATGGCCAATGCGAAACACCCTGCCGCCCAGTTTGCCCAAGCCCCCACCGAGCGAGACATTGAACCGCTGCCGCGCCGACCGCCGAACCGCCTCGGCATCGTGGCCCTCCGGCATCAGTACCGCGGTCACCGAATCGGAATACCGGCCTGGATTGGTGCAGAACAGTTGCGGGCCGTTGTTGCCAGCCCAGACCTGCACCGCGCGTCGCACCGCCTCGCCCAGACGGTGATGGCGAGCGAACACATTGGCCAGTCCTTCCTCCTCCAGCAGACGCAACGATTCCTTCAGGCCATAGAATATGTTCACCGGGATGGTGCCAACGAAGCTCTGCGGATTGCGCGCGAGCATCGTTGTCCAGTCGAAGTAGTAGCGGCCCAGCTTTGCATTCGCGTGTGAATCCATGGCCTTGGGGGAGACCGCAGTGAAGCTCAGGCCGGTGGGCAGCATCAGTCCCTTCTGGCTGCCGCCGACTACGGCATCGATCTTCCACTCGTCCATCCGGAAGTCGAGCGATCCCAGCGACGAGATGGTATCGACCAGCAAGAGCGCCGGGTGCTTCGTCTCATCGATCGCCGCGCGCAGCTCGGGGAGCGGGATGAACATCCCGGTCGCGGTCTCGTTGTGCACCACGCACACCGCCTTGATAGCGTGCCTGGTGTCCGCGGCCAGCGCAGCCTTCACGCCGGCGATATCAACGCCATGGCGCCAGTCGGCGGCAACCGGGCGGACCTCGACCTTCAGCGCGCGAGCCATCTTCGCCCATTCGTCGGAAAAATAACCGGACTCCAGCAACAGGATTGCGTCGCCAGGTGACAGCAGGTTGGTCAGCGACGCCTCCCACGCGCCGTGCCCCGAGCTCGAATACATGAACAGACGGTGCTTGGTTCGCAGCACGCGCTTCACGCCCTCGAAGCACGCGTCGTAGACCTCACGGAAGTCCGGGTCGTGGAAATCGATCGACGGCCGGTCGATGGCGCGCAGCACGCTGTCCGGGATGTTGGTCGGGCCGGGATTGGCAAAGAAATGACGGCCGCGGGGCTTCGAGACGGCAGTGCTCATGGGCTGACCCTCGTGATGGCGGCCGCATCCATCAGGGAAACAGTCGGTTTGTAAAGCCATGAGTTGGGCTGGCCGTCATGCGGTTGCGGCTGAACGCCGCCTTGCGCGTCAGGTGCGGCAAGGTCGAGCTTGTGGGCACTGCCCGGTGGAATATTTACACGCGTCGTCAAGTACTATCCAAGGGGGTCGGTCCCCACGGCCTCCCTTGCGACCCGCCGGACCCTCTGCTAGACGCCCCGATCCTGGCACTGTTGACCTATTGTGACCGTCCCTGCCTCCCTTAGCCGGGTCGTGGGGCGTCACCAAAGACCGGAGGGGCGTTGTCCCATGGCCGTTCCCAAGCGAAAGACCTCGCCGTCCCGCCGCGGCATGCGTCGCAGTCACGAGGCGCTTCCCCGCGAGGCGCATGCCGAATGCCCGAATTGCGGCGAACTGAAGCGGCCGCACCACGTCTGCAGCCATTGTGGCTACTATGACGGGCGCGAAGTCGTCCCTGCCGGGGATGCCCTGAAGGGCGCTGTTCGCGCCTGACGCCCGGACGCGGCGTGGTCCTTCTCCTCCCTTGACCGCGACCTACACGTTGGCCGTGGACGCCATGGGCGGCGATCGCGCGCCTTCCATGGTCGTCGAGGAACTCGAGATCTCTGCCGAACGGCACCCCGGCGCCCGCTTCCTGCTGGTCGGCGACGAGATCCAACTCACCCCGCTGCTCCAGCGTCACAAACGCGCGGCTGCGGCCTGCGACATCCGCCACGCGCCGGAGGCGATCGGCAACGACACCAAACCCACAGCCGCACTCCGCGTCCGCGGCTCCTCGATGCGCGTCGCGATCGACGCGGTGGCCAGCGGCGAGGCATCCGGCGTGGTCACCGCCGGCAACACCGGCGCCCTCCTGGCCCTCGCCAAGATCGTCATCAAGACGCTGCCCGGCATCGACCGTCCCGCCATGGCCGCGATCGGCCCTTCGGCGCGCGGCGACGTGGTGCTGCTGGACCTCGGCGCCAACGTGCATTGCGACGCGCGGAACCTGGTCGAGTTCGCCGTGATGGGCGACGTGTTCGCACGAACCGTCCTCGGGCTGACCGCTCCCTCCATCGGTCTTCTCAACGTCGGCTCCGAAGAGCTGAAAGGCGACGACACGCTGCGCCTCGCAGCCGAGACGCTCCGCGCCAGCCACGTCGCGCCGCAGTTCGTCGGCTTCGTTGAGGGCCACGACATAGCCGCCGGCACCACCGACGTCGTCGTGACCGACGGATTCACGGGCAACGTTGCGCTGAAGACCGGCGAGGGTGCGCTCAAGCTGATCGGCGACCTGCTGCGCCAGGTGTTCCGCAGCAGCCTCACAGCGAAGCTCGCCTATCTGCTGCTGCGCCCTTCACTCGAGCGGTTGCGCGAGTGGCTGGATCCGCGCCGTTACAATGGTGCGGTCATGCTCGGGCTGAATGGGGTCGCGGTGAAGTCGCACGGCGGCACCGACGCAGAGGGCTTCGCCCATGCGGTGGACGTGGCAATGGACATGGTGGTGCACCGGTTCAACGACCACATTCGCGAGGACTTGACCCGAATCGGCGAATTGATGGCGCTGACAGCGAAGAACAGCGCGTCAGAGAAGGAAGGCAGCACCGGCGCGCGCCTCGCCACCGCGCCTTAGGGAAGACAATGGCCATTCGCTCGATCCTCGCCGGTGTCGGCGCCTATTTGCCCGAGCGCGTGGTCAGCAACGACGAGCTCGCACACTCGGTCAATACATCGGACGAGTGGATCCGCGAGCGCACCGGCATATGCCAGCGCCACATCGCGGCAGCGCACGAGACGGCAGCATTCATGGGCACCAAAGCCGCGCGCGCCGCGCTTGCGAATGCCGGCGCCGTACCGGCCGAGGTCGATGCGATCATCGTGGCTACCAGCACGCCGGATGAGGCCTTTCCCGCCACGGCGCTGCGCGTGCAGGCGGCGCTCGGCGTGACCCACGGATTCGGCTTCGACATCGCCGCGGCCTGCGCTGGCTTCATCTACGCGTTGTCGATCGCAGACAGCATGATCCGCACCGGCCAGGCGCACGGCGTGCTGGTGATCGGCAGCGAGGTCTACTCGCGCATTCTCAACTGGCAGGACCGTGGCACCTGTGTGCTGTTCGGCGACGGCGCCGGTGCCGTGCTTCTGCGTGCCGGCAAGGGCAGTGGCAACATCGATCGCGGCATTCTTTCGACTCACCTGCATGCCCAGGGCACTCTGGGTGACATCCTGCATGTCGAGGGCGCGGTCGGACGCCACGATAAGCCTGGGCACCTGATGATGAATGGCCGCGAGGTGTTTCGCCACGCGGTGACCCGACTCGCCGAGGCGGTGGAGGAGGCGCTTGCTGCGAATGGGCTACGGCAGCGGGACATCGACTGGCTGGTGCCGCATCAGGCCAACCTCCGCATTATTGACGCCATGGGCCGCAAGCTTGGCCTTCCCCCGGAGCGGGTAGTGATCACTGTCGATCGCCACGCCAACACATCGGCCGCCTCGGTGCCGCTGGCGCTCGCTGAGGCGTGCAGCGACGGACGCATTCGCCGGGGTGACCTCGTTCTGATGGAGGCGCTGGGAGGCGGCTTGGCATGGGGCTCGGCACTGGTTCGCATGTGAACCCTGCGTGTCGATGCCGATGCTTCCTCGCAACGCCCTGATCCTGATTGATTTTGCCTGCTAATTGCTTGACGGCAGAGGCACCGGCGCCTAGCGTTCTGCGATGCAGACCGTCACGCGCGCGCATCTGGCCGAGACGATCTATGCTCAGGTCGGCCTGTCGCGGAATGAGTTCGCCGATCTCCTGGAGACTGTGCTGGAACGCGTTTCCGCCGCGCTGGAATCTGGAGAATCCGTCAAGATCAGTGGGTTTGGGACCTTTTCTGTCCGCCAGAAAGGCCGTCGCGTAGGGCGGAATCCTAAGACCGGCCAGGAAGTGCCGATAATGCCGCGCCGCGTCCTGGTGTTCCGCCCGAGCAATGTGCTGAAGGCGCGCGTGAATGGAACAACACCCATCGCGGATGACGACGAATGAGCGACGAGGCTGATGACCTGACAGTGCCGCCAGTCGGCCGCGTGCGACCGAAGAAGGCGCCAAACGCATTCCGCACCATCAGCGAAGTGGCCGACGAACTGCACATCCCGCAACACGTGCTGCGCTTCTGGGAGACCAAGTTCCCTCAGGTGAAGCCGCTGAAGCGCGGCGGTGGCCGGCGCTATTACCGCCCGGACGACATTGCGCTGCTACGGCGGATTTCAGATCTTTTGTATATTCAAGGCTATACCATCAAAGGCGTGCAGCGCCTGCTGCGCGAAGGAGGCGGCAAACTGTCGGATGACATACCACCCGCTCCGGCGGACGAGCAGGAGGCAGCCGAGGCAGAGCGCGCCGCCGGGCTGCCTTCCGAACCGGAACTGCCGATGCCAGGCCTCGCGCCCACCGCCGCCTCGTCTCAATTCGGCCGCACCAGTGCCCGGCCCAAGGCCGATCTTGAAGTCGAGCGCCTGCGGGCATTGCTGACCGACACACTGCGCGAGCTAGAGACGTTGCGGGAGTTGCTGCCGTAACCGGCGTTGCCGGCGAACAGCATGACTGGTAAACTGACGGCCCCGCGCGGTCGGAGCGTAGCGCAGCCTGGTAGCGCATCAGTCTGGGGGACTGGGGGTCGTGGGTTCAAATCCCGCCGCTCCGACCAATTAAATCAATGACTTATCGATCAATCTGAATCGTTGCGGTAGTCTCGGGATACCAATTGGATACCACGCGGCTCATCGCGCCAGCGCACGGGCGCACGAGTCGGCCCCGCGTCCGGCCGATCACGCGCCCAGATCATCGCATGGCGCCGCTGCGGGTCACAGGCGCGTGTAGATCTCCCTCACCCCCCGGGCAGACTTTAGCGCCGCCTCAGATCGTCACCGGAAGCCAGCGGTGGCGCAATTGGATTTGGGCCACGGCACTGCCCATGATGGCCGACTTTGCCAATTTGGCGCTTGTGCCGACCTCGGCATGGGATGACGAACTTTTCGCCGGGTTAGCACAGTGGGTGCAGCGGTTTTGTAACCCGACGGCCGGGGTCAAAATGCCTGACCCGGCACTTGACCACAACGTGCTGACAGGACGGAAATTCTTCCTAATAGAGCACCGGACGAGCTCCGGCTGCGTGCGCGGGCACCCATCGCGGTCAGAGGAACGCCGCAATGGCTGGAAGGTTTCGGCACCGAGATGACGCGGGTGCGGGCTGACCATTGCACCCAGAGGCTCGTGCTGGGGACCGCGATCAGACGACGGCACCGCACGATGTCGGCCGTAGGCCACCCGATGGCCGGCCCGAACGACGGGACGAAAAACCGGCCTTTGCGCACCTGTGACGGCGACATACACGGCGGGCCGCTCACGGTCGACCCGCAGCGACGTTGGCCGCGCGGGGCAAGGCGCCGGTCAGCCGACTTCCACCGGATCGAACCCCCCAAGCTTTTCAACAGCTCTTCAGAGAATGGGTCCCCCCATCCGCGATACGCGCGTCACGCGCTAATTTTGTCCCCGGATCGACCCTCACGGCATACGGGAAGCAGCCGACGAAAGGGAGCTTATATATTAGCGTTCGGCTTCGGATGCGGTGCTGGCATCCCCGTCTTTGCTTTGGGCAGCATCACGAACAATGCTGGTTGTTGCGTGGATCTCCGCCGCCTTGGCGCACCTGAGATCGGATACAGTAGCAGAAAGGCGGGGGGCGCCAACGGCGCGCCACAACAAGGGCCGACCGGCGAACGCTGCAAGGACGGATTCGGGTTTGCCAGACCTTCGACCAAGCCTCTCGACGACGAACAGCAAGCCGGATTGTCGCCAGTCGGTGTCGGCGTCCGCTGTGGGAGACTAGAGCATGCCATGCTCGCCCTTATCATGTTGAGTGGGGCAATGGTCTCTCTCCCGGCCCCCTGGGCGAGCGGAGTGTACGGCCTCACGGCCTCCTCAGCGGCGGGAATTGAAGGCCTGACCAAACCAGTCCCTTGGGGGCCTGCCGGCCGATTCGCTATGTCATACTTTGCTGTCAGCGGCGATCCGGTTCGCTTTTGCTTTTGCAGCACGTTTCCCAAGCGCGTCCCGGCTGCCGCATGCCGTCACGCGAGCCCGTACATTAACGAAATGTCATATTGCACTGCACCCAACTGTTCTTGCGATCAATGCACTTTCGGATCAGTGATCGACAGCCGGTCCGATATCAGTCTGGTTACCCGTTTGGATAAGTCCGGGTGCACTACTTTAGGTATGATTAGTTGGCAAAGTGGCCTGAAGTTGCGCAGCACGTTGGAAATGCCACTTGGACACGCCTGGTAAAGGCGCACATCGTAATATTATGATATAGTATTAATTCTCCGGAATTCATGCTAAGTGCGGTACAATTGTGTCACTAGAACGGAAAACTAAACGCGGTTTTACGTTCGAAGGCAGCCGGGCCCGCTTTGTAATGCAATTGCAAAATTATTCCCTGTTGACACGACAACTGTCGTTAATAGAGAGTTAATTCCAAGCAAGCTGCCGTGAGTCGCTCGGACTTCGGCGATAATTTGGGGAACGACCAAGTCTGGCCTGGGACGTTTCTTTGTTGACTATCAAAATATTACCGGGGGGCATGTATAATGGCAGGTGGCGATGTCACTGTACTAGGTGGCGCGGGAAAAACGTTTACACTGCACTTTGATACAAACGCCAATGCCCAGCTCGCGTCTGTTCTGGCAGCCAACATTTCGGCCGGCGTCCTTGATAATTCTATCAGTCCCTCAAATGATGCCACTCCCCCATTATCAGGTAAGATCGGCGAGTTCGTCGACACAAACACCCCTTTCGCTCGTCTTCCACAAGGTTACGACGCGGTCGTAAACGTCAACACGAACGCCACGATATTAGGCTCGGGCGGAAACGGTGAGAGCGTTCTGTCGGGTGCCAGCAATTTGACGTTCGTCGCCACGGGTGGTTCCGGCACTGTGGTTGCGGGTGCCGGCAGTCCACACAAAGGCCAGGACCACAAAGGGCGGGTCGCCGGAGGCAATACGATCACTGTGCCGCTGAGCGACTATGGAAATTGGCTTATTGAGACTGGTGGCGGCAATGACACCATCTCGGCCCGAGGCGGTGGCAATGACACGATCGGTGCTGGTCGGGGACATAACCTCATCAGCCTGGGTTCCGGCAATGACCTGGTGCAGTCATCAGGTTACGACACCATCCATGCCGACAGTGGGGCCGTAACGGTCGAGGCAACGAAGGGCTCGAAGGACCTGATCTTTGCCGGCAACAGCCAACTGACCTATGTGGGCGGATCGGGCAGCGCAACCATTATCGGTGGTACAGGACCGGACGAAATCCACGGCGGTTCGGCTGGCAAGAATTCCATCGTCGCGGGATCTGGCAATGCGACGCTATTTGGCGGGGGCAACGGCGATCAGTTTACCGGCGGTTCCGGCAACGACACGTTTGTGGCGGCCCAGGGTGCGTCGACGATGACGGCTGGAACCGGCCATGACACGTTCGAGTTTTCCAGCGCCTCGGGCGGTGCCAATGATCTCATTTCGAACTTCCGCCAGGGTGTGGATCAGGTCCTGTTGCAGGGCTACGGCAGCAAGACGGTGGCGGACATGATCACCGCCCAGACGCACCCCACTTCAGGGTCATCGATGCTCACGTTGCCGGACGGAACGAAGATCACCTTCTCCGATGTCTCAAATATCAAAATGACCGACATCAAGTCCGGGTGATCCGGCTCGTCACACCCGAACGCTCACGGCTCTTAAGCGACGCTATCGAATCGGATGACGCATGGCAGTGACTGAGGCGTGGATGGCGCACCAGTGTGATGGTTGCTGCGGGTCACGGGGCATTGCGCAGCAGGCTGGAGGTCCAAGGGTTTGGCTGTTCTGGGCAAAATACCACATAACGCTACAGATGTGAGTGACGTGATGCGCGCAGTGTGCGGCCGTTGGAATGGGTCGGCTGTGGGTTGTGTCACAGCTGAAAACCATGCATCGCTATGGTCTACCCATACGCGCTGGCGCTGGTTCAGGTTACCCAGCATCCGGCATGCTCCGATGGCGCAGTGCCAATCGCGACAAGTGGCAATCCTACGGATCAGGACCTACGCCGCCGGTGTATGACGGCCTTGGCACATCCACCACCCGGCTAGCGCGATTGCTGCGCAGCCTGGCGATGCACCGGGCGTCGCGCGATGACACGACGGCCTATGCGATGACAAAGGCCATGGGACACCTTGGCAGCGGGGACCTCGCTGCCGCTCTCCCGCTGCTGAATTATGCGCATCGTCGTACGCCGTCGGATGGCGCAATCGGCCTCGCGATGGCCTTGGTGCGCCTCGCGCTCGGTGATCGCCTCGCCGCCGAGCCTCTTGAGGAGATGAGCCGGAGAACCGATTGGCATGATCTCTGGATGACGCTCATTGTGGTCCGTTTGCGATTCGGCGATATCGAACGGGCCGCTGGCACCCTACAGGAAATGCTGGGCCGCATTGCAGTGTCTCGCAGTGAGACCGACATCGAGCTCGCGTCCACGGTGAATCAGCTGACCGATGCTGACGGCTGGTGTGGCCTGGATAGCGCGGGCCGGCTGATCGCCAGCACCCGACGGAAATCCTTGCGCGGCCTGGTGCTTCGAATGGACGGGACCGAAATCCCGCTGGGAGAGCCGCGGAACTTTCACGAGGCGCATGACCTGCGGTTGCCGCGGGGTTGGCATAGCGCTGCGCGCCTCGACGTGCTTGCGCACGGGCGCGCATTGATTGGCAGTCCGATCGACATCCAGCGAATCGCCCGCATCGAAGGGTTCGTGGAAACAGCGCCCATGTCGGGTGGCATCCGCGGGTGGTGCCGTTTTCCGGCCGACCGCGAGCGCATCCCCACCATAACCGTCGCATCATTGGCCGATCCGCATCGGCGGCTTTCGATCCGCGCGGGATCCACGGAGCACCGCGCCCTCGGCGGCGATGAGTTTGCTGTACTGCACAATTTCACGCTCGCAGCCGACAAGATCGAAGCCCTGGGGAACGCTGTCCGAGTCACCGGCCCGTACGGGCGAGCGCTCTACGGCAGCCCGATTTGGAAGAACGCGAAAGCAAGTCGGCGTGCGGCCTCTTCGGCCGTTGCCCAGCGTTCTCCTTTGTTCAATGAGGCCCGCACGAAACGCGCGCCGCATTTGTCGAGACAGGTCCCCGGAACAAGCCGGGGGCAGCCGCGGCCCGTCGACGTCGTGATCCCGGTCTACCGCGGGCGCGACGCGACATTGGCCTGCATCGCGAGCGTACGCGCACACTGCGACACCGGCGAGCGCATCATTGTCGTCGCCGACGGTTCTCCCGAACGCGAACTCGTCGCGGCGCTGGCCGCGCTCGCGGACCAGGGAGCCATCATCCTGCACGCGGAGGCGGTCAATCGCGGGTTCCCGGGTGCCGCAAATATCGGCCTGCGGTTGGCGGTTGGGCATGACGTAGTCTTGCTGAACGCAGATACCATCGTCACGCCTGGCTGGCTCGCCGGCCTTCGTGCAGCCGTCTACAGCGCGCCAGACATCGGCACTGCAACCCCGCTGTCGAACGATGCGACCATCTTCAGCTACCCACGGCGTGACGGTCCCAATCCGTGCCCAGATGCGGCATCAGCAGCTGATTTGGCCGTTCTGGCGGGCGACGTTAACCGGGCCGAGGTGATCGATGTGCCGACCGGCCACGGATTCTGTCTCTACTTGCGTGCTGAGTGTCTCGACGAGACGGGTTTCCTGCGCGAGGATCTTTTCGCACAGGGATATGGGGAGGAGAACGATTTCTGCATGCGTGCTCGCCACCTGGGGTGGCGGCATGTTGCCGTGCCAAGCGTGTTCGTCGCGCACCATGGTGCCGGATCATTCAACGCGGCACGCTATGATTTGACATATCGCAATCAGCAAATCCTCAACAGACTTCACGTGGGCTATGATCAGCTGATCGCTCAATGGCAGCTGAAAGACCCGCTCGGAGAAAGCCGACGACGCATGGACTTGGCTCGCCTCAAGGCGAGGTCATCAAACAGCGACGCCGTCCTGCTGGTCACCCACAATCGCCAAGGCGGCGTTCACCGACACGTCGCCGATCGTGCGGACTCAATCGCGCGACGGGGTAGACGTGCAATTCTGCTGTGGCCCGAAGACCGGCCTGCAGATGACCAGTCAGCGACGCACGTGGTGCGACTTGGTCTGGGCTTTGATGATGGGTTCCCGAACCTCCGTTTCCATATGCCGGATGAGCGGTTGCAACTGTTATCTTGCCTTCGAACATGCGGTGTGCGCGAGATCGAGGTGCACAGTCTCATAGCGCACTGCAATAGCGTTCTCGATACTGCCGTCGACCTGCAAGCGCCATTGGATGTGGTCATCCATGATTACAGTTGGTTCTGCCCCCGCATCACGCTGACGGCTGGCGACCACCGCTACTGCGGAGAACCGGAAATAGCTGGATGTCGAGCCTGCATCACCGAGAACGGCGCGAATTTTGATGCACCGATCTCACCTGATGAGTTAATTGCTCGTACGCGTCGCATTACCGAGGTCGCCCGCTCCATTATCGCCCCGTCGAGAGACGCGGCCCGCCGTATCTTGCAGCGCTTTGGTCGGGACGTGTCGATAAGGGAATGGGAACCACCGATCAGTGTCACGCCGCGTGATAAGGCGGCCGGTCAGCAAGGACCCGTGCGGGTATGCGTTATCGGCGCGATTAGCTACGAGAAAGGTTATACGAGCTTGTTGCAGTGCGCGCGGATGGTCGCAACAGCGAATATGCCGCTTGAGTTCGTGGTCGTAGGCCACACCTGCGACGATATCTCCTTGCTCAATACTGGTGCCGTGCGGATTACCGGAAAATACACTCAGTCGGAAGTGGTAGCGCTCATTCGTGCACAACAGGCGGACTTCGCTTGGCTACCATCGGTTTGGCCAGAGACGTGGTGCTACGTCCTGACCGAGGCCTGGAAGGCCGGCCTCCTTGCCGTGGTCCATGACATTGGAGCTCAAGCCGAGCGCGTGAGGACGACAGGGCGAGGCCTGATCGTACCATTGCACCTGCCGCCTGCAAGGCTCCTCGGCCTCTTTCTGGAGCCTGGCCGTCTGCACAGAAAACGTCCTACGACGCGTAACCACCAGGAAAAAACGCGGAGTGCGGCATGACTGGAGGCCTGCTAGCGCCGTGCTCGGATCACTTCAGTGTTCTTAAGTCGCGGCCCGAATCGATGATAACGGTAACTCCGTTGAGCGGCGGCACAAACGGGTCGCCGACCTATTTGACATCGCTGCTTCATCGCCCTGACCGAGGCGGCGATGTAAACTTTGTCAATCTCTTGATAGAGGCGATTAGGCGTTTCGCCGCTTGTAGTTTCGCGGGCTTACGCAAACGCGTCGATCGCCACGTGCCAGTTTGGGCGTGTCAGTACCACGGCGGCTCAGTCGCCGCAGTTGAGCCTTCGACCAAATGGGCACTACCAAGTATACGCGAGGTAAGGTAACGCTTGATGAAACGTGTAGTGATCGACGGATACAATTTTGTCGGGCTCCGTGGCGGCTCGGGCGGATCTGGAAGCTATGTTCTATCCTTGATCGAGCAGCTGGCTCGACTGACCGACGTTCGCGTAATTGCCTCCAAGGACAATGCGCGCCTTTTTCATCCACTCAGGGAACGCACACGGCAGCTTACCATCCATGTCGGTGATAGGGGACACGCTGATTCGATCCGGACTGCGACAGAAGATGCCGATATTCTGTACGCTCCCTTCACGTCTCTTCCAGACCGTACAAGCTACGGTCATCTGCCAGCCGTGACAGCAATCCATGACCTGCAACATCGCGTGCTGACCAGCTTCTTTCCCGAGCCAGAACGAGTGGAACGGGACAACGCGTACTTTGCCGCTGCGGCTGACGCAGATGGCATCATGACATTCTCGCAATCGGAACGCGACAACGTCAGCCACACCTACAATGTTGCTGGACCATTTGGCGTGGTCCCTCATGCCCCGTTCCTTGCCGAGGAGATTGAGCGACTGGGTCACGACGATCTTCCGCTTGATCGGAATCCTTATCGCGCCAAGTTCGGTCGCTACGTTCTGTACCCGGCTGTCAACTGGCCGCACAAAAATCACTATCGCCTTGTGGAGGCCTTCCGCTTCCTGACGCAGGCTTACGCCGTCAACGACGTCAAGCTGATCCTGACGGGCGCTTCCTGTGTGGAGCCACGGCCACATTTTTACAAAACCCTGCTTGAACAGCCATGGGCAAGGGATCGCGTCATCGAACTTGGATTTGTATCCAACCTTCAGCTCTTTCTCCTGATGCGGGGAGCTGAAGTTCTGGCCTTCCCGTCAATGTACGAGGGATTTGGGATACCCGTGCTTGAGTCCCTTCGGCTGGGGACGCCCGTCATCGCATCTAACCTTCCGGCTTTACAGGAATGGTTTGGCGGCTGCTTTCAACCTTTCGGCGACATTCGAAATTCCCTGATGATGGCTCAGGACCTTTATCAGCTTCTCACGGAACCCGAGCGGCGTGCGGCGTTGGCCAAGGTCGGTTTAGAATGCAGTTCCAAGTTCTCATCCAAGCGAATGGCCGAGGAGACCCTCAATTTCCTCACTGGTCTCGCTGACGCCTCCCATCATGTCCGGTCCCGTCACCACAGCCCCCATCGCGACCTTGCGCAGTTGCGGGCCAAAAAATATGCTCTCCTCTTCCATATACTGGTTGACAGGCCCGAATTAGCGGCAGTCAACCGAATTAAACAGGCAGTCGACAAAATTCGCGCCAGGCTTGGACGGGTACCGGTTGGCTTTGTCTTTTTCCTTCCCGTCGACGCGCTTGCACCCTCCCAACAGCTGAACTCCGCAGCTAATGGGAGCGCCAAGCTACGTGGCAAAGCCAGGCGACGCTTGGTCGGAAACAATGCGGAAGAACCTGTCAGGGGAGAGGTACTGAAGAGGAAAGCCAACCATGAATTTGTCGAGCGACTGGCGGATTGCGCGACAGATATAAACTATTTTGACGATGAGTCTGAAGGGCTTAAGAAGGCAATCGACTTTTACGTATCTACACAAGTGGACGCGCAGTGCCATTGCTTTGTTCGCGTCCAGGAGGTGGGCGTACTGGCAGAGGACGAGCAGCTGATCGCACGCTGCTTTCAGGTCGCATTCTCACAGACGCCTGATGAGGTAGATGGCTACTACCTCGGATCGACGGCATGGATGCAGGTTCATGAATCCCTGGTTCAAGCCATTCATGAAGCGCCCTGGACTTTCGAAGAAGCTACTCGTCGAGAGGGTTATGTTCTGGAGTCACACGAGTTCATTCTGACCGACAGGATTGTCCGCGGGCATCCACAGGACTACTTCAGAAAGAGCCAGATCATCAGGCTGGCACTGCGTGGCAAAATCGTACAAGCCAAACCTCGGTTTGCCTATATAGAAACAGAATTGAAGGAGCGTGTTGGACACCAGTTTGCTCTGGCCTGTGGTCTTTGCGAAGTCGCCAAGACAGGTGGCCTCGAGCCTCTCTTGGCTGTCAACGTCGATGCGATCATCGATGAGGCGTCTGACGGCATTCCAGTGGATGCCTGCTTTTCAAGCTATGGCCAAGCGCCAGAGGCGCATGTGACACCAACTCACTTCGCGCGGGAGTTGATGGCCTTCCTGGATCGTCACACGATTGGTGCCTCCGATTATGTCTACCTGCACATGCCTTATTCGACCCTCATCGCCGGGGTGCTGCAGGTCGTCACCACTTCGCGTCTGGAGGATCTGCCGGTATTTCTCATTCGGATTTGTTCGGGAGACGACTCATTCCGGTGGCACGATATACGCGAGACAAGTTGCATGCGCGCCATCACCGAGCTCGGCGGTGAAAGGCGCAAACGCATTCGACTTTTTGTCGAATCGCTCCCATTGCAGCGCTATTTCGAGCAGGCCACGGGTGAGGCCCTCCCTGTTCTGCTGAACCCAGTGGTTCGGGATTTGGCTCTTGCCACAGTGGCCGCCAACGAGCGTGCTTGCCAACGTCGAAAGGGCAGCCCGCTGGCTTTTGGCTATTTCGGTGAAGCCCGCCAGGAAAAGGGGTTTCATCTTTTACCTGGTATCGTCGAAGGATTGCTGCGCCACTATGGTTCTGGACGCATAAGGTTCCTGCTTCAGACATCCGCCTCCCCACAGAATGATACCGAGACAATCCGGCGGGCTCGTCACCAGTTGGAAGGGCTTGCCGAAACTCACAAGGCCAGTGGCTCGATTACATTGTTCGGTAATTTCGAGGATATGAGTGGCTATTATGCCGGTCTCGCAAAGTGCGACGCGATGCTAATGCCATACGACCCTGATGCCTACCGCATAAGAGGATCAGGCGTCGCGCTCGAGGCGCTGGCTCTCTGCCTACCGATCATCGTGACGCGTGACACGGACATGGCAGTGACCTTCGTGGGTCCCGGCTGCATCGTGGCATCAAATTTCTCCGCCGAGGCCTTCGAGACGGCATGCCGTTCGGTGGTCGAGTGCTACCCTGAGATCTCGTGTAAGCTTCAGGATTATGTAAAGACGTCTCCTCTCATCCAGAGTGAGAGCCAATACCTGCGCAGGCTCCTTAACTATGTACCGGAGGTGCCTTCGGGGGTGCCGGCGGAACGGCCTGTTGCAATCTGGATTGGGAACGACGTGCTTGCGCAGGGATGCAGTGCAGTATATCAGGCACAGCGTGGCTTCCTGAGGCGGCGCGGGTTTGAAGTCTATAATGTCTACGTGCCATTTCCAGACATTAATGGGTCTCTTCATAGCGATGAAGCCCTTGAAAAATATCTGGTCGCCAACTCGTTGGGATGGCGTCACGGCGGCTACGACTTTGGTTGCTACGCGTGGACATTGAACCAATCAGACGACGACCAGAGACGCAGTACTCTCCATGAGATCGCCGATGACGGCGGAAGCTCAGAGCGGTTGCTGCGGTTGAACGGCTACAACGTATGCCCGCCTAGCCTGCTAAGGCTGGTGGAAAACCGTAAAATAGATCTGGTCTGTCTGAACTACGTTCATTTGCTTCCTGTCGTCCAAAAGCTCGGGCTGCTGGGACGTCGCGGCACGCGGGTCGTCTTGGAAACCCACGATATTCAGGCGCATCAGTATGCGATACGTTCAGACAGAAGCGTTGATGAAGAGGACAAGGATCTGGAGATTGCACGGCTCTCGGATGTCGACGCCGTGGCAGCCATCAGTCTTTCGGAATGTGATGAGCTCCGCGAAAGGAACCCTTGGGCAAACGTTCAGCTCGTTCTGCCAACAATTCAGTTTGATCGGATCGACTGGAACCCTGGCGCTTCACACCTGACGCCTGATTGGCTGGAAGTCTGGAGTAAACGGAGCGACCTTCAGGCTAGTTACGATCTGCGGACACCTGGCTCGCTCATGCGCTTCCTGGCATGGATATTGATCTGCGGTCGGCTTGAGTATCCTGATTGTCGCTTGGACGCTGGGCTTAATTCTGTCGCACTGTCTCCACACCCAGCGTTTCCGGTTGCGCGCGATGGCGGCACAGTTCCGACCATGATCGGATTCATGTGGGACATGCGTCCCGATCTAAAAGCCAAGTGGCCGAATGCGACGGATCCTGAACATTCCGACCGCTCCGCCTTGCTGCAATGGGCCCTTGATGGCGGGATGAAAGAGATAGGTCTCATGCCTGATGGGGGGCTTCCTCCGCAAAGCCAAAGACAACCAATGTACTCCACGGCGCTTCTGGAAGCATTTGTATTGGCCCGACCAGCGCGACTGTCAGACGGCACCTTCCGAACACGACTGGTGCAATGGCTCGAGAAGCACGGCGGTATCGATGTAATCGTCGTGGGCAGTGATCATCCCGCAAATCTGCGAAGCATAGGTCGCTTCATCCAGGAGGTCTTCAGACCCTATCTTGAGCCTGAGGGCGTGAACGTCTTGCTGGTAGGCCGCTCTGGCAGTGCTCTGCAACTTGATGAGACGGCGGATGATCATCTGCTGGCTGTCGGCGAGGTTGCCAGCCTTGATCCGCTTTACGATATGGCATCTGTTGTCGCGGTGCCAACCGTGACGGGATCGGGGACGCCGATAAAGGTGCTCGATGCATTTGTCAGGGGTTTGTGCGTAAGCGTCCCTAGCTTTGTCGACCGCGCCCTTAGGCTAAGTGCAATCGGCTTCCCGATGACGGATTCGCCCGACGAATTCGCAGCTGACATCCTGAGGCTCCTGCGGTCGCCGGACGCCCGGCAGGAGAGGATCGAACTCGCCAGACGATTCACCGAAGCTCATTTGACAACGGCTGTCTATGACGCGAAGTGGGAGGAACTTGCCGGCCTTGCCACGAGCAAATTCCCCACCAAGCCGCCCAAACAGCCCGCTGCTAAAAAGGAGCATTCTTCATCATCGCCAATCGTCTGGGCTCCTGACCGCGCACAGGAGAACGTGAATGCCCATTAAGTGGGAACGGCCGCGCGCGGAACGTGTGGTTCAGCAGCTTTATCGCGACCTGTTTGATCGCGAGCCCGAGCGTGACGTCCTCCGGGGGCTGGTGGGATACCTGGCCGAAGGGCGCGTCTCTGTTCGTATGCAAGCCATGAAGATGCTGAAATCGGAGGAATTCTTTGACAAACGGCTCCGTCACAAGACGCCGGAGGACATGGCCAGGGAACTCTATCGTTTCATACTTGCGCGCGAGCCCGAGTCGAACGAAGCGCTCCAAGGTGCAGCCGACTTCGTGGGAAATCTCGGGTGGCGTGTGCAGGTCGACGTCATGATCAACAGCGAGGAATATCTCGGCCGGTTCGGTGATGACGCCGCACCGAGCCGATGAAATGTGGTTCGCTCGGGCTCCGGCCCGCGCCGCAGCTTTGGGTGCATGAGAATGAGAGGTAACTGATAATATGAGGAAGGCATTGGTATGCGGCGCCGGCGGTTTTATCGGCGGCCATCTTGTCAAGCGATTGAAGCGGGAGGGCTTCTGGGTCCGCGGCGTGGATCTGAAGTTCCACGAGTACGCCGAAACTGAGGCAGATGACTTCGTTATCGGCGATCTGCGCGACCAGGATCTGTGTCGCGCCGTCATAGATAAACGCTTCGATGAAGTGTACCAGCTTGCCGCAGACATGGGCGGGGCCGGCTACATCTTCACCGGCGAACACGACGCGGATGTGATGCACAACTCGGCCACGATCAATCTGAACGTGCTGGATATCTGCTACCGGCGCAACATCAGGACGATCTTCTATTCGTCCTCGGCCTGCATGTATCCCGCCTACAACCAGGAAGATCCGGACAACCCGAAATGCTCGGAGGAGTCCGCCTATCCGGCCGCGCCTGACAGCGAATATGGCTGGGAGAAGCTGTTCAGCGAGCGGCTGTACCTCGCCTACCGTCGCAACTACGGCATGCAGGCGCACGTCGCCCGCTATCACAACATCTTTGGCCCAGAAGGGACCTGGACGGGCGGGCGCGAGAAGGCACCGGCCGCACTGTGTCGCAAGATAGCCATGGCCCGCAGCGGCGACGCGATCGAGATCTGGGGCGACGGCAGGCAGACGCGGTCGTTCCTGTATATCGACGAGTGTCTGGAAGGGACGACGCGTCTGTTGCGGTCGGATTTCTCCGGTCCGGTGAACATAGGATCCGAGGAGATGGTGTCGATCGACCAGCTTGTGGACATGATTGCTGACATAGCCGGCAAACGGATCGAAAAGCGACACGTGGCCGGGCCGCAAGGGGTGCGTGGTCGGAATTCAGACAACCGGCTGATCAGGCAGCGCCTGGACTGGTCGCCTTCGCAATTACTGCGCACTGGTATTGAGAGAACGTACGCGTGGATCGAGCAGCAGGTTTGGCGGAATTCAGTGGCGTAAGCAGGCGAATCCCGTCCTGTCGGAAGTGCCCAACCTAATGATAGAGGAAGTCTGGGAAGCGTTCTTTTGGTTCAGAAACCTTAACACAAAGAAAGAAAAGGTTGTCGCCGCGCAGGCTGTCTGGGAAACCAGCATTGCGAATAAGTTCCTCGATATCGGGCCGACGCTCGCACCACGAGTCCTCAGACCACATGCGCTCCACAGCGAGGCCGGCATTCTCGATGACGAGCTTGAGCAAATCCGGACCGTATTCCAGATTGTGTCTGTCGGTGGATCTGTCTTTGCGGTAGAAGTAGAATCTGTGTGGCACCTGCCTCCAAAGGATCCTGAAGACGTTTTCGCTGCACACCACATTAGGTGTCGTGATCAACAATCGGCCTCCATGTTTCAATATCCGGTTCGCTTCGAAGAAAAAGAAGTTAGGGTCTGTAGAAAAATGCTCGATTACCTCAGCCGCGAGCACAAAATCGAACGATTGGTCGTCTACCGGAATCTGCGTATTTTCCAAGTTCATATCATAAAGGGTGAACCGCTCACCTTCCGGATCAAAATCGAAGGATCTCTGGATAGACTTGGCCGTGTCCCCGGGATTCTCGAACGTAGTTCCTTCCACCTTGGAGTAGCCGAAAAGATCTCGAAATGCCTGCAGGAACAACCCGTAGGTCCCCACCTCCATGGCTGCAGCCGCCGCATCAGGGGCGGACGGTATGGCCCGCAGTGTAGAAACATAACGGCGAAAATGCGTGTTGATATAGTCCTCTCGCCATGTATTTCCCGCCAGCCTGAGGTGGCGCCGCACAAATCTCTCGTGTTGGTCCATCTGTGTCACCGCGCTCCTTTCCATCCAGTTTACCACCAGCGAGTGCCTTTGAGAACGATTAGTATTGCGGGGCGCCAGCGTGCAGTGCAACCTAACCAGATGTGCGACCTGCCGCATGGATGTGCTGCAATGTGGTTCCGCAGCCGAGTGGCCGCTCGCCGGACAGTGGGTCATCTGGTCGAGTCCCGACGGGCCGTTGCTCATGTTTATCCAATCCGAGTTTTGGGGGACGCGCATTGATTACGCAATGTCACGACAAATCAGTAGAAAGGATCGTAGAGGTCGGCGAGAATCAGCCAACTCTGGCCGCTGTGCTTCCCCTCCGGCTCTCGGGGTCTGAGCGAGCAAGTATGGAAGCCGATCGAGCTCGGTTTCTCCGGCACAGTTTGATACAGAATGGGGTCGACCAACAGCTTACGTCTCTCCTCATTGTGACCCCGGAGGAGGATATGGACCTCGCACAGGAGATCTTCGAGGGCTTTCCCAAACATCACCTGATAGCTGAAACCACGCTGTGCCCGGAATTTTCCCGATGGGGAGCCAGCACCGGCTATGGGAAGCAGATGATTATCAAGATCGCTGCTTCCGCGCTCGCCCAAGCCGACTTTATGTTAACTTTGGATGCCGATATCCTTTGCATACGCCCTTTTGATCCTGGCGTTTTGTTAGTAGGCGGCCGCGCGCCGTTGCAACTCGTTGACAGGACGCTCCACAGGGAGTGGTGGCTAGCTTCAGCAGAATTGCTGCAGGCGGATACCAATATGATCGAGCCTGGGATGAGTGTCACCCCAGCCATTCTGTCTAAGGAAATTTGTCGAGGATTGATTGGAGAAATACAGTCAAGCACTGACGAGAACTGGGTCGATTTTCTTTTGGGATGCCATGAGAAACGCTGGACCGAGTATACCCTGTACCACCTTTACGCTGAGAAGCGACAACTGCTACGCAAATATCACACTTTGCCCAACGAGGAGGGATTTAGGCGCATATTCACCGAACAGGACTGCATTTGGGATAAAATGCGGATTACGTCCTGGGACCCTAGCCCCAGTCTCTGTGATTCAAGCAGGGGTTTTTTTCTAGTCTTGCAAAGCAACAATGAAATTCCGTTGGATGAATACCAAAAAATGCTAGCGACCTCTCTTCGCTCGAAGGGCGGACCGCAATGGCTGTTGGACCAGGCAGGTGAATGGAGTGCAGCCCAGCCACTCGGTGCATCCCAGCAGGAGGAGAAGGATATGGAATACACTGATTTTATTACGAAATACGATTCGGAATATGCCGGGCGCCTCGACCGGAGGGCCGACGGGTTTCGGACTATTTTTGGATTGCTTGAAGCTAGACCACAGCGAAATTATCAGATATTGGAGACTGGCTGCGTTAGAGGTGTCGACAATTGGATCGGCGACGGGCAAAGCACCGTCCTGTTTGACTCGTTCCTTAACTTCTATGATGGACTTCTGATCTCGGTCGATCTTAGCCCGGACGCGATTGCTGTGGCTAGACGAATCACGTCAAAAAAAAGCCATTTTGTGTGCAGTGATTCGATACGATTTCTGCGCGACCTGAACAAATTGGCTGGCAACGGCCTTAAACTCGACTTAGTATATTTGGACTCGTTCGACGTGGATTTTGATAACGCTGAACCCAGCGCTTTTCATCACATCGAAGAGCTTTTATCGCTGGGTGCCGCTTCCAAAGGAGCCATATTGGCCATTGATGACAATCTGCTGGTAAATGGGACGTGGGTAGGAAAAGGAGCCTTAGTCGACAAATACCTATCAGACATAGGTATTCAAGCAATATATCGCGGTTACCAATTTGTATGGCAGATTTGACAGCCCGATGGAGAATTGGGAGCTGTCCAGTTCAGGCTTTGTCTAAAGCCAAGCCTTTGAAGCTCATAAACTAACGCGGTAGGGTAGAGGTGGGCAGGCGTGGCCGAGGAATTTGAGGCCAAGCCGACGCTATAGCCTCTGCAGCCCGGGTCGCGATTGGCACTTCATCATTCTCGCGCCAGATGAACAACGCGAACAGAGGATCGTAAAACAATATTCGCCGCGGACCACTGTTCCCGTCATCAACGTCGACCTCGGTCGGGCTAGACGGGGTGACCTCGCTCGCCCGCACGGAGTAGTGGCCCTGCTTCAACTTCACGGCGGGCAATGCGCCCCAGGCAAGCAAACCTTGGAGGCCTATCTTTTCGCCCTCACTGAGAAACTCTTCGAAGAGCCTATCGCGTGCGACTGCATATCGTTCAGGAGGCAACGTCATTGGGGCCGTCACTAAGCCGAACTCTCCTATCGCCACCGGCTTCCGCACTGCGCTGGCAGCCTGCACGTAGAGTTGTAGCTCCTTCTTTGCCTCGTGGATTTTTCTGTTAAATCTCTCGCTCGAGTCCTCTGCAGCGAGCGTTGCAGGGTAAAAGTGAGGCGCGAGGTAGTCGACCTTGTCGGCCAAGCGAAAGGGCTTTCCCCCATTGCTACCGTCCAGGTCCGGCAGAAGTGCGAATTCGGGGCCGGGGTCATGCCAGTTCATTGCGCCCGGGGTAGCAACTTCATCCAAGGTGAGAAGCTGCCGCGGAGCGATGGTACGCAAGTCAGCCAAGCGGCGCAGAATGAATCCGCCGGCACGCGCCTCATACAATGAGGTATGAGTGCCATTGATCGGCCATTTGACAAGAACCTCATTGCCAATCGAATACCCTAGGACGCCAGGATGATCTTGCAATGCCAGCGCTATCGAGCGGACCTGATTCGAATAGAGCCTGTCCATCCGGCCGCCGGCATTGAAGGCGTCGGGATCGTCCACGATCTCAGCGCCAACGTTCCACAAAAGACACAACTGGACGCGGATCCCGTTTGCATATGCAGCGTCGATCAGTTTTGTCAGTTCGTACCTATATTGCTCAGCGATAGTGCCATCTGGATTGGTCCAGGATCGATAGTTTTGGTACTGCACGAGGCTGGCAAGATCCGCTTCCGCCGGCGTCCCAATGCGGACAGCCGTTGCGTGCAACCGAGAATATATAAACTGAAAGTCGAGTTCGAGCTTCTGAATATTCCACTCCCGATAGAACGTCCAGATGTTGCCTCTCTCGACGCTGTCGCGCTGCTTGATGGTGTAGTGATAGCGCCAACTGCCGAAGTAATTCGTACCCTTAATGACGAACGGCCTGTCGCCGAGAGAGAACTTTCCGTCACGGACCTGTACAAAATCATTGGGATCGTCGGACTGAATCGACGGCGACGCACTGTCGGCCACTAGTCCGATCGCGTTCGCGTCTAATGGCTGCTGGAACGGCTCGTTACAGATTCGGGAGCGCCCTGGCAGAACCAATCCGAAGACTGCTAAGAACCCACGGCGAACCATGCGGATCATCTTCATCTTCCTCCAATCCTGATCGCAAGGAAAGGCAGATTGCCGAGTGCCCAGCACGATTGCCTGGTCGGCGACCTCGCCTGAAAGGCGAACATATTGCGGGGACATCTGGCTTACAGCCGGGCTCATCAGTGCCCGCCGGGCGTCACGCCACATTGTCCCACACGGATCAGGAAGTCCGCCACTAACTCATCGGCCTGTGACAGCACCATGGATCCACCGCCAACCAGGGATCGCAACAGAATTTGCAGCCCACCGTAGCGACGGACATCGTAGAATGTGCTCCAGACCGCGTCGGTTGGTACCAGCCCATCGTCGAGCGGCCCGGTCAGGCTCGCCAAGGTGTGCACGACAATCTTCGGCAGTCCAGTCGTCCCCGAGGTGAACAGCAGCCATTCCGTCGAACGACCGCTGCCGGGAGGAGACGCAGCGGGATCAGGAGCAGCCGCAGGCGTATCACGCAGTTCAATAACGCCAAGCGATTGAGCTGCCGGACCCGTTCCGTCGGTGACGATCGCGTCAACCCGCGCGTCTGCGATCACCTTCGACAGATGCGCAGGCGATTGGTCAGGTGGGCAAAGGAGGATGCGGCTGGCGATGCCGTCAAGCTCCAGTAGAGCCAGCACGGCGGGCAGTTGGCGGTCAGACGAGATCAGGACGGACTTGTCGGCGAATACCTCCAGCTCCGCGCCCAGGCTCGTTCTCCCGACGAGGTCCGCCAACGCAACACGCCCCCCGCGATCGGACACGAAGCGTCGTGGCGACAGGCCGCTGCGTGTCATCAACTCCCACAGCGAGTAGCTCTCAGATTGCCGCATTCTCATATAGCTCGATAAGATTGCCGAGGGTGACGGGAAACGGTACGTCGTCATCGTCGTCGAAAGGATCGACGCCAATGGTGTCTTCCAAAGAAGCCACAAGGATTGCGATGCAAAGTGAGTTGAGACCGGAGCTGAGCAGAGGCAGGCCATCGCTCAGCGGAACCAAGGTCTTATTCTGTTGCCTCGCTATCCGGACGATCTGGTCAAGAACGATGGATCTGACGGACATGCCCATTCCCCCAGGTATTTGTGTTTGATCTCTATCATTCCTTGGCTTCGCATACCGGCTAACTGCGGTGGTATTGTCCGATTCCGGGGACTGTCGGGCAACGAGGGCAGAGTGAAAAGCCGACATCAGTCAGCGATCAAATCCATAGCCGAGGGGTCGTGTTCCCCGCTCAAGACACCAGCAGGCCGAATAGAAGACATCATTTGCATTACCATCGGCAAAAAATACCGCACGAAATATCCCGTGCCTCGCCCGGAACGTCGGCTGTCCCCCAGACGCGCTGCCACCGCTCACGGCACTTCATATCCGCCTTCCACGACGCAACGGAAGGCACGCCAGGAAGCTCAGCGCTGATTTGCGCCCCGCGGAAGCATTCAGGATTCCGAACCCACGCCGAGAACACGGAACTGCCGCCTGCCGTAATCGGCAGGTGCACATGGCAGACCGAAGACGGTCCGGCCTCTTTCAGCCGATGTTCCAGCATCACAGCTCCAGCTTGAACCGCTTCGCTGATCGGACTGGTTATCGCAGATAGACCAGCAGTCCAATAGCATGATTGGGTCTCAGTCGCCTGTGCTACCAGGTTCTGTAGGGGTGCCTTGGGCGGGTCTGTGTCACGCCAAAAGCGATAGGCCTTGATGCAAACGGCAATCCAATCTTCCACGGGCACGCTGGGATCGCCGTCATAGCTCCCGGAATGATCGACGAACCCAAGCAGTAGCCCGTCGGAGATGCGTGTCACGGAGCTCGGCGGGTGCGCGGCGTCTGCGTGCCTGACCCAGAGGAGGGAGTTGGGACCGTATACTCGAAGTCCAGCAACGATCTCTTGGATCAGGGCGACGTCACAATCGCCCTTGTAAACGAACAACCTCCGGGTTCTCGACAAGTCCCGGATCAACCGCGCCTTGAGAACCCGCATTTTGGTCACTTGCGCTGTATGGACGACTTCGGGATCATCGCGGCCGGTATATCGGTCAGTATGAGCTTTGAATGTGAAATTGCGCGATCTGACGCAGTATTCCCGGTCAGGTCCGACCTCTTCTAGCCACAGATCCTCAGGTTCTCCCAATGGTTGGAAGCGGGCCCGTAGCAGCGCAGCCACATTTGTGGCGTCGCAAGCCGCAAACCTAAACAGGCCGAGCGGCTCGACGCCCACCGCCCGCTGAACGACCCCAAAATCGCAGTTTTCGCCCAGGCTCTCAAAGAGCTGGAGCAGTAGGGGGATGTCGTAGCAGAACTCAGAGGCGGTGCTAACTTCCCCGGTCATCGTATCGCCCCGTATTTGATCTGTTGTTCAACTAAAGGTATGAGTTCCGCTGGAGATCCTCTTCAAGCGTCATACAGCGGAACTCATGCAGATTGCACGCACGGCAGTCAACGTTGCAAACGGCAGCGCCTTTGCAGGACAAGACTGTGCCATGATGCATCGCGGTCCGAAGGGTTTGTCGCCGAAAGTCCCGAGAGAAGTCCGGCGGACCGCATCTGGTGAGATTACGATCAAGCTGGCCGACGCTCCAGCGCGAGGCGGCCGCCTTCAGCAGGATGCGTTCCTTCAGCACCTGGCGTGTGGGATTTGTGCCCTTGTGCATCAACGTGTTGAGGGTCAGGCGGCATCGCCGTTCGTCAGCGCTGAGCGCTACGATGTATCTCTTTGCGGCGGGTCGTTTCGCGATCACGACGCATCTCGGGGCTGCCGGAGGCGTCGAACTCGGTCCAGTCCATCGCCACCGTGATGCTGTCGCGTTTGCCGACCACGTAAGGCACCCAATGGACCAGCAGGGCATCGACGTCGATGCCCCGGTTGGACAACAGCAGATCCACCTGCTTGACCGCGTGCTTGGTCAGCCGCCCGCGTGCCAGCGCCAGACCCTGGCCGCTGAGCCCTCAATTCGAACGCCTGACCAGTTGCCAGGGGAGGATGGGCTGCCAGCGCGACATGATCTCGTTGAGGATGCTCGCCTGAGCGGATTGCTGCGCCGGATCCGACGTCATGCTGGTGGCGAACATGACCGACAGAGCGCCAGCCAGGGCGTAGGCCTCACGCCCGGGAAATTCCGGCGCGAGGTCGGCCACGAGCTGCTGCCGATATTTGTTGGCCAACTCAGTGATGCACTTCAGCTCCAGCACCGTCGGCGTCATCCGGTCTGTCATCGAGTCTCCCCTTCATGGCGCACGGATGCAGTCTCCACCGGCGGTCATGTGGTACCAGCACATCGTAAACCGCTGCTTGTTATGATGGTTCTCACAATCTGGTTCCTGATGAACCGCCAAGGCTTGCCAACCGCCGCCGCCTTGAGCGTTGGCGAGGCGCCAGGTGTGAACCATTTCAGCGCTGGGCATTTCCTCACTCGCCACTTTCAATCTGACTGCGGCGGCGAGGTAACACCTCGTTTGAGTCCATTGCTTTGGTCGGCTATGGGGCTCCCGGAGATGGTCTCCGGGTCCGCAGTCCCTTGGAGGCACCCAGCCGTGCCGTGACCGCACTCTACCCACTGTTTGCTGCTGAGTGTCGCGCATAAGAGGAACTTCGGATGATTCGGATTGTCATGATGCTGGCTCTTCCCGTCAGCATCCTTGTGATCTTCCTGACGGTCACGATTCTCCTGTCCTGGGTGTCAGGAGCTGGGCTTTGTGGCACGTGGATGGCGTCGGTTCTGCCCGCAACCTACTGCAGGTGAATGTCTGGCGCTGGCGGCAAATCCCACCGCAAGGGGACGGGGCAGTTCTGTGCGGGGCGGTAGGCGCTGCCTTTTTTTCGCGAAGGCGCAACGGCCACAACCGGCTTACTCGCCCCGCCACCGGTTCGCTGGCCTCAGGTCAGCAAGAGCACAAGGCTGATCGGCCACAGCATCGCCAGAACGATTGTGCCGGCGACATCCGCCGCGTCCCATCGCCCCGGCCAGCCATCGCTTGAGCGCATCAAGGCGATGTTCAGCCGGACCACAACGGCTTCGGTCGCGAGGGCGACCAGTAGGTAGATTGCGAGGGCGTGGTGCCACATAGCGAGTACGCATCCAGCCTGGAGTGCGCGAGTATATTGGAGAGTTCAGTGCCGCCGTCATAACCCGCAAGTTGGGAGCCAGCCCAGATTCCACGGACCAGCGCCTGCGAGCCATCCGATTGACTGTCCTCCCTCGGCGCGAGCGCAGGAAGGTTGAGATGCTGTTCGCGCACTTCAAACGCATCGTTGGGCTCTGGAGCTGCGCATCAGGACTCAGGGCGTATCGCGCCTCCGGTGAGCCTGCGCAGACGAGACCGATGTCAAGATCGTTCTCGATCACACAGGCAGTGGGGCTGGCTGCCCGACGCTAGCTGATCTGGTTGCAGGCCGCGAAGATATTCCGCCGCGCGCTGGGCGTGGGCAGCAGCGGTGAAGATGAAACGCTTATCGTGCTTGAGTACGGTCAGCCAAGAGGCGATGTAGCTGGCATGATCCGGCCGGACTTCGGGTGTGAGACCCAGTTCGGCACAAAGGAAGGCGGCACCGATCTCCGCGACCAGCTCCTCCTTTGCATAGCCTTCATCACCGTAGCGAACGCGACCCATGTCACGCGCCAGGCGTTTGGGATGCTTTGTCCAGTGGGTCGGTTCATGTGCCAACGTGGCGGCGTGGCTCGCGGCATCATTGAAGGTCTCAAAGGGCGGCATCTGCACATAGTCGGGCACTTCGGCGTAATAGGCGCGGGTGCCGCCATGGCGGATTGCAGCGCCGGTCGCCGCAAAGAACCTGTCAGCGGCTTCGATGCGCTGCATCTGTGAGATCGCAGGAGGTGTGATTTTGGCGGTGTACTGCGCAGGTAGGCCGTCGCACTGCTCGGCGTTGAACACGGTGTAGCCCTTGAGGAACGAGATATCGCGCCCGACCTCCTGTCCGTTGTCGTCGGTCTCGGTACGGGTGATGGTGTTCGCAAACACGACCAGCTCACCAGTCTCGCCTTTCTGGACGTGGCCACCGAGCTCGCGGGTCTGCTTGAAAGTCAGCCACAGCGGGTTGGTGTAGCCCTTGTTTACCGAAGCGGTCCATAGCAACAAGACGTTGATACCTTTGTAGGGCATGCCGTTGTGCCGCAGGGGGCGGGTGATTTCGCCGGCGATGTGCTCGGCGGCCCAGGGCTTCAGCCATGGTCGAACACCCCGCTCCAGATCGGCAATGATTTTGTTGGCAATCCGACCGTAGATGTCGCGGAGGGTGGTGGTCATAGCGTCACATCCTTGGGCGCGGCGAGGTACGCCTCGCCCCACGCGCGTGAGTGCGATCGCACAAAGCGATTGGTTGGTTCGGCAACAATGGCGAGGGGCCGCTCTCACACCGGAGGCTGACTTCAGGCCAGAGATTCCGGTGTGCCGGCCACAGCGGTACGGCGGTGCCGTTAACCGCCCTCGAAGCTCGCCGCCAGGACGGCATGCACGGGCGCGAAGTCGAGGTAGCGCTCGGTCACCCGTCCGGCGATCGTGTCGGCGCCGGCGGAACCCAAAGCAGTTGTGAGATCCTCGAGGGTAACCGCCTGGAAGCGCGTCTCAGCGGGATCGTCCGAGATCAGTTCGGAGCGATACCGTGCGATGGCTGCCTGGCACTCGGCATTCGCCGCAGGCGCGATCACGATCAAGCGGCCGTCGTGATAGCGGCCTCGCTCGAGCATGGCTGTGACGAGCAGCTGCTCACGCCAGAACTGTTCGATTGGCGCGTGACGCAAGGCGGGCGCGTCGGGATCGCGGAAGACGCCGGCGGAGCGCGACAAAGCGTCGTAGCGAGGTCGGCCTGGTGAGGCGATGCCGGCTGGTGCCTCCGAGTACTTCATCTCGATGGCGACAAAGGCCTCCCGCCCCTGCGGGGTCGTGCAACGGATCAGCATGTCGAAGGCGGTGTAGTCGGCGGTGTAGCCGGGATGTCCGCGTCCGGGTGAGTGCTCGAACCGCACATCGGTCACCGCGCCGACCAGATCGGGAACCAGCCGGCGCATCACGGCCGTGGCCAGTGCGGGCCGCTGCTTGAACGGGCCAAAGAGGTTGAAGCTCAGGGCCTGGCTGGCCAGCAGATTGGTCCAGAGGCGCTCGACGTTGATGACTGAGCCGACCTGCGATACGCGATCTCGTGCAGGACCAGCGGGAGCAGCGTCAGGTCCACCAGGTTGATGCCGGTTCGGCCGACGCGATAGCTGACGCGGCTGCCGAGGCGGCGCGTGCGCCCGTTGGCGTCGAAGTAGCGGCCGCAGGCGAAGCCGTGCTGCTCGCGCCAAAGGCTCTGGCGGAGGCGGGCGATGGCCCGGAAACGCGTGTCGGTTGGCTCGGCGCAGCTGTAACGGCGCAGTAGGTCGGCCGGCAACAGCGGCAGGGGCTCTGACGGGTGATTCATCAGGGAATCCTTCGACAAACCGGCTGATTGCCGGCGTGTCTGCTTCAGCGGAGCGAGGGCGGAGTTTACCGCTTATAATTAGGCGCGTCACTCAAGCTACTATCGCGATGACGATGGCAGCCGACATCGCTGGCATGGCGGCGCTTGCGATACCGCCGTTTGTGACGACCGCAATCGAGCGGACAAAGTTTGCGCCGGGCGCCGCGCGACACCCGAGCCGGGCAGGTTGCCTGAGGGAGGTAGAGCTGCGTGGGCACGCACGCGTGCGTGGAGAGGCACGGAGGCAGCGCCGGAGGCGCAGTACGGCGGCAGCGTTAGGTGGACATATGGACGTTATGTATAGCCGATCGGCGCAATCTGACTTCAATGCGTTGAACGCGCCGACTCAGCTTGAGTTCTCGGATTTGCCAGAAGAGCCCGCTCAGAATCGATCCCATGATGTGTCGTCGGATTGGCCGGCGCCTCGGGCATGGATCAATTGGATCCCGCGCGTATTGATTCTTCATGAGCCAATCTGCCGTGCGTGGGCACGATGGGAACCGCTGGGTTGGGTGGGAAGTGGATCCAGGCGTCCGCTTGGCGCCCAGAGCGGTCACTCGGGGGACCTGCAACAGTGTGGCAATAGGCGCCTCAAAACGGACTCTGGGCAGGGCGAGCGGTATCCGCGGAGTGCGCCTCGACCAGACGGCGGAATCACCCGCCCTCCCTCCGGACTGATAGCGCGCGATCGAGTTGCGCGGTGAGCGTGGCAGCGGCCTCGGGATCGGATGCCGCCACCACGTTGATGTGCGCCTTGTTCGTCTCGCGCGCGGTCTGCAGCTTGTCTAACGCCTTAGCGGCCTTGCAGCCACGGACGAGCTTGGCCCACGCCGCCAGCCATTCCTCGACGGTCTGGAAGGTCGTCGTACCTTGCTTGGTCGTCAGCTGATAAGGCCGCGGCGGCATGGGTGGCTGCTCGGGCGAGATCAGCTCGGCCGTCGCATCGATTGTGGGAGGCGGCAGCTGGTCTGCGCCCGAGTGGTTATCCAACGCTTCCTCGACAGAAATCAGCCCCTTGAGCACGTCGGGAAAGGCGTCACGGAGGGCAAAGCTGCGGGCACGCATTTGCAGCATCCGTCGCGGGTAGGTCTGCCAGGGACCCGCCTTCGTCCAGAGGCCGGCACGCTTGGCGTCCATCACCGAGAAGCGGGCGGTGACGGGGCTCGAGCCGTGGCGCTTGGCGATGCAGACCGCCACGAGCGCGTCCGGCTCGTGCTCGTTTTCCCAGGTCTCGATGATGTCGTCGTAGACCGGACTTGCCTTGCACAAACCAGGCAGCGCATCGCCCCATACAGCTGGTCGGCCATTGATCACGGCGATATTCTGCAGTGACTGCATGGGGCGCAGACCAACTTCGCTGCCCAGCTGCACCGCCAGCATGATGTCCTCCGGCTGATTGCGGTACTCCTTCGGCACGAGTTGGGACTTCGCCGCCATCTGTGCGAACTGCACGAGCTCGCTGAACGACGTGGGGGCAAGCACGGGTGCGTACGTCGGGCTCGCGCTCGTGGGTGCGGGCACCTTGGTGAGCGTGTTCATCGGGCGGATCCTATTTGCGGTTGACGACAAGGAAGGGGAGGCCGCGGAGCAGGCTCGCGCCGGGGATCGTCTGGCCGGCCTTGAGATCGGCGAGGATGCGGTCGCGCAACGGCCGACGCGTGACGGTCACCTCGATCTCAACATAGTCGGCGGGAAGTGCGTCGAGGTTGAGTTCGCCGAGCTGAGGCTGACCAGTTTGGATGCGCGCGAGGAAGTCGGGCTCGGGCAGTCGCGCGATGCCGGCGAGATCCATCATCGCGAAGGCTGCGGCGCGGAAGGCCTGCTTGCGGCGTTCGGCGCGCTCGGCCCGGGCCGCGATTTCGGCCTGGCGCTTGCGCGTGGCCTCGGCCAACAGATCGGCGTCGATGCTGGCGCGGAGGAGGTTGCGGATCAGGTCGATCGCGTCGCTCTCGCCGTCGAGTGTGTCGCGCCACAAATCGGGATCGGCGGCGATGTCGGGATCTTCCGCGAGGAAACGTTCGCGGACGGAGCGGATGAGAGTGGCGGCCTGTTCCTGCTGCCAGGGCGAGAGGGACAGCGGCGTGGCCGAGATGTGGGACTTGCTCATGGTGGAGCTTCACCCGAGCAGGGCGGATCTTTACCGCCCGAAGGAGTTTGCCGGCTCGATCGCTCCAAACATATAGTCCCCCCGCCGCTCGCCGCGCGTGATCACCTCGATCCGCTGACTGCGAGCGCGCATACGATCAGTCGTATGAGCGCTCGCTACTTCAGCTCCCGGTTCCGCCGGCTCGTCGTCCCTCTCCACGGACAACACGCATCATACCGTCACCGCGTCGCGCAATGCGGGTTCAACGCTACGCTTACCGTCATACAACTGCGCCAGCGCTCCCAGCGTCCGCTCATCCTTGATCGCAGCCAGTGCTGCTACGCGGCATCGCCGCCGCAATCGCCCCCTTGAATGGGTCCCCGCTAGGGGGGTTGCGGATGTCGCGCACAGGCACGTCGGCATCGTTGGGACGGAAAGGGTTGAAGTTAGGGTTACACACAGGCGAGTAAGCGGCAGGCCAGGGCAGGTGGACGTGCTCGCGGAGAGCCCGATCGTAGACCGCATCGGCATAGGCGAATGTGGCCACGGCGCGGGCTAGACCTGGCACTAACTCTGACCGAAACGTGTGTATGCTGAGCTCGGCGGCATCGGCGGCGCGGGCGAAGAGTTCCGTCTGCGTATAGTGGCCCGCTGGGTCGGGTGCGTACAAAGGGACGCCGGCCGGTCCGTCCGCGGCGAGTGCCCGTCGCGCCGCGAAGTAAGCGTAGGTCAGGCAGTTCCAGCCGATCGCCCAAGCGTCAGCGTGGGCCGGGGGCTCAGGCGGCGTGGGGATGCGCGCCCAATCTGGCGTGGTCGTCGGCGCCGGCGTGAGAGTTTGGCGCGGGTAGGGATGATTGCTGGCGACAAAGGGGTTATCCGGCGGACGATCGTCGCTCATGGGTGGGTCTCCGGCAGAAGTTTGGGTTGTAGGGGCGTTGCTGGCATGGCACCTGGCTTGGTGGCAGGCGCGGTCTCCGGGAGTTGCGCGAGAGGGTGGCGGGCTGGGGTTTAGGGGCGTTGCCGGGCCTGCTGGGGTTCTGACAAAGTTGGGGTGCGGAAGTCGTCTGGGCGCAGATAACCAAGCTCGTGGAGCACCGCCTCAAGACCGCGAAGACCGGTTAGGGTTCGCGCCCCCTCCTCACCATCGACAAACGTGGTTTCCTTCGACGGATAGTAACTGATCTTACTGCCAATTTTGAGTTGGTAGCGGGTGACTTGCCGGAAGGAGACCTCGCGGAGAATAAGCCAGCTCTTGGCTTCAGCCATGTCTGCGTGGAGGTTGCGGGTCATGGGGCTCCTGTTACGCCTGAGTGGCGGTGTGGCGGCGACATTGAAGTGTTCAAGTCGCACTTCTTCATTTGCCGGACTTGAGAGACAGTCAGTCAGTTTGTTCAAGACAGTCAGTCAGTTTGTTCAAGACAGTCAGTCAGTCAGTCAGAAGTTTAAGGGGGGGTATTGTGATGTAGTGCTCGACCCACAGGGTCGATCAGAAACAAAAGCGAATAGGCCACTATGCATTTTTGCATAGGTGTTCGCGAGGGGGTTTTGAGCACTAGCATGCAATCCGGTACCCTGTGTACATACTGCGTCTGTGAACGAATTGCCAGGAGGGACAGGTGTCCGCCGGATTGTGCGAGGCTGAGGCATCACGCGGGGCAGCATAGCTGCTATCCATCTCGAACTGGCACTGGGCACGTCGTGGGGTCGTCTGCTGCCGGCGTGGAGGGTCCCTGCATTCACCTGCATGCATTCGTCAGTCACAGTGCGAGGCTGCGCAAGCTAGTGGCAATCTGCTCGAACGTGCGCTGGTGGAGTTCTTGCAGATGAAACCCGTGGGCAAAGTCAATGTGCAGTGTCAGCGGCTCGGTCGGCACCACACCGTCGCGGTTTTTCAGCACTTGGAGCTTGAGCTGACCAAGGTTGCGCATCTCCGGGGTCATGAGTGAGGTCAGCGCGATGTCGGCGGAGCGTTCGATCTCTGTGTAAGTGCTAAACGCCTGGAGATCGTATAGGCCATCGCGTTTCATCGCCTCCTCCAGGCCCTTGCGGGAGATTTGAGCCGCGGTCAGACAGATCAGCGGCGCCGCTTTGCCCTCGCGATTGCGATAGGTCAGGCAGAGGCGCTTCAGATCGTGGATCATAAAGTTGTAGTCGTCGTTCCGCACCGGCGCTAGCCGGCCGATCGGCACCGGGCTCATGTGGGTGATGTAGTCAATAACCAACACGTGGACCGGCATCTTGGTCTGCTCGATCATCCTAAGCCGTCCCGTGAGGTCGGTGAGGGAAAAGTCAGGCTTGTTGGGCTGCTCGATCAAGAGGGTGCCGAAGTTCGGATTTTCGGTAAGATCCCAGTTTGAGACCGTGACGAGGAAATCCTCTTGTTCGTCGGTTAGCGTGCCCTCCTTGTAAGAGCCCACGGGAACAATGGGTGTATTTGGATAGCGTTCTTTGTTGTTGGCGTGCAACAACACGAACATCGTTCGCGTCGCGTCGCGACTTATTTCCATGGACCAGAAGGCGACGTTAAGGCCATACTCGATGAGGAAATGGTATGCGAGTGCGCGCAGCAAGAGGGATTTGCCCTGTGAGGTGTAGGCGCCAACGAAGATGAGATCGCCCTGCTTGATCTGTATCTCCGCAAGCTGCCGGAAGGGAAGGGTGTGATAGAGATCGCCTTTGAGACGCTTGACCTTGATCGTTTGATAGTGTTCGCGCAGTTCCTGCTGTGCTTCCTTGCCAAAAAGGACCGACGTGTCCGCGGCGTCACTGCCCAGCGCGCGTTGCTGGGCGGTGTAGAGGCTCGTCAGCATCGTATTGAGACCTTGCTGAACAACAGGTAGGTGGGCGGCCAGACCGGTTATCACACCCGTCAAACCGCGCATCGCAGCCATGAGCTCGGTTTTGTAGACCTCATTCTTTACGGCTCGTAGAGCAGCGGCAAAGTCAGCATCGTCGTGGTGGACCAGAACCAATTCGTCTTGTGCGATGGCGCGGATGTATTGCAGGAGACTTTCGTCATTGGCCGCGGTCAGCTCGATTTCATAGGCCGAGAGGGGCGGAAACGTCCCGAACGTGGCGAAAAAGTCCGCGATAGAAGCGATCAGCTGATCGAACTGGGGCCAACGGCCCGCAAAAAATTCCTGGAACTGGGTCTGATAGTTAGTCAACTTCCGTTCGGATGGTGCCAGGAGCAAAGTTCGGGCAATGTGCTTTTCGATTGTGGGCTCTGGCGCGCTGTCGATCATGGGCCTCTCCCGGCAGCTGGTGGTTGGATACGGAGTTTGGCAAAACCGTCCGCAATGCATTGCATTAGCGGTTCACGCAAGTTTGCATAGTTTTTCGCGAAGGCGTCGCTGTTCGGGGGGATGGCGCTCAATATCCAGCTCGAGAACCCAAGCTCGCGGCGTCGGCGGATCAGCCACGGGAGCACCGACTGGTAGCTGTTGTTCGGCGGGTCGATGCCGAACCGGATGATCAGCACGTCAACGCGTGCGGCGAGGTTGTCGAGGCCGCGCTCCTTGAGGTTAGCAAGGTAAAGCAGAATGATGTCATAGGGTGTCAAGGTGCGATGGGAGAACCGTTGCCCGGTGACCAGCAGGAAAGATTTGACGGCGGCGAGGGCCAATTTCCGGTACTGCGGTTCCCGAAGGGCCCCCGTGTTCTCAAGGAGCACGTCCTTGTGGATAAATTGCTCCCGCGGAAAATCGTGGTGCCAACTGATCTCAGGGCCGTACCTGGGGCGTGAGGTAGTGCGCGATCCGCTGACGCAGCACGCAGGTGCACTCCAGTAATCGGCTCCCTTCCGCCATGACGCCCGTGCCGTGGCACGTGGGGCAGGCCGCATCGAGGGTGAATTGCGGCTCGTCAATCAGAATGGGGGGGTCGTCGTCGACTGTCATATTCATCGCATGAACCTGTGCGAAGAGGGTTGTTGCGTCGAACGTGGTCGAAGAGCCGGTGCTATCCAGACCCCGGTGGCTCGGCGGAATTGGTCTGATCAAGCACGCCGCCGCGGACTATCCGGCGCCCTCGAGGTGACGCAGCCGGGCGGTCTGGCGGCCGGTGCCGCAGTCTCGCGGCCAGGGCTGCGACAAAGCCGGGCACCAAGTCACGCCGCGTGCGCTCGATCGGGCGACTGGGCTCCGGGCCAGTGGAGGAGGGATCCGGCGCGGGTGGAGCGGTTGCTGCAATTTTTTCGGCGGAAGCTAGAGGTGCGTGCGGCGTGGTTGGCGAGAGGGTGAACTTCTCGCGCGCGCTGGCGCGCACGAAGCCGGCGCGCGTCAGCATCTCCTCGGCTTCGAACGACAGGGTCGATTCGAGCTGGAGAGGCGGTGATCGCGCGGCTTGGCCGGTCACGACTGGTGCCGGACTGGGGACCAGCACCAATCCAGCCAGCCACGATGGGACAGGGGGCATAGGAACGCCGGTCGGCGCGAATGACTCACCGGGGCGCAGACGGCGAGCAGGCGACGTGATGGTGAGTAAAGCCAGAGGCGGCGGCGAGGCCGGTGAGCGATCCGAACGTTGCGTATCACAAACATATTCGCCGTTGTCGGCTGGTAAGCTCTTGGGCTGTCTGGGAATTGTAGGAAAATGAAAAAGGTTAAGGTTTTTTGGGGTAGCAAGCCCCCGCTTTTTATCTTCGCACTTACGTTCATCCCCCGTCCCGAGCGCAGCCTGCAATGCTGCCCGATGCTTCTGGAGGGTTCGAACCGTAACCCCTGCCTTAGCGGCCCAGATGCCGTTGCGCGGGGTTGAGCCAGCCGCCACCAGGCGCTCGTCCACAAGGCGTCGATAGGCGCCGACAAGTTGGACGATCGTGCGCTGCCGTTTTGCCTCCGCCACAGCGAGCGCGCCGATCTGCTGCTTCTCGCGCAACGACTTCCCCTCGCATCGTGCGCGACACCGTCCGCGGCCAGGGCGCGCAGACGCCCGTTCGTAAATGCGCCAGACGAACGCGGCTTGGCGGCAGGCAAATTTGTTGAGTGCGGCCTTGCCAAGTCGGATGGCGGGGAGCGCACACGCGTAATCGACGGTCGCGCGCTCGAAATCCTCAAAGCCACCCTCGCCCCGCCCACGCGGGTGGAACTGCGCAACGTGTGCAAAGGTGAACCGCTTCAGGACTTCAAAGAGCCCATTCGATTGCTGAAGAATAGCAAGGGTATCGGCATCGCCGAGCAGCGGCGGTGGCCGGGATGCGTCGGGTAACCTGGATTTATCGAAGGTCGGGCGGACATGGTCGACCAGAGCGATGAGCCCGGGCTGGGCACCCTCCCCGTTCTTGAGGTTGAACGGTTTGGCGCACATGACCTGGCATGACCAGAGCGGCGAGAGCGGGTTTTTGCCGGTATACGGATTGCTCAGGCCACCGGCATCGGCGCCGATAGGAGCCAAGGCCTCGACCATCGCGCGCTCGACGCCGCGCAGCAGCCGCTGTGGGGCGAGCCGGCCCTTGGTGGTACAGCACACCGCCTGTGCCAACAGCCAGTAGGCGTGCGGGTTCATAACGCGCCCATTCTCCTCGGCACGCGCAACGGCCAGGTTGGGCGGCGGTAGGCCCACGCCTTCGATGGCTTCGCGCAGCGCGTCCCAGGAATCGAAGCCCTTGTCGATGTCGATGCGAATCACGCGGCGCATGTCTCGGTTGAAGCGAACGTACGCCTGATCGAGCAGGAGGAGTTTGCTGGCCCAAGCAACCAGCCCCGCCTTGCTGTTGCCAGCACGCAGGCCTTTCTGGGCACGCTGCGTGCCGGCTACGAAGAGGCGCAGCATCGGATGGCGGGATGATCGCAGGCCATGCTGAATGAAGGGTACAGTCGGCTGGCCGTTGACGTTGCCTCCGGGCCAACGGTACCCGTCACGCAGCCGTCTGTGAATTCCGGCGCGGTACTGCCGGGAGAGTGCTATGTCCCGCTCGATCATTTCGCGCAGGCCGGCCGAGAGCGCGGCAAGCCGTTCCTGCGCAGCTGGCGACCTGGGCCGGCGCCGCCGCTCCCGAAGGCGTTCTCGCGCGCGCTGCTGGTGAGCGCAATAATCCGCGTCGAAAACCTCCGCCGACCATGTGATCGAACTGCGATGATGGGGAGAGTGTTTGGGGCGGTGCGACTTCAATTGAGCGAATAGGTGCGTAGCTCGGTGCGAGTAACGCTAGGCAATCTACTAGTACCTCTGCACAGTGATTTTGACCGGTTGATCTGCGCGGTCCATGGGTGCCCGAGTTGGTCGGCTCGGCCCGTCCAAAGAGTCAAAATCACTGTGCAGGGGTACTAGGGCGATTCGACGCCGCTGGAGCCGTTCGTCCGAACGCGGTCGAGAGCGCGTCGGGCTGACAGGCCGTCCATCGATCCATGCAACCACATCGCGCTCGCGGAAGCCCACACGGCCGGGGGAAAGCAGGATTTTCCGTGGTCCGGAACCGCTCTGGCAGAGACGCTCGAGGGTACGCACGGAGAGGTTCATCACCGCGGCGGTCTGCCGGATTGACAGCACTTTGTCGGACGGCTGGATGGTCATCAGCGAGCTCCACAAGTGGCGCGGCGCATCGTGGGCCTGACGTGGCACTACGATGTTGGCCGTCATGTCCTACGGGCGCCGCTTTCCTCTGCTCTTTTCGCCGACGAATCTTTGGCGATAGGGGATAACAGACGAGTGCATGATCGAAAGCTCACGTGCGATCTCAGCGTCGGTGTGGCCTGCTTGCATCATCGAATAGAGCCGGCGAATCCCTGCTTCCGTGAGGCGGCCATTGGGCTTCTTTACGGTAAGCTCATCCTCGCCGCGGGAGTCCGCTTCAACCTGGATGGCCTCAAGCTTCTTCCTGAGCAGCTCCAAATCCGTCAACACATCCCTAATTCGGCTGCCGATAGACATACCGCTTTCTATCTCAAGTTTTTCGAGAACGCAAGCCCGGCGTTCGAATACAAAAGGGCCTTCGTTTTGTCGCCAAGGCGTCGATCTCGCCATCGAGCGTGTCGCGCCATAAATCGCCGATCGGCGGTGCTTCGGGGGTTATCGGCGAGCAGCCGCGTTTGACGCAGTGGATCAGAGACGCCGCCTGGGCCCGCTGGTGGGCCGGCAACGGGCGTCTCAGTTTGACGGCCCAACTCGCCCGCTCTGCCCGCGGGTCCGGGCGGCTTTTCGGATGCTGGAACCGCCTCGACGGTCTGAGCGCGCCCACGCGGGTGCGGTAGCACGATGACACCGCACATCTATATTCCACACTTGTGCTATTCGTCGTTTCGTTCGACGAGTTTCAGCATGGGACGGCGACGCGGCCTGGGTACGGGCGGAGACATAGACTGGGGAACAAGGTTCATGCGGCGCAACTCCTCGTGGATTACGTCGCGCACTTTCGCGCTGTGGATGTCATCTGCCAGGGCTGCAACAGCGTGTGGTCGCTGCCATTTCCGTTGCTGATACGCAAGTTGCCGGTGCGACCCACTGCAAAAATCCGGCAGCCGCCCGCGCGGGTTGACCACGATCCTGTCACCACACCACCGGCATTGTACCGTCTTCGGCCGGCGAATCCGATGCAGTTTGTAGTCCAGCCGCCGCTGCTCATCCTTGTGAGTCGTCATTTACGAAATCATTCACGAAATCATGGCAGCCGTCAATCTGCCCGGCGGCACCTGGCCGTCGGGCTCCGGCCTTCCCGCCAGGTGGGTACACCCCAACGAGCCCTTGGCGCCGACGACACCTGCGGTGGCGAACCCTTGGCAGCCCCGGGCTGATCGATCACTTGGTCGTTGGTGCCTGCCCTAATTTAGGGCAATTCGGACGGATCGGCCGTCCATCGTGTCTTGCCCCCGCCTAAGAGGTCCGCGAGCCGTCCTGCCGTGCGATCCGCAACAGCCTTGGCAGGATCAGGCGCGAGATGGGCATATCGCTCGGTCGTGCTGGACTGCCGGTGTCCAAGAAGCTTCCCGACGATGAACAGACTGTGGCCGCCCGCCACCGCAGCGGATGCGAACGCATGGCGCATGTCGTGGATGCGCAGATCGGACAGCCCAGCGAGCGCGCGAACCCGTTGCCAAGGCTTCTGGATGCCGACGAAATGCCCGCCCGGTCGATCGCCGGCGAGAATGTAGGGATTGCCCACCATGTGTGGCAACGCAGCCAGCACCGCGAGTGCGCCCGGGGGCAGATAGAGGTTCTTCGCACCCGTCTTGCTGTCCGGCAGTCGGGCTACGCCTTGCGTCAGATCAATCCATGCCCAGCGCAGTGTCAGAATTTCACTCAGCCGGGCACCCGTGAAGATGAGCAATCGGAACGCGGCAATCGCGCGCCAGTCTTCAGGCGTATCACGCTCTGGCATGCGCGCCTTGATCCAGGCCGCCCGCGCTGTCGGCAACAGATCCGCCGTGTCGGCTTGGCGTTCGCATTCGTCCCGCCACGCCGCCTTGCTGGCGTCCGTCCAACTCTGTGCGGCGCGATCCAGAGCATCACCCAGCCGAGCGAGCTCGGCAGCCGTCAGCAGCCGCTCGCGCGGTTTCTCCGGGTAGCGTTCGATGTGCCGGCAAGGATTGGAGCCATCGGTCCGTTCGCCCACCTTCTCCGCCCAGCCGAGGATGCCAGACAGCAGTGCCAATGCGCGGTTGGCCGCAACCGGCGTTGCTCGTAAGCCATGATGGAATCGTGCCACATCGGACCTGCCGATGTCGCGAACCTTGCTGTTCCCCAGCACAGGAAGAATGTGCAGCCTCAGGAGCCGCTCGTCTTCCGTGACGGTACGGACTTTCTTGTGCGGGCGGGCATACTCGGCAAGATAGCGCGCCGCGAAGGCAGCCAGATCCTGCGCCTTCCTTGCCTGGTCGCGCTCGGCGGCGGGGTCTTCCCCGTTTGCGATGATCCCGAGCAGTCGCTTCGCTTCGTGCCGGGCCTTTTGCGGCTTCCACGCGCCCTCCCCGTCTCGGCCAATCGTCAGAATGCGTTGGCGCCCCTTGATTCGCGCCTTGACGAGATAAATCCGATCTCGCATCCGATGGCGCACACCAAAGCCACGAAGCTCGGTATCCCAGAGGACATCACCCGGCGCCATGGCCGCGATCGCCTCCACGGTTACTCGCTTCCGCGCCATTTCATTCCGCTCCGCTCAGTTGGCGTCGTGCGCCCCCGGGATACCAGCGGGATACCAACGGGATACCATGTCAGGTGCTGCCGCGCAACGACAGGGTGTGGCAAAACCGCGGTTTTCCGGGCTTTTGGCGGTATCTGGCGTCCGGTGCCGCCCTCCAATGTGCGACTGGGGGACTGGGGGTCGTGGGTTCAAATCCCGCCGCTCCGACCAATTCTTCCTTTGATCTGCGCGAAAATGGCGATGGCATCCGCCGCCTCACGCGCGTCCTAAAGATAGGCGCGGGATCACGCCTTTTAGACCAACTCGCGGGAGCGCGCGATGCACCGCGGACGTATGGATTGGGCACGGCACCTGCCTATCCCGAGATCGACCGAGCGTTCGAAGAGAGCCTCAAGCTGTTCGCGAAACTCGAAATATTCCTCCAGCGTCGGTCTCGGACCCAACCCCCTCCCCATGCGGGAGGGGGTTGGTGGCAGAGGCCGGGGATGTGGGCGTGTCGCCCCGCTAATTCGCCGCAATCCACTCGACTGCGCGCTCGCCTATCATGATCACCGTTGCATGTGCGCCACCCGACCTGGGAATGCGCGGCATCACCGACGCATCAACCACCGACAATCCTTGGACGCCCTTGACCCTGCAATACTGATCAACCACCGCCATCGGATCCGTATCCGGTCCCATCTTGCAGGTCCCGGAAACATGCCTGGCTGAGCCCACGGTTTGCCGGATCCACAGGTCCAGAGCGTCGTCGCTGGCCAGAATGTCATCCGCGGGGTGGATCCGGTGATCCACCACGTCTTCATACGCATCGGACTGCAGCAATTTTGTCGCCAACCGCAGACCCTCCCGCACGCGTCGAATGTCATTTGGATGCTGGAGATAACGGTAGTTGAAGGTAGGCTGGACGCTGGGATCGGCCGAGGCCAGCCTGACGTATCCCGAGCCGTCGGGCAGCCCGAGCGTACAAGAGATCCGTGCCACCCGATCAGGAGGAACATCCCCGCTCAAGTACTTGGTTCGAACACCGGGAAACCGCTCCTCCCGTTCGTCGACGACCGGGCTGCTCCTCAGGAGCATGTCGTTGACGGCGCTTGATCCTTCGGCGGTGTAGTGCAAGCAAAAATGCACCGCATCGCGGTGCGCCTCGAGCGAGATGCCGTCCTTGACCTTGAAGGTCATCTGCGCGCTGAGGTGATTCCAAAGGTTCTGACCCACGCCAGGGAGATGACAAACCACGGGTATCCCGAACTGCCGTAGCTGATCCTCGGGACCGATGCCTGAGAGCATGAGCAGATGCGGTGATCTGATCGCCCCGGCGCTCAGCACCACTCGGCCCGCTTCGACTTGGAACACTTCTCCTCCGCTCTCGGCTTCGACCCCGACGACTTCGCCATCCCTGATCAGGATCTTACGGACGAACACGCCGCCCCGCACCGTCAGGTTCAGATGGTGGCGCACCGGATTGAGATGTGTCATGGCCGTGCTCATTCGCACGCCATCGATATTGTTCGAGGGCGACACACCGAGGCCGGCGGGATGCAGGCCGTTCGTGTCGTTCGTGGTGCCGTACCCCGCCTGCACACAGGCTGCATGGAAGGCCTGTTGGATGGTAGGACAGGGACCTGACTGACGGCGCCTGACCTGCATCGGTCCATCCGAGCCGTGGCAATCATCCTGAATGTCGAGGTCACGCTCCGATTTGCGAAAGTACGGCAGGATCTTGTCGTACGACCATTCATCGTTGCCGAGTGCCGCCCAAGAATTGAAATCCTCGCGGAAGCCCCGCTGCATGGCCTGACCGTTGATCGACGAGCCTCCCCCGATCACCTTGCCCTGCGCGACGTGGATCGTGCCTTGCTCCTCGGTGATGGTGCCGCGCAAGGCCCAGTTGTGCTGTGAATCCGGCGCTTCGGCGAAGCGCGTGTGACCGAACTTGATTTCGTTGGGAAGATTAGCTGGATCGGGGTAATCCGGCCCGGCCTCCAGCAACAGCACGGAAGTATGCGTGTTTGCCGCCAATCGGCCGGCCATTACCGAACCAGCCGCTCCGCCGCCGACGATCACTACGTCATATTTCATGGGTTCCCCTCCTTCGTCGATTTCCCCCGGTTCATAGCCGTCCCGGCTAGCGTCTCGCCTTTTCGCAGCGATCGCAACACTGCGTCGCCGACGACGAGGCATGCGTCGCTGGAGAGGCCAGGGGGTTGTCGTTACTGTCGCGCGGCGCTAGCTCTCTGCCGGATACCCTTCCAAGCAAGGAGGAACCGGCGGATGCAAGCAGTCCTCAACGGTCATCAGATCGCTGCCAGCGACGACATCGTCGAAACCGGCGGCTACCACTACTTCCCGCCATCGGCGGTTCGCATGGATTGGCTGGAGAAGGCACCGAAGACAGACCATGATCGTGAATGCCCGCACGGCGTGCAGTTCTACGACGTGGTCATCGACGGCGTCCGTCACGTGCGCAACGCCTGGATCTATGAAGCGCCGCAGCCGAAGATGGCGCAGGTGCGCGATCGCGTCGGCTTCTGGGAGGACGTCGAGGTCCGCTGACGCTACAGCTTCGGAAGCCGATAGCGGTCCTGCGGATCATCCCAGCCCTTGAACCGCGGCGACCGCTTCTCGGCAAACGCTGCGCGCGATTCCATCAGGTCGCTCTTGGCGCCATGCTCATGCAACGCGTCCGCCAGCCGTTGCTGATCCGCCGACGGCGCCGGGCGCATCTGTCGCATCATGTGCACGGTGTTGACGCGCGAGGCCGGCGGCAGCGTCAACAGATGCTCCGCCATGGCGAGCGCACTCGGCAACAACTCATCGGCGTCGACCAGGCGGTTCAGGAAGCCCACGTCATAGAACCGCTCGGCGGTGAAGCGGAAACCAAGTGCCATCTCCATCGCGATCGGATACGGCAGGTTGGCGATGTGGCCGTGGTTGTAACCACCGAGCAGCCAGCGCTTCGCCTCCGACACCTCGAACACCGCGCCGCGGACGGCGACGCGCAGGTCTGTGCGCTCGACCAGCATGAAGCCGCCACCCATGGCAAAGCCGTTCACCGCGGCGATCACCGGCTTTTCCAGCGCACCCGACATGAACGGGTCCTCGATGGCCGGGCGCCTGCCACCGGGTGCGCCGTTTGCCAGCAATTCCTTCATGTCCTCGCCGGCGCAGAATGCGCGGCCGGCGCCGGTGAAGATCGCCACTTCCATTTCGTCGCTATGGCGAAATTCACTCCACGTCTGCGCAAGCTCCGTGCGCATTTCGTGATTGAGCGCGTTCAGCCGCTCCGGCCGGTTCATTCGCACCACCAGGATCTGGCCGTGGCGCTCAGTTTCGACGACGGGCATGGTCAGGGCTCCTTTGGCGCCGAACATGTGGATTGCGCGAAGCTAGCAGACAGCGGCCACCCATGCACGCGAGAGGCTGCCTGTTGAATGGGTGTCGACCAGCAGCGCGGGTGCCGAGTTCGCCGACGTCCGCAATCAGACCGGGTCGCGGATGCCGCTGACAGTTTGAAGAGTTGCGACGGCGGCTTGAATACGAACGTCCCGGACCCCAAGTGGTTGGCACTCCCAAGACTAGAGTGCCAGTTAATCTGCGCCTGAGCGTGCGGACGGGGCACAGGGCAAGCCGACCAGCCTTCGATGGCTGGCACCATGTTAGTCAAAAACCTCATGAAATTTCGTCCGTTGCACGATCGGGTCGTGATCCGCCGCCTCACTCCCGAAGAGAAGACTGTGGGCGGTATCATCATCCCCGACACCGCCCAGGAAAAGCCGATGGAGGGTGAGGTCGTCGCTGCCGGTCCAGGGGCCCGCAACGAGCAAGGCCAGATTGTCGCTCTCGAGCTGAAATCCGGCGATCGCATCCTGTTCGGCAAGTGGTCAGGAACCGAGGTGAAAATCGACGGAGAAGAGCTCCTCATCATGAAGGAGTCCGACGTCATGGGCATCATCGAGGGCAGTCCGGCCGTCAAGAAAAAGGCCGCATGATCAGCCCATTTCATCGATTTCAGGAAGGATAAGCAAATGGCAGCGAAAGACGTTCGGTTCGGCGACGATGCCCGTCAGCGGATGCTGCGTGGCGTCGACATACTTGCCCACGCAGTGAATGTCACACTCGGTCCCAAGGGTCGCAATGTGATCCTGGACAAGAGCTATGGCGCACCGCGTATCACCAAGGATGGCGTGACTGTCGCCAGGGAAATCGAACTCTCCGACAAATTCGAGAACATGGGCGCGCAGATGGTGCGCGAGGCCGCCTCGAAGACCAACGATATCGCGGGTGACGGCACCACCACCGCCGTCGTCCTGGCGCAGGCGATCGTGCGCGAGGGTGGCAAAGCGGTCTCCGCGGGCATGAATCCGATGGACGTGAAGCGTGGCGTTGACAAGGCGGTTCTCGCACTGGTCGATGAACTGAAGAAGCGCAGTCGCAAGATCACCACCAAGGCGGAGACGGCGCAGGTCGGGACAATCTCCGCCAATGGCGAATCCGAGATCGGCCAGATGATCGCTGAGGCGATGCAGAAGGTCGGCAACGAGGGCGTCATAACGGTCGAGGAAGCCAAGGGCATGCTGACGGAACTCGACGTGGTCGAGGGCATGCAGTTCGACCGCGGCTACATGTCACCCTATTTCGTTACCAACGCCGAGAAGATGAATATCGAGCTGGATCAGCCCTACATCCTGATCCACGAAAAGAAGCTCTCCGGACTGCAACCGTTGCTGCCGCTGCTGGAAGCAGTGGCACAATCCGGTCGCCCACTGCTGATTGTCGCCGAGGATGTCGAGGGCGAGGCGCTCGCGACCCTGGTGGTGAACAAGCTGCGCGGCGGCCTGAAGGTCGCGGCGGTCAAGGCCCCTGGCTTCGGCGATCGCCGCAAGGCGATGCTCGACGATATTGCGGTGCTCACCAGCGGCCAGGTGATCAGCGAAGACCTTGGCATCAAGCTGGAGAATGTGACGCTCGACATGCTGGGCAAGGCCAAGAAGGTGCTGATCGACAAGGAGAACACCACAATCGTCGAAGGCGTCGGCAAGAAGGCCGACATCGCCGCCCGCTGCAATCAGATCCGCGCGCAGATCGAGGAAACCACGTCGGACTACGACAAAGAGAAGCTGCAGGAGCGCTTGGCGAAACTGGCTGGCGGCGTCGCCATCATTCGTGTCGGCGGCTCCACCGAGGTCGAGGTGAAGGAGCGCAAGGACCGGGTTGATGACGGCCTGCACGCCACACGCGCGGCGGTGGAGGAAGGCATCGTTCCAGGCGGCGGGGTAGCCTTGGCACGTGCGTCGCTGATCCTCGCCAAGCTGAATGCCGAAAATGACGACCAGCGCGTCGGCATCGAGATCGTGCGCAAGGCAGCGCAGATGCCGTTGCGTCAGATCGCCGAGAATGCCGGCGAGGATGGTGCGGTGATCTCAGGCAAGGTCCTCGACAAGGACGACTACAACTGGGGCTTCGATGCGCAGTCCGGCGAGTTCAAAGACATGGTCAAGGCCGGCATCATCGACCCGACCAAGGTCGTGCGGTCCGCATTGCAGCACGCTGCGTCCGTCGGTTCTCTGATGATCACGACCGAGGCCATGGTGGCGGAGCACCAGGAAAAGTCGCATGCTGGGAACGGGTCGTCCGGCGGCACGCACGACGGGGATTATTGAGCGAAAAATGGGCGGCCCGCTGTTGCACGAGCCGCCCACTCAGCCCCTGGGAGAATTTGATGGCAGACCAGGATGCACCGGATCCGCAGTTCGACGCGATGACCGCTCGTCTGCTGCGACGTGAGGCGTTGCGTCGCGCCGCCGAGGAACTGAATACCACATCGGCGCCAGGGCTCGAGGGGGTCCTGGCGCGGGTCTCGGCTGAGGTCACAGCAGAGGCTATCCGCCGCAATCGCGTCGCGGCCAACAAGAAAACCGATCGGCCTGATAATTAGCCGCCGCGGCTGGGACCGCTAGGACTTCTTCGCAGCGTCCTTGTCGCCCATGCGTGCAAGCTGAACGTTTGCTGCTGACTGGCTAGCCTTCAGCCGTTCCGCAGCGGTCTTCTTAGGCTTTTTGGCTTCGCGGTTGGATCTCTTCTGCCCCTTGGCCACAGCCACATCCTTTCGGGTTTCACATCCGACATGATGTCACGATTCAGCGAAACACGCACCACAATCTCTTCGTGCCGCCTTGCGGTCTCCCCGCAAGCCTTGCCAAGCTGGTCCGACTTGCAGATCGGAGGGCGATCCCATGGCGACCAACGGAGCGAACGACCAGCGATCCTTCATCTACCTCGGCCTGGCCGGAGAAACCGGACGTGGCCGCACGGTTCACGCCGGCCTCTACCGCCTCACCGACGGCGACAACGAATGGCAGCCAATGCACACCGGGCTACCCGAGGCGCCGGCGATCCGCGCGCTCGCGGTGCACCCGCTGCATCCAGAAATCATCTACGCCGGCACCCAATCGGGACCCTATCGCAGCACGGACCGCGGCGAACACTGGGAGAAGGTGCCCATCGCCGACCACGGCCTGCCCGTGTGGTCGATCCTGTTCCACCCGCACGATCCCGACACGATATTCATCGGCTACGAGAACTGCGAGATCTATCGCAGCGACGACGCCGGTGAACGTTGGGCCCGCCTGCCGGTTGGTGTGCGCTTCCCCGAGATCACCACCGCACCCGGCGCCAATCCCGCCAAGCGCGTGCTGATGATGGATGCCAGCGTCAACCAGCCGGACCACCTGTACGCCGCCATCGAGGTCGGCGGCACAATCCGCTCAACCGACGGCGGCGAGCACTGGGAGAACCTGAGCCACGGCCAGTACCTGAACGACGATGCGGTGGACATGCACGGCGTTTTGGTCAGCCGCTGGCGCCCCGGCACGGTGATCGGCATAGGCCGCGCCGGAATGTTCCACAGCGCCGATGCCGGCGATCATTGGCGGCACGTGAAGCTCGATGCTCTGAACGCGAAGGGCCAGATCTACTGCCGCGACATCCACGAGGTGCCAGGCAATCCACGCAAGCTGTTCGTCGCCGCGGGCGCCAACTTCCAGAGCGACACCGGCGTGCTGCTGTACAGCGGCGACGGCGGCGATACTTGGACGAATGTGGATTTGGGCACGAAGCCGCCACACACGATGTTCGCGCTGGCATTCGATGAACGCCAGCCAGCGTTGATGTCATGCGCGACCAACGGCGGCGAAGTGTACAGCAGCCGGGACAGCGGCGAGAGCTGGAGCGCGCATCCAACCCCGCCCGGCGGCACGCAGATCTATGCCCTCGCCCGCGGCTGAATAGACGCGCACCACCACTCCCCCTCCCCTCCCGGGAGGGGGTTGGGGGGAGGGGGCCGCGCCAAAACCGGTATCTCCCCATCCAACTGAGAACCATGGATTTCGCCCTCACCGCAGACCAGCGCCACCTCCAGCAACGTTGCCTGGACCTCGCCGCCGACTTCGCCATCCGATCCGCCGAGCACGACCGGGACGCTTCACATCCCATCGAGAACTACGACCGGCTCCGATCAGAAGGCTTTCTCGAACTCACGATCGGCAAGGAATGGGGCGGCAGCGGCGCCAGCTTCCTCGACCACACGATCGCCTATGAGGCACTGGGCCAGGGCTGTCCCTCCACCGCGCTCGCGTTCAACATGCATGCCTCCGTCGTCATGCCCGTGCTGCAAAGCACCGAGGTCGCTCCCGCCGCGAAGGAACTCATCGCCGACCTCGTGGTTCGCCAGCATAAACTCATCGGCGGCAACTTTTCCGAGCCTGGTACCACGTCGCTGATCGGCGAGCGACCACTCACCGCGCGGGCGCAACGTGTGGATGGCGGCTACAGCATCACCGGGCGAAAGATGTTCGCCTCGATGCTGGAGGCCGCCGACCATGTCATGGTGATGGCCTATCCCGACGATGCGATAAGCCCGTCCGCCGGCATGCTGCTGCTGGTGCCGCGCGGCGCGCCCGGACGGCGAGTGAACGCCAACTGGGACACGTTGGGGATGCGCGCGACGCGCAGCGACTCACTGATACTGGAGGATTGCCGCGTGCCGGACAGCGCGGTGCTGTTCCGGGCCGATGACACCAGGCGCTTCCGCAGCGATTTCCTGAACTGGTTCTGGGGTTCCTACACGGCGGTCTATCTCGGCATTGCCGTTGCGGCGTACGACGAGCTGCGCCGGGTCATGCATACGCGGCAGCCGCACGGTTATGCGCAGCCGCTTGCCTATCATCCCGACGTGCGCCGGCACATCGCGGAACTGAGCGCCGACCTGGAGGCGGCGCGCCTGATCACCTATCGCTCCGCCTGGCTCAGCGACACGCAGGGACCGACACAAGAGACAACCGCGGCGCTGTACCGTGCGAAATACGTGGTGGGCGAGGCCGTCACCCGCATCACCCGTGTCGCGCTGACGCTCGGCGGCGCGCACAACATCTTCAAGGGCTCGCGCCTCGAGCAGTTGTTCCGCGACGGCGCGATAGCCCCCATTCAGCCACCGCCCGCGGACTTCTGTCTGTGGAGCATGGCAATTCACGAACTCGGCCTCGATCCATCGGGCGTCCTGCCGCCGATGCAACCGCTCTGACGACCTGCCCGTGCTGCGCAAGCGCGGCGCTGCCGAACCTTGTCATGCGCGGTCAGGCGCACGCTGCTTCTGCCATGCGATCCAGACGGCTGGTCCAGGAGCCAATGTGGCGCAGCAGCCGCGGCAACGCGGGGTACGATGGCAACGGCGCGTCGTGCAGGATGCCAAGCCAGCTCTGCCAGTCGTCGCGTGATAACCCCAGCGAGTGGCTCAGACGGTCTGCATCCATCCCGATCCGCTCAGCCACGCCCAAGAGCTGGCGGAGCTCCTGCCTGGCGATGTCCGTTGGCCCAAGCTGTCTGACGTCTGACATGACACGATCCCCTGCTTCAAGATGCCGCCATCGTCCTTGCCAAAACCGTCACCGTCGTTGACCTACTTCACACTTGGCGGCGAAATCCGCGACCACAGCCCCTGACCGGAGGATTTTCATGCCGAGCGCCGATGGATTGGGCTGGCCTGCCGGCAAGCCGCTGGCGATCTCGCTCAGCGTGATGCTGGAGGGTTGGGCCGAGGGCAGCGCCCCGGGTATCGGACCGATGGGCAATCCACTGAAGCCGGGTGTGGCCGATCTGCACGCGCTGTCCTGGGCGGAGTTTGGCCCGAAGGTCGGTGCGTTGCGGCTGCTCCTGCCTGCCACCCGAGGCAATCCTGGCACAAAAGTGGTCAGATCACCTCACCGCCCGTATTGGGGATGTCGTCAGGCGCCTTCGCCGAGCTTTGTGGTGGTCCCGCCACCCAACCCCCTCAGCGACCAAACCCGCTAAGCTAAACCACTCTCTCCCACCTAGCGTGTTCCACTGAAATGGCAGTAGCCACAACCCTCCCTCTCAGTCTGCGCAAGCTGATCGCCAATAGCAGCCCGCCTGTTCGCACTGTTGTCAGCAGTATCTCCGCACTTCGGCTCATCGCCTCAGGTGCACCGCGCACCCTTTCAACGCTCATGTCCGCATAGTCCGTGGACGCTTATCCCGGTGGGAAGAGTTCAGCCATACGTCGTGACCATGAGAGCAAGTCTATCGCAACCTTCTCAGCATCAACCTGGATGCTGCTTCCATATACAAAGGCACGAACCTGATCGACGTCCGCCAGCATGTATTGCATCGATTGACCCTGGACTGTGGGTTGTCCCTGATGCGACGTGTCAGCGCAACCGTCCAAAAGATGGCAGTGCTCCACAGATGAGCAGAGCTATTCGTATCGACAAAGCAACTCGGTTCTGGACGAAGTGAATGTCACGCATTCCGGATCCCTCTAGCCATCTGGTCCTGCAACCACTGCCGAGATCAGCGACAGCCCGGCGACCATGGTGAGCACGTACTTATGCCTCAAAACGCCAAACATAACCTTTAGCCTCATTCCAAGGAACCGATCTCGGTGGAGAAAGGGACGGTTCTATCCCGATCTCCATGACTACTGTATAGACGGTCGATCGATGGAACGAAAAACAGCTTATTGATTGGGTAGCGAAACCGGCCCGGACAACCGCCGTTGCAGGTCATCAATCGTTGACAAATTGAACGTCGGGATGCGAAGGCTGGCGCAGGTAGGATCGAGTTGCCGGGGATTGATCCTGGCAGCCATAATTGTGCTCACCTTGTCTGTTGCGCGTGCGGCAGACTTGGAGGGTGTATCTACGCCTGACACGCGAGTGGTGGATGGCACTTCGACTTGCCGGGAGATGACCTATTAGGCCAACCATGCATCTTCTTCCATCGCCAGCTTTATCGCGAGCATGTCGTACCGGGCCGTGGCGGGTGTTCAGGAGGCATGCGTCCGTTGCGGCAGTCGTGGTAGCCCTCGCAGGGTCGGCTGCTGCTGACCCAAGAAGCCCACAGTGTTGGAATTGTCTCCAGCGCATCGCGATGGGACTGCCTGCCGTCAACGCACAGGAGGACCCGTCTTATGAACAAGGTCTGACACCAGGCTCGGTGCTGCCGGCACTTGCACAGTGCAGTCTCGACGACGGCGAGATTCCCACTTTGCAGCTGATCATCAAAATATTTACTGATGCCCAGGTCGAGCACGGCGGTGCAGCATATGTCCGCGACCAGCTTGCGCAGTTGCCCGATGTAAGTGCGGACGACCGCGCCAAGCTGGTCGATGGGGCACGGCAGGACTTGGACACGACGTTGCGCCACTTGGTGGATCACAGTTGCCGACTGCTATTGCAATCGCACTTCGATGAAGGCGCCAGCCGGGACTGGATTCTGCACATGATCGAGCTAGGGCAAAAATCGCGCGAGGCCTCCTGATGACTTTGCACCGCCGCCGCAAGGAAGAATGCTTGCCGCAATCGAGACGGACATGCGATCTGCCAACAGTGACTTCTTCACGGGCACGGCCGATTCTGGCTTCGGCGGTGTTACAATGACCTGCTCGACGGTAGCCGGCGCATTGCAGACTCGCTGGATCAGCCCTGGTAGTTGATTGCCGCCAGCGAAAGTCGGCTTTGGATCAACATCATGTATCGCAGGCGATGGCGGCGCGACAGATTCAGCAAAAGCGCTATTGCAGCAGATCACTTGCCGCAATGCGGTTTGGCGTCGGCTTTAGTCTTGCATTGTTGCCCGTTGCTCCGTGACTTTGAGTGCAACGCTCGTGTGGTGGAGAATTGTGCTGGCGGCTGTGTCCGTGAAGGGGGCGGCGCTGCATGTTTGCGCCAAGCATGTCCCGAAGTTGGCAAGCGAAACCGTTACCACGCCGATGGCCAACAGTTTCCGCATGATCGATCCGCAACTACATTCTCGATGAAGTATCTGCGAATTGGACACGCCACGCTGGGCGCGTCCGTGGAGAAAATGAAACCGGTATAAAGTCCTGGTTGTCCGGCGGACCCGTGTCGCGGTGCATCGGGTTGATGCAGCCGACCTTGCCGCACCTAGCGTTGGCTCCCATCTACCAGCGATGAGAAAGCAACGGCGTCGGAAAACGATTTTGTTACCCATGATGATATTGGAATTGGCATTTGCCTCCTGGGAGACGATTGGCCGCCGGGGACAGATGATGGCGCGCGGGAAGTGCTCGCCAGCCGAGTACTCTCGAATGGTGCTGGAGAAGATGGCTGCCGCCACGCGTTCCGGGTCCGTGGTATCACGATCGAAGCGAGTGCCTGACTGGACCGCCATTTTGGATCCCTGGCATCGAACGGCCAAGTCGAATGCTCGTCGATTACGGAGAAAATAACTTGCCGATTTGCCGCCGCCATTCATTCAGTGTCTGTTCAAACTTGCGCTGAAACCAGCCCAACGCCCTCTGGCGGGCTGGGACGCCTCCTGGCCCCCCATACTGCTTGAAGAAACCTTCGAAGGTCTGATGCGCTGCTTGCGGTGCGCCGGCTCGGCCACTGCCGGCTGACGGATCATGCGCAGCTCGCGGAGTAAACCCCGGTCCTCCCCTCCCCTCGCGGGAGACTCATTTTCCGCCTCCTTCACCGCCTCTCAGGTGTTGACGGCCGCCCCTTTCGTCCTATCTAACTGCACGGAGTGTAGCCTCGGCTACATTCTGTGGGAGTGTGTTCATAGTATGGTCGCGGCTGCATGAGCGAGAGCCTGAGCCTGACGGATCGCACAATCGCTGCCGGCCGCGAGGCGCTGGCCGGGCGGCGGCGCGGCTTGCGCGGGTTCCTGCCATTCGCCGGCCCCGCGGTGATCGCCTCGATCGCCTACATGGACCCCGGCAACTTCGCCACCAACATCCAGGGCGGCGCGCAGTTCGGCTATCTGCTGCTATGGGTCGTTCTGCTGGCCAACCTGGTGGCCATGCTGTTCCAGGCGCTCTCCGCCAAACTGGGCATCGTCACCGGCCACAGCCTCGCACAGCTCTGCCGTGCGCATTTCCCCCGCCCGCTGGTCTACACCATGTGGGTCGCCAGCGAGGTTGCCGCGATGGCGACCGATCTTGCGGAATCACTCGGCGCCGCCATCGGCCTCAGCCTGCTGTTCGGCCTGCCGCTGCTCACCGGGCTGCTGATCACCTTTGCGCTGACCTACGTGCTGTTGCTGCTGCAGGGCCGCGGCTTTCGACCACTCGAGATGGTCATTGCGGCGTTCATCGGTGTGATTGCCGTCTGCTACGTCATCGAGCTGTTCGTTTCCCCGCCTAACTGGCACCTCTTCGCCTTCCACACCGTGGTGCCGCAGCTTGCCGGCCCCGACAGCGTTGTGCTGGCGGTCGGCATCATCGGCGCCACTGTGATGCCGCACGCGATCTACCTGCACTCCAGCCTCACGCAGGACCGCGTGCCGGTGCGCACCGACGCCGAGCGCCGCCGCATCATCGGCTATTCGCATCGCGAGGTGCTGATCGCCCTCAGTGTCGCCGGACTGGTGAACATGGCGATGCTGGCAATGGCCGCCTCGGTGTTCCATGAGGGCCACGCCGACGTCGCCGCGATCGAGACAGCATATCACACGCTGAAGCCTCTGCTCGGCGTTGGCGCGGCCGCGGTGTTCATGGCGTCTCTGCTGGCATCCGGGCTGTCGAGTTCGGTGGTCGGCACGATGGCCGGCCAGACGATCATGCAGGACTTCGTGGGCTTCCGCATTCCGCTATGGGTGCGTCGGTTGGCCACCATGGTTCCGGCGGTGATCGTCGTCGCCATCGGTGTCGATTTAACGCAGGCGCTGGTGCTCAGTCAGGTGGTGCTGAGCCTCGTGCTGCCAGTGCCGATGATCGCACTCCTGGTGCTGTCGGGCCGGCGCACGGTGATGGGCGGCTTTACCAGTTCGCGCCTTACGCAGGCGATCGCGGTGGTCGCCGCAACGATGGTGCTGGCGCTCAATCTGCTGCTGCTCTTGCAGACCATGGGCGTGTCGGTGTCTCTTTTCGGTTCGAACTGACGCCACCACAGGAGTTGCCGTGGCCAGTACGCCGATTGTGCGGCGTGCCGAGATGCCGGCCGAGCCCACGCAGGCGAGGCGGTTCGGCAAGGCGCGCACCGCTCAGTCGGGCGCGCTGCATGAAGACTATGTCGAGCTGATCTCTGACCTGCTGGCGAACGGCGGCGAGGCGCGGCCCACCGACATCGCTCGTCGCCTTGGCGTGTCGCACGCCACCGCGATCAAGACGATTGGGCGGCTGAAACGCGAGGGCCTCGCTGTGGCCAAGCCGTACCGAGGCGTATTCCTGACTGAGGCCGGGGAGCGGCTCGCGGAACGGGTGCGAGCGCGGCACCGCATCGTGGTCGATCTGCTGCTGGCGGTCGGCGTGCCGGCCGAGGCAGCGGAGCAGGACGCCGAGGGCATCGAGCACCACGTGTCGGACACCAGCCTGGCGGCATTTGGCCGGTTCCTGCGCCGGCGCGGCTGAGGTAGCTCACGCAGCTATCTGCGGAGGAGATGACCATGACGGTGCACGACCATTCACGTTGGGGGCCGACGGATCAGATCGGCGCTGGCAATCTGCTGACCGTGGAAAAGCGCCTGGCCGCGCTGCAATCGGTTCGCGACGGCCGCGTCTATGACGTGAGCCACGAGATCAGCATGGACGCACCGTTCATGGCGCCGAACCAGACGCCGTTCCTGCTGTCGATCTGGGCGTCATGGCGTGACTCGATCAAGCGCCGCCGCGCCCTCGGCGCCACCAACGATGCGGGGGCCAATGTGGAGCGCATCGAGATGACCGCGCATGTCGGCACTCATATCGACGCGTTGGGGCATTTCTCGAAGGGCGATCGGCTGTACAACGGCCTGTCAGCGGCTGATACGGTGACCGATTGGGGGCTCGAACGTCTCGGCATCGAGCATGCGCCACCGATGATCACCCGCGGTGTGCTGCTGGACGTAGCGGGATGCGATGGCGGTCAGCATCTGAACCCCGGCCGGGTCGTCACGCCGGCGGAACTGGCACGCGCAGAAGAGAGAGCGAAGGTGGCGCTGGAGCCAGGCGACATCGCGCTGATCCGCACCGGCTGGGGACGCTATTTCGGCCTCGACAACACGCGGTATCTTCAGGGTGAACCCGGCATCGATCTGCCCGGCGCACGCTGGTTGATCGAGCGCGGTGTCGTGGCGATCGGCTGCGACAACATGGCGGTCGAGGTGCTGCCCAATCCGAACCACGGCATCTCAATGCCGGTGCACCAACACGCTCTCGCCGAGGCCGGGGTATATCTGATCGAGAACCTGGCGCTGGATGAACTGGCACGCGACGGGGTGGGAAGCTTCTGCTTCATCCTGCTGGCGACGAAATTCCGTGGCGCCACGGGATCGCCGGTGCGACCGGTGGCGATGCTATGATTGGGCGCTGCCCTGCCGCTATCGAGACAGCGGAGTGGTGAATGTTTAAGCGCAAGACCGTCTTCATCCTCGGCGCCGGGGCAAGCTGGCACTACGGGTATCCAACAGGCGAAGACCTTGTAAGGAAGGTCATCGGTGCTGCGAATAGACTTGCTGAGGTCTTCAATGACTCCGCAAATCGGACCAACCCACATCGTCCCAAATACGTTGCCCGCCGTAAAGCAACTGCCCCGACCTCTGGAGAGATTCGATCACAATGGATTGCTGCAAAGGAGGAGTGCCAGAATTTGGCGAGGCGGTTACGTCAAGTGAACCCCTTGGTGATCGACTATTTTTTAGGCCAGAACCCGTCGCTGCAAGACATTGGAAAGTTCCTGATTAGTTGGGTTATCATGGAATGTGAGGAGCTATATTTGCGAATGGGAGGGAATGCAAACCGTATCCAACTCCGGGAGTACAGCGGCCCGATAGGGGGTGACAACGCGCGCTACAAAGACGACTGGTATCGGTTTATATTGCACAAGCTAATTATGGGCTGCGTTACCTCCACCGATCTGCTTAAAAACAATGTTACGTTCATCACCTTCAACTACGACGTATCCTTTGAAAATGCCGTCGGCTACGCACTGGCGGAGACGGAAGTTTTTCAACCATCCGACGTTTTTGAATTTGTTAGCGAGGAGCGGATCATTCATTGTTAAGGCACGATCAGGAAGAGCCACGGGGTGCCGCATCGCACGGTCAGTTTCGAAGACTTCTTCAAGACAGCTTCGCATGCCACTCGCCCGGAGATACAGCAACACGACGAGGCAAGACGCGCGTTGCTCGATGAGGTTTTTGAAGGCTCGAAGCTCCTGAAGACCATCGATCCGATGGATAAAACTAGCAATGCCTGCCTCATGGCCATTGCACAGAAGGCGATCAGAGAAGCGAGTATCGTCTACATCCTCGGCTATGGGTTTGACGAGCAGAACCCAGAGCGACTTCAACTATCCGACGGGCTATCGCCCGATCATCGTCAGGCCATCATGTTCACGAATTTTTGCGACAGCAACCGGGTCAACAAGAAGGCTGCGCGGGTGCTGGGGTTGGACGTTGACACTTTCGTTGCCCCAAGCCCCCCCGGCTGAAGCGACCATCGGGGGAAGGATATGTCGAGAAGAGTATACGGGATACGTATCAAGCTCTCGAACTTGATTTCGACGAGCTAGAAGAAACCGACGGATAATCGCTTGCCGACCAGGACGTTGCCCCTCAGCGCCACACTCCCACTACGCTTCCGGGCATTCGCTACTTATGAATCCGCTCCAGAAGAAAATTCTAGCGCATACGAGAACGAGGGTTTGAGCCCTGCACCCCCCAAAGAGGTAGAGCCAAGGGCGGAGCGGCCCAGGCCACAGCGTAACTGGGGCAAAACCGCGGGCGAGTAGGTTAAACGGGTTGTCCGCGGCAACGGATGAGGTCTGGGAGGTAAGGAACGACCGGTGAGTGGCTGGTCCGCAACCGTGCACCGAGATAATCCCAGAAAGCGATGCCGAGTTTGGTGGCTGTGTGCATCAGGCCGAGGAAGGCGTCGCGACAGTCGCGCCCGGCATCGCTGTGGGTACCGCCGCTGATCTTGCGCTTGATGACGTGACAGCGGATGTCCCGCTCGGAGCCGTTGGTATGCAGCGGGATTTCCGGCCTCTCGAGGACGGCGAGCAGTTCGGCCTTATTGGCGTGCAGCCGCAACAGCAGGCGATCGAGTGTGGCAAAACCAGTGCGGCGACAGAAGATGCGATCGAAGCGGGCGCGCATCTCGGCGCGGCGTCGGACTGTCGGCGCCGCGCAATAGGTCTTCAGATCGGCATAGAACCACCAGATGAGCCCGCGGACGCGCTGCTGTGCGTTGCGGTGCAGCTCGGTGAAGGTGTCGAGCTTATGCACCAATCGCTCTGCGTGGATCCAACACAGCGCATGTCGGCCAACGTCAAATTGACCGGCATCATCGCTGACGACGACGGTGTTGCGCAGGAAGCCGTGGGCATGAATGCTGCCCCATAGTGCGCCCTCGGTCGCGATCTGCACTGGGTCTGGAGTGACGTGCAGAGCACTGATGCCGAGGCGGTCGAGATGCGCCTGCCAGGCGAGCTGGTTGGCGAAGTGTGCCCGGGGCTGCGCCGCCAACTGGCTGATCACGGGACCGGCAAGCGAACGGCCACGCATGTAGCTCAAGGCCGCGTCATTGATCACGTAATCGGTGTGTCCGGCGCGCAGGAGATCGAGAAAGTTCAATCGGCTCTTGCTGGCCCGCGTGGCGAACCAGGTGAAGCGGTCGTTGCCAATCTGGGTGCAGAAGCCATTCTGTCTGGCGTGGCGCGCGCCGGTATCGTCCACCGTGATCCAGGCCGCCGTACGCAGGCCGGCCCGCAACACGTCGCGGTTTTCGGCAAGAAAGTCGTCCTGACCATCAATCAGCAGACGCATCACTTGGCGCTTCGAGATGCTGATCCCGACGGCGCGCAATTGCGCGGTTAGCCGCTCCACCGTCACTTGGCCTTGGTGGTGCTGCAACAATATGAAGCGGCGCAACTCCGCACCCCAATGACCTCTGACACCGGGCGGCAATGAAGCCACGATGGTGTGCCCCGCCGGCGTGACCCAGCGTTCGCGGCGATAGCGGATCAGCCGAGCGTTCAGCACCAGATCCCGCACCAGGAAATCCGCGTAGCCCTTGAACCGCGATCCAGCCGGTGCCGCAGCCTTCAGGGTCTGCTGCTCCACACTGACACGCGGGGCCGACTTGCCACGTCCACGACGCTTGCCGCGGTGCGCCGGCCTCGGCGTGGTTCCCTGCTCCATCCCGCTCGGCTTGATCGCCGGACGGCCCTTCAAGCCTTTCAGCCGCGCAATCTCGTCACGTTGCTCGGCGACCATCCGCTTGAGATCCGCCACCTCACCCAGCAGCTTCACCACAAGCTGCAGCAGTTCCGCATGCGACAGACCAGACAGCTCCGGTGGGGTGGTCACATCCAGGTTGAATTGAGTCGTCCCGTGTCGGCGCAACCATTTTCTCAGACACCGCCCACGATTTTGCCCCAGTTACGCCACAGCCACGTAACGTATTGACAACACTCGACTAATGTCGTTGTCGGCGCAGATGGTCGATTCGCCGCGAATACTGACGGCCTGCTACTCTCTCGGCTTCCAGCCTTTCAAGGCCGCGCTCAGATCAATCGGATCGACGGCGCTTGGCGGATCAACCGGCTGGCCGTTGGCGCCTAGCTAGCTGCTGATGCTGCACGCGGTCCGCGTATATGTCAGGATGCAGCTTAGATAGCAGCCAAAGCCGCATACCCACGCGGAGCTTACTGCGCTGCATGCATTCAATGATCCACGGCTTTCTCAAGCTCGCCTTTGCGGCGCCGACGTTCGATCCAATCGTTTGTACCGTCCTCGGCGATCCGGATTATGTCCTCCGCCCAATGGTGCGCTTGAGCACGGAGGGTCCTAGCTAGGGTCCCGGTTTACTGCTGAATTAGCGTGAGCGTGGACTGATGGCCGCCTACCGTCGTGCTCACAAGATATGGGAGCCTTCATTGTCATAGTGAGGATCGGCAAGTGTCCATCAAGGAGTAGTGGACACTTAGCCAGGTTGCACAGGATAGGACGTTCCGTTGAGTGCATTGCCGGAGACGAGCGACAGGGTGAAGGTCTCGCGCCGTTCGTGGCCGCTTGAGGAGAAGCGGCGGATTGTCGAGGAAGCGTTTGGTCCCGGCATGTCGGTTGCCGATGTTGCGCGCCGTCACGGGTTGAATTCGAATCAGGTGTTCAATTGGCGGAAAGTGATTGGAACGCGGCCTACGGCTGAGACTTCAGAGGCATCTTCGTCTGCACAACAGACACAGCCCGATGCACCGCCCGCTGGTGCCGCGGATGGGTTTCTTTCGATCGGCGCGATTGTGGAGCCTAAGGACGAAGGTACAGTTCGGAGGCTCAATTCGTCCGCTCTGCTGGTGGGGCAGGCGCCGCAGGATCGCGGTGCGGATGCGCGCCCGGCGATGGACGAACGCCCGGGGATGGTCGAGATCGACCTGCCATGTGGGACGCGTCTTCGGGTGGATGCGTTCGTCAATGAGCGGACGCTGCGGCGTGTCCTGTGCGTGTTGCGGAGCCTGTCGTGATTCCGATGGTGCCGGGTACGAAGGTGTATCTGGCCTGTCATCCTGTCAGCATGCGCCTGGGATTTGATGGTTTGGCGGCACGTGTCGCGCAGGTGCTTGATGGCGATCCGTTCTCGGGCCATTTGTTTCTCTTTCGTGGCAAGCGGGCCGACTATCTGAAGGTGCTGTATTATGACGGCACTGGATTATGCCTGTTCGCCAAGCGCCTCGAGAGCGGCAAGTTTGTCTGGCCGCCGATCGTGGACGGCAAGATGGTTCTGACGCCGGCGCAGCTCACACTGCTCATCGAGGCGATGGATTGGCGGCGGACAGTTGCCGCGGACGTGCCACGAAGACCCATGGCGGTTGGCTGAGAAAAATGCCGGCCTGAGCAATATTCTGTGCGTCAGGCCTTGTACGCCAGCCCGCAATTCTGTATCTCGCGTCCATGTCGTTAGCGACCTTGCCACTGCCGGACGACCCCATCGCGCTGCGCAACCTCGCGGTTGATTTGCAGGCAGAGCTGGCACGCAAGGATATCGAGATCGCCGCCAATGCGGCCGAGATCCATGCCAAGACGCTGTATATCGAGAAGCTGAAGATGCAGCTGGCGGTGTTGCGCCGCGCGCGCTTCGGCCGCTCCTCCGAGAAGCTTGACCACGCGATCGAGCAGCTCGAGTTGCTGATCGGCGAACTCGAAACGGATGCCGGTGCCGAGGCGCGCGGAACCGTCGGCGATCCCGACGCCAGGAGGGACACCAAGCAACCCGTCGAGCGGCGGGAACGCCAACAGCCGGTCCGTAAACCGCTGCCGCCACACTTGCCGCGCGAGATCATCACCCACGAAGCAGCCTGCACCTGCCCGAGCTGCGGCGGCACGGTGTTCAGCCGCATCGGCCAGGACGAGCGCGAGGTGCTGGAATACGTGCCCTCCAGCTTCAAGGTGATCCGCCATATCCGCCCGAAGCTGAGCTGCCGCGCTTGCGAGACGATCGTGCAGCCGCCGATGCCCAGCCTGCCGATCGAACGCGGCCGGCCCGGCCCGGGCCTGCTCGCCCAGGTTCTGGTGGCAAAGTTCTGCGACCATACACCCCTGCACCGCTAGGCCGGCATCTATGCTCGCGAAGGCGTCGAACTCGATCGCTCGACCTTGGCCGACTGGGTGGGTCAGTCGGTGTTTCTGCTGGATCCCTTGGCCGAGGCCATCGGCCGCCACGTGCGCGCTGGGCAGGTGCTGCATGCCGACGACACCACCCTCCCGGTGCTGGCGCCCGGCACGGGGAAAACCAGGACCGGCCGGCTGTGGGTGGTCGTGCGGGACGAACGTCCGTTCGGATCGGACATTCCGCCGGCCGCCTACTATCGCTACTCGCCGGACCGCAAGGGCATCCACGCCCAGGCGCTGCTCGGCCGCTGCCGCGGCTTCCTTCATGCCGATGGCTATGCCGGCTTCGACAGTCTCTATCGGCCCACCACGCCGGACGGCGCGCCGCCGCTGATCGAGGTGGCGTGCTGGAGTCACGTACGCCGGAAATTCTACGACATCCACCACGCCTCGGCCTCGCCGATCGCGCGCGAAGCAATGGAGCGCATCGCCGCCCTGTTTGTCATCGAGACCAGCGTTCGCGGACAGGCGCCTGATCGACGCCTGGCCGCGCGCGTCCAATACGCCCGGCCGCGATTGGACGAGTTGAAGCAATTCCTCCAGGGCTCCCTGAAACGGATCAGCGGCAAGAGCGCGCTCGCCGGAGCTATCCGCTACGCCCTCACACGATGGAACGCGCTGCTGCGCTACCTGGCAGACGGCCGGCTGGAAATGAGCAACAACGCCGCCGAGCGCGGCATGCGAGCGCCAGTTCTCGGCCGCAAAAATTACCTCTTCTGTGGCTCCGATGCCGGCGGACAACGCGCCGCTTGTGTCTACACCATCGTCGAAACGGCGAAGATGAGCAGCATCAATCCGCACGCCTATCTGTCCGACGTTCTCGGACGCATCGCGGATCATCCCATCCACAAGATCGACGCCCTGCTCCCCTGGCTTTGGACACAATAGTCCAGCTCAGGGATCGCGATGAAGCACCCATGCCGCGGTCGTCGGCAGACGCTTACGAATTAGCCTCAACACTCCGCGAGGCGAAGCACCAATCGGTAGTTGTGCATCCGATGCTGATAACCCGCGCGATTCGCGCACTTCAGCGGGTTAGCAAGTGATGCTCATGCAACGCAAGAGAACCTCTGAACATCAGGGAACAGTACTTACGCATACATAATGAGATCGTGTTCGGCGCGTTGATGCTCTCGACCATCTGATGGTTCGACCACTATTCGCAGTCAGGCCCTTCCAATACCCCAGCAATGAAGCGCTGCACGCTCGGCCCACCTTCCAGTGCTTCGCTCAATGCTGAGGGGGAACAAGCGGCATGGCAGTTCCACAGCGCGCGCGCTTGTGGTTGGGGGCATTTGCGTTCTCTGCGGCGCTCGCGCTGAGTAGTTCTTATGCAATTCATTCCGCCACCGCCCGCAATATCAAACGGACATCATCGACTGACCTGACACCAACTTTGGCCGAGCAACGCTCGCCACCACCGGAGACTGTGGTTGCTGCCGTTCTGGATGCAGGGCGTTCAACGGGTATCGACCCAGCCCTTCTGCTCACGATCGCAGCGACTGAGAGCAGGTTCCAGGCCAACGCAAAGAATCGGACATCTTCGGCAACGGGGCTGTTGCAATTCACGAAGCAGACTTGGCTAGAGAACCTGAAGAAATTTGGGGGAAAGCATGGCTTGAGCCATTTAGCGGCTCTGATTCATCGGTCAGGCGTTGGTTATCTTGTTGCACGCGCTCCCGCCAGGAACAGAATATCGGCGCTCAGGAACGACCCGCGCATTGCTACATTATTGGCTGCGGAACGTTTGGACTACCAAAAGGAACAGTCGAAGGATCGGCACCTGCAAGTCGTGGACTTTTACCTCATCCATGCCTTGGGGGTCTCCGGAGCTAACCGCTTTATTGAGGCGGTCTCCAATCGTCCGTCAGTGCCATGCAAAGCCGTTGTTGGTGACGTTGCTTGGAAGGGTTCAGGTTTGTTTAGAGACCTGCCCCATGGAGCGGCCACTTCTCTGGGCGTCGCCTACGATGCTATCTCAGTCCGGTTCGAGCAGAGCCGCTCATACTACGCCAGCCTGCTGGAGCACGATGCTACTGCCGCATATCCAAAACCCGAGCCAGAAGAAGCCGGCTATTGGGCAGCGCCACGGTAGAGCGCCGGCCTTCAAGGCCCGAACTCGCGCATCACCTTCAAGCCGTGCTCCAGGTCGGCGGTCAGGTCGGCGACATCCTCCAGGCCGATATGCAGCCGCACCAGCGGCCCATCGAACCTCGCACCGGCAGCCGTCCGCGTAATGGCGCCCGTGGTCGGCAACGCGAGGCTCTCGAAGCCGCCCCATGACGCGCCGATGCCGAACAGGTCCAACGCCTCGACGAAGGCGTGCGTGCTCTCCACCGAATACTCTGGCTTGAACTCCACACCGAACAGACTACATGCGCCGGTGAAATCGCGCTTCCAGATCGCGTGCCCTGGTGCACCCGGCAGTGCAGGATGCAGCACCTGGTTTACTTCGGGCCGCTTGCTCAGCCAGTACGCGACCTCGATGCCGCTGTCCATCTGTTGCGCCAGCCGCACGCCCAATGTGCGCATGCCACGCAATGTCAGCCAGCAATCATCCGGACTGGCATACTGCCCCAGCGCGCGCGATGTCGCATGCAGCGTGTGCCAGTCCTCGTCTGAGTTGACGGTGACACTGCCGATCAGAATATCCGAATGCCCGGCTGGATATTTCGTTGCCGCCTGAATCGATACATCGACACCATGTATGAACGGCTGGAAGTGGTGGATGCCCCAAGTATTGTCCATCAGCACCTTCGCACCGCGCGCATGTGCGACGCGCGCGATCGCCGGGACGTCCTGCACCTCGAAGGTGTGGCTGCCCGGGCTTTCCGTATACACAACCGTGGTGTTAGGCCGCATCATCTCGGTGATGCCGGCCTCGTCGATCACCGGATCGTAGAACGTCGTCTCCACGCCGTAGCGCTTCAGCACGCCGTCGGTGAAGTTGCGCGACGGACCGTACACGCTGTCCGGCATCAGGCAGTGATCGCCGGTCTTGAGGAACGCCATCAGCGGTGTCGTCACCGCAGCGAGCCCCGAACAGACGATGGCGCAGCGCGTGCCTCCCTCCACCTCGGCGATGACGTCCTCGAGGGCCCAGTGCGTGTCTGATCCACCGAGACCATAGGTCAGCACGCGTTCGCCGCGCTTTGCCTGCAGCGCCCGCCGTTCCGCCACGGTTGGATACAGCACGGTTGAGCCGCGCAGCAGCGGCGGATTGACGAAGCCGTGCACGTGGGTACCGGCGCGGCCGGTGTGCGAGAGCTTCGTGCGGAAGCCTCGCTTCGAGGTATCGGTCATGCCCGCTTCGTCTCGACCGGTGTGTCGGAGCGGCCACCCCACTCGGTCCATGATCCGTCATAGACGGCGCCGTCGGGCAACCCGGCGATGCGCATGCCTAGGGTCAGGATGCACGCCGTCACGCCAGAGCCGCAGCTAGTCACCACCGGGCGCGAGCCATCGACGCCCGCCTGCGCCAGACGTGCGCGCACCGCGTCGGCGGAGCGGAATGTGCCGTCGTCGTTCAGCAGATCGGTGTAGGGCAGGCTCGCGGAGCCGGGGATGTGGCCGCTGCGCATGCCGGCGCGCGGTTCGGGCACCTCGCCGGTAAAGCGGCCCGCCGCACGCGCATCCACCACCAGTTCGGCGGAGGTCTTCAGGTTGCCCAGCACGTCGCCGATGCCGCGCAGCCCTGCTGGCCGGTAGTCGGGACGGTAGGTCGCGGGTCGCGGAGTTGGCGAATCACCGGTTTCCGTCGGGCGGCCCTCGCGCTGCCATTTCGGCAGGCCGCCATCGAGCACCGCGGCATTGTCATGACCGAACAGTCCCATCAGCCACCAGCCGCGCGCGGCCGATGCGAGGCCTTTCTGGTCGTAGAAGACCACGCGTGAGGCATTCGATACACCGAGCCCGCCGATCAGTTTGGCGAACCTGCCAGGTGTGGGAACCATGTGGGGAAGGTCGGTATCGGGATCGGCGATCACGTCGATGTCGAAGTAGCGCGCGCCGGGAATATGGGCGCGGCGGAACTCTGCCTGGCCGTTCTTGTTCTCGTTGGGCAGATACATCGTTGCGTCGAAGATTATGAGGTCTGGTTTGCCAAGTTCCGCGGCAAGCCAGTCCGTGTTCACCAGCGGTCCCATCATCGGTCTCCCCCTTCCGGTGCATGTGTCGGCACAGGCGGCGGGGGTGTCAATCTGCAGCCCCCCTCCCCCCACCACCCTCTCGCAAGGGGAGGGGGAGGTTCTTCGGCTCTGCGTCTTGCCGGGGGCATGGCGCGAGGCTAGTGGTGCGGCTGTGCGGCGAGCAGTTCAGCGCAACGCGACCATCCCCGGCCAGGGGCTGAAACCCATCATCGGGTTCGCCGCGTCGCTGTTCGCCGTTTGGTGCCAGGTTCTTTTGCTTGCGACGATCTCGCTGGCGCCGCTGGGCGCCGGGGCTCAGTCGGTCGGGAACCTGCCGATCTGCCGCACCTACGATGGATCGCAGCCGGCGCAACGCCAGCCAAGTCACCCCGCGCACAACTGTGTCCTGTGCGCGGTCTGCGTATCGAGCGCACTGCCGCTGGGCACCCTGCCGCCGACGCCGATGCTGCCCGACCGACAATCCGTTGCCGGCGTGCGTCTCAAAATGAGGCAACCGCGGGCGCCGCCCCTCCAACTGGTTGCCGCCGCGCAACCGCGCGGACCCCCCTCCCCGATCTGAGTTTGCCTTTGCCGATTCAAATCAGTGGAGCCTCAAAGTCATGTACAGGCGTTACCTGCTTGCCGCATTTGCCGGCGCAAGTCTGACAATCGCCGCTCGTGCGGAACAGTCTGGGATCCAGATCGATCATGTCTGGTCCCGGGCCGCGATGGCCGGGCGTGAGGGCGTGGTCTACCTGACCATCACCGACACGGGCGCACCCGACACGTTGACCGGGGTGACAACACCGGTCGCCACCGAAGCAGCAGTGCATCGCAGCTTCGACGATCACGGCGTGATGAAGATGCGGCCGGTGGGGCCTCTGTCGATCGAACCCGGCAAGCCGGTGACGCTCACGCCAGGCGGCTACCACATCATGTTGATGGGGCTTAAGCAGGCTTTGAAGCAAGGTGACAGCTTCCCGGTCACGCTCAGCTTCGCCAAGGCGGGTCAGGTGACCGCCACCGCGATCGTCGGCAAGCAGCCGTGACCGCGACAATCGAACAGAGTGCGCTGATCGAGGCGGCCGACCATGCGGCGCGCCATTGGCGGTCTGCGGATCCACGACCGCTGCGTATCGGGACCGATCTGCACCGGCAGGCCGCCTGTCGGATGTTCCACGAGACATTCAATCCGTACAAGCCGTCGGTGATCGATTGGCCCCGGCTCGATCCGGCGGCGCTGGAGCGGCTGACAAGCCTGCCGATCTGGGACATTGCGGTGCAGACCGAGGGCAAGGCGCGGCTGCGGATGCAACATTATGCCGCCAGCCTGCCTGACACGGAATGGCGTGAGGCACTCGAGCTGAACGGCTGGGAGGAAGGACGCCACAAGGAGGTCCTGGCCAATCTTGTGCAGGCGTACGGAATCGCGCTGATGCCTGAGCCTGTGTATGCCGAGCCGCGGGATCCGGAATGGGCGTATCTGGTCACCGGGTTCAGCGAGTGCATCGACAGCTTCTTCGCGTTCGGCCTGTTCGAACTGGCGCGACGTTCGGGATATTTCCCACCGCAACTCGTCGATACGTTCGAGCCTGTGATCCAGGAAGAGGCGCGGCACATTCTGCTGTTTGCGAACTGGCTCGCATGGCATCGGCGGCGCCTGTCGTGTTGGCTACGCGCACGGTTTGAATTGCGGGTCGCCGCGGTGTGGGTGTTTCTTGCCTGGGAGCGCATCGGGATTGCACGCGGCCTCGGTGGCGGCGACAGCAAGCCAACGGACAACAACTTCACGCTGACCGGCAGCAAGTCCGTCGGCGACGTGGACATCAGTCCGGCCGCGCTCATGGCGGTCTGCCTCACAGAGAATGACCGGCGATTCGCTGGCTATGACCCTCGGCTGCTGCGCCCCACCACCACGCCGGCGATCGCGCGGCTTGTCTGTCGGTTCGCTCGACGCCGACAGCGTGGCGCGGCAGGAGTTGCTCCATGACGATCAAGGTTGGCTCCGATGCCCATAAGGAGCTCTTCTGCCGGCAGTTCGTAGAAACGCACGAGCTCTACGATCCCGCGGCACTGCCATGGCCTGAGCTGGATGCCGCACAGCTTGACCGGCTTCGCTCGGTGCCATTTTGGCAGGAGGTGTACCACACGGAGCGTCGCGCCGGAGCAATCGTCGCGGCATTCACACCGCTGGTGCAGGACCCGCTGGTGCGTGAGGCCGTCGCGTTGCAAGGCGTGGAGGAGGCGCGGCATGCGCAATTGCTTCGCGTCATGATCGATCGCTACGGGCTCGCCGCGACCGAGCAGCCGCTGGAGGCGTTCCCGGCGAATCTGGAGACCGCATTCATCGATTTTGGTTTCGGTGAATGCATGGACAGCTTTCTCGGCTTTGGTGCCTTCAAGACGGCGCGGCAGTCGGAATTCCTGCCGGAGGGCATGTTCGAGATATTCGACGTGCTGATGGTCGAGGAAACCCGGCATATCGTCTTCTTCATCAACTACATGGCGTGGCGCGAGGTACAGCGCGGACTCGGCGCGCCGCCGCTGCGCGCACTGACCTCCGCCTGTTACTATGGCCGTGCGCTTCGCCGTCTGCTCGGCATGGTTCGCCGTGGCAAGGACACCAACAGCGGCAGGGATTTTGCGATCACCGAAGCCAATATGTTCCTTGACGGCTTCAGTTTCCGCCAGTTTGTCGAGGACTGCTACCATGAGAACGGGCGCCGCATGCGCGCGTTCGATCCGAACCTGCTGCAGCCACGTCTGCTGCCGGCGATCGCCAGCATGGCGGTGGCGGGCCTGCGCACCTGGGATCGGCGACGGCCGCATCTACGGAAGCGAGCATGATCGCGTCTCACGGCGCGTTTGCATGAGACATTGCTGCATCGGGTGAGACGATCGCGGGTGACGGTGAATATACAGAGGGGTTGACGCGGGGTCGCGCCGCGGCGGGCTGGTCGAGATCCCGCAGGATGGGGCTGGAGCCGTGGACGATGTCGTGGACCAGTTCGGGCTCGGGTGGCCCGTAGTCCGGCGTCGGCGGCAGCCCGCCCGCCGCACGGATGCGCGCGGCACGGTCCGGGTACATCACGGCGTAGCGCTCGGCCTCGGTGAGCTGGTCGAACGGGGCGGCGTCGGCAGGGGGCGCGGGTTCCGGTGCGGGTGCCGGGACCGGAATTTCATGGAACCAGTAGCCGGCGCGCTCCATGGCGGCGGGATGTATTTCCGCCATTTGCTTCTCACGCATGGCCTGCATGCGCAGCAACGTGCGCAGCGCCGCATCCGACTGGCGCGACATTGACGCGGCCTGGGCACGGCAACGGTGCATTGCGGCGGGGTCGTTGACGGCGAGGCTGGCACTGCGAAGGGCGTCAGCGGCGTGCGCGTCCATGGCGACGATCCGCGCGGCGAGGCGGGCCTCGAAGGCGTCGCAGGGATTGAGTGCCGCGACGGCGTCCATCGCGCCCATGTTGCGGACGGCACGGACATCGGGCGTGTCGTCGGGGGACTTCGGGAGCATGGAGCAGAGGTAGGCGAAGGTTTCGCGGTAGTTGGAGCCGGAGGGGTTGGAAGGTGTGGATTGCATGATGTGGCGCCCGTGATGCGGGAAATGGATGGATGTAGTAGTTAGTATAGATGATGTCAATCGGTCTGTATGACTAACTGACGCAAATCAGCGGCCGCGCGTCTTCCGACGGAGACGGACGCAACTACGCCGACTGGCGGGAGAACCAGGTTAGCGGGGACGGCGTAATGCCGGCGGGGCATCCCGCGCCGCGATGCGGCGGGAATATGGCCGACCGGCCGTGATGATCGGCAGCGATGAATCGCTCCCGGCCTTGGTCACATGCACTCCTTCTCCGCGAACTCGCGCGGGGCATTTGAAGCAATGTTCGCTCCTGTCGACCGTCTGTACCGTCGGTGTCAAAACCGCCAGAACAAAGGCACGACGAACACGGCAACCACGAAATAGAGCAGCATCAGCGGCAGCCCGAGTTTCCAGTAGTCGCCAAACCGGTAGCCGCCCGGGCTCATCACCATCAGGTTGACAGGTGTCGCCACGGGCGTCAGCAGCGCCGCCGCGGAAACCACCGCGACGCTCATCAGCACGGGACGTGGGGATATGCCGAGTTCACTTGCCGCCGCGGTTGCGATCGGGATCACAATGAGTGCGGTCGCCGTGTTGCTGATGAGCTGACCAAGGACGGCCGTCAGCACAAACAGCCCGGCCAGCAGCGCATAGGGGCTTCCACCGCCGACAAGATGCACAAGCCCTTCCGCCATGAGATTCGCCGCACCGCTATTGGTCATGGCGGTCGAGAGAGGGATCATGGCGCCGACCAGGATGACCGTCGTCCAGTTGATGCCGCGATAGGCCTGTTCGACCGTAACCACGCGAAACAGCACCATCGCGCAGGCAGCGACCAGACCGGCGATGGCCGACGGCACCGCACCGGTAGCGAGCAGCAGCACCATGCCGAGCAGCACCGCTATCGCAGTCGTGGCCCGTGCGCCCATGGGCACAGCCTGACGACGAACCAATTCGGGCGAGTCGACTACGAGTACGTTGGGATCATCGAGATGTTCGTCCAGCGCTTCCCAGGTTCCCTGCAGCAGCAGCGTGTCGCCGGAAGCCAGAACGGTCTCGTCAGGTCCCTGATCCTCGCCTGCCCGTTGCACCGCAAGGATCACCAGATCGCCGCCAGGCGTGACCATCCCGGGAAACACTGACTGGCCGATCATGTCGGACCGCGGGGGGATCACCACCTCTGCCAAACCAGAGCTACGATTGAACAGCGCGCCCGCGATATCGGTGGGCGCGTCGCCTTCGCGGAATGCCAGCAGCTTGTCCGATGCGAGGCCGGCAGCGGTTTCCGCAGTGCCTCGTACGATCAGGATATCTCCGGCGGCAAGCGCGGGGCGCCGTGCTCGACCCGTGCCCTCGACTGCCTGGATGGCGACCAAGGTGAGCCCCGCGTAATCTGTCAGGTCAACGCCACCCGACGCGGAACCGACATATGGGGAACTCGGACGCACGCGGAGTTGGAACAGGCCGTCATTCAGCCGATATTGCTCCACGAGCGTGCGGGCGTGCCGGCTAAGATCGGATGGCAGGGATCGCCCACTTCGTTCCGGCAGTAACCGTTGCCCGAACAGCACCACGATCAGAATGGTTCCGGCCACCAAAGGGATGCCGGCAACCGCGAACGAGAAGAAGCCGAACGGCGGCAGCCCGGCCTCGGTTGCTGCTTCCGACACGAGCACGTTCACCGGCGTGCCGGTGAGTGCCAGGAGCGATCCGCAATGCGCTGAGAAGGCCAGCGGCATGAGCAGTTGCGAGGGAGCACGACCGAGACGGATTGCCATGACCACAATCACCGGCAGCAGTGCGGCGACCGCTCCGTTGACGCTGATCAATGCGGTCAGCACGGCAACCAGCGACATCATGAGAACGAGCAGCCGGACACGGCTTTGTCCGGACCGGGCGATCAGTCCCTGTCCCGCCCAGGCGGTCACGCCTGTGGCATCGAGGCCAGTACCTGACAACAAACAGCGAGGCGATGAAAATCACCGCGGGATCACCAAGTCCTCCGAGCGATTCCTGGAGGTTAGTGACTCCGGTGAAATACAAAGCGAGTGCTGTGCCGAGAGCCACGAGGACGACGGGAATGCGGTTCCAGACGAATAGCACCACAATCGCAACGACGATGGCGAAGGTAAGCGTGATGCTGCTCACGCTGCCTGCCCTACATGCGCAATTGTTGTTTCCTGCCGGCGTAGAAGCCGGTCAACATAACCCTCTCGAACCATGATGGAACACCTTCGCTGCCAAGCAGCCAAACGCCGAACGGACCCCCCATCAAATACCAAATGATGAGGAACACCGTCCATACGACATCCACCGCGGCGGTGTAAGGCAACATCATCGCCACAGCAGTCCCGACGCCTGTCACCGATGAACGCGCCGGTTTCGGGATTTCGCAGCGACGACCCCGAGGGCAGTGTCCACACCCGAGCAAGATTGTCGATTACCGTCTGCGCGGTAACAGCATGTCTATCGGCAGGTCGCGCCGGAGATTGCGTGGGATTGCGAGCCGCCTTGTGAACCAATGGCCGACGCCGGCTAGCGGCAGCGCGCCGAAGTTTGCGTTGCCTGGAATTGCTAAGCATCCTGAGGAAGTTCAATGGAGTTCCAGGAGCAAATCTGTCAGGCTGCGGCAGCAAGGTGTCGGTACATGGCGGGATGGTTACACCACGGCGTCAGTTCGTGTGTCACACGCGGGGCAGTCATTGCCCTTGGTATTGTCATCTCGGGCTGCACGGTCACATCCAATGGAATGACCCCGACGTCGGTGACGATTCGAACGCCAGGCACGCTGCCGAGTATTCCGACAGCCTCACCCCGGGGCACCAGGCCTGTACCACCGCCCGGCGGTACGTTCTCCGGTGTCGCGCAACTGAGCCGCCCTTCGAACAGCGGGTGCAGGCGTCAATTCGCTGTTCGGAATTTCGTGGTGACAGGCAACAACGTGCGGTTCCAGGCGTTCCGCGGAACAATTCAATCTGACGGGTATCTGGAGATGCAGGCGAGCAACAAGTTCCTTTATGGCACCTTCGACGGAACCCGCTTCATCGGCAGCCTGTGGCAGCCTCATCCGAATTGCACCTATAGCATTACGCTCAACCACGAAGGGTGAGCGGTTCGATTCAGACTAGCGCGCTTGCGGACCGCGCACCGTCGATTGTCGCCACTTTCTTTCAGTGTCCGATCTGCATGAGCCCGTACGGCGTGAGCAGCAAGACCGACGACCAGAGCGCAGCGGGCGACAGCGTGTCAGATACCGTTCTGCCGATCACGGTCAGGAACAGCAGCCAGGGAACTATGACCGAGGCAAGTGCCGTTACAAGCCACGGCAATGAGAGCCGCCACATTGGCAGCGCTGTCCGTGGACCCCATGCTACCGCGACGCCCGCGAGTCTCGGAGTTTTTCAGCCATAGGCACTCGTCGGCTGTGCGTGATGCAGTCCCCAATGATGGGGGTAGTTACGGCGCCTACTCGGTCGCGGTTGGGCGGAGATACGCCCTTGCGGAGCCTGACCTGCTCTGGCGAGAGCGCGCTGCCTGCGGGCATTACAGGCAACTCCACAGTTCCAGGCGTCTCGATCGCAGCCGTAGCGTGCCTGAGGGCCGCGGCTGCGATTTCGTTGGCGTCGTCCACCGGCAAACCCAGCAGGAAGCGGTGATTCAGGGCAACCATCGAGAACGAGTGAAAATCAATCGCGAGTTGCCAAACCGCCGTACTGGTGTTCGGGGCTGTCATGGCGTCTCGCAACGTCCTCGCATCGCGCAGCAAAGCGCGCGCCTGGTCCACCGGCTTGCCAGGACCACAATAGCCGACAAGCAGCGGAATAAATCCACTCGCCTCGGCATAACGTTGCACAGCCACGATGTCGGCAACCGGCCCGACGCTCTCGTCAACATCGCAGCCAAGGGTCTCACCGCGGAACCGTCGTGCCGCGAACCGCAGGATGGCGAGCGAAATCACCTGGTCCCATGGTTTCCGAGCCCGAGAGAGCAGCTCGATGCCAAACTCGTGCAGCATCCGCGTTGCGAGTATGCCTGTTTCATCATCCACGTGCGGGAAGTTGCGTCGGGCCAGCTGCCAAGGACCAGGAGGTCTGGTCGTCACGGACTGCGCCGCGGGCCCGCGTCGACCTGCGCGAGGGCATGCCGATGGCAGCTTGTGCGGGAGATATTCGCAATACCCAGAGCGAGCCCGACATGACGATGAACAATGCGCAGATGGTCGAGGCAAAGCTCGAACGGGCCAGACTCTCCGGGTGTCTCCTCATGCACGCCGACTTGCGCGATTCAGATCTCACACGCGCTATTCTGGTTCGAGCGAATTTGGCAAAGGCGGATTTGCGCGGCTGCAATATGCGAGGTGCCGATCTTACCGGCACCAATCTTGGCGGAGCCAGCATGGAAGGCGTCGTCCTGACTGGCGCGTTGATATGCAGCACCAATTTTGAAGGCGCGAACCTGGTCGGTGCCCTGGTCGACAAGGCGAACCTCTCAAATAGCAGCATTCGACGGTCGGCTGGCATCAGGGATCTAGGCGATCTGAACGCAAGCCTTGCACAGATTCTGTCCGGTCATGCGGTGTGGACCCAAAGTGGCGGCAGCACCGGCCAGCGTGCCGATTTGGGCGGGGTCGATCTAAGCGGCGCTAACCTCCGCAATGTCGATCTCGGTGCGGCGATCATGCGAGGCGCTATCTTGCGGTGGGCCGACCTTTCGGGCGCCCTGCTCGCGATGGCAGATCTGTCTCTGGTGGATGCGCGAGAGGCCAACCTGGCAAACGCCGATCTGCGCGGCGCAAAGTTGGAGAGGGCGACGTTGAGCCATGCGACGCTTGCGGAAATCCGTGCGCAACCCCTGATCATCGCCGGTGGCCATCGCTGCCGCACTGATTGGACGTCGGCCCGCCTGGATCACACCTGCCTGTTGCAGGCGGATCTTTCGATGGGCCTGCTCGCGCAGGCCAACCTGTCCCACGCCGATATCCGGGGCGCCAACATGAGCGGCGCCTCGCTGTGTGGTGCGAATTTGACCGGGCTCGACCTGCGGACTGTGACGCTCGACGGAGCGGACCTGACCGAGGCGATTGGCATGAAATTGTCGCTACTGGCCATTACCAGCGGTTCAGGCGTGGCGCTTGGCGGCACGCCTTTTGGCCCATAGCAAGCGGGACGGGCTGCCAGGCTGAGCTTGGTCCTGCCAGCTGAGGCAAGTGGCTTCAAAAGATGGCCGCAGGCTCATGCGCTGGTGTCCCCGCCCTCGCAGCTTCAATGAGCCTGACGTACGGGTCAGGCCCGCTACCCTCTCTTTATCGCACTTTCAACGGCGGCTGCTTCAGCGGCAGTCTGTGCCAACCGCAGCGAATTGCACCGATAGAGTTGCGCTCAATCATGAAGGGTAAGCGGATCAATCATGCTCGCATGGCGACAGACCGTGCATGCAACTGTCGCCCGATCGCAGTGGTGCGTCCAATGGGCGCGGCTGATCGTGGCCGCTTCCGCGCAGCGAGATTGCCTGATGGAGAATCGCTGAAGCTGCTGATCGACCACCACCAATGTCTCGGAGTTGAAGCGGTCGACCGAACAGTTGCATCGTACGACGCGCCGTCAGTGAGCTATTCGCCGGGTCCTCAATGAACCAATATGGTCCCCTCTGAACTACGTAGGAGGACCGCCATGACACGGCGTGCGCCTGGTTATGTGGCCATCGCGGCAGTGTTGCTTCTGGGGGCGTGCGCCCAAACCCCGATGGGACCGACCGTGCAGGTTCTTCCGGGTCCTGGCAAATCATTCCCTGCCTTCCAGAATGATCAGGCAATCTGCCGACAATTCGCGGACCAGGCAGTGAGAGATCAAGCACAGGGCGCCAATTTGCGCGGGCTCGGAACCGCGGCGATCACGACAGGGCTCGGTGCGGGATTGGGCGCGGCGATCGGCGGAGGCCGAGGTGCAGCAATCGGTGCGGCTGCTGGTGCACTTGGCGGCGCCGGTTTGGGGGCTGCGGGAACTTCGAACGTCCAGAACTCAATCCAAGCGCAGTACGATAATGCCTTTGTCCAGTGCATGTTCAGTCTTGGCAACTCGGTGCCAAGCGCTGGACCGATGATGGTCCAACCTCAGACGCCTAGCGGTCCCGCAGGGCGCTGAACCGCCCAACGCCGTCGACCGGTACAAACGCAAAGGGGGAGAAAGGTTGATGCCATCAAGCGGGTCCATGCGCGCCCAGATCGGAACACTCATCGTCGCAACGAGCGCCATTCAACTTGCCAATGGCTTCTTCGGCACCTTTCTCTCCTTGCGGGTAGCGTTTGAAAATTTCAGTGCGACGATGGCTGGCTTGGTGCTGAGCAGCTATTTCGCCGGCTTCACCCTGGGCGCGCTGCGCTGCGGCCGGATCATCGAGCGGATCGGACATATCCGTGCTTACGCAGCATTTGCCGGCTTGGTCGCCGCCGCGACCGCTGTGATGCCGTTACTGGTCGGACCGCTGCCTTGGGTGGGCCTGCGCGCAATCATTGGGTTCGGCTGCGCCGGGATTTTTGTCACGACCGAGAGTTGGCTGAACGCCAAGGCACTGCCATCGGAACGTGGGCGGGTCTTTTCGATTTACATGGTCGGCACGTTCCTGGCCCTCGCGGCGGGTCAGCTACTGATCGCCGTCGTGGATGTCGGAGCGGCGGCGCCATTCAATGCGATTGTCGCATTGTTCGCCGCAGCACTGGTGGTGGTAAGCTCGGCTCGAGCCGAGCCACCCCGGGTGAGCGCCGCGGCAAAACTGTCCTATGGATTGCTAGTGCGAGCCGCACCGGTCGCCGTCACGGGGTGTGTCCTTAGCGGGCTCGTCACCGGCGCATTCTACGCGCTTGTTCCGGCATGGATGCAAGGCGAGGGCATCGAGCGAGAGACCATCGCACTGTTTATGCTGATGACCGTACTTGGCGGCCTTGTGTTTCAAATACCGGTCGGCCGCCTTTCCGACCATTTCGATCGGCGCATGGTGCTGGCCTTGCTCGGTCTTGGCTTTGCAAGCTCTGCCATCGCCTTGGTCAAGCTACCGCACGCCCTGCTGGCGATCATACCCGCCGCGATCCTGCTAGGGGGGTTCATGTCAGCACTGTACCCTGTCTGCGTCACCGACGCGCACGACCGCTTGCCGGGAGATCGGGTGGTGGCAGTAAGCGGGCAACTCATCCTGGTCAGCGGGCTCGGCTCGGTGCTCGGTCCGCTGATTGGCGCCACCCTCATGGCGCGTTTCGATATCGATGGCGTGTTCTATTTCATGGCGAGTGCGGCACTCCTCCTGGCAATCATTGCTGGGGTCGAGAGTGTGAGGTCGGCGTCGCCACCGCATCAGGACACGACGTTCGAGATCTTGGCGCCCCAGGCGGGACCGCTCGCACATGACTCGCTCGGGTCATCGGATGAAAACGGCGAATAACAACGACGCGGCGACCACGTCCCCGACAGGCCGACCCGGCTGTTGTCACGGAAATCCTAGCTGGTGGGCGCGATGGGCGGTCGCGAGAAGATTGGCATGATAATCGGATGCTTCGCCGATCCGTCATTTGCCGCCCGTAACCGGCGTGGCGCTACCACTGCGTCGACCTGTGGCACACCGACGAGGCGGCAGGATGAGCTGTCGTAGCGGTGATCACAGCGCAGGCGAATAGCGGACGCCAGTTCCACGGCAACAGTGCGTGCAGTTCGTGTTTTTGTACGACCGGAGACGATCCGTTGCAGGACATCGGTGAGATAGCCGAGCGGCTCGATGCCACTGAGCTTGCGGGTTCGGATCACAAGGGAAGGCGTTGGTGGCTGGCCTTCCAGGCCGTAATCCAATCCCCGGCACCCGGTGTATTTTGTTCCATCTCCGCAGTTTCCCGATTCCCCTGCAGCCAATTTTCGGATTCCCTCCGCCAGACGCCGGGAGGATTCGCGATGAGCCAGGGCCTTCGCCTGCTGCTGCCAGACCGCGAGCAGTTGCGGTGGGACACGATCGATCTCGATAGCCAGCTGCCGCCGGAGCATCGTACTCGTCTGGTCTGGGCGTTTGTCGAGACGCTGGATCTTACCGCGTTTTACGCTCGCATCGAAGCCCGTGACGATCTGCCGGGACGCCCTGCGGCAGAACCTGCGGTGCTGCTGGCACTGTGGCTGTATGCCACGCTGGACGGCGTCGGCTCGGCGCGCGCCATCGAACGGCTGTGCGAATACCACGCCGCATATCGCTGACTTGCCGGCGGGGTTCCGGCCAATCACGACATGCTCTCGGCGTTCCGGCGCGACAGCGGGGCGCTGACGCAGAGCCTGACAGCGTTGATCGCTGAAGGTCTGATCAGCCTGGAAGAGCTGGCGATCGACGGAACGAAAGTACGCGCCCGCGCCGGGCACAATTCGCTGGCGGGACGGGAGAAGCTCGATCGCATCGAGACGGCGGTTGCCGAACGCGTCGCGACGCTGAACAGCGAACTGGAACAGGACGCCAACGCCGACGAACGCAAGCGTCAGGCGCATTCCCTGCGGGCCGCGGAAGAACGCGCAAGGCGGATCGCTCGAGCGCAGCAGCGACTTGCCGAACGCGAGCAGGAGAAGCTCGAACGAGCCAAACGGCGGGCCAAGGAAGCGGCAAAAAGCGCGCCCACGGTATCGACCTCCGATCCCGATGTGCGCCAGATGCGAATGCGCCGGAGCGGTGGACCTGGTGGCGCAGATCGAACAGCGCTGCGGCGAGGTTCCGAAACGGTTGCTCGCTAATGCCACGGCGATGCAACGCACTGTGGGTGACCGCGTCATTCACCCGCCCGGCGATGGTGGATCCGCGTGATGATCCGCCATCGGTTGCGTCCGGCGGCGGCGCTCCGCAGGCCATGCGCATGCAGCAGGTTATGCGTGATCGCGTGCAGCAGGCAGACCGACCGCACCCCAGCGATCCCATGAACCAGCATCCGCCCGAACCCACGGTTCTTCATCTTGGCATATGCGTGCTCGGTCAGCTTGCGCCGCCGATACACCTCCTTGCCACCGTCGCTTGCCATGCGGGACCGCCAATCCTGCACCGCCTGCGGTTCGTGTTTCAGCTGCGAGCGCTGCGCCGGCCATGACGGTGGGTTCAGTGGGCCCTTGGAGCCGTCAGGCCACGGGCGGCGGCATGTCTCGTGGACCGGGTGGTGCGACGGGCGGGATATCCGGACCGGGCGCCGGCGTGGGCGTTTCCGGTCCGATCGGGGGCTGAATATCGGGACCTGGCGACGGTGGCACGATATCCGGACCGGGGCGGGGCGGTTGCTCCGGTCCGGGCGTAGGCAACGGTTCGCTATTGCTCGACATGTGGGATAAGCGCCGCGCAGGGCGCCGGGTTCAGTCGCATGTCCTGGAGCGGATACACGATCTTCGGAGCACAAGTGTGTGCAGTTTCCATGTTCGTGCGACCTACAGCCCCGCCTTCTGCGCGCTCGCCAGTGCGGCAGCCCGCTTAACCGCCTGGTCACCCATGCGCGTTACACTCCTGGACCGAAAATCTTCGAGAGGATGTGGTCGCTATGTACGTCAAGCGACTGACGGGTCTGTCTGGCGAAATGTCCACTGTTCTTGTCTACCCCGACCCGCTCAATAAAGCCCCCGTGTTCATGTTCGGCGCTTTCGATCTGGCCGACGGGGCGAACCTTGAGTCAGTCCATGCACTGGATGAGGCGCTTCTTGGGATCAAGGAAGACGGTTCAATGGCCGTCGCCATCCGCAGTCACACCCATGCCAAAGCGCCCGCAGACGGAAGCAGCAGCGCATTCATGTTCGGTGTGCGCCCCGAGCAGCCATCAACAGCGCCAGTGGGTGAACTGTTCCTGGATCTCTGGGCTGCGGAATTGGACTGACTGAAGGAGGAAGCCAGCCTGCTTTCTGTGCTCCGCCCACGACGCTCTGCCGGAATGCTGCGGCATCGATGAGCCGGCGCTGGGGAATGTGCGGCACGACGAGGCGGCATATCGCGCGGACCGGGGGTGCAACAAGCGGGATATTCGGCCCGGGCGCCGACGAGGGCGTTTCCGGTCCGATCGGGGGCTGTCCATTCATGGAGATCATCGACGGCTGCCGTCGACCCTGAGCGGGGCGAAGGTCAGGGTTGGATCGGAACAAGACCTAACTCCGAACTTCCACCTCTGAGTCAATACCCAGCATCAAAAACACCGCCGCCGTCCACGAAAACTCCGCCCCGCCAATCCCCGTGCCGTCACGCGGATCGAAATATTCGCTGAACCCACCATGCGCGATCATCTGCGTGGTCGCGGCGCGCAGCTCAGCGGCGAGCGCCGGCTCCCCCGATCCTGCAAGCCCTTCCGCAATCATCCAGTTCACCACCGCCCAGACCGGACCACGCCAGTAGCGCAGCGGCTCGAAGCGCTTGTCGTCAGGGGCGGTAGAGGGCACGGCGCAGCGCACCTGTCCGGTCCAGCGGCGCAGCGTTGCCGCCATCGCCTGCACCTGTGCTGCGGAGGCAGCGCCGGAGAACAGCGGCAGCAGGCCGGCAGAGGTCGGTGCATCGATCACCGCATCACCGATGAGGTCGAAGGAGAGGAACTGGCCGCGCGCCCCGCTCCACAAGCGTTCGAGCGCGCGTTCCTTCCGCACGATCCGCACCTCGATCTCCGCCACATCGCCAGGGGCGCCAAACCGTGCGGCCAGCGCCAGCAAGTCACGCTCGGCCCGCAGCAGGATCGCATTGGTGGCGATGTCGATCACCTTGAATGGGCTGGCCGCGAGCATGCGCTCCGGCTGCCAGCCGCAATCTCGGAACAGATCGACCAGATGGATGAAGCGCTGATACTCCTCCCCGCGCGGGCGCATCGCGGCATCCACATGGGATGTGTCGCGTCGGCGGATCGGCGTGGTGGTTTCAACAGGCACGCGCGCCAGCGCCGCATCCCAGGCGGGGCTGTTGTCCATCCCCGTCTCCCACGGATGCAGGGTGGCCGCGAGGCCGGTGCGCGCGGGGTCGCGCGCGTGCTCCCACCAGCGGTGCGAGGCGCGCAGGCCAGGATACAGCGAAGCGACGCACGCTTCCGCCTCAGCGCGGTCGCGCGCCCCGTCCAGCAACCGCCGAACGGCAGTGGCCAGGATCGGCGGCTGGGTGATGCCCGATGTGGGCGGATCGTGCCGCACACCCCACACATCCGGACCGGGGAAATAATCGTCTGACGGTGCGTGAAACACGATCTGCGGCACCAGTCCGTCATCCCACTGGCCGCGCAGCAGGCGCGCGATCTCGGCGAAGGCACGAGGTTCATCGAATGTCGCCCAGCCCATCGCAACGAATCCGGAATCCCAGTTCCACTGGAACGGGTACAGCCGGTCGGTCGGCACGGTGTAGCCGCCGCGGTCGTTCGCGCGCAGGATCGCGCGGGCACGCTCGATCAGATCCACCCTCATTCCCCTTCCAGAGCGAGCCCGCTCTCCGCATCCATCCAGGCGATATGCGCGGGCTTGGGCCGCAGCATCACCGTCTCTCCCGCGCGCACGGCGCGGTCAGGCGGAATCGCGACGCGCATGTGCTGCCCTTCGGCTTCGCCGGTCAGCAGAATGTGCGGACCGAGCGGCTCGGCCACCTGCACGCGAAAGCCGAAACCGCCTTCCGACAGTTCCAGATCCTCCGGCCGCACGCCCAGCACGACGCTGCCGTTGACGCGGCTCGGCGGCGTCAGGGTCAGAGCGCCCAGCCGCACCTCGCCGGCGTTCACCGGCAGCTTCAGGAAATTCATCGGCGGATTGCCGACGAAGCCACCAACGAACACCGTGCGCGGCTTGCGGTACACCTCGACCGGAGGCGCCATCTGCACGATGCGGCCTTCATGCATCACCGCGATGCGGTCGGCGAGACCCATCGCCTCGGTCTGGTCGTGCGTGACGTAGAGCGTGGTGGTTCCCGCCTCCGCCAGAACGGCTTTCAGCTCGGCGCGCATTTGCAGGCGCAGCAGCGCGTCGAGATTCGACAGCGGCTCATCCATCAGCAGCACCGCCGGCTCGACGGCCAGCGCCCGCGCCACGGCAACGCGCTGCCGCTGCCCGCCGGACAACTGCGCCGGATAGCGGTCGAGCAGATCCTCGATATGCATCAGCTCGGCCGAGCGCTGCACCTGTCTTGTGATGCGATCGGCAGCGGCCTTTAGCATCTGCAGACCGAACGCCACGTTCTGCCGCACCGTCATGTGCGGAAACACCGCGTAGTTCTGAAAGACCATCGCGAGTCCGCGTGCGCGCGGCGGCAGAGTGGAGACGTCGCGGCCGCCGATCAGCACGCGGCCGGATGTCTGCGTCTCCAGCCCGGCGACGATGCGCAGCAAGGTCGTCTTGCCGCAGCCGGACGGCCCGAGCAGCGCGACGAACTCGCCGTCGCGCACGTCGAGCGAGATCTGCTTCAGCGCTTCCATCGCGCCGAACTGCTTGCGCACGGCGTCGATGCGGATATCGGCCATCAGGCTCCTCCGGTCATCGGCTGGCGATGCCCCACATCGCGAACAAATAGCGGCGCACGGCGAAGATGAAGATCACCGACGGCAGGATCAGCAGCAGCCCGCCGGCGAGCTGCGCCTGCAGGGGGCTTTCCGACAGCACCGAGAGCAGGAAGGCGGTCAGCGTCTTGTGCCGCACCGTCAGCACAGAGGCCGCGAACACTTCGTTCCATGAAATGACGAAGGCGAAGATTGCCGTCGCCGCCACGCCGGGCAGAGCGAGCGGCAGCACGATCCGCCGGAACGCCGCGATGCCGGAGCAGCCGAATACCCAGGCGGCTTCCTCTAATTCGCGCGGGATGCCGAGAAACAGGCTGGACGTTACCAGCACCGCGAAGGGCAGCGCGAGCGCGGTGTGGATCAGCGCGACGCCGAGTGCGGTATCGTAGATGCCGAGCCGCACATAGGTGACGGCGAGCGGCAGCGCGAGGATGCCGACGGGGAACGCGCGCGTGACCAGGATCAGCAGGCGGTAGGTGTTGGCGCCGCGGAACGCGAACCGCGCCAGCGCGTATCCGGCCGGCGCGCCGAGCGCGATTGAGAAGATCATGCACAGCGCTGCGACTTCCATGCTGCGCAGCATCGCCGGCCAGATACCCTCGATCGCCAGGAAGGAGGCAAAGCTGTGCGCTGACGAGCCCAACGGCAAGAACGGTTTCGGCCACGCGTACACCACATCCGAACCGCCCAGCGCGCCGAGCGCGAGCAGATAGATCGGCACGATGGTCCAGGCGCACAAGAGAACGATGCCGGCGCCGAAGACCGCACGCTTCACGCCGGCTCTCCCGCGCGCGGACGCAGCGCCACCAGATAGACCGCGGTTGCCGCCAGCGATACCACCATCACGATCACCGCATAGGCGGCCGCGGTGCCGTAATCCTGGTTCTGATTTTGCCAGATGAAGGCCTGGCTGATCAGCACCGGGAAGTTGGTGCCGCCGATCGCCAGCACCACCGCGAAGGTCTCGAACGCCAGCACCGTGCGCAGGATCAGCGCGGTCTGGATCGAGGGGCGCAGCAGAGGAAGCGTGACGCGGCGGAAGCGCTGCCACGCTGTCGCGCCGAACACGCTGGCCGCTTCCTCGAACTCCTTGGGCACAAGCTGCACGCCGGCCACCAGGATCACGAACACGATCGCGGTGGCGCGCCACAGTTCCGCGGTCAGGATGGCGCAGAACAGCACGACAGGCGTTTCGTACGTCAGCCAGCTTTGCGGCCCGGGGATTACGCCGAGCTGGAACAAGGCCGTGTTGAGATAGCCCTTGTCGGTCAGGATCGCGAGCCAGACGAGCCCGGCGGCCAGATCGGAGATGCCAAGCGGGATCGACCAGATCCACAGAATAAGATCGCGTCCGCGCCTGACGTGGCGCAGCATCATCGACATGCCGAGTGCCAGCGCGAGCTGCACCGGCACCGCCACGACCACCAGCGCGAACGTGTCCTTCACGGCATCGAAGAAATCGAGGTCGTTCCAGACTTTTCCGAAATTGCCGAAGCCCGTGCCCGCGGATGTGCGGAATGCCAGCGCGATCGTCTGCACCAGCGGGATGAAGAACAACAGCAGCAGGAAGACCAGAGAGGGGGCGATGAGGATGTAAGGGCGCAGGGCGGTGCGGCGGCTCACCCCTCCCCCACCCGCCTCCCGCAAGGGGGTTTCTGAGGGGGCGGCCGCCGTTTGGCTCACCACCTCACTTCACCTGGCACGTGCCCTGGCTCGGCGGATCGGGCGACCAGCAGGGCGCCTTCGCGGCATCGAGCACGTGCTGCATGTCCTGCGCCTCACGCTGCACCACTTCATGGATAGTCTGACCGCGCAGCACCACGCGCTGGAACGTATCGGTGAAGAGGCGGTCGAACTCGCCACCATGGGAGCCGAGGCCGACCGGCAGCAGTACCGGCTTCGCATCGGGCGCGGCTTGCTGCTGCGCGACCGCCTGCGCTTCGAGCTTCATGCCGGGATCAAGATCTTCGGGAATCGCGACCTTCACTACCGGGAAGAAGCTGGTGACGCGCAGGGTCGTCACCTGCGTCTCCGGCTTCAATAGGTAGTCGATCACCTGCTTGGCACCGGCCGCGTTCGGCGCATCTTTCGCCACCGCAAGCCCGACGATGACCGGCATGAAGCTGCGGCCCTTCGGTCCGGCCGGCGCAGGGAAGGCGACGAAATCATTTGGCTGCTTGCGGAACGCGTCCTGCAGCCGCGCGACGTGATCCCAGGCAATCCACACATCGCCTGACAGCAGCGGCTCCTGCATGAAGTTGTAGTTGGTGGAATTGGGATTAACATGGGCCCACAGCGCCTTGAAATCCGCCCACATCGTCTCGGCCTCCGGGGAGCGGTAGTTCACCACCGTGCCGCCGGTGTAGGACGGCAGCAAATAGCCCTCCAGGAACCGCGCCATCAGCCCGGTCGGCCCTGCGGGAAATCCCAGCACGCGCTGCCCGGTCGCCTTCTGCACGTTTGCCGCCCATTCGCCGAGCTGGCTGTAGGTCAGTGTTTCCAGTTTCGCGCCTTCGGGCAGATACTGCAGCGCCTTCTTGCTTGCGGCCATGATGTACGTGGCCTGCATCCACGGCACGTACATCAGATGCTCGCCGCCGAGATGCGCAAGCGTCGCGAGATTGCCAGGAATGCCGCGCTGCTTCAGCAGTGTCTCCTGATCATCGAGCGGTGCGAGCAAGCCTATCGGCACCAGCGGCGCCAACTCGCCGTGCAGCGCGCCGACGAGGCTGATCGTGTGCGATCCCTGCGCGTCCGCCTGCAGATGGACAGGAAGCTGCGGCGGTTCTTCCGGCACATAGGTTGTTTTGACCGGCGCGCCATTCAGGATTTGCGTGCGCGCGCGCTGCGCTTCCTCCAGCGGCCGCATCTGCGTGGACAGGAACGTCACCTCCTGCGCGCGAGCCGGAAGCGGCGCCGCACTGAACGCGCTCAAGACCAAGGCGCCGTTAAGTGCGGCCAGCGATGCCCGCATGATGTCCTCCCGTTTTTCGTTTGCGTTCCGGATACGCCGGACCGTCCGACCGACGTGCGACCAGCTCCGCCGGCCACACGTCGCCCAGGCTGGCGGCATCCGCGCCATCCAGCAGCGCCAGCAGCATCTCCACCATGCGCCGCGCCATGCGCTCGATCGGCTGCGCCAAGGTGGTCAGCGGCGGGTCGGTATAGGTCGCGACCGGCAGATCGTCGTAGCCGATGACGGACACGTCGCGCCCGGCGCGCAGCCGGGCCGAAGCCAGCGCGTGCAGCGCGCCCACCGCCATGCGGTCGGTGACGCACAGTACCGCACTCGGCGGATCCGGCGACGCCAGTAGCCGTCGCATCAGCACGTAGCCGTTTTCCTCGCTCGGCTCCGCATGCAGCGCGGGGCCCTGCGGCAGCCCGGCCTGCGCCAGCGCGTGCCGCCAGCCCTCGGCGCGCAGATGCGCGAACATGTAGTCCTCGGGCGCGTTCAGCAGGCCGATATGCCTGTGGCCGAAGCCGATCAGCCGCCGCGTCGCCTGCGCGAACGCCGCTTCGCCGTCAATGTCGAGATGCGCGTAGGGGCGGGTCTCCTCGGTCCGCCCGTGCGTGACGAACGGCACGCCGCGGTCGAGCAGGAAGCTGATGCGCGCGTCGTTGCGGCGGGTGCGCGCCACCACCAGCCCGTCCACGCGATGATGCTCCACCAGGTGGCGGTAGGCGTGCATTTCCGCCTCGCCCGGCGGCGCGCCCATCATCACCAGGTCGAGCCCAGCGCGGCTTAGCAGCGGGCCGATCGCACCCAGCATGGCGAGGAAAAACAGGTCGAAGCTGCCGGGCTCGGCCGGCACCACGATGCCCACCGTGCCGCTACGCCTGCTGCGCAGGCGGCGCGCCACCTGGTTCGGCCGATAGCCGATCCGCGCCGCTTCCTGCTCGATCCGCGCGCGGGTCGCCGCGGACACGTCCGCATAGCCCGCAAGGCCGCGTGAGACGGTGGTGACGGACAGGCCGAGCGTGCTGGCAATCCTGCGCAGCGACAGGGCGCGTTCCTCCAAATCGTTTTGGCTTTCCCCGCGCTCTACGCCATGCCACCTTCCTGCGTCAATCGGCACGAAGCCCAACAGGAGGAGGCGCGATGAGCACCACATACCAGCCCGGCCAGCGCGATAGTCGCCCCTGGGGCACTTGGGAGATCCTGGCGCTTGGGCCGGACTATGCGGTGAAGCGCATCGTGGTGAAGCCCGGTGCCCGGCTATCCCTGCAACGCCACCGCCATCGCGCCGAGCACTGGATCGTGGTCGGCGGCACGGCGTCGGTGACGCGCGGCCGCGACACGTTTCCGGTTTCCGCCGGCGAGAACACGGTGATCGCCCTGGGCGACGTGCACCGCATCGCCAATCCCGGGACGGCGGATTTGGTGTTCATCGAGGTGCAGCACGGCGTGCATCTCGACGAAGCCGATATTGAGCGGCTGGAGGACGATTACGGGCGGGAGTAACTGAGCGCAGTGTCCAAGCTCTCGGACCCAGGGTGTCAGTTCGAATTTGATACGGGGTTGGGAAACGGGGGGCTTGCGCAGAGGTCCGATCAGCGCCCAGCCGGTTATAGCGGCATCCTGGCTGATACCCGGAAGCGGGCACATCAGTAAGCCAGCTCTGCCGATGGTGATGGGTGGCTTACTACCGGCCGCTTCCAGCCAAGGGGCTTCCGCTTTCGGGCAGTCGCCCGATAACCAAACGTGGCCGGCAGCCGATCGTCCGCTTTGTCCGGTTGGAACGGCAGAGCGGACATTCACTTCCGAATGGTCAAGTGACAGTTCTCGACCTAAACTGGTCCTGGACTACCCCGCAGCGCAACTCGACCCGGATGAGAGCCTGCCGCTACGCGACGAGCAGCCCACTGGCGAATTCCTCTGCACAGACACAAAAGCCACTGATGCCGAGCAGCATAGGGGCGGTCGGTTCGACGATACCTCCTCAGAACGCATCGGCGTTCAGCTTGTCAGATCAGCGGTCCGCGACGCTAGTGCCGATGCTGCGAGAACCTCCTGTCGTCCCGCGGGGCGTCGCCATCCTGCGAGTGATGGTAGCGAAGCCAAGACGCGGGACGACTTCGTCACTGTTGATCTCATTTCATGCGAGCTCGTGCATTTCAGCAGGTAATTCCGGCGGGAGCAGGTCTGCCCCTCGCAACTCGGATACGCTTATTCGAATTCGGTCGTTCTACGATACCAGATGTTGTAATCGGCCGGCTGCCATCGAGACTGAGGATTGAACCGTTCGCGTCCGATCAGCGATCCGTGCAGCTCGCCAGAAAGCCCGACACCGGTCAGGATATCGACGGCTTCCACGCCGGCCAGTCTCATCCGCGCGGCGACACGATCGCTACTGATCATTTCGTCCGACGCGCAGGTGAGTACCGAAGATTTCCCGATCATGCTCAACGCTTCTTCCGTTCGGATGGCACGAGAGGGTGCCTATCACGGGAGATGGAATTTGGAGAAGGATTGGCAGAAGCAACGTCCCCTTTGGATCGATAACTTGTCGCCGTGTAAGACCAACTTGGCTAGCAAATATCTCCGCAACCTTCGGCGAGGCAGACCCCTGAGCCAACAGCCCGGTATCTCCTGATGCCGCGGGACGGGTCACACCATCGGGGCTACGCAGCATGCGGGATATGATCGGAGTGGATGATTGCGCGATGGCAGTGCTGACCGTGATCTCCATTGCGCCGCCAGCGACGGACATCGCAGCGAATCCCGAGCAGCTCTCGTAGCTTGCCGTCACCTCCATCGGCTTGGAACGTCCGACGGCCTCGTTATGCCAATTACGGGTACTGGTGCATTGGCGCGCGAACGGTCCCCACGCCGTGTTCATCACTTCCGTCGGCTCGCTCATACGAGCGCTAACGACGGGAGTACAGGCATCGAGGAAGGCAGCGATCATTGTTGACAGTATGAGAGCGCTTGCCCCTCCCGGCATGTTGAGGTCCGCAGATCCATGGAGGTCAGCTCAACCGCGAACCGAGCGCCGCGGCTAGCGGCTGGGCGCGGCGTCCGGAACGCCGCATCTTGTAGCAATTGCCCGACGTTCAGTTGCCCTCGGGATCTGACCTTCATGCAACTGTAACACCGAGGCGTACGGATCGATGGATTCTGGTGTGACGCCTAATCCTACTGAGTTGCAAAGCGGCCGCCTCGGCCGGCGATTTTGTTTGGCGCGACGTGGGAGTGATTGGTCAACGGTGGAGATTCATACCTTCCAGGAGGGTTGGGTGGATCTCGATAATGACACTGGCACGCAAGCACGGTTCGCTGAGTATACGGCAAGTTTGGCATCTGAGCTGGGACACGCCGACCGCGTCAGGCGGTTCGCGGACTACTGCATCGGCCTGCTGTCGGCGGAGGGACGCAAGAGCGTCGAACCGCTGGCGGCGGTGACCGCACCGGAGCGAACGGCGGCGCAACACCAATCGCTGCTGCACTTTGTGGCCCAGGCGCCCTGGTCCGGCTAGTACCTACCCAAGGAGTGGGCCGACGATCCGGCTCGGCGGGCAATCGCCGGCGTGCCGGATGAGGTCCGCTTGCAGACCAAGCCGGAGATCGCCTTGCAGCAGCTGCGCGAGGCGCTGGCGGATGGTGTGCCGCCGGGCGTAGCACTGATCGATCCGGCCTATGGCAACGACAGCAAATTGCGAGCTGGGATCAGCGGACTTGGGCTGACCTACGTGGCCGGCATCATGTCCACGACGATGGTTTGGCGGCCCAGCGAAGCACCGTTGCCAGCTGCGTCCCGATCGGGCCGGGGGCGGCCCGGCACACGGTTGCGACGCGACGAGACGCACCAGCCGGTCGCGGCCAAGACACTGGCTCTCGAGCTTCCCACCGATGCCTGGCAGACAATCACCTGGCGAGACGGCAGCAACACGCCGCTAACCTCGCGGTTTGCCCGATGGCGGGTCCGCCCGGCCCATGACGACGCCAGGCGGAGCGAGCCTGCGGCTGAAGAATGGCTGCTGATCGAGTGGCCGGAGGGTGAAGCCGAACCGGATCACTACTGGCTTTCCACACTGCCCGCCGACATCTCGCTCGCATGTATGGTCGATCAGGCCAAACTTCGCTGGCGGATCGAGCGAGTTTATCTCGAACTCAAGCAAGAACTTGGTCTCGGTCACTATGAAGGCCGCGGTTGGCGTGGCTTTCACCATCATGCGACACTCTGTGTCGCGCGCGGCACGCAACCTGCCTTTCCCGTTGGTTATCGACCCAGAAGCTCTGCCGCTGCGTTCGCAACGCCACATGCCGAACTCAATCGCCACGATGCGTAGCCGCCTCGCGCGCGCTTTGCTGCACGCTCTGCCGCAATGTCCTTGTTGCGGGCAGATGCGTCGGTAGATACACCGAGGCGTTCGGCACCTCAACCTGGGCTACGAACGCCAGGCAGCTCGCTGAAGAAGGTGTTGGCCGCGGCGGTATCGCCGCCATCAGAATAGGCAAGATCTGGTCGCTCGTGGACAGTGCATTGTTGCGAACCGTTCGGTTGCCAGCCGGGCCAGCCAAGGTTGGAAGCGTACAGCAGTGCCCATCACGCTCGCAGCGAACAGGATCAGCAGCGATCGCCGCGCCGCACACTCCCCAGGTTTTGGGAACGTTATGACAGCAGTCAGGGCGAACTCCAGCAGGGAATTGCACGTCCTGGTCGGGCGCGGTGAACTCGGTGCCTGGCGGCTCGTCGTAGCTCCACCTGTGCTACCGTCCTGCCAGCCGAACAGAGAAACATTCAAAACCGGGGGTCAATTCCTCGCGCCGCTAATGGATCAGTTCCTGATGTCGCTGGACAGCACCTCGGCGTGATCACCCTCCGGCGCCGCCACAGCCACCACAGCCGCTGACGGGGAACCTGTAATAGGGGTGGTTCGCCTCATAGGCGGCGATGGAGGCGCAGCCCGAAATGGGGCCAAAAGCGAACGCCATGGCGGCGGCGACAATCAGAGCCTTGGTTGGCTTCATGATGACCCGGCCCCCAAGATTGGCTCCTTGGCTTACCGCGAGGCGTTGGGTTCCGCCAGATCCCAGACGAGTATCTCAACGAGACGTTGCCCTCGTTATTGTAATACTGCTCTGGTCAATCGACTCAACCTGGCGGATCATGCCGACCCCAATCGCGCGCGAATTGGTCGCTCGGAGGATCGGCGGGGTTACCACCGGTAACGCTCATTTGGCGTTTGTGCGTAGGGAGACTATTTGCGACTCCGTGCGGTAGATTCTACCTGAGCGAATCCTTGACCAAAAGCGTTCAACAATCGTGTTGTTGCTGCGAAGGTCACGCGGCAAGCAGATCGACGATCTGTTGGATGGCTTTGTCGGCGCGGTGATAAGCGGTTTCCAATTTGCTGGGCGGCTGATGACGGGCGACGGGGCGGTGGTGGAAACGGCTGTGTGCGAGCGGACCGCAGAGTTTTTTGTGGAAGAAGAGGAACAGCAGCGCAACCTGGACGCCTTTTGGGGAGAGGCGGTAGGCGTAGCGGGATCCATCCCGCTGCAGCAGGCCGTGGCCTTTGAGTTTGCGCAGGTCGTAGCGCAGTTGGTTGATGGCGTAGCGTGTGTCGGAGAGCTGGAAGGTGCCGAGGACAGCCTGATGGATTTGCTTGGCGGTCCAGCCGCCGACGTGGCTGCCGCCGTGCAGGAGGACCTCGAAGAGGCGGATGACGCGCGGATCGTGCAGCTTGATGCCGGGGTAGCGGACTGCGCCGATGGTGATGGGGAGGGCGAGACGTTGCAGCAGCGGGAAGTCGACATGGACGTTGAGCCATTGCGCCTGGAAGCCGGCGAAGCGATCTGTGATGGTCTGGAACCGCTCGCGCACGGCATGGAGATGATCCAGTCCCTTCCTGAGATGGAAATCGGCGAGGTGTTTGAGACCAGCTCGTTGCGTAGGTAGGTGGCGGACTTTTCGTATTGTTTGAGGAAGGCGTGCTTGAAATAGGCGCGGAAGACATGGTGGCCGTGCTCGGCGCGGTCGATGATGGTGGCAAGTTTGCCACGCATCCTGCGGTTCACACGTGTGCCGAAGATTGCGGCGATCTTGTCGCCGGTGAGCCGCCACAGACCGAGCTCGCAACTGCGTTCGAACAGTTTGTGGATGGGAAAGTGCCGCTTGAAGATGAAGTTGCGGCAGTATTCGATCTGGGCGATCGCGTAGAAGCGCGACAGGTTGAGCCGGGTGCGCTCCTTGGCGGAGAACTTGGGGCCCAGGATCAGCGTCCAATAGTCGAGCCGTTGGCGGATGATCTCCGGGCTCAGCCGATCGGCGGCGGCCTGCAGCGCGGCCACGTCATCCACCGCGAGAAAGGCATTGTCGGTCTTGCGGAAGCCGATCCGCGCTCGGTTGAGCTCCTGCTCGATGAAGCTGTGACCATTGAGGTAATACGTGGCCTGGAACGGCAGGAACGAGGCGACCCGCATCACCATCGGGCCGAGGGTTTCGTCACGGATGTAGAAATAGTAGTGGGTGAAGCGGCTGCGCTGACGCGCCAGGATGCGATAATTGACGTCCTTGGTGGGGTACTTTGGCACGGTGACACGAAAGGTCGGCCCCTGCTCCATGCTCTTGAGGATGTAATAGACGCCGTAGCTATCCGCCCGCACCATGCGACGTTGCCACGGCAGGACATGGTCTTCCTTGCGCACGCCCTTTTCTGCCCATTCGATCGGGAAGCGATGATTGCGTGCGAAGGCTTCCACCCAGTTCTGGTAGTCGGCGGTGCGCTGGCTCAGGATCTCCCTGCTGACCACGGGAACGCCAGCGACTTGATGGAAGAAGTTCACCACCCGCTCGGGCCGCGACAGCCCGCTGAGGTAGCCGTATATGACGATGCGGTCGAAGCAGTGGTAGACGAAGGCAAGCAAGCTGCCGAACAGCTGGGTGAACAGGTCCATGGCAAACCCCGCGAGACCCGGTAGGGTTCGAAAATCTGTCAAGCGTGGCCCGGGCAAGCGGATCGTGGAAGGCGGCAGCATTCGGCTGGCCGATGAGGTGCGCATATCCAGCACCGAGCGGCCCACCACGACGGACGCATCATCACGATTGGTCAGCTGGTCCTGTTCTCGACCGAAACCGGCGATGCATGGCTGCTCGATAGCGCGGCAGCGCATCAACATCGCTCAGGCGGGAAATTTCGAATATGTTTGGCTAGTTTTGTTCGGGAGTGGCGTCCCCGGCGAGATTCGAACTCACGGCCCCAGGATTAGGAATCCTGTGCTCTATCCTGCTGAGCTACGGGGACTTACCAAATTTATCAACCGAATAGCGCTATTCTTACGGGCGCCTTAGAGTCCACTTTCGCCTCGGGGCATCACTAGGACATATTTGCCCCGAGACACACCGAGCCGACACTGGATTTCGGCCCAGTCATACCAGCTCGCGAGGCCTGGCGAAAAGTCCGCTGGGGCCATGGGCGGCCTTGGGCCAGATACGCCGAAGGCCTCTGCATTAGCCCGGTGGATTATAATCCCTTGGTCGGTGGTTCAAATCCGCCCGCCGCTACCATCTATATCAAGGAGTTACGGGGCGCAGCGGGGCTTTCGAGAAGTCTGAGGATCGGTCGGGGCTTCAGCGGGGCTTCAGCGAAGGCGGGACACCTTGGGACAGGCAGGGCCACCTGTTGCTTCGGCACCCCACTAATCGTTCCGTTACTCCCGAGACGCCTCGCCATTGCATGACCTCACCCTCTGGCGGACAAACCCGAGGTCGTACCGGGTCAACTGTACCATCATTGCTGATCAACGCTGAGAGAGACGTCCCAGTTGGTGAGCATCATCATCCGCGACCTGGAAGAATCCCGGTATCTCGCCTGCGTATCTAGGCGGCGGTGCGTGGCCGCTCGATAGAGGACGAGGCGCACGACATTCTGCGCTCGTCACTCAATCAGGAGCCGCAGGAGCCAAAGAACCTTGGCACGGCCATCAACGCCCTGTTCGCCCCCTTCGGTGGTTTCGACTTGCCGGACGCGCCCCCGCGAGCCGATGCGCGAGCCGCCGACCTTCGACGAATGATCCCTGCGGACGCTCAGATCGCCACAATTGCCCGGCCCCCCGCGGCGCGGCTCTTGCTGCTCGCAACGTGCCGGGGTTTGAGGGGTGCGGGGTCAAATCGTCGAACCTTGGGTTGTTGGATAGGCGATCGGCGTCGGGTGGTGACGGCTGCAACCGCGGCGCCGTAATCTTCAGCATCAGAACTCATCGCCGTAGCCCGGATCGGTCAGCAAAAAATTTCGATGCGCCGGCCGCCTGCGCACATGTCCGGGCAACGACGCCAACAAGCGCGGCACTGACGCCCGCGTCCCCCAACAGCGAAAGGCTTCGGCGCGGCCAACTGGCAGAAGGGCAGGCCACTGGCTATCGCTCGTTCAGCTCGCAGAACCGATGATCGCGCGGGGAAAGATGGCCAGGCGGTACATGGCAGCCAGGCGGCGCCCATGATCGCAATTTTCTTCTTGCAATGATCCTGTGACCACCGTAAACAGTTCTTGTTTACAAAGTTCACAAGGCGCCCGGTGCCCTCTCCCGAAGACGACTACGTCGGCATCAACGAGATCGCGGAATTTGCCAAAACGTCCCGGCAGGCGGTGGCGAACTGGCGAGCACGCTTCAAAGACTTCCCGAGACCAAGAGCCGACCTGAAGGCTGGTCCCGTTTTTAGGCTGACTCAGGTCAGAGCTTGGCTTCGGAAAAGGAGAATACCCATGGCGCACGTAATATCCATCATTAACCTGAAGGGCGGCGTCGCCAAAACGACCACCACGGTCGCGCTGGCGGAGACGCTGGCCTCCGTCTATGGCAAACGGGTCTTGGTGGTCGATCTTGATCCGCAAACCAATGCGACCACGATGCTGATCGGTGAGAAGCGTTGGCAGGAGTCTGAACGAGCAGGGCTACACCTTAGCCACCCTGTTCAAAGATGCCCTCGATCCAAAGAACAAGTCTTTCGATCTTGAGAAGACTTTGCAAAAGCGGGTGTCCGACGTTCAAGGCGCCGAACGGGTAGACCTACTCCCCTCCAGCCTCGACCTGATTGACGTTCAGGACCGTTCGGCCACGGCTCCCATGGGACAGTTCTATTCGCTCACGCCGACGGACCTGCTCAGGCTATCGATCAAGTCAAAGCTCGATGATTACGATTTTGTCCTCATCGATTGCCCGCCGAACCTGGGCATCATCACCCTGAACGGCCTTCGCATTTCTGAAGGCTACATCATCCCCACCGTGCCGGACGTGTTGTCAACCTACGGTATTCCGCAGATCCTGAAGCGGGTCAGCAGCTTCGCTTCCGAGATCGCCGAGCCTCTGGAACCTCTTGGGATCATCGTCACCAAATACCAGGAGAATTGACGATTTTATATCAATGGGCCCGCGGGCTACGGCAGGACCTCGAATGCCGGATGTGTTCAAAACCATGATCAGACAGGCCAACCAGATCGCGGCGGCGGCGGATTACACTCCTGGCCAGCGGCGCACCCTCAAACAGAAGTATGGTTACGGCACCGATCTGGCTGAACGCTACATAGACCTTGCGAAGGAAGTCATAGCGGTCGTGGAGCCGGCATGAGTTTACGAGAAAAGTTGGCCTCGCTTGCCAGCGTGATTGCGGACGAAGCTGAGCGCAACAGCGGCTTTCGCCGTCAGCTGGAAGCCGCCCTGACTGGTCAGAGCAGCCGGGCCTCCTCGCCACCGACGAGGACATGGGGGGCACCGATGTTCACCGAAAGGGAGGTCGGCGAACTCCATCAGTTATCGACCCGTTGGTTTTAGCCCGACAGGGTGAAGATGTCCTGCGGCAAGAATTGTCCAGGCTCGATATCGAACAGTCCAACGACGTCGTCGCCCAGTACGGCATGGACCCTGGGAAACTTGTCATGAAATGGAAGGACGCCGGCCGAATTATTCACCGCATCGTTGAGCTTTCCCTAGCGCGATCGACGAAGGGCGATGCTTTTCGTGCTGAAAAGCCCGACACGTCGAAGTCCGCACTCTAGGCAAGGTGACGAAGCGCAAAGGCAACAAAACTGCCACGCCATACGAGAATAGCCCGTGACGAACGAAAAGCTTCCGCCTTGTGTCGGCCAAGTTCTTGTCGGTCCGCTATTCAACGAGCCGATGAGGGTGGAAACTGTCCAAATTAGTGGCGCGTCCAGTTGGACGGTCGGCCTCGTGGGCACGAACTCAGAGCGTTTCCGAAAGGTCGCGATAACCGCTGGAGATCTGGAGCGGCTCACGGTCTTGGACCCGCGGCACTCGTTCAACGGCGACGGGCATCTGCTTCGCCTCGGCATCCAGGCTTACTCGCTCGGCATCGCCTACGAGTTCGATCCCTACTTCGGCCTGTCCATCTCCCGTGTCGATCCGCTGCCGCACCAGCTTGAAGCCGTCTACGACTATCTGCTGAAGCTCGCCCGCGTCCGCTTCCTGCTGGCCGACGACGCCGGCGCCGGCAAGACCATCATGGCCGGGTCTGCTGATCCGAGGAACTCAAGCTGCGGGGCATGTGCCGAGCGCATCCTGATCGTCTGCCCCGCCAACCTCGCCTTCCAGTGGCAGCGGGAACTCAAGGAGAAGTTCGACGAGAAGTTCGTCGTCCTCAAGGGCGACGACATCCGCGACCAGTTCGGCGTCAACCAGTGGCTCGAACGCAAGCAGCGTCATCACCTCGCTCGACCTCGCGAAGCGGACGAAATCCTGCCCGGCCTGCGGCAGGTCCACTGGGACTTGGTCATCGTGGACGAGGCGCACCGCATGTCGTGGTCGCCGCCGGTCCCGCAAGACCGCCGCTACGCCCTCGGCGAACTGCTGCGGGACATCTCGCGACCACCTGCTCCTGCTGACCGCGACGCCGCACAAGGGCGACCCGGCCAACTTCAGCCTGTTCCTGCAACTCCTCGATGCGGACGCCTACGCCGACGTGAAGTCGATCCGCGAGGCGATGGACCGCCGCCGCGCCCCGTTCTACCTGCGCCGGACCAAGGAGGCGATGGTCTACTTCCCCGAGCGGCAGCCGGACGGCACCTGGGTCGCCAAGAAGATCTTCACCAAGCGCATCCCGCACACGGTCGATTTCCAGATCGACGGCGCCGAGTTCGAGCTCTACCGAGAGGTGACGCGCGTTCGTGAAGCGCGCAGTGCGCACCGGGCGGCGGCCGAACGGCGACGACCCCCGTGCCCGCGCCGTCGGCTTCCTGATGGCCCTGTACCAGCGCCGGCTGGCGTCGAGCACCTACGCGCTGCGCCGCTCGCTGGAGAACCGGGCCAGGCGGCTCGACGAAGGCTGAAGAAGGCCCAGGAGATCGCCCGCTACGCGCCGCCGGACCTGCCCGACGCGGACGAACTGGACGAAATGGAGGAGGCCGACCGCGAACGGCTGGAAGCACATGCTGGAGGCGATCACGCCTCGCCGGGAACCCCGAGCAGGTTCGGGACGAGATCGCCGAACTCAAGCAACTCGCCGTGCAGGCGAAGGCGGTCGAGGACAGCGGGCGTGCGAAGCGAAGCTCTCCCGGCTCAAGAACCTGATGCAGGCAGCAGGGCTTCTTCGACAACCCGGACCAGCGGCTCCTGCTCTTCACCGAGTTCAAGGACACGCTCGACTATCTCGTCGCAAGAGCTGAGTCGAGTGGGGCTTCCGCGTCGGCACGATCCACGGCAGCATGCACATCGGCTCGCGCGACGACCCCGGCACCCGGCTGCACGCCGAACAGCAATTCCGCGAAGGGGCGATCCAGGTCCTCGTCGCGACCGAGGCGGCCGGCGAAGGCATCAACCTCCAGTGCTGCAACATCCTGTTCAACTACGACATCCCGTGGAACCCCAACCGGCTCGAACAGCGGATGGGCCGCATCCACCGCTACGGCCAGACCAAGACTGCCTGATCTTCAACTTCGTCGCGACCAACACCATCGAAGGCCGCGTGCTCCAACGGCTGCTCGAGAAGCTGCAGGAGATTCGCAACGCCCTCGAACGACGACGCGGTCTTCAACGTCGTCGGCGAGGTTCTGCCCGCCGCCCAGATCGAGCGCGTCCTGCGCGACTACTACGCCGGCAAGCTTGGCGACGCCGACCTCGAAGACCGGCTGCTGCGCAACGTGGACGAAGACCAGTTCCGGGCCATCTGCCAGAACGCGCTGGAAGGCTTGCACCAAGAAGCTCAACCTGGAGATGCTGATCGAGCGCCGGGCGCAAGGCACAGGAACGCCGCGTCGTCCCCGAGACCATCGCCCGCTTCCTGTCCGACGCGGCCGAGTTCGTCGCCGCTCACCCTCAAGGCCGTGCCGTCGCTCCCGCACACCTTCGATCCGGCCGCACGCCGACGGTGCTCCGGAACTACGAGCAGAACCCGGACTGGCGGCTGCCGTCGCTCTGGCGAAGTATCCGCGGCTTCCACCGACCGCGAGACGGCCGACGACGAACAACCTGGAATGGGTCACGCCCGGCCACCCGCTGTTCGAGGCGGTCCGCCGGCACACGCTATGCTCAGTCGCAGGAGGACTTCAAGAAGGGGGCGTGCTTCTTCTCGCTGGCACACGAAGCGCCCGGCCGCATCGACTTCTACCGCGCCCGCGTCGTCGATGGCCTCGGGCACGTCATCCACGAACGGATGTTCGCCGTCGAGATCAGCGACGGACGGACCGCGGCTCCGCGAGCCGGCCGTCCTGGGCGACCTCACCCCAGCCGAGCCGCCCGACCCGCTCCCGCCGTCGCCCACCTGCCGGAAGCGTCGGCCTGGCTGCACGAACACGGGCTGCGGCCGTTCCTCGACGAGGTCCGCAAGGAACGGCTCACCGAGGTGGACCGGATCGCCGACCACTCGAGCTTCGCTGACCGAACTGCTTCCAGAGAGCGGACGAGGAGATCGGCCGCGCGGCCGCCGAAGTCGAGAAGAAGCTGCCCAGGGGCCGAAGGCCGGCATGGCGCAGGCCGAGACGCGGCACACGGAGTTGCTGGCCCGCCGCGACCGCCGCCGCAGGAACTCGAGCAGCAGCGGTCGCTCACCCTCCAGGCGGTCGAACGGCTCACCAGTCGATCCTTGTCCTGCCGCACCCCGACCGGGCGTCGCCGGAGGTCCGCCGCCTTCGGCCCAACCCCGAGACCGAGGCCACCGCCATGCGCGTGGTCATGGAACACGAGCAGGCACAGGGCCGGCAGGTCTTCGACGTGTCCGAGAAGAACCTCGGCTACGACATCACCAGCCTCGACCTCGATCGGGCGATCTGCGGCTGATCGAGGTCAAGGGCATCGGCGACATCGACTGGCAGCGTGCTGCTCACCCCGAACGAACAGCGCGTGGCCGAGGACCGCCGCGACTGCTACTGGCTCTACGTCGTCACCCACTGCAACACGACGCCGCGACTGCGCGAGCCGATCCGCGACCCGGCCCGCCTGGAATGGATGGAAGTGACCAAGGTCGCGCACTACTACCTGTCGGTGGACGCGATGATCGAATCCGATGGGACTTAGCGAAGAGCAGACCTCCTTTCGGCCCGGCCCATGATTCCCAAGGAATGCAAGCGCCTGGCCGAGGTGGACTTCCCGATTGCCGTCGTCTCGAAGCATGCCGCGCGTGAGAAGTCGATCCGCCACGGCCACCCTTCACCCTGCATCTCTGGTGGGCGCGGCGGCCGCTGGCGGCTTGCCGGGCGATGCTGCTGGCGCTGCTCTTGCCCGATCCGTGCGATCCGCACTGCCCGGAAGAGTTCAATCTCCAAGCGCGCGTTCAGCTCTTGCGTACGGTGCCCGGCAGACAACCCGGACACCGCCGATAATGAACTACGGAAGGCGCTACTCAAGTTCATCGCTGATTTTGCCAGTTGGACGCTTGCGGCAAATCGTACTTACTTGGACGTCAGCCGAGCGCTGGTGAAAGCCGCACACGGCGAGGAGCCGCCTCTAGTCGTGGACCCCTTTGCGGGTGGCGGTTCTATCCCCTTAGCCTGGATTTCTCAAACGCGGCCGACATTTATTCTGTGAACGAGGCTGTCAGCGGTTGCTTTCAGCATGCGAAGGCCGCCACCCGGGCCTATGGGGGTATTTTTCATTTGTCTCGCGCAATGCGAGTCCGGAGGTTATGTCTTTCCCGCCATGCGGGTGGGAGAAGGCATGTGTCGTGGCTAGGGCGTCGGTGTCCGGGTTGTCTGACGTGGGCCGCACCTACGCAGAGCTGAACGCGCGCTGGAGATAGATGTACGCGAGTTCGAACTCGATCTTGTTGGGGCATCCCGAGGCCATGGCGAAGTGAATGCGCCGCACGCTGGTCGCACCTGGGCGCCGAGCTTCAGGAGTTTGAGACGGATGGTCTGCGCCGAGGCATCGGCGAACTGAGTAAAGTGCAGACCGACGCGGCGTAACGTATCGACCAACACGTAGGCCATCGCCGAGAACCACATGCGCAGTTGGTTGGCCATCATGGTGGCGGACGAGGCACGATCTGCGAACAGTTCGAACTGCTCGCCAATGCGGTTCTCGGCCTCGCCACGGGCGCAGTACAGGTCCTCGTAGAGGGCACGGGGATCGGCCATGCGGGCGTGTTTGAGCGAGGTGACGACAAAGCGAGGATTGGCACCGTCCGGCGTGTGCTCGGCCTTGCCGACAACGCGCCGTTTGCGGCACCAGCTGTCACGCGTGCGATAGCGGAAGTCACGGAACACCCGGGCGGGCTTGCCCGAGGCCAGGCACAGGCGCCTGGCCTCGGCACCCTGTTTGCCGAGCGCGGCCTCCAGGCGGGAATTGCGTGCCAGACCGAACACATAATCGACGCGATGCTCCTCGCACCACCGCATCAGCGGCTCGTTGGCGAAGCCGCTGTCACCGCGCAGAATGATGCGCACGCGCGGCCACGTCTGGCGGATCTGGCCGATGATGCGCGTCATCTCTTCGATCGCGCCATCGCTGCCGGCAACATTCGCACGCCGCTGCCGGGCCAGCAACAGATGCCGGCCGCAGAACACGTAGAGCGGCAGGTAGCATACGCGTCATAATAACCATGGAAGAACCGGCCTTCCTGAGCGCCGTGCAGCGGAATGTCGGTATTGTCGAGATCGAGCACGATCTCGCGCGGCGCACGCTCATGCGCCTCCAGGAAAAGCTCGACCAGCAGCGCGTCAACCTGTGGCCCGTCACAATCGATCCTGTGATACTTCGCGGCATGGCGTTTGGGCGTGTGCTCGAGACGATTGAGCGTGCTCTTGCCCGCCAGTGCTTCACAGTCCGACCGCAGCACCGGATGCAGCTTGCCGGTCAGCACGCCGAATGTTGGGTCTTTGCGCAGCTCGTCGTGGTCATTGAGGTCCTCGTAGCCCAGCACCAGGCCAAAGATCCGCTGTCCCACCAGTGTCTCAACCCGGTGCTCAACGTAACGAGCATCGCGACGGTCGGTGAAGCAACCGGCGAACCGACGGATCAGTCCAAGGCCACGATCCACCTGCCCCAACAGCAGCGCCCCCGCGTTCGAGGTGATGTCGCCGCCGTCGAAACCAGCCATCACCGCTCGCCGTTCAACCGCTTCAAATTCGAACAGCGTCGCGCTACACTCTGTCTGCATCGGGGCCATCCTGGATTTGGAAAAAACTGTTCTCGCACAACACTTTTCTCAGATTCTCAGCCCCGATGCACCTCTCTCGTTTGAGAAATCCAGGTTAGAGGCGATACGCATCGGCTGCGAGGCGTTTGCAAGCGATCTTAACCCTGTCGCGTGCCTGATCCTTAAGGCAGTACTGGAGGACATTCCGAGTACGGCCCAACGCTTGCGGAAGACCTGCGCCGAGTTGGAACTGAGATCAAAAAGCAGGTGGAAATTGAGTTAGCCGATCTTAACCGACCGACCCTGACGGCGCGGCACCAATTGCATATCTTTGGGCACGCACGGTTCGGTGTGAGGCACCGAAGTGTGGTGCAGAAATCCCAATATACAAAACCTCTTGGCTCTCAAAGAAGGGGGCGCAGGGTGCCCAGTACTTCCGCGAGAGTCCAACCGGGCGAAGTGTGGTCCTACTTGTAGATAGTAAACCAATGGGGGGACCCATCTCATTTCGAATTGCCCGCGGCGAAGGTAGCGAGGACCTCGTGATGGCTTTATCGCTTTGCCAGGAACGAAAGCAAAGGGCAACAATGCGAGCGTGATCTGCCCTTGTTGCGGAACGGTGTTGCCAGGCAACAAGAAGAGTCCGCGAACACCGACCCAACTTTCAGCTCAACATGGCGGAGCCGATGTCCACTTCGATCCTCACGGCCGGCGTATGGGAGGAGCCCGGATATTAGCCGTTGTGACACTCCGATCCGGTCAAAGTGGCCGCCAATTCAGGCTACCCACCGAGCGTGATTACGAAGCGGTACACAGGCGCAAGCACGCATCGCTGGCGTTAAGTCCGAATGGGAACGCAGCGGCGAGCAATGCATTTGTCCGGTGCCGGACGAACCGCTCCCGCCCATCGGCACGCTTGGCTTTCGTGTTCAGCGATACGGCATGCTCCATTGGGGCGATCTCTTCATGGCTCGACAGAAAGCCGCGTTTGTTACCCTGATCGAGTCCATTGTGGCGTCGCATGTACCAGATACGTTGAAGGTTCTATTGGCCATGGTCTGCACCAAGCTAGCAGACCGATGCAACAGCCTCGTGAACTGGAGCGTTGGGGTCGAGTGCCCCAATCAGCTATTCAAGGGCAATGCTGTTCCGATGGCGTGGGACTTTGCGGAAAGCAACATTCTCAGCGATTCGAGTGCGTCGTTTGCGCAATCACTCGACAACATAGCGCGGAATGCAGAGGTAACGTACATCCAGGAGTTTCGCCGTCGCCAACCCAATTGGCTGATGCCTGCGCCAGTCCACTTGCCGATCAAGCAGCATCCGTATGGTTTACAGATCCACCCTATTACAACGCGTACATACTCGGATCTATCTGACTTCTTTTTCGTATGGTTCAAGCGAGCGTTGCTAAATCATCCACTGCTGCGCGATCCTTTTGACCCTACGATCGACTTACACCAAAGGCGCGTGAGGCGGTACAGGACGAAACTAAGCGGGATCACGGACGGCCGAAGGACGGCGGGTGGTTCGAGGAGACGATGGCAAGGCCTTTGCCCAGGGGCGAAGATACTGCGCGAAGATGTGTTGGCGCCGTAGTATTCGCTCACAAGACCACGGAAGGCTGGGAGGCGCTCCTCTCGGGTATGATCCGCGGTGGCTGGACAATTACAGGTTCGTGGCCACTTGCAACGGAGCGTTATTCACGTTTGCGCGCCCAAGAGTCTGCGGCGCTCGCTACCAGTGTCCACTTGATTTGCCGCCCCCGCCCGGAAGATGCAGGCATTGGTGACTGGAGTAATGTCCTACAGGAACTTCCGACGCGTGTCGGCGATTGGATGGAGCGCCTCCAAGGCGAAGGTGTACGCGGCGCAGATCTCGTATTCGCTTGTATCGGCCCTGCGTTAGAAATTTTCAGCCGCTATTCCAGTGTCGAAACTGCGGAGGGGAGCGAAGTCAAGCTCGACACGTATCTGGAGAAGGTCTGGGAGGTCGTTGGCCGCAGTGCACTGGCCCAGGTCCTTGGTAAACTGCCGAATCCCGTGCACGGAATGGTGCCGCCGGGGCCGTCGAAGAGGACGCGCGTCTAACCGCGCTGTTCCTCTGGACATTACAGATTACCGATGTAGATGCGCCCGAGAACGGAGGCGAGGGCGAGGCAGCAGCGGAGGACGATGGCGGGGAGGAAGAGGATAGCGACGGAAGGACCACCGGCAAGGCCAAGGGGTTCACTCTGATCTTCGACGTTGTCCGCCGCTTCGCCCAGCCGCTCGGTATCGATCTCCCCAAGTGGGAACATCGTATCATCGAGACCAAGAAAGGGGTCGTGCGCCTTCTGCCGATCGCCGAGCGTGCGAAGCAGCTATTTGGCGAGGACGGCGCGCAGGCGGTGGCCTCCGCCTTGAGTTGGCGATAGTGCTTGGCCCCAACCCGCTCCAGGGAATGCTGTTTCCCGAGATAGAGGCAACTCCAACGATTCGCGGACGCGGCGTACGTCGTGACAGCGGGCGCACCGGCACCGAGTTTTCGGATGCGAGCCTGACGACCGCTCTCAAGGCCACAACGCTCGATCGTGTCCACGCGGCTATGCTGCTCCAGGCTGGGCGGGTGTACGAAGCACTTCGGGCGCTGCTCAAGGCTGAACAGGAACGCGGCCCCGACCTGAACGCCTGGCGAACGCCCTATCGGCGCTCTACCCGAAGGGTAGCGAGGAAAAGCGACTGCTCGACGCGATGCTACTAGCGGTGCCGCGATAAAATGAGCGGGAACCAACCTTCGCGATCCGTATGGCAGATTGCCGCTGGGAATGCGATGCGGTCGTACACTGAGACGTTCTTGAAGTACGGCGTCGCTCTGCTCGGACCGGGCTGGGCCGGGCTCTGGACCCCGGAAAGTAAGGACGGGGAGTTCGAGGGCAGTTACATTCGGCGCTTTGCGTCCGAGGCAAAGGTTGGTGACGTGTTCGTGTTGCGCAACGGAACGCGCACGATCATCGCTATGGGGCTAGTGGCATCTGCTTATTCATTCGAGCACGCCTTCGACGATGTCAACGGCTGGGAACTCCAACACGCCAGAAGAATGCGCTGGTGCCGCCTTCCCCATGAGCATCGCTTCGACCGGGCGGTGTTCGGCGGCAATCCGGCGCGCTTTTCCCGCTACGGGACCAAGAGGTCGTGGATTTCGCGGAGCGATTTGTAAACTCGCCGCCGACCGCTTGCAGACGGTACCGTTACCTGATTTGCCGACAGCCGAGGCACCTCTCGCAGAGGTGCCGGATTTATCGCGAATCTTGTCGCTCGAGCAAGGGATCTCCAGCCTCTCTATTGGAATCCGGACGGGTTCGGAGAGCGCCAAGCGAGGACGAAATGATTGCTCATTTCGTCGTGCCGTTGCTGCGCGGCCTTGGCTGGTCGGTGGAGCAGATCGCCGTCCAATGGCACAATATTGATGTAGCGGTTTTCCGCGCCCTGCCACGCACCGCAGGTTCGTGCCGGTTCATTATCGAAGCAAAACGCTTCGGCGACGGCATCGAAGGCGCAAGGGAGCAAGCCAAACGCTACGTTGAGACGCTCGGACTGCCACGCGATGTGATGGTCACCGATGGCATCCGCTATCGGATGTACGGCGCCGATCGCGACTTTGAGCCGGTGGCCTATGGCAATTTGGCCCAACTGAAGTTGTCGGCATCCGACCTGTTCGCGCGTGTGCAGAGACCATAGGGGGAAGCGGAATGGAACCGTGGTATAAGATCGCGACGCCGCGCCAGGAAGTTCGAGAAGGGGATCGTTCAATCCGGACGAGTTTGCAATTGCGCTCGAACAGGTTGTCGCCGGGACGGCACCGGACGACTATCGGAAGCCCGACCTCTTCTTCGCCCGCACCTGGTTCACGCGGGCATTGCGCGAGCACGTTGGGATGGTGCTCCGCCGGCTTTCCGGCCGCACTGACAATGCCGCGCCAGTGCTCGCGCTCATTACCCAGTTCGGTGGCGGCAAGACGCACACGTTGACCACACTCTACCACCTGGCGAACAACGGTGAGGTGGCGGCAACCTACTCGAGCATTCCAGACCTCCTGCGGGAGGTCGGCATCACGTCTGTGCCGAAGGCGAGGGTCGCCGTGTTCGTAGGCAACGCCTGGGACCCTCGCGAGGGCCGTGAAACTCCCTGGATCGACATCGCTCGCCAGCTTGCCGGTGACAGAGGCGTTGAGGCGCTCGGGGTGGCGGCGAAGACCACCCCGCCTGGCACTGATGCCATATCACAGGTCTTTCAGGCGGCTGAGCCCCCTGTCCTGCTGCTCTTCGACGAGGTTCTGAACTTCCTTAACCGCCACCGCGCTAGCGCCGATCGTTCCACTCGTTCATCCAGAATCTTACCGTCGCGATGACCGGCACCTCGCATGGCACTTGCGTCTCGGCCTGCCCCGCAGCCAGGTCGAGCTGACCGAATGGGATCAGCAATGGCAGGACAGGATCTCGAGGTAGTTCGCCGGTCGAGCAGGATCTCATCGTGACGTGAAACCGAGATCAGCGAGGTCGTGCGACGACGCCTGTTTCAGGATCTCGGCAGCGAGAAGATCCGGAAGAACGTCGCACGGGCGTTTGGCGACTGGTGTTCTGAGCGTCCGCTCAACTTCCGCCTGAATGGACCGCGGTAGATTCGACTGCCACCGAGACCAAGGCACGAGAGTTCCTTCAGCGTCGATTCGAATTATGTTACCCGTTCCATCCGGCGACGCTCTCGTCTTCCAGCGGAAGTGGCAGTCGCTTCCGCAATACCAACAGACGCGCGGCACGCTGGCGATGCTGGCACAATGGATATCGCTCGCTGCTAAGGACGCATTCACCAAGGCACGTAACGAGCCGTTCATCACGCTTGGCTCGGCGCCGCTGGCCGAGCCGGGTTTCCGAGGTGTGGTTTTCGGACGAGCTCGGCGAGTCCGCGGCTGATGTGGCCATCGACACCGACATTGCCGGCGAGTAGGCCCAGAGCAAGGCATTGGATGCTGACACGAAATGAGCCGCTGATCGACATCCATCGGCGCGTGAACCGCGATCTTGTTCGAATCATCGGTGGGTCAGACGGACAAGGCGGCGCATCTCCCGGAGCTGCGCTTCGCCCTGGGCGAGCCCGAGTTGGACACGACAACGATCGACAACGCCGCGTTCGCCCTCGAAGATCGTTCCTATTTCTTGCGCAAAATAGGAACGGACGGGTTCCGGATAGGATATCAGCCGACCATGAAGAAGGTTGTCAGCGACAGGCGTGCGTCGCTCGACGAGGAAACCGAAGTCAAGCCCGCCATACGCAAGCTCGTGGAAGACGAGTTTCTGCGTGGCGCCAGCATCCGGCGTCGAACGCTTCCCAAAAGATGGCACGGATATTCCCGATCGGCCGAGGCTGACACTTGTTGTCGCCGATCCCGAGGCGGAGTGGTCCGGCGCTGGCCCGCTGCGCGCACAGCTCGCCGAATGGACTCGGAATCGCGGGAAGTCGCCGCGCCTCTATCCGGGCGCGCTCGTGTGGTGTCTCAAGAAGCCCGGACGGGACGTGCGCGAGAAGGTGGAGCTGGCGCTTGCGTGGAAACGGGTCGCCCGTGATGTTGCGGATGGCACGCTCGGCGGCGAGTTCGATCGAAATGACAGGGCGGACCTGCAGTCGAAGGTCAAGGACGCGGAAGGCGCCGCCAAGGACGAGGTGTGGGGCGACTACCGCTTTGCGGTCATCGCAGATAGCCAGGAAGCGGACGGGCTCAAGGCCATCGACCTGGGCGCGGGGCACTCATCGAGTGGCGAGACGCTCTGCGGACGCGTCATTGCGGCGCTCAAGTCCGAAGCGCTCCTGAATGAGTCTGTCGGTGCCGGCTACATCGAGCGCAATTGGCCGCCCGCGCTCAAGGACTCCGGTGCCTGGCCGCTTGCCAGCCTCCGGCAGAGTTTTCTCAATGGGTCGCTGACGCGCCTCATCGATCCGGACGCTACCCTGAAGGCCAAGATCGTCGAGTTCGTCACGCGAGGCGATTTCGGCCTGGCGTCGGGCAAGGGGACGGATGGTGGGTACGAGCGGATGTGGTACCAGGAGATGGTTGCCCCTGATGAAGTAGCCTTCGAGCCAGGCGTGTTCCTGTTGCGGAAGGCCAGAGCGCGAAGCGATCAGGGCGGGGCAGCCTGCGACACCCGCTCCAGCTCCAGAGCCTGAGCCGGAGCCGGCGTCACGCCGACGCCTGAGCCAGGCCCAACGCCCGGCCCCGCACCCGAGGCGCCCGCTTCAACCCGAACGCTACACATCGCAGGAGTCATCCCTCCGGAGGTGTGGAATCGCCTCGGCACGAGAATCCTGCCGAAGCTGCGATCGGGGTCGGAGCTCAAGATCGGCCTGGAGTTCTCAGTCACAGTCGCGGCTGACTCGGCGAGTGGTCTTGCGATCGAGCTTCGACAGATCCTGACAGAACTTAGTCTGGGCGAGGCAGTGAAAGTCGAGTAGCAGGTCATGCGAACTGGCGCACACGTAGGATCAGAGATTCCAGGGAGGCAACTGTGACTGCGATCTCAATTTTGCCCGGAGAGGCGCAGTGGCGATCTCGGAAGGTGAGATATTACGCGGGCCGACTGGAATACGATCCAGGCAGTCATTCCAGAATTTGAACTTGTACCGTTTTCCGCCGGTCCCGATGAGCCGGTCAATCCATTTCTTCAGACCGTAATGCGAAAGCCGCT
>CAWFUF010000009.1:0-189254 GCA_963818775.1 uncultured Alphaproteobacteria bacterium | reverse complement strand
CAGCGACTGCCGCGAGGCATTGGTGCCGAGCAACTGAAAGGGTCCGCAACACGAGAGGATTGAACCATGACCGATACGGTGAAGATCGACGGCTATCACGGCCATGTCTACTACAGTGCTGAGACACGCGAGTGTGCGGAGCGGCTGCGGGAAACGATCGGCGCGACGCTTGGCGTCGAGGTCAGGGCGTTGAGCGATGTACCGCTTGGGCCGCATCCTGTCCCGCAATTCCGGTTCACCTTCACCGCGGCGCAGTTTGCCGCGATCGTGCCGTGGCTGATGCTCAACCGGCAGGGTCTGGACGTTCTCGTGCATCCGCTGACCGACAGCTCCTACGACGATCACAGTCGCTATGCGATCTGGCTCGGCGCACCGGTGGCGCTGAAGCTCGACACTCTGAGCCGCGGTTACCGCGCCGAGCAGTATCCAGCCCACTGAGGCGCTTCCGCCGTCGCTGGCTTGCCGGGAATCGCCAGGGCTGCATAATTGCCCCATGGGAACAGAGGCAATCACGGTCGGAGACCGTAGTTTCGTGGCGCTTCGCAAGGCCGGGCACTCAAATGCGTCGCCGGTCTACCATGCGGTGACGCCGTTCTGCCGTATCGCGCTCTGTGCAACGGAGCCCGGCACCCGATCTGGCTGGGCAGAACCGCCTGCGAGCCATGTCACTTGCACGGCCTGCCTCAACCGTCTGTCGCGCCTGCAACAGACGAGCCTCGGCAGCTCAGTCGGCGCCAGGTCGCCGCGCTTGAACGCGGTGCTTACCCAAGCGACCTGATCGCCGACGGCTTTGGCGCGGACTGTGCCGCGGCGTCATCCAGCTACCTACCGCCCTGCGCCGACATCAGAGCCTCGCGGCAAGGCGGTGACAGGCTCTCCTGGTGGTCGGCCAGGCAATGCAGTGCCCTGCCCCCGCCCAACTGCACGCCCTGGCAGAAAGCACGGAAATCGCCGCCGCAGGCGTGCCGCATCAGCCCTGCCTGCTCGCGTCGCGTCGTGGCGGGTGGCGCGCCTGGCGCCGGAACAGTCCTGCCCTGCGGCGCCGCGGGCACATGGGGGGCGGCTTCACCCTCGGTCGCGCCGACCGCGCCCTGGCAGCCCGGTGAGAGGCTGGCCAAATTGTTCTTCAGGCATTGCAGCGCCGCGCTGCCGCCGGTCGGTACGCTCGCGCAGTGCGCCTGATAATCGCTACGGCACGACTGGCGGATAGCATTCGCCTGGGCCTGCGTCGGCTGTTGCGCGAGGGCACCGCTTGCCAGCAGTGCCAGAATCGGCGGGACCAGCAAACAGACCCGTGCCATGACAGTCTTCTCCCTTGTCATGTCGATGATCACCGGACAGACCCTTGCGGGCAACCCAAGTCGCCAACACGGGGCCAGTCGGCTACGCTTGCGCCAGCACACCAGGAGACCAGGCATGACCGAAGCATGCATCATCGGCTGGGCGCACTCGCCGTTCGGGAAGCTGGACGATCCCGACATCGAGGCGTTGATCGGCCGCGTGGCACGCGCCGCGATCGACGATGCGGGCATCGCACCCGCCGAGGTGGAAGCGAGCTTCGTCAGCCTGTTCAATAACGGGTTTTCAGCACAGGACTTTCCCGCGTCACTGGTGCTGCAGCATGTGCCGGAGATGCGCTTCAGGCCGATCACGCGGTATGAGAATGCCTGCGCATCCGGATCTGCCGCTGTGCATGGTGCGCGCGATTTTCTCGCCGCTGGACGCGGGCGGTTCGCGCTGGTGATTGGCGTGGAGAAGATGACCGCCACGCCGGGCGCGCAGGTCGGCGAGAACCTGCTGAAGGCGAGCTACCAGAAGGAGGAAGCCGACATCCCCGCTGGTTTCGCCGGCGTGTTCGGGCGCATCGCCGAACGGTATTTCCAGCGCTTCGGTGATCAGTCCGATGCGCTTGCGGCGATCGCGGCGAAAAACCACAAGAACGGCGTTGATAATCCGTATGCGCAGATGCGGCGGGACCTGGGCTACGATTTCTGCCGGCATGTAAGCGAGAAGAACCCGTACGTCGCGCCGCCGTTGAAGCGCACCGACTGCTCGCTGGTGTCGGACGGCGCCGCGGCACTGGTGATGACAGATGAAGAGACGGCGCGCAGCATGGGCAAGGCGGTCCGGTTTCGCGCCGCCGTGCAGGTGAACGACTTCCTGCCGATCAGCAAACGCGACATCACGCAGTTTGAGGGTGCGGCTGAGGCGTGGCGGCGCGCGCTAGATGTGGCCGGCCTGAAACTGGACGAGCTGTCCTTCGTGGAATCGCATGACTGCTTCACCATCGCCGAGTTGCTGGAATACGAGGCGATGGGTCTCACCCCGCCAGGCCAAGGTGCGCGCGCGGTGCTGGAGGGCTGGACGGCGAAGGATGGCAGACTGCCGATCAATCCTTCGGGCGGTCTGAAGGCGAAGGGACACCCGATCGGCGCCACAGGTGTGTCCATGCACGCGATCACCGCGATGCAGCTCACCGGCCAGGCGGGCACCATGCAGTTGCCAAAGGCCGATGTCGCCGGGGTGTTCAACATGGGCGGTGCTGCAGTGGCAAACTATGTGTCGATCCTGGAGGCGGCTCGCTAGTCCCGACCACCTTGCGCAAGGTCGCCAGGCGCGACGTGAAGGACCTGTTGGAGGAGATGCACTGATGCAGGACGTCACCGTGATTTATGACTATCATGCGCACGTCTACTATGACCCATCCACCAAGCCGAAGGCTGCTCAGTTGCGGCAGTGGGTGGAGGAACGCTTCGCCGGACAGATGCGGATGGGAAGCTGGCACGACGAACAGGTCGGACCGCACGTGCAGGCGATGTACCAGATCGCGTTCCCGCCCGAACTGTTTCCCACGCTCGTGCCCTTCATCATGATGAACCGCATGGGGCTGACGGTGCTGGTGCATCCGCAGTCGGGACGCCCGCGGGATGACCATACGCTGAATGCGATGTGGATGGGCGAGGTGCTGCCGGTGAAGACCGCGGTGCTGCGCGAGACAGGGTAGTCGAACTCGCCAGGAGGAGCATGATGCCGGCGTATTTGATGGCGACGGTCAGGAGCGTAAACCAAAGGCGCGGGATGGAGGAGGACCGGTCCCGCGCCGGCGCTACGTTCGAGGGATCAGGTGCCAGGCCTTTGGCCGTCTACACGCCATTCGATCTGATGGAGGGGAGCGGCCCTGTCGAAGGTGTCGTGCTGATCGAGTTCCCCGACATGGCGGCGGCCAAACGCTGGTATCAAAGCCCTGCCTACCAGGCAGTGAAGCAACATCGGCTCGGCGCCGCCGACATCGAGGTAGTACTTGTGGACGGCGGCGTTGTCGCAGCGGCCGAAGACCGCATGCCCCACATCAAGGGCGACGCACCGCAATCCTGAGCCGCTATCTCACCGCAGCCCGGTACAGTTCGGCGGAAAAGTCAGGTGCGACATCGCCGGTCATGCGGCGACGGAGCACCTCCAGATCGGCCTGGAACAGATCGGCGCTGATTCGGCCGACGATGACGGGAATGTCCCGCTTCATGCTGGGGACGTCGCCGATCGGCAGTCCGAAGCTGACAAAGCCCGCGGGATTCTGCACATGAATGTGCCGCAGCAGCAGTGACGCGTCCGGCGTGCGCGGCAGGAACTCGTGCCCCGCACCCAGATAAGGATAGCCGGCCAACATCTCGTCCTGCTCGTCGGGCGGCGGCGTATACCGATCGCCCCAGCACAGGATCTGCCCGGCGAAATCGCGCAATTCCGGCCGAGAGGCCAGATCGCCCGAATAGCCCGTGCCGGCGATGACGAAGTCCAGGCGATATGTTGCACCGTTGACGGACGCTTCGATCATTCCGTCGCGTTCCACGGCGCCGGTCCAGGGCGCGGACAGGTGCAGATGGAAGTTGGGGAATTTGACCGTGCGCTCGATCGCATCCGTGGTGGGCGTTGAGCCAAAACGAAAGAACCGGATCGCCTGATGCCAGCGATCGGCGTCCGGAAGTTGATGGTAATTGTCATAGGCGCCTGGAAAGCCGCGGGATCGGGTGATCGGAACCGCAGCTATCCTATCTCGGCGGGCGAATAGGTGGACCTCGGCGGCGCCATGTTCCAATGCCACGCCGGCTGCGTCGAACGCAGCGGCAGCGCCGCCGATCACGCCGATCGTCTTGCCGCGCAATGCGCCGAAGTCGATGACATCCTCGGTGTGAGCGTAGCGGGCAGGCGGCAGATGCGCGGTCAGCACATCCGGGATGAACCGGCCGCCGGCGCCGGCAAATCCGGTCGCCAGGATGATCTTCCGGGCAGTCTCCGTCGTCGCCCCGCCAAGCGTATCGAGATGCAGCCGAAAGTGATCGCCGACCGGCTCAATGCGGTCGAGCCGCGTCCGGTAGCGCGGGCTTATGCTGAGAAAGCGCTTATACCAGCTCAGATAATCGGCCCAGTCCGTGCGCACGATCCGGTCAATCGCGGCGTAGGCCGCCTGGCCATTGCGCGCCTCGTACCACGCCTGAAAGCTCAATGCCGGGATGCCGAGTTCCGGCCCGGGTAGCGTCTTCGGCGTGCGCAGCAGGTTCATGCGCGCAGCGTTGAGCCAGATGCCGGCGCGCTGCTCGTCGGGCGCAGCCTCCAGCTCCGTGACCTTGCCAATGCCAGCGCGGCGCAGCGCGAAGGCGAGCGCGCAGCCGGTCTGCCCACCGCCAATAATAGCCACGTTGTGGTCGATGCCCGAACGGTCGGGCACCCAGTTGGCCGGATCGGGACCAATCAGGCGAAGTGCGGTGCGGGCATCGGCGTCCGGGTCAGGTAACTGGTTCATCTGCTTGACAACCCCCTGTGCGGCTTCATCATCCGGTCCTCGGAGGAGAAGTCCATGTCCGCGCTCGATCGTTGCCTGAATGTCTATGACCTGCGTGCCGCCGCCAAACGCCGCCTGCCAAGAGCTGTATTTGAGTTCGTCGACCGGGGCAGCGAGGACGGCATCGCGGTCGCCAACAACCGCAACGCGTTCGAGCGCATCAAGCTGCGGCACCGCGCACTGGTCGATGTGTCGGGCCGCACGATGAACACCACGCTGTTCGGCAAGCCGGTGTCGATGCCGATGGCGATCGCCCCCACCGGTGCCGCGGGCCTGTGCTGGCACGAGGGCGAGCTGGAACTCGCGAAGGCCGCGGCGAAGGCAAAGATCCCGTTCACGCTGGCGACCGGGGCAATGACCTCGATGGAGAAGATCGCCCAGGAGGCGGGTCCCGGCGTGGGGGGCCGCCTTTGGTTCCAGCTCTATGTGTGGAACAAGCGAGAGATGGCGTATCAGCTCATCGAGCGCGCCCACCGCAACGGCTTCGAGGCGCTGATCGTTACGGTCGATACCATCGTGCCGCCGAACCGCGAGTACAACACGCATAACGGCTTCATCGCACCCTATAAGCCGAACGTGACATTCGCGATCGATATCATGCGTCACCCGCTCTGGTTCACGAACGTCCTGATGAAGTATCTCACCACCATCGGGATGCCGCGCAATGAGAATTACCCCGACGAGTACAAGCGGCTGTCGCGCGACGACCCCAACACGCACCAGATGACGCGGCAGGATTCGCTGAACTGGGAGGACATCAAGATCTTCCGCGACAAGTGGCCGGGCATTCTGATGATCAAGGGCATCAACCGACCGGACGACGCGTTGAAGGCCATCGAATATGGCGTGGATGGCATCGTGGTGTCGAACCATGGCGGGCGGAACATGGACAGCGTGGTGGCTTCGCTGGACGTGCTGCCGGAGATCGCCGAGGCGGTGGGCGAGCGGCTGACGGTGATCCTGGATTCCGGAGTGCGGCGTGGCTCGGACATCGCCAAGGCGCTGGCGCTTGGGGCGAAGGCGGTGCTCACCGGACGCGCCACGCTGTACGGCACGGCGGTCGGCGGCACGGCCGGCGCTTTCAAGGCGATCAGTCTGATCAGGAACGAGCTCGACAAGACGATGGCCTATACCGGCTGTCGCTCGGTTGACGAGGTGACGACGGATATCTTCTTTGGCGGACGGCAGGGCAACCGGCTGTTCGAGCGCGTGATGGACGAGGCTGCTTTCTGAGGGGTGTGATGGCCAATCTGGATCACTGCCTGAACGTCTGGGACCTGCGCGCGGCGGCGCAACGTCGGCTGCCGAAGGGCGTGTTCGAGTTCGTCGACCGCGCCACCGAGGACCACATCGCCGTCGCCAACAACCGCTCGGCGTTCGAGCGCATCAAGCTGCGCCATCGCGCGCTGGTCGATGTGTCGGGCCGCAGCGTCGCCACCACGCTGTTCGGCAAACCCGCCAGCCTACCGATGGCGATCGCTCCCACCGGCGCCGCCGGCCTTTGCTGGCACGAGGGCGAACTGGAGCTCGCGCGTGCGGCGGCGAAGGCGCAGATCCCGCTCACCTTGTCCACCGCGTCGATGACGCCGATGGAGAAGATCGCCGCGGTCGGCGGCCGGCTATGGTTCCAGCTCTATGTCTGGAAGCGCCGTGACCTGTCACACCAGCTCATCGAGCGCGCCAACCGCAACGGCTTCGAGGCGCTGATCGTCACGGTGGACTCCCCCGTCGGCGCCAACCGCGAATACAACACGCATAACGGCTTCGGCCTGCCGTTCAATCCGACGGTGCGCTTCACGCTCGACATGATGCGTCATCCCTCATGGACCACCAGCGTGATGATGCGATACTTCACCGCCGGCCGCTTTCCGCGTCATGAGAACTACCCGGACGAATACCAGAAATCGATCCTCAGCGGCGTCGGTTCGCGTGACGGGATGCGCGCCGATTTACTGGCCTGGGACGACATCGCCAAGTTCCGCGACATCTGGCCGGGCGTGCTGATGCTGAAGGGCGTCAACCGGCCGGATGATGCGATCAAGGCGCTGAGCTACGGGGTCGATGGCATCGTGGTGTCCAACCATGGCGGGCGGAACATGGACAGCGCCGCCGCCACGCTCGACGTGCTGCCGGAGATCGCCGAGGCAGTCGGCGACAAGATGACGCTCATCCTGGATTCCGGCGTGCGCCGCGGCTCCGATATCGTGAAGGCGCTGGCGCTGGGGGCGAAGGCCGTGCTGACCGGGCGCGCGACGCTCTACGGCACCGCGGTCGGCGGCGAGGCTGGCGCGCTGAAGGCGATCAGCATCCTAAAGAACGAGGCCGACAAGACGATGGCCTATACCGGTTGCCGCTCGGTCGACGAGGTCAGCAGCGACATCTTCTGGGGCTATCGCGAGGGCAATCGCCTGATGGGCGCCTGAACGACCGCCAGCCCGGCCCCCAGCATCATTGCGCCGGTCGCCCAGGACGCGATAGCGATCCCGATCGCCGCCCCCGCCAGCCACGGCGTCTCCGGCCGGCGCGGGTCGCCGGCTTCCTTGCCTCTACGCATCATCGATCGTACTCCTTCGCCAATGGTAACGGCGACAACCCTTGGAGGTAAAGCTTGGCTGACACCGTCGATCCGGTGACCGTCTCAGTGGTGCAGCACCGACTGCACGCCATCGTGGAAGAAATGGGCGAGGCGATGCTACGGACCTCGTATTCCCAGATCCTTAATTCCAGCCGGGACTTCTCCACCGCGATCTGCGACCTGGACGGGCGTTTGATCGCCCAGGCGGAGCACGTGCCGATCCATGTCGGCGCGCTGCCATGGGCCGCGAAGGCGGTCACCGAGTTCTTCCAGGGCGACATCCATCCGGGCGACGTGTTCCTGCTGAATGACCCGTATCACGGCGGCAACCACCTTCCCGATCTGACGGCATTCGTGCCGGTGTTCGAGGACGATCGGCCGGTGTTCTGGTCGATCAACCGCGCGCATCAGAGCGACATCGGCGGTTCCACTCACGGCGCCTACAACGCCGCGGCGACCGAGATCTGGCAGGAGGGCATCCGCGTCACCCCGCTGCGCCTCTACGACCGCGGCGTCGTGCGGCGTGATGTGCTGGAGATGCTGGTGACCAACGTACGGCATCCGCACGACTTCCGCGGCGATCTCGCGGCGATGATCGGCTCGGCGCATGTCGGCCAGCGGCGCATGCTGGCGCTCGCCGGCGAGTTCGGCTGGGACACGACGCACGCCGCGATCGAGGCGGTGCTGGACGGCGCCGAACGCCAGGCGCGCGCGGTGATCGCGACCTGGAAGGACGGGGTGTACCGCGGCGAGGCGTTCCTCGATGACGACGGCCATGGCTACACCGACATCCACGTGCGCGCGACGGTCACCAAGCGCGGCAGCGACCTGATCATCGATCTGTCGGATTCCCACACGCAGGTGATTGGGTTCGTCAACTCGTCATATCCGAACATGCGGTCCGCGGTGGTGGTGGCGCTGGCGTATCTGATCGATCCGCATACGCCGAAGAATGACGGCGCGTTCCGCCCGGTGGAGGTGATCGCCAAACCCGGCACGGTGGTGTGGGCGAATGAGGGCGCGCCGGTGACGCTGTGTACCAACCACTGCTCGCAAGAGATCATCGAGGCGATCATCACGGCGCTGGCGCCGGCCTGTCCGGATCGGGCGATGGCGGGGTGGGGACGGCGGTTCCGCATCGCCATCCAGGGGCGCGATCCGCGCACGCAAAAGCCGTTCATCTGGCACATGTTCCAGGCGCGGCCCGGCGGCGGTGCGTCTCCGGTGGGTGATGGCTGGCCAGGAGGCGGCGAGTGGCAGGCCGCCGGCGGCATCAAGTTCGGCAGCCTCGAGGTGACCGAGGTGCGATTTCCGCTGTTCTTCCGCGCCCACGAATTCCGGCCGGGATCGGGAGGCGATGGGCAGTACCGCGGCGGTCCGGGCTGCGTGCTGGAGATGGTGGCGGAGATCGATGAACCCGCGAAGGGCAACACCGCCGGGGACGGGGTCAAGTACGGTGCGTGCGGGATTCTTGGCGGCAAGGACGGATTGCCGCATCGCTACGTGCTGCACTCGGAGGGGCGGCAGCAGCGGGTGCTGAAGACCAAGGAGGTGGGGATCGAGGTCCAGCCAGGCGATGTGTTCCGCGTCGAGTCTGGCGGCGGCGGGGGTTGGGGTGATCCGGCCAAGCGCGATCCCGCGGCGCGGGAACGGGATGAGGTCAATGGATTTGTCTGAGACTTATAGTGATGGGTGCAGGCAAGCAGTCCTCCCCCTCCCCTTGCGGGAGGGGGTTAGGGGGCGGGGGCAGCGACGGCTCCCCGGCCCCCTCCCCCCGACCCCCTCCCGCAAGGGGAGGGGGAGCATTCCTCGCTGCGCCGCCCTCCCATGCTGAAAATCGGCATCGATGTCGGGGGCACGTTCACCGACCTGGTCGCAGTAGATGACACCGGCCGCTCCATGCTGGCGAAGGTCGCCTCCACCCCGGAAGATCCATCGATCGGCGTGATGGCCGGCTTGGCCCGTCTCGCCGAGCTCCAGCACCTGTCGCCTGCCCAGCTTCTTGCACAGACCGAACGCATCGTGCACGGCACCACCGTCGCCACCAACGCGCTGCTCGAGCACAAGGGCGCCAAGGTCGGTCTGCTCACCACGGAAGGCCATCGCGACGTCATCGAGATGCGCGAGGGCCTCAAAGAAGATCGCTACAATCTCCGCATGCCACCACCCGAGCAGCTCGTGCCACGCGCGCTGCGGCTCGGTGTGACGGAGCGCATGCGGGCCGACGGCACGATCGAGACACCACTCGACCGGGCCTCGCTCGCGACAGCCATCGCAGCGCTGAAGCGCGCCGGTGTCGAGGCAGTGGCAGTCTGCTATCTGCACGCCTACCGCGACGCGCGCCATGAACGCGAGACCGCGGCAGCGCTCGCCCAGACGATGCCGGACGCCTATGTTTCGCTTTCATCGGACGTCTTCCCACAGATCAAGGAATTCGATCGCGTCTCCACCACGGTGGTGAACGCTTATGTGGGCCCGGCGCTGTCACGCTATCTGCGCCGGCTGGAACAACGACTGGTCGAAGCGGGTTACCACGGCCCGATTCTGATCATCCAGTCGCACGGTGGCGTGGCACCGATCGCCGAGTCCGCGCGGCTCGCGGCAGGCGGGGTGCTGTCCGGCCCCGCCGGCGGTGTCGCCGGCAGTCGTTACGCGACGCAACTGCTCGGCAGCGACAACCTGATCCCATTCGACATGGGAGGCACGAGCACGGATATCTGCCTGATCGTCGATGGGGAGCCAGCCCTGGTCAGCGGTCGCGGCATCGGCGGACATCGCCTCGCGCTGAACAGCCTCGACATCGTCAGTCTCGGCGCCGGCGGTGGATCGATTGGCCGTGTCGATACCGGCGGCATCCTGCATGTCGGCCCGCAAAGCGCCGGCGCGATTCCAGGTCCCGCATGCTACGGCCGTGGCGGCAGCGAGGCGACGGTGACGGATGCCAACCTGATACTCGGCTATCTCGATCCGGCGCATTTTCTGGGCGGCAGCGCGAAGCTCCATGCACGGGCTGCCGAGGCCGCGCTCGAGCGGTTGGCAGCAGCGTTGAGGGTTGACCGCATCGCCGCCGCAGAAGGTGTGCACCGCGTGGTCAACACCAACATGGCGGAAGGTATCAGGCTGGTGTCGGTGCGGCGCGGCGTCGATCCCCGCCGCTTCGCACTGCTTTCGTTCGGCGGGGCTGCGGGATTGCACGTGACCGACGTGGCGCGCCAGCTCGATCTCACCCGCGTCGTGGTGCCACGCGTTGCAGCGGTGCTCTCGGCCTGGGGCATGCTGGCGACCGATCTCCGCTTCGAGGTATCGCGGACGCATATCGGCGATACCGCACAACTGGATGGCGCGGGGTTGAAGCGTCTGTTCGCCGAGATGGAGCAAGAAGGGCTGTCGCGGCTGCGCGCCTCGTTCGATGGGCCGGTGCGCATGCATCGCTCGGTCGAGATGCGCTACGGCGAGCAGATCTTCGAGATCACCGTGCCGCTGGATGACATCGACTGGGACGCCGATGATCCGCTGCCGCAGATTGTCGAACGGTTCCACGACCGGCACGAGGGGCTTTACACCTATGCGCTCCGGGACCAGGGCGCGGTGCTGGTGAACGCGCGCGCTGCGGTGATCGGCGTGCTGCCGGGAGTGCCACAGGAACCAACGCTGACGAACCGCGACGCTGCCGCAGCGCGTGGCGAACGTCGCATCTGGCTGCGCGATTGGGTCACCGTGCCAGTGTTCGAGTTCGACACATTGTCGCCGGGTCAGGCGATCGTCGGTCCGGCGATCGTCGAATCAGCGATGACCACGGTGCTGCTGCGACCCGGAAACCGCGGGACGGTGACGCCGCATGGGTGGCTGGATATCGCGGTGTGACGCCCCCTCCCCTTGCGGGGACTGCATCGCGAAACTGATCGCCGATGGACTCCCGATGCGCACCTTTAATCCGATGCGCCGCAGTGTCCCGCTCGCCTTGTCGACGGGTCCTCCCTCGCTTGCGGCAACAAGCGAAACTCGACATGCTTTCGCCCAACAATCAACAGGGCTACAGGGGGCATCATGAACCGGCGGTCCTTTTTGCGGGCCGGAGCGGCTGGCATTGCGGCGTCGTCCCTGCCCCGCTTCTCGATTGCACAGCCAGCCAATGCGCGCGTGCTGCGCTTTGTGCCGCAGGCCAACCTGACCGTGCTGGATCCGATCATCACCACCGCCGCGGTCACGTTGAACCACGGCTGGATGGTCTGGGACACTCTCTTCGGGGTGAATGCGGCGCAGCAGGCGAAGCCGCAGATGGCCGAGGGCTACACGGTGTCCGATGACGGCCGCACTTATCTAATTAAATTGCGCCAGGGACTGAAATGGCACGACGGGGAGCCGGTCCGTGCGCAGGATTGTGCTGCAAGCTTGGCCCGTTGGGCGGTGCGCGACACGTTCGGTCAGACAGTTGCAAAATCGGTCGATGCATGGGGCGTTGCGGGCGATCAGACCGTCAAGGTCACGTTGAAGCGGCCCTTCCCGCTGCTGATCGACGCGATTGCCATGCAGACCTCGTTCATCATGCCAGAGCGATTGGCGAAGACCGATCCCTTCAAGGCAATTACCGAGATCGTGGGCTCTGGTCCATTTCGCTTCCTCAAAGACGAGTTCGTCGCCGGCAGCGCCGCCGCCTGGGAGAAGTTCGACGGCTATGTGCCGCGCCAGGAGCCGCCGGAATGGACCTCGGGCGGCAAGGTCGCTCACTTCCAGCGCATCGAGTGGAAGATCATTCCCGATGCGGCCACTGCGTCGGCGGCACTGCAGAATGGCGAGGTCGATTGGTACGAGCAGGCGCAGATCGATCTCGTGCCGCTGCTACGTCGCAACGCTGACATCGTCATCGCGCCATCCAATCCGCAGGGCTATATCGGTGGCATGCGGTTCAACTGCATCCAGCCGCCGTTCGACGATGTGCGGTTGCGTCGTGCCGTGATGGTGGCGGTGAACCAGGAAGACTACATGCGGGCGATCATGGGCGACGACCATTCGGCGTGGCGTGTGTGCCGATCGCAATATCCGTGCGGTACCACCTATGGCACCGAGGTCGACCTGCCGGTGCAGAGGGGCGATCTGGCTGCCGCAAAGAAGATGATCCAGGAAGCCGGCTACAACGGCCAGAAGGCGGTGATCATCAATCCGACGGACTTCGCCACGATCGGACCGCTGGGCGATATCACCTACGACATGTTCAAGAAGATCGGCATCAATGCGGAGTTGCAGGACACCGATTGGGGCTCGGTCGTCCAGCGGCGTGCCACAAGAGAACCGGTGGAGAAGGGTGGCTGGTCGGTGTTCCACACTTGGTTCACCGGTGGCTTCATCCTCAATCCGGTGGTCACCGCGCCGTTCCGTGCGCAGGGTGCAGCGGGGTGGTTCGGCTGGTATGACAATCCGAAGGTCGAGCAGTTGACGCAGGAGTGGCTGGACGCGGAGGACGAAGACTCACGCAAGAAGATCGCAGGGGCGATCCAGCTCGAGAACTATAGGCAAGCGCCGACAATTACGCTGGGGCAATTCCAGATCCCCACTGCGTACAACAAGAGCTTGGCGGGCAAGCTTGAATACACCGGGCCATTGTTCTGGAACATCAGGCGCGTGTGACGGGGACCGCCGCACGCAGCGGTTCGGGGGGCGGGTCCGGCGGTATCGGGATCGGAGGCGGCGGATCCTCAATCGGCAAGGGACCATCCGGATCAGGCTGCGGCGGCTCGCCGGGCGGCTTCGGTGGATCGGACAGCCTCATTCCGCAGGTTCTTCTGCGAGCGTCGCCTGAACAGGCGTTGCTGCCACCTGCCGTAGAGCCTCGCGTGCACGCGTCAGTGCGATCGACTGGGCGCTGTCGGGCTGAAGAGCAAACACCAGCAGCGATCGCCCGGTAACTTCGTATTCAGCACTGCTCATGAACCGCGGGGTCTCGGTGCGATCCGGCACATTGGTATCCAGCAGGCAGCGCCAGGTCTGGCCACCGACCACCTCGGGCAACTTGAACTTCACCACGTCATGGTACGCGTTGAGCACCAACAACACCGTCGCGTCCATCGACGGGCGTTTTATTCCGGTCGCCTGCGCGCGCCCATCCATCAACATGCCGAAACAGCGCGCATTGCCATCCTGCCACTGTTCCCCTTCGATGTCGGTCGCCGCCGGAGTCAGCCAGCGCACGTCCTTCACGTCGAGGTCGGCATTGTACTCGCCGGTCAGGAAGCGCGACCGGCGCAAAATGGGAAATGCCTGCCGCAGTGCGATCAGCCGGCGCACGAACTCAATGAGTGCGGCGCCGTCGTCGGAAATGTTCCAATCGACCCAGCTGATCGCATTGTCCTGCGCATAGGCATTGTTGTTGCCCTGCTGGGTCCGGCCAAACTCATCGCCTGCAAGCAGCATCGGCGTGCCCTGCGCGAGCAGCAGCGTTGCCAGCAGGTTGCGCGACTGCCTGGTGCGGAGCGCCACGATGTCGGGATCATCGGTCGGTCCCTCCACGCCATGGTTCCACGATAGATTGTCGGAATGGCCGTCCTGATTGTTCTCGCCATTCGCCTCGTTGTGCTTATCGTTGTACGAGACGAGGTCGTGGAGCGTGAAGCCGTCGTGCGCGGTGATGAAATTGACGCTGGACCACGGCTTGCGGCCGCGGCGGGCAAAGGCATCGGCGGACGCGGCAACGCGCGTGGCAAGTTCCGGCAGCTTGCCGTCATCACCCTTCCAGTATGCGCGTACCGTGTCGCGGAACTTGTCGTTCCACTCTGCCCAGCCGGGCGGGAAACCGCCGACTTGGTAGCCGCCGGGACCGATATCCCACGGCTCAGCAATCATCTTCACCTGCGACAGCACCGGGTCCTGCTGGCAGCTCTGCAAAAACCCATGCGACGCATCGAAGCCGTCATGCTGGCGTGCCAGTATGGTTCCCAGATCAAATCTGAAGCCATCGACGTGCATCTCGTTCACCCAGTAGCGCAGCGAGTTGGTGACCATCTGCAGCACGCTAGGATGATTGAGGTTCAGGGTGTTGCCGGTGCCTGTGTCGTTAATATAGTAACGCGGCTGGTCGGGTAGCAGTCGATAGTATGATGCATTGTCGATGCCGCGGAACGACAGTGTCGGGCCGCGCTCGTTGCCTTCGGCCGTGTGGTTGTAGACGACGTCGAGAATCACCTCCAGGCCGGCGTCGTGCAGACGCGCGACCATCTCCTTGAACTCAGAGAAAACGAAGGCCGGGACGGCGGAATAGCGCGGGTCCGGCGCGAAGAATCCGATCGTGTTATAGCCCCAGTAATTGGTCAGGCCCTTTTCCAGCAGATGCCGATCGTTGACGAATGCGTGGATCGGCAGCAGCTCAATCGAGGTGACGCCGAGTGAGCGTATATAATCGACCACCTCCTTGCGGCCAAGACCGGAGAACGTGCCACGCATCTCTTCCGGCACTGCGGGGTGCAATTTGGTCAGACCTCGCACATGCGCTTCATATAGAATGGTGCGGGCCCAAGGCACCTCAGGCCGACGATCCCGACCCCAGGTGAACGCGGGATCGATCACACGGCATTTCGGCATGAAGCGGGCATTGTCGCGGCGATCCAAGGTCAGATCAGCATCCCGTGCTCCAATCGTGTAGCCGAACAACGAGTTGTCCCAGCGCAGTGTGCCGACATATGCCTTGGCGTACGGGTCCAGCAGCAGCTTGTTCGGATTGAAGCGATGGCCGTTGCGCGGGTCGTACGGTCCATGCACACGATATCCATAGATGGTGCCGGGCCGCGTCTCGGGCAGATAGCCATGCCACACCTCATTGGTGTACTCGGGCAGCTCGATGCGCTCGAGTTCTGTGCGCCCTGAATCATCGAACAGGCAAAGCTCCACCTTGGTGGCGTTTGCGGAGAACAGCGCGAAGTTGACACCCAAACCATCCCAGGTCGCGCCGCGGGGGTTGGGCGAGCCCTCGCTGATACGCGACTTGCGGATGGCGGCTGGCATGATGGTTCCCCTTTGGCCCCGCATAGATGTGGTGGACGGCCCTTTCATTCCAGACAACTCTTGTTCAGGAGGTAAATCGCCCCAGCAGATAGCCGATCCCGACCGCGACGAGTGCCGCGGCGATCGGCTGATCCTTGATCACGTCGCTGAGCCGCGCGACCTGCTGCTGCGCCTGACCTGCCGCCTGGTTATACATGCCCTCCGCCTGCGTCTTGGCGTCGCCTGCGAAGTCACCCATTTTCTGTTGCACGCGCCCGCCCATTTCGCGGGCAGTGCCTTCGAACCTGTCACTCATTACCGCATCTCCTTGGAAGTGGTGCCCTGATTGGAAGTGGTGCCCTGAACGCGCGACCAGGCGTGCGGTTTCGCCCACGGTTCAAAAGTTCAGGCGCAGTCCCGGCTCCTCCCAGTCCAGTGCACCGAGGCGCCCCGTCGCCGAAAGAGTCACGTAGGCGGTGCGCATGTCTGCGCCGCCGAAGCAGATGTTCGTGGGGAATTCGTCGGGCATTGCAACCTGCCGCACGACCTTGCCGTCGGGGGCGATTACAGTGATGCAGCCCGCATGCAGCGTGGCGACAGCGACATTACCGCCGGCTTCGACTGCCAGGCTGTCGAAGCGCTGGAAACCGCCGAGACCGGCGATGAGCCGCCCCCCATGCGGTGACGGCCAACCTTGCTTCTTCACTACACCCGGCGACGCGATGTCGAATGCCCAAAGCCGCGCAGGCTCCGTGTCTGCGACATATAACTCCTTGCCGTCTGGCGAAAGACCGCAGCCATTGGGACTGAGGATCGGATACGCAACCTCGACTATTTTGGAGCCATCCGGCAAAGCATAGTAGAGGCCGCCATGATCGCGCGTGCGCGCGTAGCGTTTGCCGAGATCGGTGAAGTAGAAGCCTCCCTGCGTGTCGAAAACAAGGTCGTTCGGCGCCGACAGCTTGTGTCCGTTGCAATGCGAATAGAGTACGCGCGTGTCGCCGGTCTTTGGGTCGATGCGCTGGATGCATCCACCATCGTAGTCGTCGGCAGGACCGACCGCCATCCAGTGGCCTGGCGGATACTTGCCGCCGCCGTTGTCGCAAAGGTAGAGCGCGCCATCGGGGCCGATCGCGAGACCGTTGGGTCCGCCGCCGGCGTTGCCGACGGTCGAGCGCGCGCCATCCGCCCCGATGCGGGTGCAGCAGCGTCCGGCGATCTCGGTGAGGATGATCGCGCCGTCGGGCATCACCACGGGGCCTTCGGGAAAGCCAAAATTGCTCGCCACAATCCGCACATCGCTCATGCCCGTTCCCCCACCGGTTTGGTGACAGTGGGAGTCTGGCGCTGATGCAGCCTGCGTCAAGCCGCCGATTGGCAGCGGCGGTCACACGTGGCGGGATAATGCCTGAATGAGGAAGCCGATGCTGTAAAAAACGGTGGCCAGACCTCCACAGGCTACGCCGAAGGTCGCGAACAGGACTCCGACGCGATCCCAATCGAGCCGAAGATCGGCCGTGATTATTCCAGTTCTGGGCGTATCCACGGTCACTCCTTTGGACCAGAGCAGGCAGAGCGCGAGGCGTAGCAGTAAGATCGGAGGGGCTTACAGTTGGACCCTTCTCGCCAGATTTTCACCATAATGCAAGCACAATCTCGCCACAATTGGCGGGCAGCGCGCCCGCGGGCTCGCTGACCGTGGCACCCGCCCGTGCTCCGCTGATGCATACGCAGCAAGCATGCCGGGTGAGGGATTTGAACCCCCGACCTTCGGTTTACAAAACCGCTGCACTACCACTGTGCTAACCCGGCAAAAGTTCTCGCCTCAACGACTTGGCTCGATCGCTCAGCCGCCAGTCAGAATTTCGCCCCCTTAGGCGCTAAGGGATCCCGCTTCGAGGCGCGGCGTCGATACGCTGGGCGGCGGCTTCCTGCAAGCTCGGAATTGCGCCGCTCTGGGTGCCCACCGTGACCGCAATTGGCGTATGGCGAGCCGACGAATGCCACCGCCCGGTGCACCCCGGGACCACAGCAGATCGGCGGGACGGGTGATGTCACAAGGCGTGAGGTGACAGGTTTGACCTTCGCCCGCGCCACAATCCGAACATGAACGTCTTGGTCACGCCGTCGGGCGTGCCGTCGCAGAAGTGGTGGAAATTCGCGGTGGTGTAATCTCCGGCTAGTGCAACGAGCCAAACTCGGCGGCGAGACGCCGAGGGAGATTACACCATGGAGAAGCATAGCAACGACAGTTCGCCGGGGTCGCCTGAATTGCTTGGCGCTGGTTGGTTCGATCCGATCGAGGCTGCCATCCGGGATCGGGTTCGTGGGTTCATCGAGGAGCTTGTTGATGCGGAGCTGGACGCGGCACTTGGGCGTCGCGCTATCGTCGCTCGGTATCGGCAGAAGCGGCTGGCGGAGCAGCCGGATATCGGCATGGACGACGGAACCGCCAGTTGCTTGGTTCATTTGGCCCGGTGACGATCAGCGTGCCACGCGCACGACTGAACAACACGGACGGGGTGAGCCGGGAATGGCACAGCGAGGCGCTGCCACGCTATGTGCGGATGACGAAGCAGGTAGAGGCGATGATCGCGGGCGCCTATTTGTCGGGCACCAACACGCGCCGGGTTCGGTGTGCACTCGGCGCGCTGTTCAGGGGGGCGGTCGGCAAGGATGTTGTCAGCCGAACCTGGCAGAAGGTGCAGACGGACTGGGAGGCGTGGTGCCGGCGCTCGCTGGCTGAAGAGGATGTTGTCAGACTGCGCCGGCGCCCGACCGAGGTCGCCTCGCGCGCAACAGTGCCACCTGCAGTCGCAGGCTACCATATTCAGGATGCTCGGTGAAAATCCGGTCGAGCCGGCGGCGAGATTGATAGCAGAAGTTTCCTCCTTACACCCGTGTCTCACGCCCTCTTTGGACCGGTCAACGCTTAGCTTACCCGACTGTCCGAAAAGCCGGCACCGCCGCAGGTAGCGAGCCGTCGAGCCCGCACAAGCCTTGTCAAGGCTTCGGCAGAGATACAACATGTCTTCTAACCGACGATAATGTTGGGGGAGAAAACGGCATGACGTTCCACCTTCGCCGATGGGCGCCGGTGCTTGCGGCAGGATTAATGCTCAGTTTGTGTGCCACCGCACTGGCCGCCGACCCAGAGATCGATGGCTTGTTGAAGAGCCCGGTCAGCAAGGATTGGGTCACCAACGGCGGCAACATGACCAACCAGCGTTACTCAACGCTGAAACAGATCAACACGGACAATGCCAGTCAGCTCAAGGGCGCCTGGATGACGCGCCTGAAGGGCTCGGGCATGGGTGGCAAGTACTCCGCCGAGGCTTCGCCGCTGATCAAGGACGGCACCATGTACGTCGTGACCGGCAATGACGACGTGTTTGCGCTCAAGGCAAAGACCGGCGAAATCCTATGGGAGCGCTGGTCCGGCATCGACCAGACCATATCGACGGTCTGCTGCGGATGGCTTAACCGTGGCCTGGCGATGGGCGAGGGTATGCTCTTCCTCGGCCAACTCGACACCAATGTCGTCGCGCTCGATATCAAGACCGGGAAAGAGGTGTGGAAGACACCAATAGAGAACTGGCAGAACGGCTACGTGATCACCAGTGCGCCGCTCTACTACGACGGCATCGTCTACAGCGGCATTGCCGGCGGCGAGTTCGGCACGCGCGGGCGACTGACGGCGCTCGATGCCAAGACCGGCAAGATCCTGTGGCGTTCTTATACGCTGCCTGCACCGGGCGAGGTCGGCAGCGATACATGGCCCGCGGAAAATACGCCGGCGATGCGCGGCGGCGCGACGATCTGGAACACGCCGGCACTCGACCCCGAACTTGGCCTGGTTTATTTTGCGACTGGTAATTGCGGGCCGGACTACGACGGATCGATCCGCGCCGGCGACAATCTGTTCTGCGCCTCCATCATGGCGGTCAATGCCAAGACCGGCGCGTATGCCTGGCACTTCCAGGAGGTGCATCACGACCTCTGGGACTACGACGCGGCGAGCCCGGTGGTACTGTTCGATACGGTGATCAACGGGCAGCCTCGCAAGGGGATCGCCGAGGCCGGACGCACTGGTTGGGTGTATATACTCGATCGCACCAACGGCAAGCCGCTGGTTGGCATCGAGGAGCGTCCGGTGCCGCAGGAGCCGCTGCAAAAGACGGCCAAGACGCAGCCATTTCCGATCGGTGACAACACCGTTCCGACTTGCGCTCCACCACTGCCCGGCTTTGAGACGCCCGGCTGCATCTTCGAGGCGTTCTGGGCAAGCCCCGTCATTGTCCAGCCAGGCGGACAGGGCGGTACGAATTGGTCGCCGATGCCTTATAGCCCGGACACTGGCTTCTTCTACGTGCCGGGAACCATCCGGACGAGTACCTTCGTGCGCACCAACGACACGTGGAAGAATGGGCAGCGCTATGTCGGTGGTACCCAGGCGGCGCCGATCGGCTCGCAGTTTGGCGGCACGTTCACAGCGATCGACAGCCACACCAACAAGATCGCCTGGCAGCAGCAGATGCCGCATCGCATGGGTGGCGGCGGCGGCTCGACCGCCACCGCCGGCGGTCTGCTGCTGCGCGGCGAGCCCGACGGCAATTTCGTGATCCTCAACGCCAAGACGGGCAACAAGCTTTGGTCGTTCCAGACCGGCTTCGGCGCGGATGCACCTGCCGTTGTGTATGAGGTAGACGGCGACGAGTACATCACGATCGTCACAGGCGGCAACTCGATCCAGGGAAGCGCCACCGGTGATGCCGTGTGGACATTCGCCCTGAAGGGAAACGTTCAGCCGCTCTGGCCGCCGCCGCCGCCATTGGACGTGGCGTTTCCCCTGGGGCCGATCGCCGCCGGCGTGAACGCAGTCAAGATTGCGGACAACAACGTGGAATACTCCTACTGGCCGGCCCGCACGCGGGTGAAGGTGGGGACTGCCATTACGTTCACCAATGCCGGCAGTATTCCCCATTCGGCGACCGCGGCCGCAGGCGAGGAGGGCAAGTGGGATACCGGTCTGCTTGCAAAAGGTGAATCAAAGACCATCACCTTCGATGTGCCCGGAATCCACTACTACATTTGCACCCCGCATCCGTGGATGTATGGACAGGTGATTGTCGAGAAGTAGCAGAGAACGAAATGCGGGCACCTGGCGTCGACCGATCCATCGGCGCCAGGGTTGCTTTGCATGCTGCTGCCGCGGTCCTGTCACTAACCGTTCTGCTGATCTGTGCTGCGGCTGAGTCCGGGGGTGTGAGCGACGCCTGGATCATGACCATGGTCCGCAGGCACTGTGCCATGTGCCACTCGGAAAATCCGTCGCACACGATGCTGCTGGGGCAGCAGCCGCCCAAGGGTGTGGTTCTGGAGTCCATCGAAGACGTACGACGCTTCGCACCCCGCATCGCGGAGATGGTGGTGCGGAAGAAGTCGATGCCATTCGGTAATGAGACCGCGATGACCGAGGCCGATCGCGCCAGGTTCGCGCAGTGGTTGGCCGCTCAGTAGCAAGCGCTGTCAGGATGATGATGTGGCAGCGGAAGCTACCGCCATTGCGTCAGCGGCTCTCCTGCCAACTGGCCCGCACCTGGATCTCGCATTGGAACTGAAGCGGTCCCTGGCAATAGCCCTGCAGACATATCCGTGTGTTGTCGGTATCGACCCTGGTCCGCGCCTCCGCCTTCTCGACCTTCCAGTCAGGATCACCGCCAGGGTCCATCATCCGCGCAGTAACCACCTCCGTCTTCACCGAATCTGGCACGATCTTCCAACCAACTTGCGCATTGGCGCAGCTCTCGTTCGTCAGCAGATGACTCGGCGTTTCCGCACGCAGTATCAGTGCAGTCTCGTGCACCTCAAGTCCGTTTGTCACCGTCCTTGTCTCCGCATTCGCCTGCACAGATCCGCCACTCGTCAGTGCGACCACAGCCAGTGCGCATGTGAGGAGCTGATATCGCATGTGGTCGCCTTCTTCTGCCATTCCTGCCGGGGTGAGCGAGCGCGTGCGCGTATTTGGACTCTACCTCATCCTGGCGCCACGCAAAACATGATCGGAAGCCAGCGTGACAACGACAACGTCGGCTGGTAGCGTTCGAAGAACAAAAGCCGGGGCAGGAAATGGTGGAGGGTGAGGCAGAGTCTTGCGAGCGCGGGCGCACCGGCCCGCAAGAAACTTGCGAGACTGGCGATGTCAGTCAAACGTCGCCGACCGAAGCTCCACGAGGCGCGCCGTGCCCTTGTGTGGTCGCAACACCCAGGCGGAGGACGTTGCTTGCCGCCGGCGTCGGCCTTGGTGTCGACCTCGCTGCACGCGTGGCGGGTGCACAATCCGATGCGGCGCATGCCCGCCCGAAGGCAGGCGATCTGCTGGTAAAGGTGGGTGATACGACTCCACTTGGCCCGGATAGTCTCTCGGTGGGTGAGGGTCAGATCATGACATGGCCTATGGACCCTGCGGAGAAGGTCGTGCGCGACGGCTCACGGCTCAACAAGGTGTTGCTGGTCAGGCTGGACCCCGCAAGCCTCGACCCGCAGACCAAGGACCGGGCGGCGGATGGGGTCGTAGCCTACTCGGCAATCTGTCCCCACACCGGCTGCGAGGTGGTCAACTGGTCCGCTGAACGCCAAATTCTCGAATGTCCATGCCACAACTCTCAATACGATCCTAAGGCAGGTGCGCGCGTCATCGCTGGCCCGTCGCCGCGCAGCCTGGCGGCGCTGCCGCTGGGCGTTACGAACGGAAAGCTGACCGTCACGCGGCCATTCATCGGTCGACTGGGTATTCAGCAAATGTGACATGCAACTCGTCTAACCGCGACGGGTGCGACCAAAGCTATCCAGCGGCCGATACAGAAAGGGGAAACAAATGTCCAACAGACCAAATGTGTGGCGTACCACCGCCGGCGCTGCCCTCACGCTGGGATTGCTTGCCTCATCAGCGCTTGCTCAGGTAGCGCCCACTACGCCGTCGGCGCCGCCAGCCGCACCAGATCCTATGCCGCCAAATGGCGACCCGGTGGCCGCGCCGGCAGCGCTTACGCCAGCTCTTGCTGCGTACAAGTCGGTTACCGCCGATCGGTTGACCAAACCGGATGATGGCGACTGGCTGATGTTCCGCCGCACCTACAACGGCTGGGGCTACAGTCCGCTGGACCAGATCACCACGGCCAATGCATCGCATCTCCACCCGGTGTGGAGCATGGCGACGGGGCAGATCGAGGGTCACCAGGCGCCGCCGATCGTCAACAACGGCGTCATGTTCGTGGCGACGCCCGGCAATCAGGTTCTGGCCGTCAACGCCAAGACCGGCGATCTTCTGTGGCGTTTCAAGCGGCCGATCCCCGAGGATCAATTCCTGCTGCATCCGACGAGTCGTGGCGTCGCTCTGTGGGGCGACAAGGTGTTCTTCGCGGCATCCGACGCCACACTTGTCGCGCTGGACGCAAAAACCGGCAAGGAGGCCTGGAACGCCAAAGTGGAGGACTATGCCAAGGGCTATTACATGTCATTGGCGCCGCTGGTGATCGACGGCAAGGTGCTGCTCGGCACTTCCGGTGGCGAACTTGGCGTGCGCGGCTTCGTCGTCGCATTCGATGCCGAGAGCGGCAAGGAACTGTGGCGGACCTACACGATTCCTGCGCCGGGCGAAGCCGGCAGTGAGACCTGGCCTAAGGGTGATCAGTGGAAAACCGGCGGCGGCTCGATCTGGGTCACCGGTGTGTATGACCCGCCGACCGGCCTCACCTTCTGGGGCACCGGCAATGGCGGCCCATGGATGGGCGATCAGCGGCCCGGCGATAACCTTTACACTTCATCCGTCCTCGCACTCGATGCGAAGACTGGCCAGATCAAGGGGTATCATCAGTACCATCAGAATGATTCGTGGGACTGGGACGAGGTGTCACCGCCGATCATCGTTGACTACATGAGCAACGGAAGGCCGGTGAAGGGTCTTGTCGATGTCGCTCGCGACGGCTATCTCTGGATGCTCGAGCGCACCGCCGACAAAATCAATTTTGTCGCCGGTCAGCCATTTGTCTACCACAACACCTTCACCGGCGTTGACCCGAAGACGGGTCACCCGATCGTGGCACCAGAACACAAGCCGGGTACGGGTAAGATGGCAGACTTCTGTCCCAGCCTGTGGGGCGGCAAGGACTGGCCGCCGGTGGCATACAGTCCGAAGACCAAATTGTTGTACATCCCGGCCAACGAGAACCTCTGCGGCGCAATTCTCGGTCGTCCCGTCACCTATACCCCAGGCCAACCTTACAGTGGCGTGACGAGTTGGCTCTATTTGCGCAAGGGTGCAGATCATATCGGTGAACTGCAGGCTTGGGACCTCGACAGCAAGAAGAAGGTGTGGACCCACAACTATGGCATGAGCGAGAACTGGGGCCCGCTGCTCGCGACCGGCGGCAACCTGCTGTTTGAGGGCGGTACCAACGACCGCAAGTTCCGTGCGCTCGATGCGACGAGCGGCAATGTGCTTTACGAGTTCCCCATGCCATCCGGCGTCAATGGCGTTCCGATGTCCTTCGAGGTGGATGGCAAGCAATATATTGCCGTGCAGAGCGGATGGGGCGTGGACGCGGCACGCATGCAATCGAGGCTGAACCTGGTACGGCCTGGCCAGTACCCGGAAGTGCCGCAGGGCGGTACTGTCTGGGTGTTCGCAGTCGACTAGCCTCCAGCAACGTTGCCGCGCATCTGTCACGGTCGCGCGGCAACCGGTTGCCTCGGGGCATCGGGCCGTGCTTGCCTTACAGTATGCGTCTGAAATTGCCTTTTGGCTGGCTGGCCTTGCTCACGGCTGTCGTGATCACGTGCGGTACGGCTGCAGCGCAGGACTTCCGATCGGGCCTGTCAGCCTATAACACGGGCGACTATGTGCGGGCCTTCCACGACTGGTTCGGCCTCGCGGAACAAGGCGATCCGGCGGCCGAGGCTGGCATCGGCTTTCTGCTCCATAAGGGACTTGGTGTGGCACAGGACGATGCCGAGGCCGCGAAGTGGTTCGTGAAGGCCGCCGAACAAGGCCAGGCCGAGGCGCAACTGCTGCTTGGGACGTTGTTCTTCTTTGGTGAAGGCGTGCCCCAAAGCTACGTGACGGCCTTCGCGTGGTGTGACATCGCGGAAACGAGTGGTCAGTCCGATGCGTCGGAATGTCGTGACGCCGCTCTCGAGCACCTGACTCCCAGCGAGATGACCAAGTCCTTCAAAATCGTCACTGACTGGTTGAGCCGACATTCAGCAACCGCGCATAACTGAGCGCTTGTGCCGGTCGATGCACTGTGCGAGGCTCATTGCGTCTCGAAAGAACCGATCCGTGCCACCCACGCGCCGCGGATCAAGGCGCCGCGGCCTGCCTGGTGAGACGGATGGCAAGTAACCGCCGGCAGCTGGGGAGAAACAACCATGGCCCAGAGCAATCCCGGTCCGTACCGCGACGCCGAGCGTGGCGGGACAACGGGCGACGCCAGCAACAGTATTGTGCAACGCAGCGCTCCGTCACGACGCGCCTTCATCAAGGGCGTGATCGCGTCAGGCGCTGCCGTGTCCGCCGCGGGCTATCTGTTCCGCGGTCCTGGTGTGCCGTCCGCCCATGCGCAGGCCGCGGGCACCGTCGAACGGCTGGTCACTCTGAACGTCAACGGTGTCAGCCGCCGAGTCGATGTTCTGCCACAGGAAACGCTCGCCCACACGATACGCTACAAACTCGGTCTCACCGGCACGAAGCTTGGCTGCGATCATGGCGAATGCGGCGCCTGCACCGTTATCATGGACGGCGTCACCGTGTATTCTTGCTCGACGCTGACGCACAGCGTGCGTGATCGCAAGATCACCACGATTGAGGGCATCGAGGGGCCGAACGGCCAACTGCACAAGGTGCAGGCAGCATTCGTCACCGAACTCGGACCGCAATGCGGCTTCTGTACCAGCGGCCAGGTCATGGCCGCAGTCGCACTCCTGGAACACAACCCGCATCCGACCGTGGAGGAGGCGCGTCTCGCGATGTCCGGCAATCTCTGCCGGTGCGGCGCTTATGACCATTACCTGAAAGGTGTCATGCGGGCGGCGGGGGAAGCGTAAAATGGCATACAAACTGATTGGCCAGAACTTCGTGCCGCACGACGTGGTGGCGAAGGTCACCGGCCGGGCGAAATACGCCGAGGATTTCCGCGCTGACGGCATGGTCTTCTGCAAGCTGCTGACCAGTCCGATGCCGCATGCGAAGATCCGCAATATCGACGCTTCGGAAGCCCTGAAGATGCCGGGTGTTCTCGGCATCCTCACCGCCGATGACGTGCCGCAGTTTCCGCCGCCACAGCGGCCGATCCTTCAGAAGGACGAGGTCTTCTACATCGGCGATCCGATCCTCGCGCTGGCGGCCGTCGATGAGACCACCGCCGCGGATGCGCTGGAAAAGATCAAGATCGATCTCGAACAACTGCCGCATGTGCTCGACCCGCTCGACAGTCTGTATCCCGGCGGACCGAACGCCCGGTCCAACGGCAATGTCGCGGCCGCACAGATCAACCTTCAGACGGTCAAGTGGCAGGCCGGTGATTTCGGCGACGACAGCAAACTGCCGATGGGTAAGCCTGCGGAGTCGTGGACCTACGGCGATCTCGATTCGGCGTTCAAAGCATCCAAGCTGGTGATCGAGGAAAGCTTCGTCACAGCGGGCTATTCACATCACAGCATGGAACCGCGCACCGCCATGGCCTATTGGCAGGGTGGCAAGTGCTTCCTGTATGGCTCCAACCAGAGCCACACGGCGGCGATACCCAACATCGCGCGCTATATCGGCATAGAGCCGAAGGATCTGGTGTTCATAGCTGAGTATTGCGGCGGTGGTTTCGGCAGCAAGATCCCCGGCTATCCGATCATGGCGATCCCGGCGCTGCTCTCGAAGAAGCTCGGACGTCCCGTGATGATGCGCATCACGCGCATCGAGGAGTACTCGCTCGGCACCGCGCGTCCGACATTCCAGGGTCACGCCAAGCTCGGCTTCCGCGAAGATGGGAAGCTGCTCGCCGCTGATCTGTACGTTGTTCAGGAGAACGGTCCGGACATCGGCGGCGGCGACTTCCGCTCCGCGGGTAATGCGCTGTCGTTTGTCTATCAGCCGACCGCGATGCGGTTCCAGGCAATACCGGTGCTGACCAATACGCCGTTGCGCGGACCGCAGCGCGGGCCGGGCGAGAACCAGCTCGTGCCGGCGATCGAGCCGATGATCGACAAGGCAGCGCGTGAACTCGGTATCGACCGGGTGCAGATCCGCAAGATCAACGCGCCAGACTCAAATGGCAAGATCGGCGTGGACCAAGGACCGGTGACCAGTGCGTTCCTGAAGGAGGCGCTGGACAAAGGCGCCACAATGTTCAACTGGGACGAGAAGAAGCGGCGCTCCGGCCAGAAGAACGGCAACAAGGTGATCGGTATCGGCATCGGCCAAGGTTATCACTCCGCCGGCAGCAACGGCTTCGACGGCCTCGTGCGCCTCACGCCGGACGGCAAGCTGCACGCCCACACCGGCGTCGGCAATCTCGGTACCTACTCGCACTCCGCGACTTCGCGGGTCTCGGCGGACCTGCTGAATGTCGCTTGGGAGAACGTCATCATCGAACGCGGTGACAGCCGGCTCGGCCTGCCCTGGAACAGCCCGCAGGCCGGCAGCCTGACCGCATCAACCGAGTCACGCACGAGCTATGTCGCCGCGATGGACCTGAAGGAGAAGCTGCTCGACATCGCGGCGCAGATGCTGGGCGGCGCGCCAGGCGATTACGACCTCGGCAACGAGCGCGTGGTCGCAAAGGCCGATGCGTCGAAGTCGATCACGTATGCACAGGCAGCCCAGAAGGCGATCGAACTCGGCGGCAAGTACAGCGGCAAGGAAGTTCCGGCGGACATCAACCCGGTCACCAAGGATGGCGTGGCGATGATTGCCGGGACCGGCCTGATCGGCGTTGCGAAAGACAACCTGCCGCGCATCGGCGTGACGCCAGGACTTACCGCGACCTTTGCCGAGATCGAGCTCGACACGGAAACTGGCAAGTTCAAGATACTTGAGATGCTGTGTGTCGCGGATTGCGGCACGGTGCTGCATCCGCAGGGGTTGGCGCATCAGATCCGCGGCGGCAATGTGATGGGCATCGGCATGGCGCATCTGGAACGGCACGTCTACGATCCTAAGCTCGGCATTCCCACAACGGTGCTGCTCTACCAGGCGAAGTTGCCTGGTTATCTCGACGTGCCGGCGGAGATCGGCTGGGGCGCGGTGGAGAAGCCCGATCCACAGAACCCGGTGGGCGTGAAAGGTGTCGGCGAACCGCCGCAAGGTTCGGGCGCCGCCGCGATCACCACGGCAATCGCGGATGCGCTCGGCGGACACCTGTTCAACCGCACACCCGTTTCGACCGACATGATCCTGAATGCGTTGTCAGGGCGACCGCAGGCGCACAAGCCGCTTCAGGTCAACTCGGTCTAAGGGAGCATCGCTATGATCGTCAAGGACATGATGCCCGCCTTCGAGCTGTATCAGCCGACGCAGGTCGCCGATGCACTGACCTTGTTGGACCGCTATCGTGCGGACGGCTGGAAGCTCGCCGGCGGCAACGACAGCCTGAGTTGGTTCAAGGAACGCAACAAGCGCCCCAAGGCCGTGATCGATATTAGTGGTATCGTCGAGCTGAAGGGAATTCGCGAAACCCCTGACGGGGTCGAGATCGGTGCACTGACAACGCTGACCGAAGTCGAACGCAATCCGACGATTCGCGCGAACTACCGCGTGCTTGCGGATGCGGCTCGACGTGTGGCCGCCCCGCAGATCCGCAACACCGGCACGATGGGCGGCAACGTCTCGCAAGATGCGCGCTGCCTGTACTATCGTTACGGACTGCCGTGCTACCGAGCGGGCGGCAACACATGCTTCGCCGACACGCCGGAAGGTGTGAACCGAGAGCATGCACTATTCGAAGCTGATCGCTGCATCGCGGTCAGTCCATCTGACACAGCGCCCGCCCTGGTCGCACTGGATGCGAAGTTCGTCATCCGCAGCACGAAGGGCGAGCGGGTCGTCGGCGTGGAAGATTTTTTTGTTGGACCGAAGTCCGACATCACGCACCTGACTTCGGTGCAGCCGCAGGAATTGTTGACCGCGATCCGTATTCCCAAGACCTGGGCTGGGGCGCGCTTCTACTTCGAGAAGGTGGCAGATCGCGAGTCATGGGATTTTGCACTGGTCAACGTCGCCGCCGCCATCGTCGTCACGAACGGCACGATTGAGCGCTCCCGCCTCGCCTGCGGTGGCGTCAGTGCCGTGCCGCGGCGCCTGACAGTGGTGGAAGAGGTGATCAAGGGGAAGTCACAGGACGCCGACATCGCCAAGCTCGCCGGTCAGTCGGCAGTGCGCGGCGCGCGGCCGGTGAACTATAACCAGTTCAAGATCCCGTTGATGGCGAACCTCGTCAACCGCGCGGTGCGCGACGCAACGGCCTGATCGGCGATGCCACTGTTCCGCTACGCCACCAGCGTCTACGGACAGACCGTGCTGGTAGGGGCGTCGTGGGACCTGATCTGGTGGTTCGTCGGTGCAGGAGTGGTCTTCATCGTGGCACATGCCGCGGCGAAGGCCTTGACCAGGCGGAGCACCAGCTCGTGAGTGGTGCGCGAGTACTGCGGCATCATTTGGCCGACCGGCTGTATCACTGGACGATGGCAGCCGCCCTGCTGACCTGCCTGTTCACGGCATTCCTGCCAATACTTGGCTGGAAGTTTGAATGGGTGACGGCGCACTGGATCGCCGGCATCGTGCTGACCGTGGCGGTCCTGTTCCATATCGTGCGTGCCCTGTTTTGGCAGGATTTCTGGTCAATGGTGATCGGTCCGCGCGATCTGCGAAAGTCGTGGCGGCTCGTGGCACGTGCGCTGGGGTTTGGCGGGCCCGTTCCACAGCGCGACGCCAAGTATTCGCCGCTGCAGAAGAGCTTCCATATGCTTGTCGCGGTCGTGGTGCTGGCCATCGTGGCGACCGGCCTGCTGATGCTGAGCAAGATCGATACGCCATTCTGGCGACGCAACCCCTACTGGCTTGCAGACTCGCAGTGGGGATTGATCTACACGATCCACGGTCTGTTCGCGATGGCCACGATCACGCTGATCATGGTGCACATCTACTTCGCGGTGCGTCCGGAGAAGCTCTGGATGACACGCTCGATGTTCCATGGATGGATTTCACGCGAGGATTACATGCGCCATCATGATCCGCAGCGGTGGCCTGTCCCGGATGCACAGCCGGCACAGCGTGAAGGTGGCGGAACCGCATATTCTCCTGGCGAGTGAAGGCAGGTTTGAAAGCAAGCCGATGACCGAGCACAGCCCTATGTCACCGCTCACCCTGGCGGAACGGATCGAGGTCATCGAGCAGGCCTACGAACTAATGCTGGCCTACGCTGCGCAAGGGCGACAGGACGATCGGGATGACAGCAGCTCAATCCGGCGTTTCCTGCAACGCGCGGATGCTGCGCTGGACGGTCTGGCGGCGTGCCTGCGTGAAAGCGTCGCGACGAGAGCCGAAGTCTATGCCGATTTTATCGCGGTCCTCGAACAGGACGCGCGGGCCACGCGCGCCGCACTGCGCCTCGTCTTGGCGCAGCAGGCGCTGAGCTCGCAACTGATCGACAATCTGAACGCGTCGATTCATATCCGCGCGCTGCTTACCGATATCTTCTTGATCGACGAGACGCTCAAGGCCCGCGAGAGCCATGGTTGATGCAGCACGGCCCAGGCTGGGCGTGATCGGTCTGGGCGCAATGGGCGCCCGTATCGCGACGCGTCTGGTGTGGCAGGGATTCAACCCCCAGGTCTACGACGTCGTGGATGTCGCGGTGCGCATGTTCACAAATGACGTCGGCGGCATGATGAGCGGCTCGCCGAAAATGATGGCGCAGAGCTGCGATGTGATCATCACGGTCCTGCCGTCAGCCGATGCATTGCGGGACGTGTTGTATGGCTGGGAAGGACTGGTCGGTGGCTTCGCGCCGCGAGGCGCGGTCATCGACATGGGCGCGTCTGATCCGACCGCGACAGCCGCTCTGGCGAAGCGACTGGCAGACGAGCGCGGCATTGATCTGATCGATGCACCGGCGCTCGGGACGCCGGCGGACGCCCGCGCAGGTAAGCTCACGTTCATCATTGGTGGCGATCAGGCGGCCGTTGAACGCTGCCGTCCGATCTTCGCCGCGCTGGCAGAGCGAACCTTTTATGCAGGGCCGCCGGGATCGGGTCACGCCGGCGCGGTGCTCGGTGATTTTTTGCGCGGCGCACAGATCCTTGCGGCCAGCGAGGCCCTGTCGATCGGCCAGCGGTTTGGCATGGATGCTCAATCGGTGGTCGAGATCGGCGAGATGCAGAGCGGTGTTGGACCGGCATTGAGCGCAATGTTGCGCGAACAGGTGCTGACGAGTCGGTTCGGGACCGGTATGGCGCTCGGTCACGTGCTGAGAGGGCTCGAGGCTACGACAAACCTGGCGCAATCCACCGGCGTGCATGCACCATTGGCCGCAGCGTGCAGCGTCGCCTGGGCCGCTGCAGAGGCACAACTCGGGTCGGGCGCCGATCAAAGCGAAATGATTCGGTGGCTGGACTCCGTCACCGTGCAGGAGCCTAAGACGGAGGGCTGAGTTTGGCGTGGCGCAACGCGACCCCAACCGGAGCCAGAGAGCTGCGATGGCTGCTGGTCCTGGCACACTTCCGGAAGGACCCAACAGTGGCTAGCCTGAGCGCAGCGAACTGAGGGCCGCTCAGTCGGCTCAAACGATAACCGTTGGAGGATGGTATGCCGGACGGATTGATCTCCTGCGACGATCATATGGATCTCGGGCAACTGCCCGCCGACCTCTGGGAAACCCGCCTGCCCGCCTCGCTGCGCGACCGTGCGCCGCACGTGGAGGAACGCGACGGCCAGGCCATGTGGATCTGCGACGGCAAGGTCTGGGGCCGCTGGGACGGCAAGCCGCCTGCGACCGGCTCCGCTCGGCCGATCAAGCCGATCTATACGGCGCTGGATCGCGCAGGCATCCACGACAACAGTGCACGCCGACCGGCCAACACCAAGCTGCGGCTCGCCGACATGGATCGCGACGGAGTTCAGTCGCAACTGATCTTCGGGCCGATCTTCCAGATATCCACCGACGATCCGGTGCTGCGCGCGGCCTGCTATCGGGTCTTCAACGACTGGCTGCTGGACTTTTGCGCGGCAGCACCGGACCGGCTGATCGGCGTGCCGATGTTGCCGGAGAACCCCGAGGGCGCAGTGCAGGAGTTGTCGCGCCTGGCAGCCCGAGGCGGGGTCCGTCAGGTCAACCTGATGATCGCCAACATCACCCCGAAGCTCGACGATCCGGCGTGGGAACCGCTATGGACCGCGCTGGAATCAAGCGGCATCATCCTCGCTTGGCACATCACGGTGTTTGTCGGCCGTCCCGGCGATCGCGCCGCCGGCAAGGCCGCGAGCGTGTTCGAGAACACCAAGTTCTTCCTCGGCAACTTCCTGGAGCCCTTCGTCGACCTGTTCGCCTGGGGCATTCTCGAGCGGCATCCGAAGCTGCGCATCGTGATGGCGGAAGCCGGAACCGGCTGGCTCCCCTGGCTGGTGCAGGAACTGGACTACCGTCACTGGCGCTTGTGGGAGGCAAAGGAATTCTGGGCCGATAAGGGCGGTAGCGCGCTGGTCACCAAACCCAGTGAGCTGTTCCAGCGGCAGATCTACGCGACATTCCAGGAAGACTACGTCGCACTGTCCCTGCTGCCGTTCTTCGGCGAGGGGCACCTGTTATGGGCATCAGACTACCCGCATCCCGACAGCGTTTGGCCGCATTCGCGGGAGGCAATCGAGCGGCAGATGCGCACGCTCACGCCAGAGATGCGCCGCGCACTGACCCATGACAATGCCGCGGCGCTCTATGGGTTGGCGTGACCCTGGCTACTGCTTGTAGGTCGGATCGACGCGGTCGAGCTTGCGGAGCAGCGCTAGCCACTCGACCCTGTCACCGCTCCGCCGGCGTCTCGCATTATCGTAGGCGCCGCTCACGACCTCGTCGCGGATCGGGTTGAATTCGGCGCCCGACTGCTGAAAGGCGAGCTGCATCGCGCACGCCCGCTCCATGCGGTACGTCGCGACAAACGCTTCGGCGATCGTCGTCCCGACCACCAACAGGCCATGGTTGCGCAGGACCATGATGTGGCGATCACCGAAATCGGCAAGCAGGCCTGCACGCTCCTCGAGGTTTCGCCCCGCGCCCTCATAGTCGTGATAGGCAACGTCGCCGATCACCTGCAACGCGTGTTGATTGAGCGGCAGCAGGCCGTGCCTTTGCATCGACACAGCGCAGCCGGCGACGGTGTGCGTGTGGATCACACAACCCAGCTCCGGGCGCGCTAAATGGATCGCACTCGGTATCGCGAATCCCCCGCTGTTCACCTCGCATTCCGTGGGCACGACCTTGTTGCCCGCGGCGTCGATCTTCACCAGCGACGACGCCGTGACCTCTTCGTACAGCAGACCGTAGGGATTGATCAGGAAATGGTCGTGCTCTCCCGGCACGCGCGCCGTGATGCGCGTGTTGATCAGGTCCGACCATCCGAACATATCGACGAGGCGATAGCAGGCGGCGAGGTCGGAGCGGATCTGCCGTTCGTCGGCAGAGATCCGCGCGGCTTCGACTATTGAGGTTGACGCCATGGCTTCCTCCGTTGCCAGCGAACCGAACAGCTACGCCGGCGTGGCGACCATCCATTCCGCCGGGATCGGCTGCGCCCGTTGATCCGCGACCAGTGCCCGGCGGCGGCCCTGCTCATCGGCGCTGATCGAAGCCGGGTCCTCGCGGAATTCGGGTCCCAGCGCCATGGCCTTCTTCACGGCCGGCCGCTCGCCAATCTCCTCCAGCCAGCGCTTCACGTTCGGAAACTCGTCGATGTCGATCTTTCGTGTCGCCCAGCTCGACGCCCAGGGATAGCAGATCATGTCAGCGATCGTGTACTCGCCTGCCGCGAGATAACGCTTGTTGAACAGCCCAAGGTTCATCACCCCGAAGATGCGATGGGTCTCATTGTCGAAGCGGCGAATGGCGTACGAAAGATCGCCATTGCTGCCAGCATCGAGCGCACGCCGGAAATGGCCCTGCTCGCCCAGCTTTGGTCCCTGATTGGCCATTTGCCAGCTCACCCACTGCGCGACGTCGTATTTCCCGCGCGGGTCGGTCGGGCAGAACCGCCCCGTCTTCTCCGCGAGATACGTCATGATGGCGGCAAACTCGAAGATCGAAATCGGCTCACCGCCACCCATCGGCTCGTCATCGACAATCGCAGGCATCCTCCCGTTGGGGGAAATCTTCAGGAACTCAGGAGTAAGCTGGTCGCCACGGCCGATATTGATCGGCTTGAACGTGTAGGGCAGTCCGAGTTCCTCGAGCAGAATGACGACCTTCTTGCCGTTTCCGGTCGGCCAGAAATACAGATCGATCATCGGTTCCTCCTGTTGACAGCCGGCGGCTCGCTCCGACGGCGGATGTGTTGCCCGCATACTGCCGCGCTGGTCCTTCGCCGGCAATTGCCGCAAACTCGCGACATCATGGGGAGGCTCGCACGATGGACGACATTGGAACTCCCTATGTCGGGCGCTCGCTGTTGCGGCGCGAGGACCGCCGGCTGCTGATCGGCCAGGGGCAGTTCATTGCCGATCTCGTCCTGCCGCGCACGTTGCACGCGGTCCTTCTGCGGAGCCCGGTCGCGCACGCCCGCATCCGCTCGATCGACCTCTCGCGCGCCGTTACCGCACCCGGCGTGGTGTTCGCGCTCGACGGCGCCGACCTGCTGCAGATGCTCCCGTCGGTGCCCGAGGGACAGATATCGTTGCCGCGCAAATGGACCTCGGTCATCCAGCACAAGTTCCTCAGTCCGCGACAGCCACTTCTGGCGCATGACAAAGTGCGGCACGTCGGCGAGGCGATCGCGATCATCGTTGCGGAAACCCGCGCCCAGGCCGAAGACGCGGCTGAACTGGTGCAGATGGATCTGGAGGAGTTGCCCGCAGTCGTGGACCCCGAGGCAGCGTTGCGTCCGGACAGTTGCATCGTGCACGATCAGTTCCAGACCAACCTGATCGGTAATTTCTCGGTTGGCCGTGGCAACGTTGACGCCGCACTGGCACGCGCACCGCACCGCCTGCAACGCCGCTTCTATCACCATCGATATTCCGCCGTGCCGATGGAATGCCGTGGCGTCGTCAGCGCCTATGATTCTCGCAGCGACACGGCGACCATCTGGTCCTCGACCCAGGTGGTTCACTGGGTTCGCCGCGAGGCGGCCGCTCTGCTAAGCCTGCCGGAAGCGCGCGTCCGCTGCGTCGCGCTGGATGTAGGCGGAGGTTTCGGCGGCAAGGGCCACGTCTATCCCGAGGATCTGCTGATCACGTTCCTCGCCCGCCGGCTCGGACGACCGGTACGCTGGATCGAAGACCGCCGCGAGCACATGATGAGTGCGACTCATTCGCGCGATCAGTTGCACGACGTCGACGTTGGCTTCGACGACGACGGCCGCATCCTCGCGTTGCGCGACGATTATATTGTCGATTGCGGCGCCTGGAACCCGATCGGATCGGGAGTCGCCTACAACACCGCAGTCCACCTGACAGGGCCTTACAAGATTGAGAATCTTGCCGCGTCCGGCAGGATCGCAGTCACCAACAAGGTTCCAAATGCCCCGTACCGCGGGGCCGGCCGGCCCGAAGCCGCATTCGCGATGGAGCGAACCATCGACCTGGTGGCACGGACTTTAGGACTAGAACCGGCGGAGGTGCGACGGCGCAACATGATCCGCGCCGACGAAATGCCCTATCGCGTCGGCATTCCGTATCGCGACGGCGAGCCGATCGTTTATGACAGCGGCGATTATCCTGCCGCCCTGGCGAAGGTGCTCGATGCGATCGGCGGCGTCTCGGCATTCCGGCAGCGCCAGGAGCAGGCACGTCGCGACAACCGCTATCTCGGGCTCGGCATCGGCTGCTACATCGAAGGCACCGGTGTCGGGCCGTTCGAAAGCGCGTTTGTTCGTGTCGATCCCACCGGCAAGATCTATGTTTCCTCCGGCGCGTGCCCGCAGGGTCAGGGCATGGAAACCATCTTCTCTCAGGTGGCGGCGGATCTATGGAAGGTCGCGCCCGAAGACGTCGTGGTGGCGCTCGCCGACACGGCCGCGATCGCCATCGGGTTCGGGACCATGGCGAGCCGCAGCACCGTCACTCTGTCGGCCGCGATGCATCACGCGAGCGAGCGGCTACGGCACAAGGTCTTCGCCATCGCTGCCAATCTTTTGGAATGTGCAGAGATAGACCTTGAACTGCGCGATGGCGGAGTTGGCGTGGTCGGCGCCCCCGGCACCATGGTGAGCCTCGCCAGGATCGCGCAGGCGGCGCGTCCGGGCTGGGAAAACGAACGCCCACCGGGTGTCGACGCCGGCCTTGAGGAAACCTTCTATTGGCAGCCACCAACGGTCACCTGGAGCTATGCGGTTCATGCCGCCATCGTCGAGGTGGACCGTGAGACAGGCCGCGTCGCGATTGAGAGCTATGCCGTTGCCCACGATTGCGGTGTCGTCGTCAACCCGATGCTGGTCGAGGGTCAGATCATGGGTGGTGCGGTCCAAGGTCTGGGCGGCATCTTGTGTGAAGCCATCGCCTATGACGCGAACGGTCAACTGCTCAGTGGCTCGTTGATGGACTACGCGCTGCCGATCGCAGGCGACATGCCGGCGTTCCAGATTCTCCACCAGCATTCGCCGTCGCCGCTCAACCCTCTCGGTGTCAAAGGTGTGGGCGAAGGTGGCGCGGTCGCCCCGCCGGCGGCCATCGCCAACGCGGTCTGCGATGCCCTGGCTCCGTTCGGGGTCGAGGTGAACGCGACACCCATCAGCCCCGAACAGCTCGTGCGAGCGATGCGGACACCCTGAAGCGCTATTCGGCTGCGGCGGCGAGATGGACGCGGTTTGGCCGCAGCGACCGGACCCGCTCCTGCGTGTAGAGATCTGTCCAATTGCTAAAGCTGCGATCGGTGACCTGGCGCGGATCGTAGGAGCGCTCGGGAACGTGCATGCGCTTGCCTGCGATATGCACGTGGCGGATGCGCTGTTTGTCCTGGAGGATCGCCACGTTCTCGAGCGGCGAGCCATCGACCGCGATGAAATCGGCGAAACGCCCGCGCTCCAATACGCCGAATTTGCCACCCTTGGTCATGAACCGGCTGGTAACCGAGGTCGCGCAGCAGAGCGCTTCGGCTGGCGTGAAGCCGAGGTCCCGGACAAAGATCTCCAACTCGGTCGCATGCCACTCGCCGTACGGCGTCACTGCAAAGCCTGAGTCCGTTCCGGTCATCATCGGCACGCCGGCACGCTTTGCCTTCTGCATGTTGACACAGGCGATCTCGTATTCCCGCTCGGTGTCGCTGATGCGGCCCTTGATGGCGGCAGGCTCGTGCGGCTGGGTGAAGTCGATGATGTTGCGCGGGAAGGTCAAGGTCGGCCCGATGGCCGTGCCGGATTTCACCATAGCCTCGAGGCATTCGTCATCGAGATATGTGGCGTGAAAGATTAGATCGACGCCGGCGTGCGCGGAATACAGTATCGCCTCGCGGTCGCGCGCATGTACGACGACGCGCTTGCCGAGCCGGTGCGCCTCGGTGACCATCGCGGTCGTTTCGTCCTGATTGAACGCGGCGATCAGCTCGCCGTTCTCGCGTGTCTGCACACCGTCCATGGCGATCTTGATGCAGTCCACGCCATTCTTCACTTGCACGCGGATCTCTTCGATCGCTTCGTCCTTGCTGGTGACGAGACGGCCGATCGACGTGTCGGGCACCCCGATCCAGGTCGGATACCAGTCGGTCAGTCCCTGTCGCGTTGTCAGGTAGCGGCCGGCCGCGGTGACACGAGGGCCGTCAAACAGGCCGAAGTTGATCGCGTTGCGAACCGACAGGCTGATCTGCCCGGCATCGCCCGGCGCGCAGATTGAGGTGTAGCCCGCCGCCAGCACCTTCTGCGCGAAGAACAGACCGCGGAGCGAGCGGAACTCCATCGGCTGGTATAGGTCGATATCCTCCTCGGACTTGGCATTGCCGTAGGCGAGATGCGTGTGCACGTCCTGAAGGCCAGGCATGACAAAGAGATTGCTGTAATCGAGGACCGGCTCGCGCGCGGCAACCGGGGGTGCCTCGCTTGTCGGGCCGACATAGGTTACCTCGCCCCGTTCGTCGAAGCAGAGAGTATGGTTTTTTAGAGCGGTCGCGTCATTTCCCGCGAAAAGCGTACCGCAGCGCACATGCGTCGTCATTGGCTCACTCCCGCCGCTAACCTGATGTCTCGTGGAAGGATACGTGAGCGGCGAGTTCGGCCGCAAGCACCACAAGTCGCGAGCGAGCGCGAGAGATCGTCCTCGACCGGCTACTTGTTCACCAGCGGCATCACCTCGGCGGAGAAACGCTGAAGGCGCGCTATGCTCTCGACGACGGACTCGCCACGGAAGTCAAGGATCAGTTCGTGCACGCCGATGGCCGCGAAGGAACGAATGTCGCCGGCGATGTCCTCAGGACTGCCGGAAAAGCTTCTGCGGTTACCATCGCGGTCCGGGATCAGTCCGTCGTACAGCGGCGCCTTGTAGGAGATGGTGAGCGTCGAAAAATCGCGTCCCTCGGCTTCGGTCAGGCGTCGCAACGTACTCAGATGCTCCCGCATTTCTTGTGGCGGAAGCGGCGAGGCGGCTATGGCGCCGACAGGGTGCCAGCCATCGCCGTGCCGTGCGGTACGGCGCAATGCAGCGCGGGAGTGGCCGCCGATCCAGATCGGCGGATGCGGCTTCTGTAACGGGAATGGTTCTGCGCGAATATTGGAATACTTGTAGTGCTGCCCGATGAAGCTGGAGGGCGATTGGCTCCAGAGCTGCTTGAAGATAGCGATCCATTCATCCGTGACGGCGCCGCGTCTATCGAAATCCGGGCTGTCCAGAGCTTCGAATTCCTCTTTCAACCAGCCGACCCCGACGCCCAATGTCACACGGCCGCCGGACAACACATCGAGCGAAGCCACCATCTTCGCTGTCAGTACCGGGTTGCGGTAAGGCAACACCAGCACGGAAGTGACGAGGCGCAATCTCTCTGTCGCACCCGCCACCACGCCAAGAATGGAGAAGGTCTCCAATGCGTCGCCGCCACCGGGATGCTTGTGGTCCATCGTGTACGGATAGACGGACTCACTTTCCGTCGGGAACACGATGTGGTCCGCGATCATCGCGGAGTGCAGGCCGAGACGCTCGCCTTCGCGTGCCAGGGCGAGAACACCCTCGCGCGTGGCCGTAGGACCCCGGGTCGGGAGGTAGAAGCCGAAGCGCATTTTCGCGGGGCGCCGGGTTCTACTCCGCCGCCATAATCCGCAGTTCCTCCGCGGCCGATCGGATCGGCAGGCCTTCGATGGACCGGGACGGCTCACCATCGACGCCGATCAGCGGTTCGCCCACCAGCGTGATCCGATAAAGCTGACGGTCGAAGTCAGATTGAAAAATGTCCCGAGGCGCCAGGTGCGCGGTCGACCGGTTGTCCCAGAAGGCGATGTCGCCAGGATTCCACTTGAAGCGCACCGTGTATTCGGGGCGCACAGCATGTTCCCACAGGATCTCCAATATCTTGGCGCTCTCCCGAGGACTGAAACCGACGAGGGACTTCAGGAAGGACGGGCTGGCGAACAGCACCCGCTCCCCGGTCTCCGCGTGGACCGTCACCAGCGGATGCTCGCTTTTCAGAGCGCGGCGTTTGACGCGCTCATTGTATTCGCTTCCTGCTTTGGCGTCGGCGCGCGGCTCGAAGGCGTGAATGCCGCGCAGCCGGTCCACGAAGGCACGCATTGGTTCCGACAGACCGGCATAGGCGGCGGCAAGGTTGGTCCAGAATGTATCTCCGCCATATGGCGGGATCGTCACGCCTCGCAGGATCGAGGCGCACGGCGGATTCACCGCCGCTGTGACGTCCGTGTGCCAGCCGAACCAAGGCGTGACCATCATCGCTTCATATTTGGAGTTCGCTGTCCGGTTCTTGGCGACCGAATAGATCTCTGGATGGCCTTCGACATGTCCGAACACCGCATGACCGATCGTAGGTTCGCCGAACTGGCGCGCCATGGCGACGTGCTGTGCGTGATCGAGATCTTGGTCTCGAAAGAAAATGACCTTCCACCTCAGGAAAGCGTCCCGTACCGTCCTCAGTTGCTCCGCAGGCAATGGCTGCGTGAGATCAACGCCTCTGATCTCGGCGCCGATGTGAAGGGTCAGGGGAATGACCTCGATGGGCGCCGGGGTATTGGTGCCGGCAATCGGCTTACGCGACGATACCATTGGCCATCCTTCTTGATCGTCTGTTCCGCCGGACCCTGATCCGCCATACGAAGGCTGTCAATTTCGTTCAGCAGGCGAGGAGGGCCACTCCCAAAAGCCCTCCGAAGGGGGTGCCGGTAGAGTCCGTCCGTGTAGCCGGGCGCGGTTGCCCCTCTCCGTGAGGCTGGGAACGGAGCAAGCCGCGCCGGTCTTCATACGCGTTGCAACCGGCGCGGTTGGCGGGCCGCCAAATGACGTTCAGGCTGACAGCGCCTGGGGCTCCGTCCGTACCCGCTTGACCAGCAACTTGTTGAGCGCGTGCACGTAGGCGCGGGCCGAGGCGACGATGGTGTCGGTATCGGCGCCCTGGCCGTCAACCATCTTGCCGTTCTCCTCGAGCCGCACCGTGGTCTTGGCCTGCGCGTCCGTGCCCTCGGTTACCGCGCCGACCGAGAACAGCACGAGGTTCGCGGTGTGTGGGAAGATCTCCTGGATCGCCCTGAAGGTCGCGTCCACCGGGCCATCGCCGCTCGCGGTGGCTGACTTCACCACGCCATCCACCTCGAGTTCCATTTCCGCCCGCGGCGGGCTCTTCGAGCCGGCATGCAGATCGAGCGACACGAACCGGATGCGCTCGTGGTCGCGCATGACCTCGTCGTCCACCAGTGCCACGATGTCGTCGTCGAACACTACCTTCTTGCGATCGGCGAGATCCTTGAAGCGGCGGAACGCGTCGTTGAGCTGGTTGTCGCCGATCTGGTAGCCCAGCGTCTTCAGCTTGTCGCGGAACGCGGCGCGGCCGGAATGCTTGCCGAGCACCAGGCTGTTCTTCGCCCAGCCGACGCTCTCGGGGGTCATGATCTCGTAGGTGCCGGCGTGTTTCAGCACGCCGTCCTGATGGATGCCCGCCTCGTGGGCGAAGGCGTTGCGGCCGACGATCGCCTTGTTCGGCTGCACGTCGAAGCCGGTGATGGCGGCGAGCAGCTTCGACACGCGCAGCAGGTTGGTGGTCTCGATATGGTTGCTGCGCGGGATGGCGTCCTGGCGGGTGCGGATCGCCATGACGATCTCTTCCAGGCTGGCATTGCCGGCGCGCTCGCCGATGCCGTTGATGGTGGTCTCCACCTGGCGCGCGCCGGCGCGGATGGCGGCCAGCGTGTTGGCGACGCCGAGGCCGAGGTCGTTGTGGTTGTGGGTGGACACAATCACCTTCTCGATGCCCGGCACGCGCTCGCGCACTGCGGTGAACATGCGTTCCATGTCCTCGGGCAGCGCGTAGCCGACCGTATCGGGAAGGTTGATCGTCGTGGCACCCGCGCGGATCGCCGCCTCGGCGCAGCGGCACAGGAAGTCGATGTCGCTGCGGGTTGCGTCCTCGGCCGACCACTCCACGTCGTCGGCGTGCTGGCGCGCCAGAGTGACGGAATTGACGGTGGCGGCGATCACCTCGTCGGGCTCCATGCGCAGCTTGTATTTCATGTGCAGTGCGCTGGTGGCGATGACGATGTGGATGCGCCGACGCTTTGCCGCGCGAAGTGCCTCGGCTGCGCGCAGCACGTCCATGTTGCCGGCGCGCGCCAGGCTGGCGATCACCGGCGTGTCGTCGCGCTGGCCGATGCTTTCGGAGATTGCCTTGACGCTTTCGAAGTCGCCGGGCGAGGCGATGGCGAAGCCGGCCTCCAGCACGTCGACGCCCAGCTCGGTCAGCGCCTCGGCCATGCGGATCTTCTCGCTGATGTTCATCGAGAAGCCGGGCGACTGCTCGCCGTCGCGCAGCGTGGTGTCGAAGATGATGATGCGGTCGTCTTCCAGCTTGCCGAAGCTGGGATGTTCGATGCTCATTTGGGTCGGTCCTTGGACTGATTGCACGACATTAGCCTCAGGGGTCCCCCTGAGCGAAGCCGGCGTTCAACGACCCGGCGGAGCGCTCAGGGGCGGCTAAGTCGAAGGAGGAGGCCAATGGCCAGCAGGCATGCGCCGCCACGCGCGACAGCGCGGGCAGTCCGACAAGCGAGGCGCAGGCCACAGAACATGTGAGCGACATTAGGGCATCGCTGGACGAAAGGCAATCCTCATGGCAGGGCGGCGTTCGCGCCAGCGATGGCCGGAAGGGGGCGGGATGGAAAAAGAGCGGCTTACCGCGTTCAGCGACGGCGTGATCGCCGTCATCATCACGATCATGGTACTCGAGTTGAAGACGCCTCATGACGCCAGCCTTGGGTCACTGAAGGAGGCGACCCCGGTCTTTCTCAGCTATGTCCTCAGTTTCATGTACGTGGCCATATACTGGAATAACCACCACCACTTCTTTCACCTGGTCCATCGCGTCAACGGCAAGATGCTGTGGGCGAATCTGCACCTGCTCTTCTGGCTCTCGCTGGTCCCTTTTGCCACCAGCTGGGTTGGGGAAAACCATGCCGCAGCGGTCCCAACCGCGGTTTACGGTGTGGCGGTTCTGATGCCGGCGATCGCGTGGGCCGTGATGCAGAGGGTGATCATCCGGACGCAGGGCAGCGGTTCAGCGCTGGCGATGGCGCTCGGTTCTGACATCAAAGGCAGGATTTCGCCGCTGTTCTACCTGGCCGGCATTCTGCTGGCATTCGTCGATACGTGGATTTCAGACGCAATCTACGTGCTGGTCGCCTTGATGTGGCTCGTGCCTGACAGACGGATCGAGAGGTCGGTTCAGCGATCGTAGGGGGAGTGTGCCAGCGCAAGGAGCGGAGGGCGACGCCGTCCGCAGCACGCTATCTGATCGGTTTCACACATTGGAGGCACGAACATGAGCTTTCGTATCCGTGGACTTCCGGCCGAGCCGTTTGCCGATCTCTTCACGCTGTCCGATGAGGAACTGAGGGCGCGCGGTGCTGTGCGCCGGATTGCCGACGGCACCTATCCTTGCCGCATCAGCCTGACCAACTCGACGCCGGGCGATGAGCTGGTGCTGGTCAACCACGAGCACCATCCGGTCGACTCGCCATATCGCATGCGCTTCGCCATCTACGTCCGCAAGGGCGAGGAGCAGTTCGATGCGATCGACCAGATCCCGGAGCAACTGCGGAAGCGCTCGCTGGCGGTGCGTGCGTTTGACCAAGACGCGATGATGGTCGGATGGGAGCTGGTCGATGGTCGCGACGCTGACGCGGCGATCGAGCGTCTGCTGGCGAAGCCTGATGCCGCGTATCTGCACGTTCACTTTGCAGCGCCGGGCTGCTATGCGGCTCGGGTCGACCGCGCCTGACAGGATTGTTGAATGCAGGATTTGCTGAGTGAATTGCCGGTCCGCCGCACCAGGGAGCCAATCGGCGACGGCGCGGTCGTGCTGCGCGGGTTTGCCACCGCGCATGGCAGCGAACTGCTGTGCGCGGTGGAACGGATCAGTGCGGCCGCGCCGTTCCGCCACCTGACCACGCCGGGCGGCTACACCATGTCCGTCGCGATGACCAACTGCGGCGAGCTTGGCTGGGTGTCGGACAGGAGCGGCTATCGCTACCAGCGTGTCGATCCGCTCAGCGGCGACCCATGGCCGGAGATGCCGGCCTTGTTCCGGTTCATCGCGGCCGCGGCAGCGGAGGAGGCGGGATACGCGCGCTTCGCGCCGGATGCCTGCCTGATCAATCGCTATGAACCTGGCGCGCGTCTTTCACTGCATCAGGATCGCGACGAACGGAGGCTGGGCGAGCCGATTGTCTCCGTGTCGCTTGGGCTTCCGGCGGTGTTCCTGTTCGGTGGTTTGCGGCGCAACGATCGGCCGCGGCGTTTACGGCTCGAGCATGGCGACGTCGTGGTGTGGGGCGGTCCGACGCGCCTCGCATTCCACGGCGTCGAGGCACTTGATGACGGGATGCATCCGGCGACCGGCCGGTGCAGGATCAATCTCACGTTTCGTACGGCGGCTTAGGACACCGGCTTGCCTGTGTCGCGGATGGCGGGCTTCAATGCGTCATCACTCGCAGGGGAATGCGCCGCTGTCTCAGACGCGGAAACTGCTTGATGTCCAGGGGCTGAGCGTTGGCTTTGCCACCGATCACGGCGTTGCGACCGTGGTGCGCGAATTGGACTTGCACGTTGGCGAAGGCGAGACGCTGGCGATCGTGGGCGAGTTTGGTTCTGGCAAGTCGGTGACGGCGCTGTCCATCACGAGGTTGATCGACCATACCGGCGGACGGATCACGGCTGGACAAGTCCTGTTCACCGACCGCACAGGTCAGCGGCGTGATCTTGTGCACGAGTTTGCCGAGACGATGCGGCGGATGCGCGGGCCAGAAATGGCGATGGTGTTCCAGGAGCCGATGAGCAGCCTCAATCCGGTGCTGCGCGTTGGCGATCAGATCGCCGAAGCGGTCATGCTGCATCAGGGGCTTGGGCGCGGTGCAGCGCTGGCGGAGTCACGGCGGCTGCTGGAGCACGTGCGCATACCGGAAGCGGCGCGGCAGTTGCGCCACTATCCGTTCCAGCTTTCGGGCGGCATGCGGCAGCGGGTGATGATCGCGATGGCGCTGTCGTGTCGGCCGCGTCTGCTGATCGCCGATGAGCCGACCACCGCGCTGGATGTCACGGTGCAGGCGCAGGTGCTGCGTCTGCTGCGCATGTTGCAGCGCGAGTACGGCATGGGGCTTATCTTCATCACGCACGACATGGGCGTGGTGGCGGAGATGGCGGATCGCGTGCTGGTGATGCGCGACGGGATCAAGGTCGAGGAAGGCGAATCGGTCCGCGTCTTCGCTGCGCCACGACATCCGTATACACGTGCGCTGCTGAACGCGGTGCCGGTCCTCGGGAGCCTCGCCGGCGAGGCGCTCCCGGCGCCGTTTCCGGAAGAGGGCAATGCGATACAGCCACAGGACACGGTGCGATCGGACCTGCCGCCGGTGCTTGACGTGCAGGGTCTTACCACGCGGTTCGATATCCGGCGGCGCTTCCGCCTGACTGCGCAGATCCATGCCGTCGAGCAGGTGACGTTGCGGGTGCGTCACGGCGAGACGCTCGCGCTGGTGGGTGAGTCGGGCTGCGGCAAGTCCACCACCGGACGCAGCATCATCCGGCTGGAGCATTTTGAGGCGGGCGAGATCAGGCTGAACGGCGAGGATGTCACACGGCTCGACCGTGGGCGCGAGGCGCGGTTGCGGCGTGGGGTGCAGTATGTGTTTCAGGACCCGTTTGCCTCGCTCGATCCGCGGCTGACGATCGGGTTTTCGATTGCCGAACCGATCCGCACGCATCGGCTGCTCGGCGGCACCGCGGTAGAGCAGCGCGTGCATGAACTGCTGCGGCTTGTCGGGCTGCTGCCAGAGCATGCGCGGCGCTATCCGCACGAGCTGTCGGGTGGACAGCGGCAGCGCTGCTGCATCGCGCGTGCGCTCGCCTCGGAGCCGAGCCTGATCATTGCGGACGAGGCGGTGGCGGCGCTGGATGTTTCGATCCGCGCGCAGGTGGTGAACCTGCTGATGGAGTTGCAGGCGCGGTTGGGCGTGGCGTATCTGTTCATCTCGCATGACATGGCGGTGGTGGAGCGTGTCAGTCATCGCGTCGCGGTGATGTATCTCGGGCAGATCGTCGAGATCGGGCCGCGCCAGGCTGTGTTCGGCGATCCGCAGCATGCTTACACGCGCCGTCTGCTTGCCGCTGTCCCGGTCCCTGATCCGAGCCGGCGCGATCACTCGGTTGAACTTGACGACAGTGAGGTGCCCAGCCCGTTGCGTCGCCCCGATGATCCGCCCATCGTGGCGCCTCTGGTGCGTGTCGGCGAGGACCACTTCGTCGCGCGTCACCGGGTTGGCGGTATGTACTGAGATGAGAGGGACGATCCCGTGATGCGTTCAAAACTGAGCATGTTGTTTGCCGGCGTGCTCCTGTTTGCTTTGCCTGGCGCCGCATTCGCTGCCAAGGATCTGGTGGTGGGAGTGCCGGCCAATCTCACGGGTCTCGATCCGGCGGATCTGAACGACAACCTGTCGCAGTCCGCAGCGCGGTTGATGTTCGAGGGGCTTTATATGCTGGACGAGCATATGAAGCTGCAGCCGCAGCTTGCGGAAAGCTACGAGGCGAGTGAGGACGCGAAGGAGTTCACCTTTCATCTTCGCAAGGGCGTGACATTTCAGGATGGCTCGCCGTTCGATGCCGCGGCGGTGAAGTTCAGCTTCGACCGGGCAGGCAATCCGGAAAATCACCTGAAGCGGCAGAGTCTGTTCGTGATGATCGCGCACACGGACGTGGTGGACGATTACACGGTGCGCGTGGTGCTGAAGTATCCGTTTGGCGCGTTCGTCAACGACATCGCCCATCCGGGCGCGTTGATCGTGTCGCCGAAGTCGGTGCAGCAGTACGGCAAGGAGGTGACACGGCATCCGTCTGGCACGGGTCCGTACGAGTTCGTGAGCTGGAGTGCCGACACGCTCAAGATGAAGAAGAACGAGCACTACTGGAAGGCTGGTCTGCCGAAGATCGAAACGATCACGTATCGCAGCGTGCCGGAGAACGGTGCACGGATCGCCATGTTGCAGGCCGGCGAGGCGCAGTTCATCTACCCGGTGCCGCCCGAGCTGATCGCGTCGCTGAAGAACAGCTCGACGATAACCGTGTTCGACGAGCCTTCGATCTTGGGGCGCTATATTGCGCTGAACAACATGCGCAAGCCGTTCAGCGATCCGCGTGTGCGCCTGGCGCTGAACTACGCGGTGGACAAGCAGGCGTTCATTAAGGTGGTGTTCAACGGCCACGCGGACCCGATGGATTTACCGATGCCGCCGTTGCTGGGATTTTATCAAAAGCAGGGCAGCTACCCGTACGATCCGGCGAAGGCCAAGGCGCTGCTTGCCGAGGCGGGTTATCCGAACGGATTTGAATCAACGCTGACCGGCGGCGGCGATACGCTGGTGCAGCGTGGCATGCAGTTCATTCAGCAGCAGCTTGCCATCGTTGGGGTGAAGGTGAACGTGGAACCGCTGGAGGCCGGCGTGCTCACGGCGAAGGAGTTCAACGTGAAAGGCCCGGAGGATGCGACCATCGTCATGCTGTACGGCGGCTGGTCGTCTTCGACCGGAGATGCTGACTGGGGCATGCGGCCGATGCTGTACACGAAGTCGTTCCCGCCGGTGCTGTTCAACATGGCATGGTACAGCAACCCGGTGACGGATGCGGCGATCGAGGAAGGGCTGGCGACGGTCGATCCGAACAGGCGCGCGGCGGCGTATGCCAAGGCACAGGCGCAGGTATGGAAGGATGCACCTTGGATTTTTCTTAGTGTGGATCACAATCTGGCGGCTTATTCGAAGAAGCTGAATGGGGCGTTCATGCGGCCGGATCAGCAGTTTCATCTGACGGCGGATGCTTCGTTGGATTGACGCGCGGAAACGCCATCACCGAGCGGCAGAAATTTTCTGCTTTATGCGCGTCGGTTGCCGCGCATCCTCGATGTGTGCGAAGTGGCTCCGCCCGAGCCACATATCGAAATTGCGCCGTAGTTCAGCCTTGCCGTCCAGTTCGATTGCACCGGCCGCGATCGCGGCCTTGTATGATAGGTCGCCCATCAGTATTCGTGTTATGGTCTGCAAGTCGGTCGCCACGTACAAATCGGGTTCGAATCCTGGATTCAACGGACATATGTCGATGTCCGACCGATCGCTGACCACCCACCAACGGCGCTTGTTCGCGGGCACGTCGGTATAGTCGAATTGGACGGTGATGCGTCGTGGCGGAAAGTGCTCGGGCCTGACTGTAAGACGCAATGCCCACATAAGCCGTCCGACATCGAGATCCTCGGGGCCAAAATTGGAGCGATACCACCGTTGGCCCCACTCGCCGAGCGATTGGATGATCGGGCTGATTTCGTTGCCGGCAGAGGTCAGATGATACTCCCAGCCGCGCTGGCCCGACCGGCGTTCGACGGCACCGACCGCCTCGAGTTGCTTCAGCCGCAGGCTCAGCAGCGATCGAGACATCAACGGCACGCCGCGGTGCAGGTCGTTGAAATGCTTGCTTCCTTCGAGCAGTTCTCGCATGACGAGCGGCGTCCAACGCTCAGCGAGGACCTCTGCTGCCTTGGCAACCGGGCAGAACTGGCCATAGCCCTTTCGCATCGATTTCCCCCGCAATCGTTCTAGATGCACTCGTAGCACGGTGCGCTTTCCGGTCCAGTTTTACTACTGGAATTGCTGGCATCTCCTGGGCTAGCGTTGGCAACACTCAGCCATTGGCTGCGTCAATAAGCATAGGGGGACCCACCATGGACAAGATCCATCATACTCGGCGGACGACGAATCCCGGGCGTCGTGCATTCCTCGGGTTCACTGCGGCAGGCCTCGCTGTTCCGCTCGGGGCGATGGCGCCGGCCTCGTGGCGCTCCGGTCGATCGTCCGCCTTCGATGCGCTGAGCAATCCGCCGATTTGTCGTGTGGCAGCGGAGGTAGTTGCTCCGGGACCCACACCCCGCGAAATCAGGCTCTGCTGGAACGCGAATTCGGTTTGCCACACGGGAATTGCGACCGCCGATCTGCACGGCTATTTCGCGCGGCACAATCTCAAGGTCGAAAGGATTAACTTTTCTGGGGCGAGCGATCAGTTGCTGGAGCTGCTTGCAAGCGGCAAGGCAGATGCGGGTGTCGGCATGGCGCTGGGCTGGCTGAAGCCGCTGGAGCAGGGCTTCGACGTGAAGCTGACCGCGGCGCTGCATGGCGGGTGCATCCGCGTGCTCACCAGCCAGCAGTCCGGTATCACCGACATTGCCGGACTGAAAGGCAAGACGGTTGGGACATTCAATATGGCGAGCCCGGATCGGAATTTCGTATCGATTCTGGCAGCTAAGAGCGGCGTCGATCCGCTCAAAGATATCGACTGGCGCGTCTACCCCGCTGATCTGCTCGGCGTCGCATTGCAGAAGGGAGAGATCCAGGCATTCTCAAGCAACGATCCGATCGCGTCGATCGTCCGCGACCGCGACCATCTGGTTGAGGTGACGAACAATCTTGCCGGCGACTTCGCCAACCGTGCCTGCTGCGTATTGGGAATCCGTGCTGGCCTGGTTCGCGACGAGCGTCCGGTCGCCGCGGCGCTCACCGCTGCGATCATGGAGGCGCAGGAATGGGTGGCCGAGAACTCAGACGCCGCAGGCGCTGTGTTCGCCAGCTACAGCAAGGTGGGAAATGCGGAGCAGGTGGCCGCGATGCTCCGCACCCACACCCACCACCATCATCCGGTGGGCGGCGCGCTGAAGCAGGAGATCGTACTCTATGCGCAGGAGCTGAAGCAGGCTGGGGTGTTCCGGCCGGGCACCGATCCAGCGCAGTTCGCTGACCGTGTCTGTGTGGATGTCCTCGCCACGTGAGGGCGCCGACGCAGGCAATAGAGGTCGCAGACGGTCAGGCCGCCGTTGCATTAGGGCATCCGATCAACCGCCGAATCTGGTGGTGCGGTGCCCTGGCAGCGGCGGTTTGGCTGGCGGTTGCAGTATTGACGGAGCGATGGCCCGATAACGGCGAAGTGGGACCGCCGGGCCGGCTTGCCGGTTGCATGGCGACCATCGGGATCCTGCTGATAATGGCAACGATCGCCAGCCGCTATGTCGATCTGCCAAGGCTATTCCGAACCGGTCCATGGCTGGTCGTGCTCGGACTGCTGTTCGGACTATGGGAGTTGGCGAGCGCGAAGCTCAATCTGCTGCCGCGTCCCTTCTTCGCTGCGCCGCAGTCGTTGCTGGAGGTCTACACCGACGACTGGCCGCGACTTGCCGATAGTACCGCCCACTCACTTATGCTGCTTGTCACGGGCTACGTGGTGGGCGCGGTGCTCGGGTTCATCAGCGGTGTGGCGATCGGATGGTCGCGCGCCGTCGGCTACTGGATGCATCCGATGATCCGCTTCGTGGGACCACTGCCGGCAACCGCCTGGCTGCCGCTGGCATTCTTTGTATTCCCATCGAGCTGGAGCGCCGGGGTGTTTCTTATCGCCCTGGCGACCGGGTTTCCCGTCACCGTGTTGACCTGGTCGGGTGTGGCGAGTGTCAATGCCGCCTATTACGATGTGGCACGAACGCTCGGCGCACGCCCGGGCTTCCTGATCCTCAAGGTCGCCATCCCGGCCGCGATGCCGTCGGTGTTCGTCGGGCTGTTCATGGGCCTTGGCGGGTCATTCGCGGTGCTCGTCGTGGCAGAGATGATGGGGGTGAAGTCGGGGCTGGGCTGGTACCTGAGCTGGGCACAGGGCTGGGCCGCCTATTCCAACATGTATGCGGCACTGATCGTGATGGCGGTGATGTGCAGCAGCCTGATCACGCTGCTGTTCCGCATGCGCGATCGACTGCTGTCCTGGCAGAAGGGTCTGCTGCGATGGTAGTGGCGGCCGGAGTGCGTGGCGCGCCGGTCAGGCTGACCAAGGTCAACCATCAGTTCGATCTTCATGGGCAGCCGTTGGCCGTTCTCGATGCGATCGACCTTGCCGTCGGACCTGGCGAATTCGTCGCGCTGTTAGGGCCAAGCGGCTGCGGCAAGTCTACATTGCTCCGCCTGATTGCCGGACTGGAGCGGCCGCATTCGGGACGCATCTTCATGGGCGGCGAGGAGATCGAGGCTCCGGGCCCTTCGCGCATCCTGGTCTTTCAGGATCCGACACTGTATCCGTGGCGAACTGTGCGGCAGAACGTGGCACTCGGTCTGGAAGCCCGCGGTCTTGTGCGCACCCAAGGCGGGCGCGTCGATGATGCGCTCCGGCAGGTGGGGCTTGAGGGTTTCGATCGGGCGTATCCGCATCAGCTCTCGGGCGGCATGGCGCAGCGTGCTGCTCTGGCCCGTGCTCTGGTGAACGAGCCGGCGGTCATGCTGATGGACGAGCCGCTCGCCAATCTGGACAGCCTGACGCGCATCGCCATGCAGACCGAGCTGATGGCGCTATGGCAGCGCGAGCGCTTCACGGCGTTCCTGGTGACACACGATGTCGAGGAGGCGCTGTTCCTGGCCGAGCGCGTGCTTGTGCTCAGCGAGCGACCCGCGCGGATTCTGACCGAGATTGCGGTCGATCTGCCCTACCCGCGGCATCGCGGCAACCCCCGCTTCACGGCGTTGCGCCAGGAGGTTCTGGGAGAGCTCGGACTGCAGCTGAACTGGTGAGCCATCGGCGACGAGGGCAGCAGGGAGATTGTGCCATGGAACAGCACGCGCAGGTTCGACCGGCGTATTGGGTCGCATTGATGCACGAGCTCGGCCCTGCCTTCGCGGAGCGGGCGGTTCAATGCGACGACAGCGACGCCTATGTCGCCGCGAACTTTTCCGAACTCAAGGAGCGTGGCGTGTTCGCGGCCGGTGTCCCGGCCGAACTGGGCGGCGGCGGCGCATCATATCTAGAACTTTGCGAGATGCTGCGTGTGCTGGCTCGTTATTGCGGTTCGACTGCGCTCACGTTGTCAATGCACACTCATCCTCTTGCGGCCCTCGTCTGGCGCTGGCGGCGCGATCCGGGTCCGGTCGAGAGCACCCTGCGGCGCGTCGCTAACGAACGGCTTCAATTGGTGACCAGCGGTGCCTCGGACTGGCTCGATAGTTCCGGCGTTGCAGTGCGTGTCGCGGATGGCTGGCGTATCAGTGGCAGAAAGATATTTGTCAGCGGAAGCCCGACCGGCGATCTGCTGATGACCACGGCTGTCGATGCGGCGTCCGAACCAGCTCCGGTCGTGTTGCATTTTGCGCTCCCGCTCCGGGCACAAGGTGTGACGATACAAGACAACTGGCGCACCCTCGGGATGCGCGGCACAGGATCGCACGATGTCGTCATCGAGGATGTATTTGTGCCGGAAGCGGCGATCTCGATGCGGCGTCCCGCCGGCAAATGGGTGACAGCGCTGCATCTGGCGCAGATGATCGCACTGCCGCTCGTCTTCGGCTGTTATCTCGGCGTGGCCGAGGTCATGCGAGACCGTGTGGTGGCCATGGCGGCGAAGCGAGCTGACAAGAGTGGCGTGTGCGACATGGTGGGTGAGATGGAGCTCGAACTCGGGTCGGGCCGGATCGCCCATCGTGACATGGTGGAGGCGGCACTCACACTGGAGCCAGGCCCCGAGACAAGCAACCGCATCTTCATCGGGCGCACACTTGTCGGCCGGAGTGTTCTGCGTGTCGCCGACATCGCGATGGAGGCATTGGGCGGCGGCGCATTCTACCGTGCGGCAGGACTGGAGCGGTTGTTCCGCGACATCCAGGGCGCACGATATCATAGACCGCAAGCACGGGTGCAGCGCGATTACAGCGGGCGGCTGGCGCTCGGACAGGAGGTTGACGGCTAGGTCTGCCGGCGCGGTCAAATTCGCAGCAGGTGTCAACGCTACCGGATATCGCTATATCGCTGGCGAGTTTGAATTGCGCGAGGGTGCGTGCTCGACTACCTGATCCGCCGGCTGGGCGGCACCATTCCGGTCCTGCTTGCCGTCAGTGTCTTCGTCTTTCTGTTCGTGCATCTGCTGCCGGGTGATCCGGCGCGACTGGTCGCCGGACCTGACGCATCGCCGCAGGACATCGCCGCGGTGCGTGCCGATATGGGCCTCGACCGCCCGCTGATCGTGCAATATCTCCGCTACCTCGGCCAGACCGCGCAGTTTCAATTCGGTCGTTCGATCAAGACGCATCAGACGGTGGCGGAGTTGATCGGCGAGCGCTTCATGCCGACGCTGTTGCTGACCGTGTTCGCCATGCTGTGGTCGGTCATCGTCGGTGTCGGCATCGGCGTGCTGTCGGGCGTGAAGCGCGGACGGTGGCAGGATCAGGTGTCGATGGTCCTGGCGATCTCCGGCATCTCGTTTCCGAGCTTTTGGCTCGGGCTGCTGCTGATCGATTTGTTCTCCGTCCGGCTGGGCTGGCTGCCGACCGGCGGGTACGGCACCTGGCAGAGTTTCGTGCTGCCCGCATTCACTCTGGGCACCGGCGTCGCCGCAGTCATGGCGCGCTTCACCCGTTCGGCATTCGTCGAGATCGCTGGCGAGGATTATGTCCGCACCGCGCGTGCGAAGGGCGTGCCGGAACGGTCCGTGGTGTGGAAGCACACGCTGCGCAACGCGCTGATACCGGTGATTACACTGACCGGTCTGCAGTTTGGTTTTTTGCTAGGCGGCGCAATCGTGGTGGAAACGGTTTTTGCCTGGCCGGGGCTGGGGCGGCTGCTGGTCGACAGCGTCTCGTACCGCGACTACCCGGTGATCCAGGCGGAGATCCTGCTGTTCTCGTTCGAGTTCGTGCTCATCAACCTGCTCGTCGATCTGCTGTACGGCGTGGTCAACCCGGAGATCCGATTGCGATGAGCGAAGCCGCGCTTGCCGCGCCGGCACTGCGCTCACCGTCGGCCGAGTTCTGGCGGCGGTTCCGACGCAAGCGAGTTGCCGTTGTGTCGGGCTGCGTGCTGCTGTTGCTGATCATGGCGGCGGTTGCTGCACCGTGGATCGCGCCCTATGGGCCGATGGCGCCTGACTACGACAACGTGCTGGCGGGGCCGTCATGGCAGCACCTCTGCGGCACTGACACGTTCGGCCGCGACATATTCAGCCGCATTCTGTGGGGCGGCCGCATCTCGCTGACGGTGGGCTTCGTGTCGGTGGCTTTGGGCGGGCTGGTGGGTGTTGCACTCGGTCTGGTCAGTGGGTTTTTTGGCGGACTGTGGGACAGCCTGATCATGCGGCTGATGGACGTGCTGTTGGCGTTCCCCGGCATCCTGCTGGCGATCGGTGTGGTGGCGCTGCTGGGGCCTGGCATCGACAATGTTATCTACGCCATCGCGGTGTTCAGCGTGCCGGTGTTCGCCCGGCTGGTGAGGGGCAGCACACTTGCGCTGAGGCAGACGCTGTATGTGCAGGCGGCGCGCAGTATCGGTGTGCGTGCGCCGATGCTGATGCTGCGGCATATCCTGCCGGGGACGCTGCCGAGTGTGATTGTCTACTGCTCGCTGCGGGTGGGCACGTCGATCCTGACCGCGGCGGCGCTGAGCTTCATCGGATTGGGTGCGCCACCGCCGAGCCCCGAATGGGGGACGATGCTGGCGGAGGGGCGGAGCTATCTCGGGGTGGCGGACCAGATCACGGTGTTCCCGGGGTTGGCGATTTTCGTCACGGTGCTGGCGTTCAATCTGCTGGGCGACGGGCTGCGGGATGCGCTGGACCAGAAACTGCGGTAGTTCGGTGCGTAATCTCGATGGGGATTGCTTCGCTTTGCTCGTAATGACACAGGGGGGCATGACCTGGTCCATCGTCACCCATGATCCGGCCACTGGGGCGTTTGCCGTCGCGGTTGCCACCAAGGCATTCGCGGTGGGCGCGTCCTGCCCGTTCGTCCGCTCGGGCGTCGGCGCGGTGTCCACTCAGTCGTTCACCAACCGCTATCTCGGCCCCGCCATCCTGGACGCGATGGCGCGTGGGCTGCCGCCGGATGCAGCCATCGAGGGCGCGCTGGCCGGTGATGCCGGCCGCGGCCTTCGGCAGGTGCATGCGGTCGATCGCCGCGGCCGCACTGCGGCGTGGACCGGGCAGAACTGCGTCGAATGGTGCGGTGGCGTCGCGGCGCCGGGAATCAGCATCGCCGGCAACATGCTGGCGGGCGAGCCGACCGTCCGTGCGACGCTGGCCGCCTGGGAGGCGAACCCAGCGCTCGACCTGCCCGAGCGGCTGATGGTGGCGATGGAGGCGGGTGAAGCGGCAGGCGGCGATCGGCGCGGCAGGCAGTCGGCCGCCATGGTGCTGACTACCACCGAGGATTTTCCGGACCTCAACCTGCGGGTGGACGACAGCCCCGAGCCTCTGCCCGAACTGCGCCGCCTGCTCGGCATCTGGCGCACCGAGCGGGCTCCAGGGCTCGCTGCGCAGCCGTCGCGGGCCAATCCGGCGGGCTTCATCGATCTGGACGCGATCGAGGCTGGCTGGATGGCCCGGGGTGTCGATCTGCGGCTCCGGCGCTAGCCGTCAGATTATAATGTTGCGTGACCAACGGCCACGATCCGCCTAATCATGGCGCGCACGAACCCGTCATGAGGGGGACAGAACGCTTGCTGACACGCCGGGCTGCCGCGCAGCTTGTCGCTACCGCCGTCGCCGTCGCGTTGGCTGGGGCCTCGGCGGAGGCCGCCGACCAGGTGATCAAGGTGGGCCTCGACCTCTCGCTGACCGGCGCCGATGCGGAAGCCGCGGCGCGGATCGAGAACGGCGCGCTGATGGCGTTCGAGGAGATCAACACCAGGCACTCGATTCCGGGCTACCTGATCGAACCCCTGATGCTGGACGACGGCACCGCGACGGCAGGCCAGTATGACCCGGCGCAGGCCGCGATCAACGCGCGCAAGATGGTGTCGGACACGGATGTGGTGGCGGCGATCGGGCCGATGATGAGCGGCGCCGGCAAGGCGATGGCGCCGATCCTGAGCCAGGGCGATCTGGCGACCATCACGCCGAGTTCCACCAACCCGGACATCACCAATCCCAAGTTCGCCGAGCAATATAGGCCGGCAGGCAAGGCGATCTATTTCCGTACCGTGACGACGGACGCGTTCCAGGGGCCGAACCTTGCCAACTACTTCGCGGACCGGCTTGGGGTGAAGTCGGTGTATGTGCTGGATGATTCCGGCGCCTACGGGGTCGGCATCGCGGACGGGTTTCGGCAGCAGGCCGAGGCGAAGGGCATCAAGATACTTGGGCGCGACCGGCTGGATCCGAAGGCGGCCGACTACACGGCGGTCCTCACCAAGATCAAGTCGCTCAATCCGGATGCGCTATACTATGGCGGCGTCAGCCAGGCCGGGGTGAAGCTGGCGAAGCAGTCCTACGACATCATTCCGCAGGTGATCAAAGGCGGCGGCGACGGCATGTACTCGGCAGAGATGCTGTCCGCTGCCGGCTTTCCCGCCGCTGACGGTTGGTACGTCACCATCGCGACCCCGCACACCACCGAGGACAAGGCATCCGAGGCCTGGGTGAAGCAGTACGAGGCAAAGTACAACACGGTACCGTCGGACTACGCGATCACTGCCTATGACGCGGCGATGGTGATCGCGGACGCGATAAGGCGACTGATCGCCGACAACAAGGATCTCAGCCGCGACAGCGTGCGGGACTACATCCAGACGGCCAAGGTGAAGACGATGCAGGGGCTGATCTCGTTCGATGCCAACGGCGACCTGCAGGACCGGACGATCAGCGTGTTCCAGATCAAGAAGGATGTTAACTACTCCGCCGACGACATGGTGCATCAGTACCATTACATCGGCGCTGCGCCGCAATCATGATTTACCCACAGGGAGACCAGTACATGCTGACAAGACGCCAAACTCTGCTCGCCGCCACGGCGACGGCTGTGATCGGGATCGCCGGTGTCGACGCGGCGCATGCCGCCGACAAGGTGGTCAAGATCGGGGTGGATCTGTCGCTGACCGGCGCCGATTCGCAGGGCGCCGGGCGCGTCAAGAATGCCATTGTCATGGCGTTCGATGCGGCCAACGAGGGCCACGGCATCCCGGGTTACAAGTTCGAATTGCTGGTGACGGATGACGGAACGGCTACCGCCGGCCAGTACGATCCGGCGCAGGCGGCGACCAATGCGCGCAAGATGGTCGCCGACAAGGACGTGGTCGCGGCGATCGGTCCGCAGATGAGCGGCGCCGGCAAGGCGATGACGCCGATCCTGAGCCAGGGCGGGCTGGCGACAATCACGCCTTCGTCGACCAATCCCGACATCACCAACCCGAAGTTCGCTGAGCAGTATCGGCCCGCCGGCAAGCCGATCTACTTCCGCACCGTGACCACTGATGCCTTCCAGGGCCCGAACATGGCGAACTTCTTCGCCGAGAAGCTGAAGGTGAAGTCGGTCTACGTGCTGGATGACAGTGGCGCGTTCGGCGTTGGCGTGGCCGAACTCGTTCCAGAAGCAGGCTGAGGCCAAGGGAATCAAGGTGCTTGGCCGCGACCGGCTGGATCCGAAGGCGGCCGACTACACGGCGATACTCACCAAGATCAAGTCGTTGAATCCGGACGCGCTCTACTATGGCGGCGTAACGCAGGCGGGGGTGAAGCTTGCGAAGCAGGCCTATGACATCATTCCCAATGTCATCAAGGGCGGTCCGGACGGCATGACCAGTTCGGACCTGCTGAGCGGCGCCGGCTTCCCGGCGGTGGAGGGCTGGTATACCTCGATCGCCGCGCCGCATCTGGTAGAGGACACCAAGGCTGCGCAGTTCATTGCCGCTTTCAAGGGACGCTTCAACGACTCACCTGACGACTACACGATTACCGCCTATGACGCTTCTCTGGTGATCATCGATGCCGTCAAGCGCGTCGCGGCCTCGGGCAAGCCGGTGACCCGAGAGAACGTGCGCGATGCGATCCAGACGGCAAAAGTCCCGACGATCCAGGGCACGGTGGCGTTCGATGACAACGGCGATCTGGCGGATCGCACGGTCAGCGTGTTCCAGATCAAGAAAGACGCGGCGAAGTCGCTGACCGACGTGTCGGCGCAGTACAAGTATATCGACGTCGCGCCGCAGTCGTAACGATAGCCGGGTCCAGGGCGATGCTGTCCTGGATCCCGGATCGTGCTACAGGCACGGCGCTTGCTTTCGGCTTAAGCCGGCCAATGATACGAACAGGGAGACTTTGCATGATGGCGCGCCGCCACGCCGCGGGCACGGCGTAATGACCACTTTCGATCTGCTGCTGCAGCAGACGATCAACGGGTTGAGCCTGGGTGCGATGTACTCGCTGCTGGCGCTCGGGTTCACCCTGGTCTACGGCATCCTGGAGCTGATCAACTTCTCGCATTTCAACGTGTTCATGGTCGGCTCGTTCATAGCATTGTTCGTGCTGCAATCGTTCGGGCTGTCCGGTCAGGAGGTGATCCTAACGGGTCTCCCTCTGGTCGGCGTGCTCCTGGTGGCGTTTCTGGTCACCATGTTGTTCTCCGGCCTGCTCGGCGTGACGATCGAGCGGTTGTGCCTGCGTCCCTTGCGCAACGTGAAGGGACCGGCGGCGATGATCACGACGATCGGTGTGTCCTATATCCTGTTCAATGTGATTCTGCTGACGGTTGGTGCGGACTCCAAGAACTTCCCCAACCCGTTGCCAACGATCCGCTGGCAAATCGGCGGCGCGGTGCTGGACTTTCGCGTTGTGCTGATCTGGGCGATCGCGCTGCTGCTGATGGGAGCACTGTACATGTTCGTGCAGCGCAGCCGGATCGGCAAGGCGATGCGCGCCACGGCGCAGGACGCAGAGGCGGCGCGCATGATGGGCGTCGAGGTGGACAGGGTCATCATCATGGCCTTCTTCCTTGGCTCGGCGCTGGCCGGTGCCGGCGGGCTGATCTTCGGGCTCTACTACAACTTCACCAGCTTCATCATCGGTTTTACCGCTGGCCTGCGCGCGTTCACCGCCGCGGTGCTGGGCGGCATCGGCAACGTGCCGGGCGCGATGGTGGGCGGCGTGCTGATCGGGCTGATCGAGGCGATGGGCGGACAGTTCATTGCCACCGCGTGGACCGACGTCATCATCTTCTCGATCCTGGTGCTTGTGCTGGTGTTCAAGCCTGCCGGCCTGTTCGGGCGCATCGCCCCCAACAAGTCATGAGAGGGCGCTTCGTATGAACGGCACCGCCGCTGCCGCTGTCTCGGTCCTGACGCGGCCGTTCGCACGCATCCCCGAGATGCATCGCCGTCGCATCGGCCTGGTGCTGCTGGTCGCCGCGGCGATTGCCTTCCCGCTGCTGCACAGCAATGACGCCGACGTGGACAGCATGGCCAACGCGGCGGCGTATGCGACGCTGGCGCTTGGGCTGAACATCGTGGTCGGCTTTGCCGGGCTGCTCGACCTGGGATATGCCGCGTTCTTCGCCATCGGTGCCTATACCTACGGCATCCTGACGGCGTTCCAGCTTCAGCCGGAGTGGAGCAGCTTCTGGGAGCCGTTCCAGTTCCTTGGCCTGGTCCATCGGATGCCGGGCGAGACGGGCGACGTCAGCGTAGTGCATTTCACCCTGTCGTTCTGGATCGGATTGCCGCTTGCCGCGGCGCTGGCTGCGTTCTTCGGCATCCTGTTCGGTGCACCGACACTACGGCTGAGAGGCGACTACCTCGCCATCGTGACGCTGGGGTTCGGCGAGATCGTGCCGATCGTGGTGCGCAACTGGTCCGATCTGACCAACGGTGCCGCCGGACTGAATGGCGTCGCCGCGCCACGATTCTTCGGCTGGAGTTTCGGCGTTGACGCGCTGCCGTACTATTACGTCGCGATCGCCATGGTGGCGCTGCTGGTCTTCATCAGCATTCGATTACGGGATTCGCGAATAGGCCGCGCCTGGATGGCGATACGCGAGGACGAGATCGCCGCCGGCGCGATGGGCATCAACCGGACCAAGTTCAAGCTGCTGGCGTTCGCCATCGGTGCGGCGTTCGGCGGGATGACCGGCGTGTTCTATGTCGCCAAGCTGCAGACCGCGACGCCCGAAATGTTCGGCTTCCCGGTCTCGGTGATGATCCTGGTGATGATCGTGTTCGGCGGCATCGGCAGCGTCTGGGGCGTGGTGCTGGGTGCCTTCATCCTGCAGCTTCTGCAATCGTGGTGGCTGCAGGACCTGACGGAATGGCTGCATGCGCTTGGACGGTTGGTCGACGTGAACTGGTTGCAGCAGGTGGACCTTGTGCCGTCGATCGAGCTGATCTTCGGCCTCATCCTGGTCGGCATGATGCTCTTCCGACGGCAGGGGTTGATCCCCGCGACACGACAGCAGGCGGCGCTGAGCATCGATCAGCAGCACGCGGAGGTGCGGCGCGGAGGGTTCACCGATCTGAAGCTGCACGGGCTGGGCGGCGATGTGCGGACCGGCGAGGCGGCGCTCGACATTCAGGATGTCACCGTGCGCTTCGGCGGTCTCACCGCGTTGAACCGGGTTGAGCTCATGGTGCCGAAGGGCGGCGTGGTGGCGGTCATCGGTCCGAACGGGTCGGGCAAGTCCACGCTGTTCAATGTCATCACGGGGCTGGTGGAGGCAGAGGAAGGCTCGATCCGCTTCCACGGCGAGGAGATCATGGGGCTGCCTGACTACCAGATTTTGGAAAAGGGCATTGCGCGCACGTTCCAGAACCTGCGGCTGTTTCCCAACCTGACGGTGATGGAGAACGCGCTGATCGGGCAGCACGCGCGGCTGAAGACAGGAACGCTGGCGGCGATCCTGCGCCCGCCCGGCACCAACGCCGAGGAGGCGCAGGCGCGCGAGTGGGCGATGGAGATCTTCTCGATCTTCGGCAATCGGCTGACGCCGCGCGTTGGGCAAATGGTTGCAGGACTGTCCTACGCCAATCGCCGCCGCATCGAGATCGCACGCGCGCTGGCGTCGCGGCCGCGCATTCTGCTGCTGGACGAGCCGACGGCTGGGATGAATCCGGCGGAGACGCTGGAACTGGCAGAGCAGATCAAGAGTCTGAACGGGCTAGGGCTGACCGTGCTGCTGATCGAGCACAAGCTGGATGTCGTCACTACACTGGCGGATACGGTCTATGTGCTCGACCATGGCGAGGTGATCGCGCGCGGCAAGCCGGATGAGGTGCGGCGCAACGAGGAGGTGCTGCGCGCGTATCTCGGGCGCAACGCGCAGGCATCGCTGGCGGGGGCTTCGGTCTGATGCTTCTCGAATTCAAGGACGTCGACACCTACTACGGCGATCTGCACGTTCTGAAGCAGGTGAACTACACGATCGGCGAGGGCGAGATCGTGTCGCTACTCGGCGGCAATGCGTCCGGCAAGTCCACCACGATGAAGACCATCATGGGCGTGGTGCGCCCGACGCGCGGCAGCGTGGTTTATCAGGGCGAGGCGATCGAGCGGATGGCGACGGCCGAACGGGTGCGTCGCGGCATCGCACCGGTGCTGGAGGCGCGCCGGCTGTTCCCGCGCATGACGGTGTTCGAGAACCTGGAGATGGGCGCCTATCTGCGCAAGCGCGGCGCTGAGTTCGACCAGGACCTGGAGCGCGTCTATGCGTTGTTCCCGCGCGTGAAGGAACGGCGCATGCAGATCGCCGGCACGCTGTCGGGCGGCGAGCAGCAGATGGTGGCGATGGGGCGCGCGCTGATGGCGCGGCCGAAACTGCTGTGCATGGATGAGCCGTCGATGGGCCTGGCGCCAATCTTCGTCGAGCAGGTGTTCGACATCATCCAGGAGATCAACAAGCAGGGTACGACTATCTTCATGGTGGAGCAGAACGCCAACATGGCGCTGTCCATCGCGCATCGGGCCTATGTGCTGCAGACCGGCCAGGTGGTGCTGTCCGGCAGCGCGTCCGAGCTGCGGAAGAACCCGCTCATACGCGAGGCGTATCTGGGCGAGATGCAGGTGACGGTCTAGGTTTAGGCTGCCCGCCCGACTTGGGAGAAGCAGCATGCAGCGGCAGGTTGCGATCCGCGGTGGGCCGATCGCTATAACGGGGCCACGCGCCGTTGCCGCAGCGGTGATCGGCAATGGGCTCGAATGGTACAACTTCATGCTGTACGGCGTGTTCGCCGCCATCATCGCGAAGCTCTTTTTTCCCGTCGCCAACCCGCTGACCTCGCTGCTGCTATCACTCGGCACGTTCAGCGTCGGGTTCTTCATGCGTCCGCTCGGCGGCACTCTGCTGGGCATGTACTCCGACAAGATGGGCCGCAAGGCGGCGCTGTCGCTGACCATCATGCTGATGTGCATCGGCACCGCTATGATCGCGCTGATGCCGACCTACGCGCAGATCGGTATTGCTGCGCCGTTGCTGCTGTTGCTGGCGCGGCTGATGCAGGGCTTCTCGACCGGTGGTGAGATGGGCAGTGCGACGGCGTTCATGCGCGAATACGCGCCCGAGGGCCGCACCGGCTATTACGTGAGTTGGGTGTATGCCAGCAGCAGTCTGTTCATCGCGCTTGGCTCGGCTGTCGGCACGATCGTATCGCACGGGTTCAGCCCTGAGGCGCTGGAGTCCTGGGGTTGGCGCGTGCCGTTCCTGCTCGGTCTGCTGATCGGGCCGGTGGGCTACGTCCTGCGCACACGTATTGCCGATCCGCCGGAGCATCGGCGCACCCATGAACCGACCGGCACGCCGTTCCGCGACGTGATCACCAAGCATCCCAAGGAGGCACTCGCGTCTGGCGCGCTGATCACCCTTTCGACGATCTGCACCTACACGTTGCTGATCTATACGCCGATATATTCGGTGCGCGCTCTGCATTTGCCGCAATCTGCCGGCTTCACCGCGACAATGGTGGGCACGATCACTGCCGGTGTGCTGATCCCGGTGATCGGCCATTTCGTCGATCGCATCGGTGCGAAGGTGCTGCTGCGCGCGGCGTCGGTGCTGCTGATCCTGCTGGCCTATCCGATGTTCGCCCTGATCAACGCGGCGCCAAGTTTGACGACGTTGCTGATCTATCAACTGGTGTTCGGCGTGGTGATCGCGATTTATCAGGGACCGATTCTGACCGGGATCGGCGACATGTTCCCCAACAGGGCACTCGCGACCGGTCTTGGCCTGTCCGATAACATCGCCGTATCGGTGTTCGGTGGGACGGCGGCCTTAATGATCACATGGCTGATCGCGCTGACCGGCAGCAACATGGTGCCGGCCTATTATGTGATGGCTGGCGGCGTGGTCGGGCTGATCGGCACTTTGCCGCTGCGTAGGTAGGACACGGGAATGCCAGGACTGTCGTCGTCCTGCTGGCCAACCTGCTGCTGGCTGCGGCCAGCGCGCAGAGGTTGCTGCGCGGTGTTTGAGCACTTGGCGACCGCGTAGCTCTATGGTGTGGTCGCAACGTTCCCCATCCTCACGGGTAAGGGCCACACACGCAGCGGTATTTAGGACACACCATCCGCCCAGAATTGTCAATGCCGATTGACGGTGCGCGGGAAGCCACCAGGCCGATCCTCGTACGAGACGGACGACGTCAGAAATCGGCGCCAGACGTGATCCTGGTCACAGCGAAGCGGGCGACAGTGTGCTGCGCTCAGGCATCGTTGGGGAGGGGTCATGGGTGTCATGTCAGTGCTGTCGCCATTCGCCATCGTTCGCCAGCTTCGCCTTGGCAAGGATTCCTCGACATTCGAGCGGCTCGGCCGCTCACGGCATGTCGCCGACCTGCGACTGATCTTCTCGGTCGCCGTCATCCTGATGGTCGTCGGCGTGATTGCCGCGCTGGCGTTCTGCTTCGAGTATGAACTCGTGAGCAATTGGAAGGAGCTGCACGAGAGTGATAGCGTCTGGCCCTGGGTGAGGCACGGACTCGCTGCCATAGCCTCGAGCGGTCCTTTCATTGGCGCGATCTGCGCAGTGGGTGGCGGCGTGTTGGCCTGGACCTATCAGGCGGGCAGCGCGCGGCTCGGCGTGGTCGATCTGTTCGCCTGCGAGATTGCCACTCTGTGCCGGGTCAGCGCCGTGGTGGAGATGGTGCAGCGCTACGTCGACCTGTTCCAGCGCGGCCCGCAGGGCGGCATGCCGCACGTGATCGACGGCGAGCTGCCGGCGGATACCAGCCGCTTTACCTCCCAGGAAAGCTACTTCCCGGTGTTCGAGGCATCGGTGAAGGACCTTCAGGTGCTGGAGGCCAACGTCGTCAAGCACGTCACGGCGTTCTACACGTATATGAAGGTCATGCGCGATTCGCTGCGCAGGCTCGCCGAGATCAAGGCGCCTGAGTCAGGCAGCACGTGCGACGACGATTGGCACCGTGCGATATGCAACGTCATCTACATGCAGTTTCTCGCGTTGGAGAGTGCGCGCAAGGCAATCATCGATCTGGTTGAGTTCGAGCCGACGCAGGCCGAGGACATGATAACGATCCTGCTGAGCGAACTGCTTGCTTATGGTTTCCTGCGCGAACAGTTCAAGGGCGATCTGCGCGAGCGCCGGCTGGCGGCGCGCGATGTCTCGTATCGACGGGAAATACCCGCACTGCATCGCTTCGTCATGGCCGGTGAGGGCGCGCAGTGGGATACCGCGAAGGATCTGTCGGCGGAGATGATGAAGCGCTTCGCTCGCGTGCTGGTGGACACGCCGACACAGCGCGCCCGCGAGGCGGAGTTCGCCGAGGCGGCTTGAGTTCCGCGACATGACGTTCGGGTGTAGCCTCGTGCCGGTCCAACCAAGGAGACCGGCATGAGCGCGGCAACCGGGGAACCCCAGGCCTATCCGCATCCGCACGTGAACGAGGCGTGGCTCGCGAAGCTGCACGAGGACATCATCGATCCCGCGCTGCCGATCGTCGATGCGCACCATCATTTGTGGGAGCGCAATGGGCGCTATCTGCTCGATGAGCTGCGCGCCGACCTCGCGTCGGGTCATAACGTGCGGGCCACCGTGTTCATCCAGTGCGGCTTCGCCTATCGCAGCGATGGGCCAGCCGAGCTGCGTCCGGTGGGCGAGACCGAATATGTCGCCGCCACCGCTGCGCGCGCGGAGGCCGCCGGCTTGCGTGCATGCGCCGGCATCGTCGGTCATTGCGACTTCCGGTTGGGTGAGCAGATCGATTCGGTGCTGGAGGCGCACATCGCGGCCGGCGGTGACCGCTTCAAGGGCATTCGTCAGAGTGCAGGCTGGGACTCGGCGATAATCCTGACTACGGCCACGCCGGCGGTGCAGCATCTGCTGATGGACCCCGCCTTCCGCATTGGGCTCGGACGGCTGCGTCGCTTCGGGCTGTCGTATGAATGCTCGCTGTATCATCCGCAATTGCGCGAACTAATCGATCTGGCGCGCGCGTTTCCCGATCAGCCGATTTGCGCCAATCATTGCGGCGGTCCGATCCGCGTTGGTCCGTATCGCGAGCGGCCGGACGAGACGTTTGCTGCGTGGCGGCGCGATCTGCGCGAGCTGGCGAGGTGTCCTAATGTGCATCTGAAGCTCGGCGGCCTTGCTATGACCATTCGCGGCTTTGCGTTCCATGAGGAGATACTGCCGCCATCGTCGGGTGAGCTGGCTGCGGCGTGGCGGCCGTTCATGGAGACATGCATCGAGGCGTTCGGCGCGCAACGCTGCATGTTCGAGAGCAACTTCCCGGTGGACAAGGGGATGTGCAGCTATCCCGTGTTGTGGAACGCGTTCAAGCGCCTGGCGGCCGGATTTTCGGACGCGGAGAAGGCCGCACTGTTCCACGGCACGGCGGCGCGGTTCTATCGACTGGGCGACATCGCCTGATCCATGCGTATGTGACGGAGCTTGTGCCGTTTTCGCGGCGGCGGGTTCGCGCAGCGCAATCCGTCGATCGCGGGAGCCGTCACACTGGCTGGCCCGTCATTGCGAGCGGAGCGAAGCAATCTCGGTCAGGATAGTGGACCGGTCAGTGCCAGCACCGGTTGCGATTGCCGCGTCGCTTCGTTCCTCGCAATGACAGAACTCTGCGACATTGGTGTGTGACGTTAGATCGCTCTGCCTCGCGGGGATAGGCGTGTTGTCGCTGTGCGGGCTTTCGGTATCGTGGTTATGGGGAGAAGTTCGGGCGTGCGGCGACCGATCGTCGGCGTATCGGCGCTGATCGAGACGCAGCGGGTCGGGCGCTTCGCATGGAGCCTGCTCGGCTGGATGTTCGTCTGCATGCTGCTCGACGGGTTCGACTTCGCCGGCATCTCGTTCGTGGTTGTGCGAACGCCGAGGGCTGGGCGCTGGCGGTGGCGGTGGCCAAGATCGGCTCGATTGCCGGGCGGTGATCGGCGGGGTGCTCTTGCGCACGCATCTGCCGGGGTATCAGCTGTTCTATGTGGCGGCGATACCGCTACTGTTCAGCGCGGCGTTCGCCTACGGGCTTGGTCGCGTGGCACGCGGCTGGCGTCACAGCGGCGCGGCTGCCGCCGAACAGGCGAGGTAAGGGAGCGGCTCATGCAACGGATCGATCTGCGCTCGGACACGGTGACGCTGCCGTCCTATCCGATGCGCGCGGCGATGGCGAACGCGCCCGTTGGCGACGACCAGTATGGTGAGGACCCCACAGTGCGCGCGCTGCAAGAGAAGATCGCCGCGCTGCTGGGCAAGGAGGCGGCGCTCTTCGTGCCGAGTGGCACGATGGCGAACCAGATCGGCCTGAAGCTGCTGACGCGCCCGGGCGACGATGTGGTGGTGGGCGATGAGGCGCATGTCGTCTGGCATGAGTTGGGTGCCGCGGCGGCGAATTCGGGCGTGCAGTTCACCGTGGTCGGACGTGGCGGGTTGTTTACTGCGGCCGACCTGCGTGCCGCGTTCAAGCCCCCGGGCCACATCATCTTTCCCCCGACCACGTTGGTGGCCATCGAGAATACCCACAACCGCGGCGGTGGCGTCGTGTTCCCGCAGGAGGACGTCGTGGCAATCTGTGCCGCGGCACGCGAGCTGGGCATGGCGAGCTATCTGGACGGTGCGCGGCTGTTCAATACGGCGGTGGCGACTGGACTTTCACTCGCAGAGCTAGCGGCACCGTTCGACGTGGTGTCGGTGGCGTTGTCGAAGGGGCTTGGGTGCCCGGTCGGCAGTGTCATCGCCGGCCGTACCGGCGACATGCAGCGTGCGGTGCGCGCACGACGCATGTTCGGTGGTGCGATGCGTCAGTCCGGTATTCTCGCCGCCGCCGGGCTGTATGCGCTCGACACCAACATCTCGCGCCTGGCCGAGGATCATGCGAACGCGCGGATCATGGCCGAACGGCTGGCGGATACGCGGGTGGAGATCGATCTAGCGACAGTGCAGAGCAACATCGTGATCTTCCGCGTGCCCGAACCGTTGCCGGATGCCGCGACGGTGGTGCGGCGCGCGCAGGAGAGCGGCGTGCTGGTGTCGGCGTTCGCGACGCGAACGGTGCGTGCGGTGACGCATCTGAATGTCGATGCGGCGCAGTGCCGGCACGCCGGCGAGGTGCTCGCGCGGGCGGTGGCGGCCCCCTCCCCCTAACCCCCTCCCGCGAAGGGAAGGGGAAGCCAGGCGATGGTTGGCCAATGAGTGCGATAGGCCGCGTCATTCGCCCGGAGGTAGCTGAGCGCTGCCGGTGAATGGTGTCGCGCCTTCACGAAGGATGACAGACGGATCGCCCCAGGCACGGCCCGCACAGTCTGCGTCAGCACGCCATTTCGTGCACCCTTGAGCAGATAGAACGTGAGGCGCGGCAGCAGGCCGATCCACTTGGCACCCCATTTGCGCTCGATGTAGAGCCGGTTGCGCACGAAGTGGAACCAGCGAGTGCCGGACCATGCGACACGCTGCTCCGGGCTGACCTTATGGTGAACCGCAATGTCGCCGTGGTAGCGAATGCGCCACCCGCGCTCGATGGCGCTCAAGCAGAAATCGAATTCCTCCCAGCAGAAGAACAGTGCCTCGTCGTAGCCATCCCACGCGGCGCGGCGGATGGCATGTCCGGCGCCGACGAAGGTGACCGTGTCGAATGACTCGCCCGCGCGCGGCAGAAGACTGGTTGGATAGCCCCACGACGACATGTCGTCTGCATCCGACGTGCCCAGCAGGATGCGGCAACCGATCGCGGCGAGTGTTGGATCTCCATCCAGCGCGGCGACGGCGCGTGCAAGCGTGGTTGTGTCGGCGAACTCGGCATCGTTGTCGATGCCGAAGATTACACGGCCATGGCCGAGCGCCGATCCGCGATTGCGTCCGCCGGCAACGCCATGGTTGTGGTCAAGTGCCACCAGCGTCGCGTCCTGTCTTCCGGCGACGACGGCAGCGAGCCGTGCGAGGTTCTCGGGCCGCGAACCCTGATCGACAATGAAGATATGACGCGACACGCCGGTCTGTTCGAGCGCCGAGTTGATTGCGGCCAGGGTTTCCTCGGGTCGGTCGAACGACAGGATCACCACATCGGCATCGTACTCGCCATGCGATGGACGCGCGGCGCCGGCTATGTGCCGTGCAGTCATCGGTCGCTGCCAATCGCTGGGATCGAGAGGTAGGCCAGCCGCTTCAGCTCCTGCCGCCCGCGCGCCACCTGTTCGAGCACGAAGCCGCATACGAAGGACAGCGAGGAAGCCAGTACCAGTCCGGTTGCCAGCAGTGCCGTGGGCAGCCGCGGCACCATGCCGCTGTGCAGAAAGTGCAACACGACCGGTAGGCCGAGAGCGAGACCGATGATGAGCAGCGCGGCTCCCGTCAGCCCGAATGATTGCAACGGGCGTTCCTGCTTTACCAGTCGCATGATGGTGCGAAGGATGCGGATCCCATCGGAGATCGTGTGCAGCTTGGAGCGCGATCCCGTGACGCGGCCGCGATACTGCGTCACCAGTTCGCCGATCGGCATTCTGAGCTCGAGGGCGTGGATGGTGAATTCGGTCTCGGTCTCGAAGCCGGTGGCGAGCGCCGGGAACGACTTAACAAAGCGCCGGCTGAATACGCGATAGCCGGACAGCACGTCGCTGACGCGGTTGCCGAACACGCGGCACACGAGAAAGCTCAGTACACGGTTGCCGATGCGGTGGCCGGGCCGATAGGCGTCCTGCCCGGTTGGCAGGCGAACCGCGGTGACCATATCGAGCCGGTTTTCCATGAGCTGCCGCACCATGACGGGAGCGGCGGCGGGATCGTAAGTATTGTCGCCATCAACCAGCACGTAGATATCCGCCTCCACGTCGGCGAACATGCGCCGCACCACGTGCCCCTTCCCCTGCAGGGTCTCATTGCGAACCACAGCGCCGGCGCGGCTGGCTATCTGGCGGGTGCGGTCAGACGAGTTGTTGTCGTACACCAGCATGGTTGCGTCCGGCAGGCTGGCGCGGAACCCCGCGATCACCTCAGCGACCGCAAGTTCCTCGTTGTAGCAGGGGATCAGCACGGCGACGCTCAGGCTGGTCGGGCGGCTCAGCTTGTCAGCATCTCGGACGGGCAGTGTGTGCAACATGGTCGTGCCCTCGCCGCTCAATAGGCGTTGCGCGTGGCGAATACCGGCATGATCGTGCGTGCGAGGATCACGAAATCCAGCCAGAGCGACCAATTGTCGATATATTCCAGGTCTGACTCGACGCGACGGAGCAGCTTCTCCTCCGTTTCGGTCTCACCGCGCCAGCCGCGCACCTGGGCAAGCCCGGTCATTCCCGGCCGCACGCGATGGCGCTCGGCGTAATACGGTGTGACCATCTCGAACGGCTTGGTGCCGGCGCGCGTGCCTGGCGCGTGCGGTCGCGGTCCGACCAGGGACATGTCGCCGCGCAACACGTTGAGCAATTGCGGCAGCTCATCGATCGAGAGTTGGCGCAGGACGATGCCGAGCCGCGTGAAGCGCTTGTCGTTGCGCGTGGCCTGGATCAGCCAGCCGGGCTCCAACTCATGCTGACGCATCGTGCGGAGCTTCCACATGTCGAAGCCGAGATTGGCGAAGCCGATGCGGCGCTGGCGGAACAGCGCGTTGCCCGGGGTTTCCAATCGGATGGCGACGGCGGTCACCAGCAAGAGTGGCGAGAGAACGATGAGACCGAGCAGCGCGACGACGATGTCGATGAGGCGCTTTATTGCACCACGCCATCCGCAGATCGGCCAACAGGCCGGTTCAGCATACGAAATGGGGAGGATGCCAAGATCGGCGGAGCTCAGCGAGGCCTTGCCGATCGAACTGCCAGCGAACTGATACATGATCGCGACGCCCTGGAGAGCGAGGCTGTCGCATCTATTTTAGTTGTGGTGCAGCCCTGGTTACAACTTTCGGTAGCAATTAAGCGCGCGAATGTCTGACCGAAGGGTTACTGCCGGCATTCACATTGTATGGTTGCAATCCCGTCGCTCAGGCGGTGGTGAACGGACCGAAGGTCAGCGGAATACGATCGCGCGCGAGAGACTGAAGTTCAGGAACATGCCGACGAGTGCACCGGCGGCGACGGCATAGACCGGCTGCTCCGCGCAGAGCGCCACGAAAGTGACCAGCAGCGCGTAGGCGCCACGGTTCAACACGAAGCCGCCGAGGTTGACGCCTAGGAAGCGGGCCCACTGCTGATGCACCGGACCATCCCCCAGGCCGCGGAAGGTCCACACTCGGTTCAGAAGCCAGGTGACCGTCGCAGCCACCAGGTAGGCGACCGCGCCGGCGCCATACAGGCCCAGCGAGCGGCGCAGTGAGTATACCGTCGCCGTATCGAAGAGGAAGCCGACCACGCCGACTGTGCCGAACATCAGGAACTGCACCAGCGTCGCGATACGCGCCGGTGTGGCGAAGTGCCGTGCGGGTGGCGGAAGCTGGGTGGCGAGGCGGAGCAGCAACGCGTGCATGGGGCCTGTCACTACAGAAACTTGCTGCCTCGACCAAGCTTGCGGTGCGGCGCGGGGAGACGGACGCACCAGGATACTGCACCGCACAACCCCTGGCCTTTCCCGCCCGGCTGAGGCAGGCTACGTGCCGTCGGGGCTGGGACCGACATGCAAGCGAGAAGAAACGCAAGGCGGAGGCTCGAGCAGGCAATGCATCGGCTTGGAATTTTCAGGGCTGGCCTATTCGGTGGCGACGCGGCGCGTCCGTCCGGTCGGTCCGCACGCTGAGCCGGCCGCAACCGCATGCTTGCCTACGCCACGCGGCGCATCCTGGCCACCATTCCGGTAATGCTTGTTGTCGCGTTCTTCGTGTTCAGCCTGCTGTATCTGGCGCCCGGCGATCCGGCCGCGATCATCGCCGGCGATCAGGCCACGCCCGCAGACGTCGAACGCATCCGTGCCTCGCTCGGTCTTGACCGGCCGTTCCTCGTGCGGTTCGGCGAGTGGCTCTGGCAGATCATGCACGGTGATCTCGGCACCTCGATCTTCACCAACCTGCCGGTCAGCCACATGATCGCGCAGCGCATCGAACCGACGCTGTCGCTGATGGTGCTGGCGGTGGTATTTTCCGTCGTCATCGCAATCCCGCTGGGTGTGCTCGCGGCGTGGAAGCACGGCTCCTGGATCGACAGTGCGGTGATGGCGTTGGCAGTGCTGGGCTTTTCCGTGCCGGTCTTCGTGGTGGGCTACGTGCTGGCGTATCTGTTCGCGCTGCAGCTCGACTGGTTGCCAGTGCAGGGGTTCCATTCTCTCGACGACGGATTATGGCCGTTCCTGCGAAACCTGATCTTGCCCACCATCGCCCTGGGCCTGGCCTTCATCGCTCTGCTGGCACGCATCACGCGGGCGACAATGCTGGACGTACTGAGCCAGGACTATGTGCGCACGGCGAAGGCGAAGGGCGTCGGTCAGCGCGCGGTGCTGTTCGTGCATGCGTTGAAGAATGCCGCGGTGCCGATCGTCACCGTGATCGGCAACGGCATCGCATTGCTGATTGCCGGCGCGGTGTTGACCGAGAGCGTGTTCGCTATCCCCGGTCTCGGACGGTTGACGGTCGATGCAATCCTGCGCCGGGACTATCCGGTGATCCAGGGCGTCGTGCTGCTGTTCAGCTTCAGCTATGTACTGGTCAACCTCGCAGTCGATCTGACTTACACTTTGCTTGACCCGAGGATCCGGTATTGATGGCCGGCACATGCCATTCCTGGGGTCGGCCGTGACGAGGGGATGCTTGCCATGAGCTCCGCGACCACCAGCCAAACCGGTTATGTGGCTGCGCCTGCCCTGGCCGACGTGCTGCCGGCGCCCAGACAGCGCGGCAGAGTGATGACTTTTGTCCGTCGCAATCCGACCATCGTGATCGGCGGGGCGCTGGTGTTCCTGATAATCCTGATGGCCATCCTTGCGCCGTATCTTGGCACGGTGGATCCCACGGCGCTGGCACCGGCAAAACGGACGCGTGAACCGTCGGCGCAATTCTGGTTCGGCAGCGATATGCTGGGGCGGGACGTGTATTCACGTGTCATCTATGGCGCGCGTGTCTCGCTCATCGTCGGGTTCGCAGTGGCGACGATCGCCTCGATCATGGGAACGTTCGTCGGCCTGGTTTCGGGATTCAGCCGACTGCTCGATTCCATCATCATGCGGGTGATGGACGGGCTGATGTCCATTCCTCCGATCCTGCTGGCGATCGCCCTGATGGCGCTGACCCGAGCCTCGGTGCAGAACGTGATCATCGCCATCAGCATAGCGGACTTCCCTCGCGTATCCCGGCTGATCCGCGGCGTGGTGCTCAGCCTGCGCGAGCAACCGTATGTGGAGGCGGCTGTTGCGTCCGGCACCCGAACGCCAATGATCATCATCAAGCACATTCTGCCGAACACCTTGGCGCCGCTGATGGTGAACGCCACGTTCATCTGCGCATCGGCGATGATCACCGAGGCGGCGCTGTCGTTCATCGGCGCCGGCACGCCGCCGATCATTCCGAGCTGGGGCAACATCATGGCGGAGGGCAGAGCGCTATGGCAGGTGAAGCCATACATCGTGTTCTTCCCGGCGATCTTCCTTTGCATCACCGTGCTGTCGGTGAACCTGCTCGGTGACGGGCTGCGCGACGCGCTCGACCCGCGGCTCGCCAAGCGGCTCTGAGATGGCGCTGCTGGAAGTCGAAAATCTGCAGACGCATTTCGGCACACCTGACGGTGTAGTACGCGCGGTGGAGGGAGTTTCGTTTCACGTCAATGCCGGTGAGACTCTCGGCATCGTCGGCGAATCAGGCTGCGGCAAGTCGGTCACCGCGATGTCGATCCTGCGGCTGATTCAGGAGCCGCCCGGCAAGATCGCGGGTGCGATCCGCTTCGAGGGCCGCAACCTGCTTGAGGTTTCCGAGCCGGAGATGCGCGACATCCGCGGCAATGCGATCTCGATGATATTTCAGGAGCCGATGACGAGCCTGAATCCGGTGCTGACGGTTGGTAGGCAGATCGGCGAGACGCTGCAGCTTCACCAGGGCCTGTCGTCGCGCGACGCCGAGAAGCGGGCAGTCGAGATGCTGGTGCTGGTGGGCATTCCGGCGCCGGAGCGACGGGTGCGGGAGTATCCGCACCAGCTTTCCGGCGGCATGCGGCAGCGGGTGATGATCGCGATGGCGCTGGCATGCAATCCGAAGCTGCTGATCGCGGACGAGCCGACCACGGCGCTGGACGTGACTATTCAGGCGCAGATTCTGGACCTGATGCGCGATCTGAAGCGCCGGCTGGGGTCGGCAATCATGCTGATCACGCATGATCTCGGGGTGGTCGCGGAGATGTGCCAACGCGTCGTGGTGATGTACGCGGGGCGCAAGGTGGAGGAGGGAGCGGTCGAGGAGATCTTCGCTCGTCCGATGCATCCCTATACGCGCGGGTTGCTGGGCTCGGTGCCAAAGCTCGGATCGTCGCTGGTGGATGGCGGACGCAGCAGATTGGCCGAGATCACCGGCCTGGTGCCGAGTTTGCGACAGAAGATCGTTGGCTGCCCGTTCGCCGGGCGCTGTCCGACGGCGACTGAACTGTGCACGCGCGTTGCACCGGCGATCGAGACCAAGGCGCAGAATCACCTGGTCGCCTGCCACTACGCCGAACGGCGGATGGCGGCAGCGTGAGCGCGGTGCGTCCGCTCCTCGAGGTCAACGGCCTGAAGAAGCATTTCCCGATCTTCGGCGGGTTGCTGGGCCAGGAGACTGCCAAGGTCTACGCGGTCGATGGCGTGACGTTCACCATCAATCGCGGCGAGACGCTCTCGCTGGTGGGTGAGTCCGGTTGCGGCAAGTCCACTGTCGGCAAGGCGATCTTGCGATTGTACTCGATCACCGACGGGGAGGTGTATCTCGCCGGCGATCGGATCGACAATCTGTCGGCGGCGCGCCTGCGCCCGCTACGGCGGCGCGTGCAGGTGGTGTTCCAGGATCCGTTCTCCTCGCTGAACCCACGCATGAAGGTGCGCGACATCCTGGCCGAGCCGCTGATCAATTTCGGTATCGTGCGCGGTGGTCGCGAGCTGACCAAGCGCGTCGAGCTGCTGATGGACAAGGTGCAGCTTCCGCGCGACGCGATCGGCCGCTACCCGCACGAATTCTCCGGTGGCCAGCGGCAGCGCATCGGCATTGCGCGTGCGCTGGCGCCTGGCGCGGACCTGATCATCTGCGATGAGGCGGTGTCGGCGCTCGATGTGTCGGTGAAGGCGCAGATCATCAACCTGCTGGTCGATCTGCAGGACGAGTTCGGCATGGCGCTGCTGTTCATCAGCCATGACCTCGCCATCGTGGAGCATCTGACGCACCGCGTGGCGGTGATGTACCTGGGAAAGATCGTCGAACTGGCCGACCGCCGCACGCTGTTCGCGAAATCGCACCACCCCTATACGCGTGCGCTGTTATCGGCGGTTCCGGTGCCGGATCCGACGGCAAAGCGGCAGCGCATCATCCTGACCGGCGATGTGCCGAGCCCGATCAACCCGCCGAGCGGCTGCCGGTTTCATACGCGGTGCCCGTTCGTGTTCGATCGCTGCCGGGTGGAGGAGCCGGTGCTGCGGTCGGTGGGCGAGGGGCACGTGTCGGCGTGCCATCTGGATCACGTGCCGGGCGGGCAGGTGGTGCCGATGGCGGCGTGAAGGTTGGAGCCGCACGACAACCGAAGCCCGCACGAACAGCCCAGGGGCGCTCACAGCGCGCGCGCCAGCCCACGGCGCGCCTCCATGGTGACACTGCAATGGAGTGTTGCTATGGTACCGGTGCCGCGCACATGCGGCGGGGGGCCATCGGTGATCCCTGGTGTTGGCATATCGTTTGGCGTGCTTGCACTCGAACCCGTCCAGCTGCGACGGCGCTCTCTCTCGGTGGAACCCGGCCAGATTCGCCTTCGCTCCATCGGCACCGACCCTTACCCCGGCATCTTCGACCGCAGACACGAGCCGAGCCAGTTTACTTATCTGCGGGCTGTCGACGCAGATGATCCCGATTTCGACACTTGGGTGAGGGCGCTGTTTGCCCGGTTCAGTCGGGGGTCTGGCGACTGAGAGAGAGTTCGCCCCGGCAGTAGGGACGAGGACCGTCGAAGTCAGAAACGAGGCAGACCGCATCCGCGCCACCGGATTGCCCGGTGGCGAGCGCAGCCCCTGCCGCAACTTCCTCAACCCGACTCTCGCGCTCCGTCGGGCAAGGCGCAGCATAGATCACTATTTGTGATCACGCTTTCGTTAGGCGCGAAGAGGCGATTGTCCCCTCGCCGCCTGCTGGTAACAATTCTCGATGATTACAGTAGCGGTCTGGTCGGCTAGGTCTACGCCGCGCGAACGCTGGCGGGAGAAATGCCCGATCGGAGAGCTAAACGAATGATGACGGATATTGCAGTCAGCTATGAGCGACTGGCGCGTTATGTCGCATATCAAAGAGATCAAATCCGTCGCCGTCAGGTGGCACCGCCACGCAGTGGAGGCTCGGATGAGGCCGCTTCACGCTTCCGCTAGGCCCCTCGACATAAGCACGATCGTCAAAGTATTCGGTTGCAGATGCAACCAACCATGACGACGGCTGAGTGGCTGCGACGAGCGGCTGACCTGTGGTCTGATGCCGATGCGACGCAAGATCAGGAAGGGAGACGCATCAAGATAATCCTCGCGGAGGGATTCGAGCGTCTGGCGAAGCATGCTGCGTTTCTGGCGGAAGGTGAAGCCTATCCGTCGGTGGACAATGTTTATCCGTCCTTCACCCTCAGAGTCCGGCGTCTGCGCATGCCTTTGGGGACGCTGCGGGCACGAAGGAGACAGAGTGGGGCGCGGGAATCCCCAAAGAAGCTGATGACAACGGATGGTTCGGCGCAGGATGATTGTCCTGACGGGCCATGTACCGGGGGCTCGCTGAAACCGCGGTTGCCTGCGAGTCTTGTGCGCGGCTTGGTGGCATTCCTGGCGACGCCATTTCTTCTGCTGGCAATGCTGGGAATTGCTTGTTCGGTCGTCATTCTGCGCGAGCGTGGCGGGATCCTTGGAAACGCCCGCCGTCGCAGTCGTTGGTGGCTCGTGTTTGATATCGCAACGGCCCTGTTGGGGGTGGCTACGCTCGACTGGCTGGTGGACGCGTTTTGAGTTGTGCGGACGATCGGTGACGCGCTGCGCGCGTGCGACAGGAAGTGGTCTATGAATATACACCTGACAATACAGAAAGAACCATCCGGGTTGGCGCGGCCTCCCGCTGTGCAACACAGAAAACAAAGGCCGTCAGTGCGGTAATCACTTACCGCGCTGACTCGCCTACCCTTGATTGCGCGCCCCAACGCTGGGCGTTGCCGCCCCTCGGGATGGCAGCAAGAGTGCCGGCAAGCGTCTCAGACGATCCCGTCGCGCCGCAACTCCCCAACGGCGTCGGCGTCGAGGCCGAGCCAGTCGGCAAGCACTTCGTTGGTGTGCTCCCCGAGCAGCGGCGCCGATTTGACGGCTGTTGGGACACCGTCGAAGCGAACCGGCCAGGTTGGCATCGTCATCTCGCGTTCGCCGTGCGTCATCGTTTGCAGAATGCCGCGCTGGCGGAAGCTCGGCTCGTTGGTCAGTTCCATCGAGTTCGAGCACGGCGCCGGCAGGGACGCCGACCGCGCTCAACTGCGTCATCGCCTCATGCTTCGTGCGCTGCCGCGTCCAACCGGAGACGATCTCGTCGACCTCGGCCTCGCATTTCAAGCGGGCCTCTGGAGTGTCATAGCGCGGGTCACCGATCAGGTCCTCGCGTCCGATCAGCTTCAACAGGCGGGGCCAGTGCTCGGGGTTGGCGCGGCTCGTCAGCAGGTAGACGTAATCGTTGGGGCCGCCGGGCTTGCACGGAAAGATGCCGCCGGGCGGGTTATCGCTGGGCCGGCGGCGCGGCGCGGCTTTGCCTGTGCGCGCCTGGGTGATGAATGCGCCGCGGCTGTAGTGCATGACCGAGTCCTGCATCGCCACCTGCAGCCGTCGGCCCTTGCCTGTGCGCGCGCGTTCGAACAGAGCGCTGACGATGCTGAATGCCAGCAGCATGCCGGTGCCGGTGTCGCCGATCGTCGGGCCGGGCTTGATCGGTCTGCCGTTAGGCTCGCCGGTGATGCTCATCGCCCCGCCCGCGGCCTGCGCGATTGGGTCGAACGACAGGCCCTTCTCGTACGGGCTGCCGTCACCGAAGCCCTTGACCTGGGCATAGATGATGCTCGGGTTGATCGCACTGACGACGTCGTAGCCGAGCCCGAGGCGCTCGACCGCGCCGGGGGCGAAGTTCTCGGTGAAGACGTCGGCCTTCTTCACCATCTCCTTGACCAGCGCCAAGCCGCGGTCTGATTTCAGATTGACCGTGATCGATCGCTTGTTGGCGTTGTACATCATGAAATAGTAAGCGTCGCCGAAGCCTGTCCGACCGGCTTCACCGCCCTTCGGGTTTTCCACCTTCGCAATGTCGGCGCCCATCCAGGCAAGTGCCTCGGTGCAGGTCGTGCCAGCCTCGAATTGTGTAAGGTCGAGCACGCGAATACCGGCCAGGCAGCCAGGTGATGCAGGAGTTATGTTCATTGGACTCTCCCTTTCTGGGAGCATGTTATCACCTTCACAGGCGGCAAGCTATTCCATCGCCGCCCATTCGCACCGTCGAAGGAGGCACATCATGACCAAGGAAATACTTTGCGGCTTCGGCATCGATGTGGATGCGGTCGCCGGTTGGCTCGGCTCCTATGGCGGCGAGGATTCGCCCGACGATATTTCGCGCGGGCTCTTCGCGGGCGAGGTCGGGTCACCCCGACTGCTGAAGCTGTTCGAGCGGTTCGGCATCAAGACGACCTGGTTCATTCCCGGCCACTCGATCGAGACCTTCCCGGAACAGATGCGGGCCGTCGCCGATGCCGGCCATGAGATCGGCATTCACGGCTATTCTCATGAGAACCCGATCGAGATGACACGCGAGCAGGAAACCGCAGTGCTCGACAAGTGCATCGACCTCGTGACCAGGCTCTCCGGCAGGCGTCCGACCGGTTATGTGGCCCCGTGGTGGGAGTTCTCGACCGTCAGCAACGAACTGCTGCTCGAACGAGGCATCAAATACGATCATTCACTGATGCATAACGACTTCACGCCCTATTACGTGCGCGTCGGCGATAGCTGGACCAAGATCGACTACTCCGGAAAGCCTTGCGACTGGATGCTGCCGCTGAAGCGCGGGCACGAGACGGACCTGATAGAAATCCCGGCGTCATGGTATCTCGATGATCTGCCGCCGATGATGTTCATCAAGAAGTCGCCGAACAGCCATGGCTTCGTGAACCCGCACGATATCGAGCAGATCTGGCGCGACCAGTTCGACTGGGTCTATCGCGAGATGGACTATGCCGTGTTCCCGATCACCATCCATCCTGACGTTTCCGGCCGGCCTCAGGTGCTGATGATGCTGGAGCGCCTGTATGCTTACATGATCAGGCATCCCGGCGTGAGTTTCGTCACCATGAATGAAATGGCGGACGACTTCGCCAGGCGCTTCCCGCGCAAGAAGTAGCCGCACATGTGTTCGCTATGCGGCGTACTGGGTGGCAACGAACACTGGGCCGAGGCGGTCGCACGGCCGGGTGTGTATACGCGCAATGTCGACGTCATCGAACGCCGGCGTGAGCGCAGGAACCGGATGCGCATCGCCAATGCGATCCTCGCGCAGTTCGGGATGGCTCTTTCGGATTGGCAGGGCAGTTCGTTCCTGTTGTCGACACGCACGGGAAAGACCGAGATCATCGCCGATCTCGGGCATTTGTGGCCGGCGGCGGAACGGCTTTCCGGCCGTATCTGCGATCCGTTGGCGTTGCCGGTGATCGAGCGCCTGGAGCGGCGCAATGGCTGATGCAAATCCCGCCTTCACGCCTGTCAATCTGCTCACTGGTTCACTCGGATCCGGCAAGACAACTTTGCTGCGGCGTCTTCTGGCGGATCCGGCGCTGTCAGGAACCGCGGTGCTGATCAACGAATTCGGCGAAGTCGGGCTCGACCACCACCTTATCGAGCGCATTGACGAAACCGTGGTTCTGCTGCGATCGGGATGTCTCTGCTGCACCATCCGCGGCGAACTGGCGCTGGCCATACGCGACCTGCATTCGCGGAGGGAACGCGGGAAGCTGCCGGGATTCGGGCGACTGGTCGTCGAGAGCACCGGGCTGGCTGATCCGTTCCCGATCCTCTCAACCCTCAAGGCTGATCCGGTTCTGCGCCATCACTTCCGTGCGGGAGCAGTTGTCACAACGGTCGACGCGGTGAATGGACTGTCGCAGATCAAAGTTCACACCGAATTGCTCCGGCAGGTGGCGGCCGCCGACCGGTTGGTGCTGACCAAGACGGATCTTACGGACGAGATCACCATTGCGCGGCTTCTCGACCACGTAAGGCAGATCAATCCAGACGCCCCGATAATCCGCGCGGGAGACCCCGTTCTCGATGCCGTCGCCCTGCTCGATCACGGAGAAGCTGCGCCCGGCTCTCACGCACTGCCGATGCATCACCGCACATGTGACGCCGTTTATTGGAGCGATCACGGGGAGCGCATCCGTTCTTTCGTATTGACCGTGGAGGAGCCCATTGACTGGACGGCATTTGGCGTCTGGCTGACGATGCTGATCAACCGGCACGGTGACAAGGTGCTGCGTGTCAAGGGCATCCTGAACCTCGCCGGCGAGGCTGCGCCGGTGGCGATTCATGGCGTCCGCTATCTCGTGCATAATCCCGTACATATGACTGCCTGGCCCGACGAGGATCGGCGGTCGCGTATCGTGTTCATTGTCGACGGAATTGATCCGGACCTGGTCCGGCGGTCGCTGACGGCCTTCAACGGGCTCGGCGTACAGTCGGCCGAGCGGGTCTGACGCCGGCGCCGTCTGGCCGGTATTCTCTCGACTACCCTGAGCGAGTTGGCGGAACTCGCTCAATCGGCTCTACTGTGGTCTCCGCCACGTTGATGCAAAGCTATCACAGTCAAAGGGATAACCGGATCATGCGTCATAACCGCTTGCGCGCGCTGCTGACGGCCGATGAGCCGTCCATTGGTACACACCTTCTGTCGAGCTGGCCGACACTGGTGGAGCTCGTCGGCGACGCCGGCAACTATGACTACGTTGAGTTCACCGCAGAATATGCGCCGTTCCACATGCACGACCTGGACAACCTCGGCCGCGCGTTGGAGCTGAAGAACCTCGGCGGAATGATCAAGATCGAACAGACCCAATGGACCCATCAGGCGATGCGAGCGATCGGCTCCGGCTTTCAGGCCGTGCTGTTCGCTGACCTGCGCACGGTGGCTGATGCGGAGGCCTGCGTGGCGGCGGTGCGCGCCGAGACGCCTGGGACCGGCGGCCGTCTTGGCGTCGGCATGCGGCGTGACGTCGGCACGGTGCGCGAAGGCGGCTCCCCCGCCTATGTGGAAGCGCTCAACGAGGTGGTCATCGCCGTGATGGTCGAAAAGCGGGAATGCGTCGAGGACCTCGATGCGATCCTGTCGGTCAAGGGCCTCGACATGGTGCAGTTCGGCGCGTCGGACTATTCGATGAGCCTTGGCCTGACCGGCCAGCGCAATCACCCCGACATTGTGAAAGCGGAGCGCAAAACCATTGAGACCGCGTTCAAGAAGGGCCTGCATCCGCGGGTGGAACTCGCCGATATCAAACAGGCCGCACCGTATCTGGAAATGGGCGTGAAGCACTTCTGCATAGGCTGGGATGTTCGCGTCCTGCACGAGTGGTGGCGGGTGAACGGCGCCGGCATGCGCGCCATGCTAAGCGGTGAGACCGCCGCCGCATCGTCAAAGCCCAGGCAGGCAGTCGGAACCTACTAGCGGATGGCCAAACCGGTCCTGCTGGTCACGCGTCGGATGCCTCCGGCCGTCGAAGCGCGCGCGGCGGCCGAATTCGATGCGCGGCTGACGCAATCCGATGTACCGATGTCGGACGTGGTCGCACAGGCCGAAGGCGCCGATGCGGTACTAACCTGTCCGGGCGACACCTTCGACGCAGCCCTGATCGCGGCACTGCCTGCCAGCGTGAAGGTCGTTGCGACATTCAGCGTCGGCTACGACCACATCGACGTTGCCAGCGCGGCGGCGCGTGGTATCGCCGTGTGCAACACGCCCGATGTACTGAGTGCCGCGACGGCCGAGACGGCGTTGCTGCTGATCCTGGCCGCCTCGCGGCGCGCCGGCGAGGGTGAACGCCTGATCCGATCCGGGCGCTGGCAAGGCTGGGCTCCGACACAGTTGCTCGGCGTCGGTGCAGTTGGCCGGCGGTTGGGCATATTCGGCATGGGCCGCATTGGCCGTGAACTGGCGCGACTTGCGCGCGGCATTGGCATGACGATCCACTACCGCGACATGACACGGCTGCCGCCAGCGCTGGAGGCCGGTGCCACCTTCCACGATACCGACGCGAGCTTTCTGGCGTCCTGCGATGTGCTGAGCCTGAACGCTCCAGGCGGCGAGGCGACATATCATTGGCTGAACGCAGATCGCATCGCCATGCTGCCGCGTGGCGCGGTGGTCGTGAATGCAGCACGCGGCACGCTGGTCGACGATGCGGCGCTGATCGCCGCACTGCAAAGCGGGCAGGTCGGCTTCGCCGGGCTCGACGTGTTCGCGGGGGAGCCCAAGCTCAACCCTGGCTACCTCGGCCTTGAGAACGTGGTGCTGCTGCCGCATCTCGGCAGTGCGACGGTCACGACGAGAGACGCGATGGGCTTTCTCGCACTCGACGGGATTGCTGCCATACTGGCGGGGCGGAAACCAGGCAACCTTGTGACACCGCAGTAGCGCGATCCGCTGTCACTGAAGGCCATAACCATGACCACGAACCAATGGCTGGCGGCCAGCCCGGTTGCTGCCCTCTCCATTGCACCGGCCGCCGCGCAAAGGGCGGACGTCATTCATTTTTACACCAGCAGTGGTGAATCACTCGCCATCGGCGTGTTCGCCAAGGAATACAACAAGCGCGGTGGAAGATAGGTCGATGACCCTGCGGTCGGGCCGCAGGCGGAATCCGCTCTGGCAATGAACCGCATCGCTGGGGGCAATCCGCCAACCGCCATGCAATGGCCGGTTTGGCGCACCGACCCTCTGGAGCCATCCGGACATGTCGGTGACGGATGCGACGCGTCAGTTCGCGGCCATGGTTGCGAGCATCCCCCGCTGAGGAAAGATGTGGATGCCGGCCTTCGTCGGCATGACCTGTCGCTACAGCCGCGCCTCGCTCGACGGATCGAACAGCGAGACATGATCGGATAGCAGCGCAAGACGGACGCGCCCGCTGATACCGCGTGCCACCTGGGGCACAAGCCGAGCGGACAACCGGTGCTCGCCGAACTGGAACCAGCCGAGTGTATCGGCGCCCATCGGTTCGATGAACAACGTCTCGGCGTCCATGGTCTGCGTCTCGGGCTCGTCGCGTGCAAGCGAGACGTGCTCCGGCCGAATGCCAACGACAACTTCCTGCCCGACGGCAGGGGACGTGCGGAAGCGGTAGCCATTCAGCAGCATATGGGCAGACCCCACCTGAACCGTAGGTGCATTTCCCGGCAGCAGTCGCCCACGCATGAAATTCATCGCCGGCGAGCCGACAAAGCTGGCGACGAACAGCGTGGCGGGCTCCTCGTACAGATCATCCGGAGTAGCGTACTGTTCGATGCGTCCGGCGCGCATGACCGCGATCCGTGTTGCCAAGGTCATTGCCTCGATCTGGTCGTGCGTCACATAGACGATGGTGGCGCCGAGTTCCTTGTGCAGGCGCTTTAGTTCGACGCGCATCTCTGTTCGCAATTTCGCATCGAGGTTGGAGAGGGGTTCGTCGAACAGAAACACCTTGGCGTGCTGCACCAATGCACGGCCGATGGCGACGCGCTGGCGCTGACCACCAGAAAGCTGCGACGGCTTGCGGTCGAGCAGATCGTCGATCTGCAATAGCCTGGCCGCCCAATCAACCCGGCGCGCCACCTCCTCTCGTGGCACAGATCTGACACGCAATCCGAACGACAGGTTCTTGCGCACCGACATCGTCGGATATAAGGCATAAGACTGAAACACCATCGCGATGCCGCGTTTGCTGGGTTCGTGATGGGTCACATCAGTGCCGTCGATCTCGATGATGCCTGAGTTTGTGTCTTCGAGGCCGGCAATGGCATTCAGCAGCGTGGACTTGCCGCAACCGGATGGTCCGAGCAGCACGGTAAAGTCGCCCGCCTCGATCGGCAGGTCAATGTCCTTAAGCACCCGCAATTGGCCAAACGATTTGGAAAGTCCGGAGACAGAGACAGCAGACATGTCAGCCCTTGACCGCGCCGGCGGTGATGCCGCGCACGAAGTAGCGTCCCGAGACAAAATAGATCAGCAACGGCGGGAGCGCCGTAAGCAGCGCCGCTGCAGTGTTCACGTTGTACTCGATCACACCTGTTGAAGTCGTCGCGATGGCGTTGAGCTGCACCGTCATCGGCATGTTGTCGCGGCCGGCGAAGATCAGTCCCAGCAGATAGTCGTTCCAGATGCCCGTGGTCTGAAGGATCGTCGCGACGATCAGGATGTTCACCGACATCGGCAGCATCACGAAGGCAAAGATTTGCCAGAATCCCGCGCCGTCGATCCGCGCAGCCTTCACCAATTCCTCGGGCAGCCCGGTATAGAAATTGCGGAACAAAAGCGACATGACCGGCAGGCCGAACACGATATGCACAGCGATGATGCACGGCAGCGAACTGTAGATGCCGATTGTGCTGAAGGTCTTTACCAGCGGATACAGGATCACCTGGTAGGGGATGAAGGCGCAGAACAGCAATAGCAGCATGATGATATTGGCACCGCGGATGCGCCAATGCGACAGGGCATAGCCGGTGACCGAGCCTGCGAATACGGAGATGATGACACTAGGGATCAGGATACGGACGGAGTTCCAGAAGCCGACGCGGACGCCACCGCAGTTCAGCCCCGTACATGCGGAGGACCACGCCTTGATCCAGGCGGCAATGGCCGGCGCTGTCGGGAGCGAAAATATTGAAAACGTGCGCACCTCGTCTGACGATTTGAGCGAGGTCGCGATCACCACCAGCAGCGGGATTGAGAAGAACAGGCAGATCCAGACCAGTAGCGTATAGAGGCCGATGCGGCCGATACGCGCATTCCGACGCGCCGTCGTCATCGGTTCTTCCGTGCCAACTCAAAATACAGATACGGCGAGACGATGGCGAGTACCGATCCCAACATGACGGTGGCCGCGGCGGATGCCTGGCCGATGTTGGCGCGTTCGAACTCGAAATCGACAACGAACTTGCCTGGCAGATCCGACGAGAACCCTGGGCCGCCGTTGGTCATCGCTACGACGAGATCGTAGCTCTTGACGACGGCGATCGCGATCAGCACGACACAGGTAACGACCAGAGGGCGTAGCATCGGCAGAACGATGCTGACATAGGTGCGCCAGGTCGGAATGCCTTCGATGCGTGCCGCGCGCCAGATCTCGCGATCCACCCCGCGGAGCCCCGCCAGCATGATGGCCATGATCAGTCCGGACTGATGCCAGATACCAGCGAACACCAGCGTGTAGATGGCACGGTCCGGCTGGGTGATCCAGTCGAACACGAAGTCGGTCCAGCCAAGGTCACGGACCAGGTGCTGAACGCCGATCGTCGGGCTCAGCACCCATTGCCAGGTCAGGCCGGTCACAATGAACGAGATCGACAGTGGGTACAGCATGACGGTGCGGAAGATGCCCTCGAAGCGCACCGCGCGGTCAAGCAGGATGGCGAGCAGGATGCCGAGACAGAGCGTTCCGATAATATCGAGGGCGCCGAACAGGAACATGTTGCCGTAGGCGACCTGCCATCGCGGCGTCGCGAACAAGCGGTCATACTGCGCAGTCCCGGCAAACTTGTAGACCGGCAGCAGGAACGACCGCGTCATCGAAATATAGACGGTCCAGGTGACGCTGCCGTAGAAGCAGAACACCATCACCAGAATTGTCGGCACCAACGCGATCTTGGCAGCCAGGCTGCGGGCACGGTAGGCGCGTCCGACACGTTGTATGCCAGAGACTTTCTCGTCGTCAGTCAGGCGCGGTGCCGTTACATCCATGTTGACGGGCAATCGCGCCGACATGGGCTCAGTGACTCGCGCCCGCGATGATGGTGGAAAGCTGCCTCGCCGCATCGGCAGGAGTCATCGACGGCTTGCTCCAAAAATTGCCCAGCAGGTCATCGATCTGCCCCTGTGTATCAGGACTGAAGGCAAGGGCGAAGTTTGGCAACTGGTTCGCCGCGCCGCCCGCCATCACCTTCTGGCCGAGCTGTGCGCACGCGTCCAGTTCCGCGATATTGGCGTCAAGCCTGGACGGTATCGAGCCCTTGAACCCATTGAATTCGGTCTGCACGGCCGGGTCCATCATCAGTGTCGCCAGCTTTTCCTGCGCGACCTTCTGATCAGGCTTGTTGTTGACCGGGAACACGAAGACATCGACCGTCATCACGTAGGCGTCCTGAGTGCCGGGCGCCATCTGGCAGCCGAAATCCTTGCCCAGCGTCTTGTTGGCGGCCGAGAAGTCGCCCTTTGCCCAGTCGCCAAGCACCATCAGCGCGGCCTTGTCGGTCTCCACCAACGCCAGTGAGTCATTCCACTTACGGTTCGGGCTGCCGGCATCCACGTATTGCCGGATCTGGCCCATGATATCGAACACATGCTGCATGGCGTCGCCGCCGGCCGCTTTGGCATCGTAATCGACGAACACTTTGTTGTACAGGTCCTTGCCGCCCGCTCCGGCCAGTATTGCATAATAAAGCCACGCGAGCTGCTGCGCGTTGGCGCCGAACGCAATCGGGATGTAACCGGCTGCCTTGATCTTCGGCGCATCCGCCAGGAACTCCTCCCACGTCTTTGGCGGCTGCATCTTCAATTCGTTGAAGACCTTGATGCTGTAGAATTGATAGTTCGCGCCGTGGATGTTCACCGGTACGGCGATGACGTGCCCGTCATAGGTCATGTTCTTGACCAGCAACGGAGGCAGGTTCGCTAGCCAGTTGCCCTTTTTCGCCTCGTCATCCAGTGGCGCAAGCACGCCCTGCTCGGCCAGTTGTCGCACAGCGATGCCAATATTCCATTGCATTGCTGTCGGAGGATTGCCGCCTGCGATGCGGTTGAGAGCCGCGGCATGCTCCGCCTGCGGTCCGACGGAGGCATCATCCACCCAGGTACCGCCTCGCTTGTTGTATTCCTTCGCGAACACGGCGACCGCTCGGGATTCGCCACCGCTGGTCCACCAATGCATGACATCCGCGTTCTGCGCGGCTGCCTCGCCGACGCACAGCAGCGTCCCTGCCAGCGCTGCTGCAACGGCCATGGTCCTCAACATTGGCTCCTCCCTAGGCGAAAGCTTATATGTTACCGGTTACGTTCATAACTCCGCTGTTCACCTACCACTGTCAAGCGAACTCACGCGCCGCCCGCAGCATGTCGTCCGCGATCTTTTCGGCCGCCATCATGGTCGGGAAGTTGGTGTTCGCACACGGCACCACAGGGAATATCGAGGCATCGACCACGCGCAGTCCGTGCACACCGCGCACCCTTCCGGCCTGGTCGGTCACCGCCATCGGATCGTCCTCTGCTCCCATGCGGCAGGAACACGAGCAATGCCACACCCCAACCGCTGCGCGCCTGATGTAGGTTTCCAGAGCATCATCATCCTGCAGCGCGTTCACCAACTCGGCGGACTCCATGATGAAGCCACGCATGATGAACTGCCGCAGAAATGCCGGACCATCCATGAGCACCGCACCAATGCTGGTGAGTATCTGGTTCTTCGTGTTGTAGGTGCCGACCTGGCGTATCTTGTCGGTGAAGCTGGCAGGGAACGCGTCTGAGGTGACGGCCTTCAGTGGTGGCAGTTCATGCAACGCAGCGATCTGCCGAAACCCTCGAGCGAGCCGCATCAGGTCACGGTGATCGGACAGCAGGTTGAAGTCCACCATAGGCTCCTGCCGCCAATCCGCCGCGGCCAGACGAACCTGACCGGTTTCCGAGAAGGTCTTGTTGACCCACAGCGTGATCACCGCGATGCGGTCGCCGATCGCATGCCAGGCCGACTTGTTCGATGCCGTGAGAGCCATGTCACCGGCCGGTGCGCCGTCGATACCGGATGAGAAGCGCATGCCCAGGTGCAGCGAGCGCTTGCTGTAGGGGTTCTTGCGTGCCCCAGGCTTGAGATATGAGGCGACGGAAATCGACGGATGGTCCATGAGCCGCTGGCCAACGCCAGGACGGTTTGCGCGCACCGGAATGCCCATCTCGCGCAGATGCCCAACGGGCCCGATTCCAGCGCGCAGAAGCACCGCCGGCGAGTGAATGGCACCACAGCAAAGGATCACTTCGTTGGCGCGAAATTCCATGGCCTGTTGGCCGACCGTCGCGCGGATACCGATGCAACGTGCGTCCTCGAACAGGAGTTCGCTCACCTGGGTCTCGGTCAAGACCGTCAGGTTGTCGCGCTGCCTGACGGTGGCGCCCAGATAACCGACAGCAGCCGATACGCGCCTGTCGTATAGGTTCGACATCGTGAGGGGATAGTAGCCGTCCTGGAACTCGCCGTTCTGGTCAGGCACGTAGCGATATCCGGCCAGTTTGAATGCCTCGGCGACGGCCTTGGCATAGTCCGACCAGTTGTCCGGGAAGACACGGCGCACCGGGATGCGGCCGTCGGACCCGTGCAGCGGTCCGTCGAAATCGATGTCGCGCTCGATCTTCTTGAAATACGGCAGGACGGTATCCCATCGCCAGCCGGCGGCCCCACGTTGCTCCCACTCATCGTAGTCGGCCGGAGACCCGCGGTTGGCGAGCTGTCCATTAATGGACGATCCACCTCCCAAAACGCGCGCCTGCTCATACTGAAGCTCGCGCGGACGCGGTGCGTCCGGATCGTTGTGAGGCATCGCCTCGGTGGTGACGCGCAACTCGCTCCACAGAAAGCGCGGGTCGCGCGATGCATACCCGGAGCGGCTGTCCAGGATTGACTCCGGGACACGACCGTCCGGCGTGTCCTCGCCCGCTTCGCACAAGAGGACCTGGTTTCCGCTTCGCGCCGAAAGGCGGCTGGCGAGGATCGATCCTGCCGATCCGCCGCCTACGATGATGTAGTCAAATGTCTTCCGCATCGACCTTGCTCGCGTTCAGGCGAAATGTCGGGCGAGCCGGGTGATCCCTGCGGCAATATTCACTTTGGTCTCCCGATGATGCGAGCATGGCTGATAGTAACCACTGACATGACTGTCAATATCCGTAACGGTTGCAGCCACGGCCGGCTCTCTTGACTATGGCGGCGCTCGACGGGTTAAACAGGACCACACCGGATTGGCCTTCCTGGTCTTCGACGGAACGACATGACGTGCATGGACATCGCCCCCACTCCTACTCGTTGGTCCACGGAGGCATTCCACGCGCCTTCGCAATCGTATCGATGTTGGCGGGCATGATCATAGGCGAGGCCGCTCACGCCAACACTTTCGATCGCGCGCCGTTCGGCACCACGCAGGATGGACAGGCCGTTGATGAATTCACTATGACCAACAACCATGGTCTGCGCATACGCTTCATCAGCTATGGCGGCATCATTACGGCGATCTATGTGCCTGACCGCTCGGGGCAGTTCGACGATATCGTGCTTGGCCTGAAGACCTTGCGCGAATATGAAACCATCGGCGCCGCCTACCATTTCGGCGGAATAATTGGCCGCTACGCCAATCAAATTGGCGAAGCCCAGTTCACACTCCATGGCCGGACCTATCACCTCATAGCCAACCATGGAGCCCACACGCTACACGGCGGTCCCGACGGTCTGGATCGTCGGGTCTGGACGGTGTCACCAACCCCTGTGCCGAACGGTGTCGCCGCTACGCTCGTTTATATCAGCAAGGACGGCGAGGAGAATTTCCCCGGCACACTGACAGTGCACGTGACCTACACGTTGACCAACAACAACGAGCTGCGGATTGACTACCAGGCGAGCACGGACAAGGACACAGTGATAAACCTCACCAGCCATTCGCACTTCAACCTGTCCGGCAACGGCTCGGGTTCAGTGGAGAACCAGATGCTGCTGGTGAACGCGGATCGCTACGCGCCCATGAGAGGACCCGACAAGATCCCAACGGGAGAACTGGCGCCCGTCGCGGGCACGCCGTTCGACTTCCGGCAGATGACGTCTATTGGTGCGCGGCTGCACAGTCGCTTCCAGCAAATGGTTTATGCGCATGGCTATGGCCACGACTTCCTGCTGAACCGACGGCCGGGGAACCGCATCACCTTCGCTGCGCGCGCCTTTGATCCGCGCAGCGGCCGCGTGATCGATTGCTTTACGACAGAGCCTGCACTGGAGGTCTACACCAGCAATTTCTTTGACGGGTCGGTGGTTGGTTCGTCGGGCACGAAGTATCGCCAGAACGAGGCGTTCACCCTCGCGACACAACATTTTCCCGACAGCCCCAACAAGCCGAGCTTTCCGACAACCGAACTGAAGCCGGGGCAGGATTTCCGTTCGACGACAATATTCCGCTTCGCGACCGATGCGCCGCTCCCGCAATTGCCCCGCTGAGGGCCGGTCGCACATGCGTGCGCAGCCGAGAGGGGGATTGCGCAGTTGATCATCACACAGTTTCCTTATGAGATACGCGAAATCGAGCACGTCCTGATCCCGCTGCGTGATGGCGCGCGCCTGGCCGCTCGTATTTGGTTGCCGACCGACGCCGTCCGCAATCCAGTTCCTGCTATCCTTGAGTATTTGCCGTATCGCAAGCGAACCGGCACCTATGATCGCGATGCCCTGATGCACCCGTATCTTGCCGGGCATGGCTATGCAGCTGTTCGCGTCGATATCCGTGGCTGCGGTGAATCCGATGGCTTGCTGTTCGATGAGTACGCGCAACAGGAGCAGGATGATGCGGTCGAGGTGATCGCGTGGCTGGCGGCGCAGCCTTGGTGCAATGGCGCCGTTGGCATGATGGGCATCTCTTGGGGCGGGTTCAATGCCCTGCAGGTCGCCGCGCGTCGCCCGCCTGCACTAAAAGCGATCATCACAATCTGCTCGACCGACGATCGTTATCGCGACGACGTACACTATATGGGCGGCGTGCCGCTGCGGGCCGGGTTTGGGTGGGCGTCGTTCCTGTTCGGCGCGATGTGTCATCCGCCGGATCCTGTGTTGGTCGGGGAACGCTGGCGTGCGATGTGGCTGGAACGCCTGAACAATCTGCCGCTGTTCCTCGAGCCCTGGTTAGGCCACCAATGGCGAGACGATTACTGGAAGCATGGTTCGGTTTGCGAGGACTACGGCGCCATCCAATGTCCGGTTTACGCGGTCGGCGGCTGGACCGACGGTTACACCAATACTATTCCCCGCCTGCTCAGCCATCTTTCGGTGCCGCGAAAGGGCCTCATCGGACCTTGGGCGCATGCCTATCCGTATTTTGCGCTACCCGGCCCGCAGATCGGCTTTCTGCAGGAAGCGCTGCGATGGTGGGATCATTGGCTGAAGAACGTCGAAACCGGCGTGATCGACGAGGCAATGCTGCGCGCATGGATGACGGAGAGCGTGGCGCCAGCGCCGTATCACGAGGAGCTGCCAGGGCGATGGATTGCCGAATCATCGTGGCCGTCGCAGAACATTAGGACATATCGTCTGTTCGCTACCGATGATGGACTACGGGCGGATAGCGTGCACCTGACACCGCGAGAGGTTTGCTCACCGCAGACGGTGGGGAAGAACGGCGGGGCCTGGTGTCCGTTTGGCCGAGGTGCCGATCAGGCAGGCGATCAGCAGGAAGACGATGCACGTTCACTTGTTTTCGAGACGGCGCCGCTCATGACGCGCATGGAGATTCTTGGAGCGCCAGTCGTCACGCTCGATGTTGCTGCCGACGGGCCACTTGCGAACCTGGCGGTCCGGCTCTGCGATGTGCGACCTGACGCCACGTCGCTGCGCGTGAGCTTCGGAATATTGAACCTCGCACATCGCGATGGGCACGAGTCGCCTGCACCGTTGGTGCCAGGACAGCGCTATCAGATTCGCATCCAGATGAACGACGCGGGCGCGGTGTTTCCTGCCGGTCACAGGATCAGGGTGGCGCTGTCGACCACCTACTGGCCGATGATCTGGCCGAGCCCGGACAGAGCGGCTGTGACGGTGTTCGGCGGATTCCTTGAATTGCCGGTGCGTGCGCCAGCGGCCGCGGATGCTTTGCTGCCGCCGCTACCTGAACCTGAGACTGCTCCACCCGAACCGACCACAGAGGTCCGCGAGGGAGTGGTGAGGATTGACAGGTTGGGGCTCGAAATGAGCACGGAAGGCAGCTTCAATTCCCACGTTGGTGATGATGATCCGCTAAGCGCGACCGTCGAAATGCGCCAGTCGCAGGCGATCTCCCGCGGCTCGTGGCGAATCCGGATTGAGACGGAGATGAGAATGTCGTGCAATCACGACGCCTTCCTGCTGCATGCGGCAATGCGAGCATTCGAGGCGGACGTGGAGGTCTGTCGTCGTGGATGGGACTGCAGGGTTCCACGACACTTTGCTTAGTATTCAGCAAAGTTGATTAGGCGCGGGGCGAGAAGTGGGATGCGCTTGGCTACAGCCTGTCTTCTGTTGAGAACCGCATCGAACGTTCAGGCCCAGGGTCGCGGGCGGCCCAGGTGCGCCGCAGCGCCGATAACACAAGCCACATCAGAATCCGGAACACAATGATGGCGAGGGTAATCTGGACCCACAGGCCGAAGTTCCCGAGCGTTGCCTCGATGCGGTCGCCCCATGGGTATGGCAGAAGGCCACACCCCGTTTCGATCAGGTTTGTGGTCGTTCGCTTCCACCAGGTGAGCACCTCCGGGATGTAGAGCCAGCCATAAATGTACGCGGCCAGGACGGCGCTTGCGGTCCATATTCTAAAAATGTGGCTGCGCACCATGTGCTTCGTGCTGCTCCATGACGATTGCAAGGCAGGTTCCCTCCTCGGCTCGAGGCCTGAACTCATTTGCGTCACGATTGTTCCCGCTTTGGGTCCCTTCCAGGGCAAGCGTTCGCGGCTTTCCTTGCGCAGATCTTTCCCACTACACTATGCGCGAAGAAGCGATCTGACAGGGGACCAAACCTTGTGCCGGGGGAGGGCAGAGCATGCAGGCTGATTTCATCATCGTCGGCGCTGGCTCGGCTGGCTGCGTGCTGGCCAACCGGCTGACTGAGGACCCCAATACGAAAGTCCTGCTGATCGAGGCAGGCGGCCAGGACAGGAACCCGCTCATTCACGTCCCAGCCGGCTTCATGAAGATGCTCGATCATCCTACCCTGACATGGAAGTACCGCGCCGAGCCTGATCCAGGAACCAACGGGCGCGCCATCGTCTACACCCGCGGTCGCGTGATCGGTGGCTCCTCCTCGATCAACGGGATGATCTATATTCGCGGCCAACCCGAGGACTACGACCATTGGGCGCAGCTCGGCAATCGTGGCTGGTCGTGGGATGATTGCCTGCCGTTCTTCCGCAAAGCAGAGCGTTGGGAGGGCGAAGGCAACGCAGTGCGTGGCAAGGACGGACCGCTCTTTACCTCCGCGACGGACCGGCCAGCCATTTGCGCGACAGTGATCGAGGCCAGCAAACAGCTCGGCCTTGAATACCGCGAGGACGTCAACGACCTGCCTCCCGGCGCCGGCAACAGCGTCGGATGGTGCCAGCAAACTCGCGGAGGTCGACGTCGAGCCAGCACAGCGCGCACGTATCTGCGGCCGGCGTTGAAACGGCCGAACCTGCAACTTGTCACCGGCGCGCTGGTCCATCGGGTTTTGTTCGAGGGCAAACGAGCAACCGGTATCGAGTTTTCGCGCGGGGGTGTCGTCGAGCGCGCTGAGGCTGGACGTGAAGTGATCCTATCGGCCGGCGCAATCGGTTCGCCGCACATCCTTCAGCTATCGGGTGTCGGCGATCCGGAGCATCTGGCGAACATCGGCGTGCCCATTGTGCATGAACTCCGCGGCGTCGGTCGCAACATGCAGGACCACTATGTGGCGCGCGTCTCCTATCGCATTGTCGGCGCTCAGACTGCCAACGAGCGATCACGCGGCCTGCCATTTGCAGGCGAGATCATGCGCTGGTTGATCAACGGCAAAGGCATGCTGAGCTACAGCCCCTCGATCGTCGCCGCCTCGGTCAAGGTGCTGGAGAGTTCGGCGACTCCCGATATGCAGTGCACGTTCGCGCCAGGCAGCCTCAAGGACGGCCAGATGGGTGAGCTCGAGAGGACCCCCGGCCTGAGCGCAGGCGCATGGCAGATGCGGCCTTTGTCGCGTGGTTACGTCGAGGCCAAGTCGAACCGTCCCGGTGAGGCGCCGGCGATCAACCCGCGCTATCTGTCGGACGAGACCGACCGGCGCGCCATCATCGGCGGGCTGCGATTTGCCCGGCAGATTTTCGCCGCTCCCGCGCTGAGGAAGTTCGCCCAGGCAGAGACCTTGCCTGGCACTCACATCCAGACGGACGACGAGTTGCTCGACTACGCGCGGCGCAACGGCAGCACGTGCTATCACGCCAGTTGCACCTGCATGATGGGTCTGCATCCGATGAGCGTCGTCGATGGCGAGTTGCGTGTGCACGGCATCGATGGACTGCGGGTCATTGACGCTTCGGTGATGCCGGCGGTCACCTCGACGAACACGAACGCACCGACAATCATGATCGCCGAAAAGGGGGCGGTGATGATCAAGGGTGCTGTGCGGCAAAAGCTGGCGGCGTAGCGAGTTTGCAGCCGACCGCATCGGCCGGGCTTTGCGGCAGTTTTGCACAAATGCCCGATGCCGCTTACTGTATCTTGAGTGAGCCGCGACCGGGTGCGGCCCGGAGCGGCAATCGCCCAACCATTCGCGGGAGGAGCCAGTCCATGCCACTCGACATCATGCCGACCGCCCGAACCGTCACCTCAACTCTGCACTACCTGCAGCGCGGTAAAGATAAACCTGCGCGCTATGTCTCCGAGCCGCCGCCCGGCGTGCCACGGTGGAACGGCATCGATGATCCGCACGATGTGAGCATCGAGGACGCGCGTGGCCATGAGGCAGATTTCACCCTCGACCGCAACGGTTTTGCGCTGATCAAGGCGCCGACCGCGGTCAGCGACTTCTACTCCGAGGACGAGATCAAGCAGGTCTACTACCCCGAGGTCGCGCGCCTGCTGGAAAAGACTCTCGGCGCCAGCCGCGTCTTCGTCTTCGACCACAACGTGCGCAACGCGGGGAGGTCTGGAATGGCCGAGCCCTCGCGCCGGGTGCACAACGACCACACGGTCAATTCGGCGCCACGCCGCGTCCGAGACCATCTTGGTGCCGAGGCGGGCGAACTGCTGAAGCACCGCTTCGGTGTCGTCAATGCCTGGCGGCCGATCCGCGGCCCGGTGCTGGATTCACCACTCGCGCTGTGCGATGCGCGCAGCTTCACGGACGACGACCTCATCGCAAGCGATCTCGTTTATAACCATGTGCGCGGCGAAACATCCTCGGTCGCCTACCGACCCGATCACCGCTGGTATTATTTCTCCGAGATGCAGCCGGACGAAGTCGTGCTGATCCGCGTGCATGACAGCGCCACCGACGGCCGCGCGCGACTCTCATTCCACACGTCATTCGACAATCCGCTTGCACAAGGTGCACAGCCGCGCGAGAGCATCGAGGTACGCAGCCTGGTGTTCTTCCCTCCGGGGGCCTGAGGAGCTTACGACGACGATACGGGTGCTGGCTTAAGCGACGCCGCGCCACGGGTAGATATGTGCGGCTGCCAAGCCAGCTCCCCGCTTGCCGTAGGAGTGCGACCGGTGAACACCTTTGCGCCGTTCAGGATCACCGTCTGCGGTATCGAGGAGCTGTCCGGTCACTGCGACGCGAAGGTCAGTCACGTCCTCTCTATTCTGGATCCGGAATGGCCGGTGCCCGAGGTATTTGGCACCTTTGGCGAGCATGCAAAGCTCGAGCTTCGCTTCCACGACATCATCGACGAGCGCAACGCTGACATGATTGCGCCCCGGGAAGAACACGTCGCTGAGCTACTCACCTTCGGGCGCGGATTGTTGGACGAGCCGCGAGAGGATGCGCACCTCCTTGTCCACTGTCACGCTGGCGTTTCCAGATCTACTGCCTCGATGGCACTGATCCTCGCCCAGACTCTGCCGGACGTGCCGGCCAGTCGAATCTTCGAGGAAGTGCTGCGCATCCGCCCGCAGGCGTGGCCGAACTTGCGCATGCTCGAGCTGGGAGATGCACAACTGAAGCGTCGCGGCGAGCTGGTTGCCGCGGCGGCTGGCGTCTACCGGACGCAGCTCGATGGGCGGCAGTATCTGGCCGAGCAGATGCGGTTTAACGGCCGTGGACGAGAGATCGAGGCAGCTTCTGGCTGACTGGTTGGCGCACTCGTCCACTGTGAAGTCGCATCGACTGACGGGGAGGAACGGCCATGAAAATCGTCAAAGTGTCTGCAATTCCGATGTCTGCACCGGTTCCGCAGAATAAGCGCCACCGCACCGACCTTGGAACCAAGGTCAAGAGCGACGCGACACTCATTCGCGTCGAGATCGACAATGGGCTGACCGGCATCGGTGCGGCTCTTGGCACACCGCCGATTGTCGCGGCTATCGTCGAGCACGAGCTCGCGCCGGAATGCGTTGGCGAGGACCCGATGTTCTCCGAGCGCATCTACGAGAAGATGTATAACGGATCACGCAGCAGGCCGGCGCTCGAGCGAGGCGTGACGCAGGCCGATGAAAGTCGGCGCCGCGGCGTGATCATGGAAGCGATTGCCGGCGTCGACATCGCGGTCTGGGACGTGAAGGCGCAGGCGCTTGGCATCCCGGTCTACCAGGCGCTTGGCGCGGTACGCAGTTCGGTTCGCGGATACGCCAGCGGCGGCTGGGCGCCCGGCGACGAGGCTGAGGCAGAACTCGCGGGATACGCTGCCAAGGGCTTCACCGCCGCCAAGATGCGCGTGGTGGGTCGCGACGGGTTCTCGATCGCCAATTGCGTGCGCCGAGTGAAGGCGGCCCGCCGCGGGCTTGGGCCCAACGTCGAACTCATGGTCGACGCGCACGGCTCGCTTGAGGTTGCGACCGCCATCAAGCTTGCCAGGGAGCTTGAGCCATACGACATCGCCTGGTTTGAGGAGCCGGTATCGCCGGACGATCACGCCGGCCAAGCGGAGGTGCGGCGTTCGACCACCATTCCCATCGCCTCGGGTGAACGCGAGTTCACGCGTTTCGACTTCCAGGATCTGCTCGAGCGCCGTGCTCTCGACATTGCGCAGCCGGACGTCGCCCGCGCGGGCGGCATGACTGAGATCCGGCGTATTGCCGCACTGACCTCGGCGCACGGCGTGCGCCTTGCGCCGCACGCCTGGGGCAGTGGGGTGCTGTTCGCGGCGAGCATTCACGTCGCGATGGCAGCCGCCAACTGCCATATTCTAGAGGTTACGCAAGGCTACATGCCGATGATGTGGGACCTCTTCAACGAGCCGTTCGACATTCGCCCCGACGGCATGGTGCATGCGCCGGACCGGCCGGGACTTGGCTTCACATTGCGCGCGGATGCGCTGGAGCGGTTCCGGTATGTCGAGGGGCCTGAATTCGAGTTCTAGACCTGGCGTATCTCAAGCGTTATCGGGCGATCGGGCGGATCCTAAACCATTGCCCTAATTGTAGTTGAAGTACCGCCCGTTGGACGGCATCGGGCCGATGCTGGGCCCAAAGTAACCACCGCCCTGATCCGGGACGCCGGGACTGGTGATCGTGCTGTCGTCGCTGGCCGGAGCCGGCGGCGGCGGTGCCCCCGGCCCGGTAATGCCCAGCGAAGCCGGAGAGTTGCCGCAGCCCGCCAACCCGAGCGCCGCGAGCAGGATGAGAGTGCGCATCATGGTTCCCCCGGACGCTTGCGTTGTTCGTTCTGTGGTGGTGGCGGAGGATTATGCACCACAGGTGGCGGTGCACGAAACTGCGGCGTCGGATTCGGCGCTGCGCGAACTGGCGGGGGTGGCGCCGCATGCACGACGACCGGTGGCGGTGGCGTGTGCACGACCGGGGGCGGCGGTGGAGCACGTACGACTGCTGGCGGCGGTGGAGGCGTATGCGCCACCACAGGTGGCGCTGTCTGGCCCACCGGAGGCGGAGGCACCGTATGCCTCAGCGGCGCATGCACATCCCCCGGCGGTGCCGCCTGCTGGACAGTCGTCACCGGCGGCACGCGCGTGATGGTCCCCGGCGGGGTGACGCCACCTCGATTGATCACGGGTGGCTCGTGCACGATGGCTCCAGGGGACACGGCAACCGGTCCGTGGTTGATCGGCGGCGGCCCCACCTGCCCCGGTGCCGGCGGTGTGCGCAGTCCGGGTGGCGCGCTGAAGGGATGCACACCGGCGGCGGCCGGCACGGCGCCCGGCGAGGCTGGATTGTGCAGTGTCGGCAGCCCCGGACGGCCTGTCACCGCCCCCGTGGCGAAGCCGGTCGCCGCTGCCGGCGTGCCACGGATGACCGGACCCGGTGAGATCGGACGCAGACCCGCCGCCGGCGGCGGCATGTTCAGTTGCCGCGCGACCGCCGGCGTCACACCCACGGTGGTCGAAGTCGGGCGCAGCGGCTGCGCGCCGATGACCGGCCGCACCTGCGCAAGCTGAGCCGGATCCAAGTGCTGGAAGGAACCCGCCACCCGCCGCGACGCGGTCATGGTACTCGTCGGCACGACCGTGGTGGCACCGCGGTTGACGAAGTTGTTGAAGCTGACGTTGCGATTGATCGTGTTGAAATTGGTGACGTGCGAGACGTTGACCTGCCGGAAGTAGCGGTCGCTCGCGCGGTACCAGGGATGGTAGGCCTCATGCGGACCGAGCGGGCACCAGCCGATCCGTCCCGCGGCCAGCGCGGCGCCGATGCCGACGCCCACCACAGCCCCCACGCCGAGGAACGTCACCAGCGCCGGCGCATAGACCGGCGTGGCCACCGCGCCGCCTGGCACCCAGGCCCAGCGCCCACCAACGTCGGCCCAGCGGCCGTAGTGGAACGGCGCAAACCCCCACGGCTCGCTGTCGACCCAGGTCCAGCCCCAGGGTGCAACGTAGTCCCAGCTTCCTTCGCGGTAGGGTACCCAGTCGGGCGCGACCTGCGGATACCAGACCTGTCCGTATTCCGTGCTGTCGGACCATGATCCGTACTCCGCCAGGTCGTCGGCACCGGGCATCGTTGCCACCGCGGCAGGCGGCGCAGCGCCCTGCGGCGGCGGTGGCCGCTCGCTATTCAACATGGCGGTGAGGAACGCGTCGCGCTGCGCCGGTCCGACCTCGCCCTGGAACGTGTCGGTGCCCGTGATGGTCGCCGTCTGATCGGGCCCGACATCGAGCGAAACGCCGGGGCCCTCGATCCGGGCGGAGCCTTCGATCACTGTCACCGTCGTCGGGTTCTGGGTGTCGCCTGCCACCACGCCATAGCGGCCCGGTGCGGCGAAGCGGATCGACGCGCGCGGCGTTTGCACCACATCGCTCTCGTCCGGCGTTGCCGTGTGGCCATCGAGATACAGCTCACCCTCAGGGGTGACTGCCTGGAATGCGCTGCTGGTCAGGCTCCCGATGTCCAGTTCGGTGGCGGGCGCCATCGCAACGCGGCTGGCGGTAACCTCGATCACCGCGCGCGCGTTCGGTTCGGTCCAGAACGCATCACCCTGCGTGACCGGATAATTCAGCTTCGCCGCGCTCCACTGCTGGTCGTCCGGCGGATGGAATGACACCGTGCCGTTGAGCTGGGCGAGCCGGCCGACAGTGGCAGGCGGATCGCCGCTCTGCGCTTGGTCCGGCACGCCAGCCTGCGGCGGCGGTGGCGGCGCGCCCTGCGCCAGCACCCGCTGCGGCAGCGCCTGCGCAAGCACCATTGCGGCGATCGCGGCGCTCGCAGTCAGGCGAAACGGACGATTCTGCGTACGCATGCGTGCAGCCCTCCAAGACGGACTCGGTGTCCGCTGCGCTATCGACGCCCAACATGGCGAAATGACGACGGACTCTGCAACGACAACGTGTGTCGCAGGAAGCAGCGTTGCCGCAACCGCCTTAATGCGCTGTGAAACACTTCATGGCCGCTCGCCGCTTTTCATCGTGATTACCCACCGGGCTGCGGCGGCGAGGACACTCGTTGAGCCTTTGTCTGGTCGGCTTAAGGCTCCCGGAGATGGTCTCCGGGCCCGCAGCCATCGCCCGAGTGAGGGCCAGTGACGGCACATACTGGAAAACGACATGACATGGCCGCGGCCAAGCCACCAAAACGCCGCGAACGCCTCCCACTGTCAGTGAGAGGACAACCGGAGGATTACCGATGTTCGGCTGGTTCCGACCTCGCGCCTTGCTGATCCTTGGAGCACTGACGCTGGCGACGCTGTTGGGCGGCTGCGTCTACGCTCCCGGGCCATACCCAGGTTATGGCTACTACGGCGGCGGCTACTATGGCGGTCCGTACTACGGTGGCGGCGTAGTGGCGTACGGCGGCGGCTGGCACGGCGGCGGCTGGGGCTGGCACGACCACGACTGGCACTGATTGCGCGTAATAGCGTTTACAGCCCCGCCTGCTCGAGTTTCAGAATCGCCCGGGCGCACGCCTGCGCGCGCGGCACCAGGCTGTCGATGCGCAGAAACTCGTCCGGGCTGTGCGCCTTGCCGCCCACCGGCCCCACCGCGCAGATCGTCGGTGCGCCGACGCCGGCGGTGAAGCCTGAAATCAGCGCAGCCGCCGGTGAACTCGCCGTCTGTCTCGAAGCCGGTATCCGCGGCGGCCTGCACGTAGACCTCGAACAGCCGCTTCGCCGTCGGCGTCTGCACCAATGGCAGGAACTCGCCACGGATCGTCAGTTCCGCCTTCGTCCCCGGCACGAAACTGCGTTCGATGATCGCACCGATGCGCGCCATTGCATCGTCCCGATCCGGCGTCTCGACATAGCGCAGGTCGATCTGGCCTTCCGCCCATGGCGCCACCGTGTTGACGCTCTGCCCGCCGCTCACCAGGCCGACATTCACCGTGACGCCGCGCTCGAGGTCGGTCAGCGCATGTAGCGCCTGGATCTTGCGCGCGAGCTCCTCGATCGCGCTGATCCCCTCCGTGAAGCTGCCGCCCGAATGCGCCGCCTTGCCGGTAACCCGGAAAGCCGAGAACACGCCGCCCTTGCGCCCGGTCACCACATTGCCCGACACGCGCCCCGGCTCCGAGTTGAACACGACACGCGCCCGCCGAGCCTCGGCCTCGATCACCGCGCGCCCCTCCGGACTGCCGATCTCCTCATCGCCGGTGAACAACCCCAGCAACGGCGCCGGCGAGCCGCCGAACTTCGCGAAGGCAGCAAGCACGAAACAATTCATCACGAGCCCAGCCTTCATGTCGGCCACACCCGGGCCGTAGGCGACGCCGTCGCGGATGGTGAACGGCCGGCGCGAGACCTCACCGTCGGGGAAGACAGTGTCGCGATGGCCCATCAGCACGACGTTGCCGCCGGCATTGCCCTGCGGCCCGTCCCACGGCACCGCAGCGCGCAGGCAGTCGCCGTGCCTCTGCTGACGCAACGCTTCCACCGGAATGTCGTGAGCGGCCATGAAGCGCCGCACCACCGCGCCGACCGCATCGATGCCCGGTTTGTTGTAGCTGCCGCTGTCGATGTCCACCATCTCGCGCAGCAGCGCCACCATGGCGTCGTGCTGGGTGGCAAGCCAGGCGGCAATCTGGGTTTCGGTGGTCATGCGACCTCCAGTGTCACTGCGAGCGAAGCCAAGCAATCCCCGGCGTCTTATGCAACACGGGCACAGCCTCGCTTCATGTTCACTCTTTGTTCAAGGTTCTCGCATACGCTGGCAATCCAAAGTGCTCGGGGAGCCAGCCGCCATGTCCGCGCCATCCAATCCTCACTTCGCCACCTTCGTCACCATGCTCATCGATACCCTCGCCGCCATGATGCCGGGCAGCGACGATGACTCGAAGGAAACTCGTCGCGACATCGCTCGACTGATGTTCGAGGCGTTCCAGCCGCGCGATGCGATCGAGGCGATGGCGGCAGCCCGCGCGGTCGCCGCGCACCATGCCGCGATGGACAATTTCGCGCGGGCGGCACGGCTCGGCGTCAGCGACGAAACGGCAATGCGTCTGCGCGCCAACGCGCTCGCGGCCGGACGTTCGGTCGAGGCGATGCTGCGTGCACGGGACCGGCGCCGGAAGGAATTGTCTGCCGACGAATCGCAGCCTCCGGCCCAGCAGCCGACCGTCAATCGCGAAACGCCGCGGCAGCCGCCGATCCCCGTCTCACCGCGGCCGAACTATCGCGCCAGCACGGCACTGACCCCGGCGCTGCAGCCGGATCCGATCGTGGCGCTCGCTGTCGAAGGTGCTCACTCCGCGTCGGGTCAGATGAACAGGACAGGCTAGATCGGCACGCAGAACGGGCTGGCGCGGAGCCTGGCGACCTGCTCGGGAGTGAAGGAGGGAACTGCCGCCGTAATGCCGGTGGTCGGTGCAAACATTATGTTGATCGTGTCAGGGTGGTGCACCGGACTGAAGCTTGGGCCGAGCAACACATGGCCCAACTCATGCGCCAAGGTCCATGGCGAGCCGGAAGCGGCTACCGCAACCGCCGCCATGCCTCGTCGATGGCCGGCACAGCCATTCAACGGACCACCGGACTTCTGACTGATCTGATTTACGTAATACACGACTACGTCGTTTGGACCGACGCCTTGGCGGCCGCCCAGCTGTTCAAGCAGCTTCTGCTGGTCCGATGCATCGTCCCAATTGCAGGTGGCGTCGGATGCATCGAGCAGCAGCAAGTCCATCCCAGAGGCTCCCATGCTGAGCCCGGACGCAAATTCCAGCAGTACGTTGCATCCGTCGTAAACCTGCTGGGCATTCGCGAGCGCCGTCAGTTCCGGAACGACGGGCATCGCTGTCGAACGGAAATGCAGGCGGACCTTGCGGTCATAGGCCTGTGCTGGAGGCACCGGCTTCGGAGCCTGCCTGTAGCCGTATGCGAAGACTTCGACAGCTCGCCAAAAGCCTGCGTTGTCATCGGGCCCGCCGGTGCTGACAGCTTCGCCCTTTCCCCATTCGACAGGAAAAGTGACCTTGGGACTGTAGGTCTGGACCCGCCGACGGACCGACTCGCACCGATCGAAGGACAGCCTCAGATTGAAGGCTTCGTTGCCGAGGTGACTCGCGTAGCCGATGATGTCGACCCAAGGTGTTGGCAAGGCGCGCACGACAGGAGCAAGCGTTGAGTTGAGCCATGCGATGTGCGACGGAAGAAGGCCGGCTTCTCCCGTGCGAAAGTTGCATAGTCGCGCCGCAACGCGAGCCAATGTGCCGTTGATCGGTTGGACGTCGAAAGCCATTCTACCTCCGCGAGCTGCTGGTCGCGCGCGACGCTAATCGAACTCCGGCGCAAAATGTGTGAGCGAATTCACCGGGGTAGATTCGCGGATCATCCTGAACGGGTTGGCCAGCCATAACCGGGCGAGGCTTCCTTCCGCCCGGCAGGATATGCTACCAGTCGGTAGCCGCCGCGCACCCGGGGAGGGAACCATGCCGGACGTCACCTACATCGAATTCAACGGCACCGCCCATCGCGTCGACGTCCCACTCGGCTCGTCCATCATGCGCGGCGCGGTCGACAACAACGTGCCCGGCATCGATGCCGACTGCGGCGGCGAGTGCGCCTGCGCCACGTGTCACGTCTATGTCGATGCCGCGTGGCTCGACAAGACCGGGCTTCCCGAGCCAGGCTCTCAGGAGGCCGCCATGCTGAGCTTCGCTGCGGTCGCACAGCCGGACTCGCGCCTCTCCTGCCAGATCACGATGCGCGAGGAACTCGCAGGACTTGTCGTACGAATGCCGGAGGGACAGCACTGAAGCCAGCCAAGCCTGGCACTGAGGAGGAACCCCATGGACGCCAACGTCAGTTTCGACCCGCGCGAGGACGCTTATTCGAAGCCACTCGACAAGATCGATGTCAGCGTCCCCGAGCTCTACCAGGACGACATCTACCAGCCATACTTCGAACGGCTGCGTCGCGAGGACCCGGTGCACTTCTGCGAGGACAGCCACTTCGGTCCCTATTGGTCGGTGACCCGATACAAGGACATCATGGCGGTGGCGGTGAACCACCAGGTGTTCTCCTCGCATTGGGAACTCGGCGGCGTCAGGCTGGAAGACCAGGTGAAGGGCTATGAACGGCCCAGCTTCATCCAGATGGACGAGCCCGATCATGGCGAGCGCCGCAAGGCCGTCAGTCCCGTCGTCGCGCCAGGCAACCTCGCGCGGATGGAGGGCATGATCCGCGAGCGCACGAACATGGTGCTGGACGGCCTGCCACGCGGCGAGACGTTCGATTGGGTGAAGCAGGTCTCGATCGAACTGACATCGCGCATGCTGGCGACACTGTTCGACTGGCCGCTGGAGGATCGCCACCGGCTGATGTTCTGGTCCGACGTCACCGTCTGCCATGTGGATACGCCGGACGCGCCGGTCCACTCCGAGGCGGAGCGCTACGCCGAGCTGCAGAAGATGGCGACCGCGATGAAGGCGCTGTGGGACGAGCGCGCCGCCAGCAACGCGCAGCGCTTCGATCTGATCTCCATGATGGCGCACGCCGATGCGACACGGAACATGGACTTCCGCGAGCTGCTGGCCAACTGCAGCCTGCTGATCGTCGGGGGCAACGACACCACGCGGAACTCGATGTCCGGCGGCGTGTGGGGGTTGTCAAAATTCCCCGACGAGTACCGCAAGCTGCGGGACAATCCAGAGCTGGTGACGAGCCTCGTATCGGAGATCATCCGCTGGCACACGCCCGTGCTGCATCTGCGCCGCACCGCGCTGGCGGATTTCCAACTCGGCGACAAGACCATCCGCAAGGGCGACAAGGTGGCGATGTGGTTCGTCTCGGGCAACCGCGACGAGGACGCGATCAAGAATCCGGATGATCTCATTGTCGACCGTCCGCGCGCACGCGAGCACATCTCGTTCGGCTTCGGCGTCCATCGCTGCGTCGGCAACCGTCTGGCCGAGCTTCAGTTGCGCATCCTGTGGGAGGAGATCCTCAAGCGCGGCCTCGAGATCGAGGTGATGGACAAGCCGAAGTATCTGCGTTCGAACCTGATCCACGGCATCCGCGAGTTGCCCGTGCAAATTCACTGAACGGAGAAACGTCATGAACGCACCGGTCGATCTCGACCACAGGTCACTCGCGTATTCGATGCCGCTCGACAAGCTCGATGTGAGCGATCCGCGGCTGTACTACGACGACGTGTGGCAGCCCTACTTCGAACGGCTCCGCCGCGAGGACCCGGTGCACTACACGCCGGAAAGTCCCTACGGCCCCTATTGGGCGGTCAGCAAGTACCGCGACATCGTGCAGGTCGAGGTGAACCACAAGGTGTTCTCCTCGTCCGACGAGGTCGGCGGTGTGCAGATCAATGATGCGCCGAAAGGGATGGAGCGCACCAGTTTCATCCGCATGGACCCGCCGGAGCACGACGACCAGCGCCGCGAAGTGAGCTCGACGGTCAATCCGATCACGCTCGCCAAGATGGAGACCCTGATCCGCGATCGCACCAACATGGTGCTGGACCGGTTGCCGCGCGGCGAGACGTTCAACTGGGTCGAACGCGTCTCGATCGAGCTCACCTCGATGATGCTGGCGACGCTGTTCGACTATCCGATCGACCAGAAGGCCAAGCTGATCCGCTGGTCTGACACGTTCATCTGCGACATCAACGCGCCCGATGCGCCGGTGCATTCCGAGGAGGAGCGCTTCACCGAACAGATGCGCTTCGCCGAGCACATGAACGAGATCTGGGAAGATCGCGCCAAGAAGCCAAAAAGCTTCGACGTGATCTCGATCATGGCGCACGGCGACGCGACCAGCAAAATGACGCTGCGCCAGCGCATGGGTATTTTGATTTTGTTCCTCGTCGGCGGCAACGACACCACGCGCAATTCAATGTCGGGCGGACTGCTGGGCCTCAGCCGTTTCCCCGATCAGTTGGCAAAGCTGCGTGCAAACCCCGAGCTGGTTACCGGCGCGGTCTCCGAGATCGTGCGCTGGCAGACGCCGGTGATCCACATGCGCCGCACCGCGCTGGAGGATGCCGAGATCGGCGGCAAGCCGATCAAGGCCGGCGACAAGGTCGTGGTCTGGTACATCTCCGGCAACCGCGACGACGAGCACATCGAGCGCCCAGACGAATTCATCGTCGATCGCAAGCGCCCGCGCGAACACATGTCATTCGGCTTCGGCATCCACCGCTGCCTCGGCAACCGCCTGGCCGAGCTGCAATTGCGCATCCTGTGGGAGGAGATCCTGCGACGCGACCTTCAGATCGAGGTAGTAGACAAGCCGGTCTACGCCTACTCGAACTTCCTCCACGCAATCCGCTCCCTCCCCGTCCGCATCGCAGACTGAGCGCACGCCCGCCCCCTCCCCTTGCGGGAGGGGGCCGGGGGGAGGGGGCCGCGCCAGTCCGCGATTACGAATGCAGCAGTGAGCGATCCTGCACCGTGGTGTCCTGCCCCACTACCGGACTGGCGATCGCGGCCTCCAGGCTGGTGGCGCCCTTCCATTCCTCCGCCGGACGCACGCGGCCGTCGCTGCCGACCTGGTCGATGTCCCAGTAAATCTCCAGGTTGTGGCCGTCCGGATCGGTGAACTCGATGGCGAGCTGACAGCCGGCGCGCCGGCGCCCCTCGAAGTGGATCGGCACGTCGTGTTTGCGCAGGTGATCGCGCGCCCGCAGCACCTCGTCCAACGTCGAGACCTCGAACGCCATGTGATGGAACGCGCCGTGCGCCGGCTGGCCCTCTGGCAGCTTGAACAGGGCGACACCGTGATGGTCGGCGGAGCAGCGCAGGAACACCGTGCCGCCCGGCATCATGTTGCTGTCATAGGCATCGGAAACCGAGAACCCCATCACCTCGATGTAGAACTTGGCCGAGGCGAACGGGTCCTTAACGTAAAGCGCGACGTGGCCGATCTTGTTGCAGCGGAACGGCATGCCCTGCGGGCGATGCATCTTGTTGACTGCCTGGGCGTCCATGGTTGCACCTGTCTGGTTGGCGGTTCGTCAGGCGCCCAGGTTATTCGGTTCGCCAACTCCGTGGAAGCGGGCAACCAGCCGCCCCCTGGCGAGTTTCCCTCCCACAGCAATCTATTGGGAGAGCGGCCATGAAGCGGCTTTTGGCGGGTTGTGCGGCAGTCGCACTGAGTGGCGGAGCGGCGTTTGCCGGACCTTGTTCGCAACAGATCACCACACTGCAGCAGAGTTTGAGCAGTCAGGATGCGGGCGCCGGGCCAGTGAGAACGACACGCGAGAGCGCCACGAACAGTCAGGTCTCCGAGGCTGGTACTTCGACCCGCAATACCTCGGAGGCGTCGCGCAGCCCGGCCGAGGTCCGCGCGAATGGTCAGACCGGAGGATCGGATCGGACGGGACCAACCGGCGCGATGGGCCAGGCGGCTGGCGGATCGGCCGCATCCTCGCAGGATGTCCGGCTCCAGCAGCAGGGTCAGCCGACCCAGGCTCAGGCCGCGCGAAACGGCACGCCGACGGCCGCCGCCGGACAGGACAGGCTCCAGAAGGTCTCGGCCGATCTCGATCGCGCCCGCAGTCTGGACGGGAAGAACGACAGCGGATGCATGGCCGCGGTCAACGACGCCAGGAAGGCCCTGGCCTCAGACTGAATGCCTGACCGACAACGGCGCCGGTCACGCGGCGCCGATCGCCTCCTCGCGCGCAACCGGAGCAGGCACGCGGGCCAGACCGAAATGGTCGCGCAGGGTCGTGCCCTCGTAGTCCAGGCGGAACAGGCCCCGGCGCTGCAACTCGGGCACGACCCGATCGGTGAAATCGCTGAACGCGCCGGGGAACCAGGCCGGCAGGATGTTGAACCCATCGGCCGCGCGCTCGACGAACCACTCCTCCAGCGTGTCGGCGATCCCGCCTGGCGTGCCGCACACCACCCAGTGGCCGCGCGCCGCCGCAGTCAGATTGTATAGATCGCGCAACGTCATCTTCTCCCGGCGCGCCATCTCATAGAGCACGGCGGGGAACGTCTGGCTGTTCAGCGCCGCTGGCGGTGGCGGCACAGGCCCGTCGAGCGGATGGCCCGAAACGTCATAGCCGATCCGGCTGGCGACCAGCGTCGCGGCATTGGTGGGTGTGATCCAGCTTTGCAGCTTCGCCAGTATCTCCCGCGCCTCGGCATCGCTGTCGCCGATGATGCACATCACGCCGGGCAGCACCGCCAACTCGTCCGGGTCGCGGCCATATTTCGCCATGCGGCCCTTGAGGTTGGCATACGCCGTCTTGGCCGGCGCCAGCTCCTGCACCACCGAGAACACTACGTCCGCGGTGCGCGCCGCCAACTCCAGCCCCGAGGGCGAGCCGCCGGCCTGGATGATCACCGGGTGGCCCTGCGGGCAGCGCGCCATGTTGAGCGGGCCTCGCACCTTGAAGAACCGGCCCTTGTGGTTGAGCGGGCGCACCTTCCCGGCGTCGATGTACCGACCGGTGGCCTTGTCGGCGACGATGGCACCGTCCTCCCAGCAATCCCACAGCCCTCGCACGACATCGACGAATTCGTTGGCGCGCGCATAGCGCAGCTCGTGCTCGATGTGCTCATCCAGATTGAAGTTGAGTGCCGCCTTGGCGTTGGAGCTGGTGACGACGTTCCACGCGGCACGCCCGCCGCTGATGTGGTCGATCGAGCCGAACAGCCGCGCGACATTGAACGGCTCGGAGAAGCTGGTGGAGACCGTGGCGCCGAGACCGACATGCGTGGTGCAGCCTGCGAGTGCGGTGATCAGCGTGGCGGGCTCGAAGCGGCACATGAACGACGGGTGGTCGGTGGGATCCATCGACATGGAGTCGGAGATGAACAGCAGGTCGAACTTCCCGCGCTCGGCGATGCGGGCGATCTCCTGCATCGCCGGCAGTTCCATATGCGAGATGTAGGCGCCCTCGTAGCGCCAGCCGGCGCTGTGATTGCCGGTACCGAGGACAAAAACGCCCAAATGCATCCGGCGGCTGGCGGTCATGGTGCTTCGGCCTCCTGCTGGCAGCAACAATGCGCCGATGGTGCCCGCATATCGCCCGAGGGGAAAGAGCGATCAGACACATCTGCGCCATCTGGCCGACACAGCAAAAACCACTGACTTACCCTGGCAGCGACCGCTCCCCACCTGGATGGCCAGTAGAAATCCGCGAGTGACGAGGAGGACCCGAATGCCACCGCCAATCCCCGGCGATAGCGGAACGTTCCAGGTCGCAGTGCAACTGACCGTGAACGGCACGCAGCACACGCTGGACCTCGATCCCCGCTCGTCGCTGTTGGACGTCCTGCGCGAACATCTCGACCTGACCGGCACGAAGAAGGGCTGCGACCACGGCCAGTGCGGTGCCTGCACGGTGTTGATCGACGGCCGGCGCGTCAATGCGTGCCTCACATTGGCCGTCATGAAGGATGGCGCACACGTCACGACTATCGAAGGCCTGGCAAAGGACGGGACGCTCCACGCCCTGCAGCAGGCATTCGTCGAGCACGACGCGTTCCAGTGCGGTTACTGTACCCCAGGCCAGATCTGTTCGGCCGCGGGACTGATTGCCGAAGGGAAGGCAAAGACCGGAGAAGAAATCCGCGAACTCATGAGCGGCAACATCTGCCGCTGCGGTGCGTATCCCAACATCGTTGCGGCGATCCAGCAGGCGATGAGGCAGTCATGATCGGCTTCCAGTACGCACGCGCCGGCAACGTCGCGGAGGCGCTACGCGAGATCGCCGGTAATTCGGCGGCGAAGTTCATCGCGGGCGGCACCAATCTGGTCGACCTGATGAAGATGGACGTCGAACGCCCGACAAAGTTGGTCGACATCTCAAGGCTTCCGCTGAACCGGGTGGAGGAAACGCCGGGCGGTGGTCTGCTCATCGGCGCGCTCGTGCCGAATTCCGATCTCGCCTGGCACCCGCTGGTGGAGCAACGCTATCCGGTGCTGTCGAGCGCGATCCTGGCCGGCGCCTCGCAGCAACTGCGCAACATGGCGTCGACCGGCGGCAATCTCCTGCAACGTACGCGTTGCGCCTACTTCTACGACACCGCGACACCGTGCAACAAACGGCAGCCGGGCAGCGGCTGTTCCGCCATTGGCGGCATCAACCGCATGCACGCGATCTTCGGCACAAGCGACGCATGCATCGCGACCCACCCTTCGGACATGTGCGTGGCGCTCGCGATGCTGGAAGCGAGCGTCCATGTGACCGGCCAGTCTGGTGACCGCCTCATCGCTTTCGCGCATTTTCATCGGCTGCCCGGCGATACGCCGCAGCGTGACACGAACCTCAGCCCGGACGAGGTCATTACCGCCGTGGAGCTGCCGCCGCGCGGCTTCGCGGCCAATCATACCTATCTCAAGATCCGCGACCGGCTGTCCTATGCGTTCGCTCTGGTGTCCGTCGCGGCCGGGCTGGAGCTCGATGGGAACACCATCACGGAAGCGCGCCTCGCACTCGGCGGCGTCGCGCACAAGCCTTGGCGCGACGCACGGGTCGAGGCGGCACTGCGTGGGCAGTCCGCCAGCCATGCGAACTTCGCGCGTGCGGCGGATCTCATGCTGAGCGATGCCAAGGGTCTCGAGCACAACACGTTCAAGATCGACCTCGCGCGCCGATGCATCGTCAGGGCTCTTTCGCAGGCGGCGCGCGGCACCCCGCAGGTGCAATCAAGCAAGAAGATCAGGTGAGCAAGCCCATGGCACCCTATATCGGAAGCTCCACATCTCGCGTCGACGGCCGTGCCAAGGTCACCGGTGCGGCGAAATACGCCGCGGAGTTCAACACCCCGGATCTCGCCCATGCGAGCGTCGTATCGTCGACGATCGCGAAGGGTCGCATCCTTCGCATCGATGCGAGCGAGGCCTTGCGCGTCGCTGGCGTAATCGATGTGCTCACGCACGAGAACCGCCCGCACATGGCGGACAACGATCAAGCCTGGCATGACGATGTGGCACCAGGAGGCTCGCCGTTCCGGCCGCTGTACGACGGCAACATCCTGTTCAATGGCCAGCCGGTGGCCGTCGCGATCGCCGAACGATCGGAGATCGCACGCTTCGCGGCTTCGCTCGTGCAGGTGGAGTACGCACAGGAAGCCCACGCGACGGAACTCGACCGGGAGCGCTACAACGCCTTCGCGCTGTCCGCTGATGAATTTGCGCTGACTCCGTCAAAGCCGCGCGGCGATACCGTAACGGCGCTCGCCGCGGCCGACATGCGTCACGAGGCCGAATACCGTATCGCGACCGAGCACCACAATCCGATGGAAATGTACGCCTCCACCGTGGTCTGGCACGACGGGGGCAAGCTCACCGTCCATGACAAGACGCAGGGAGTGCAGAACGTACAGCGCTACCTGTGCGGCGTGTTCGAGATGGACCCGGATGATGTTCGGGTTGTCTCGCCCTTTGTCGGCGGCGCCTTCGGCAGCGGCCTGCGTCCGCAGTACAACGTGGTGCTCGCGGTCCTGGCAGCGCGTGCCCTGAAGCGCTCGGTTCGCCTCGTGCTGACACGCCCGCAAATGTACTCGCTCGGCTACCGCCCCGACAGTATCGAGCAGGTGGCACTTGGCGCCAAGGCCGACGGCGCGCTCGATGCGATAACGCACGAGGCGACCGCGGTGACGTCGCAATACGAAGCGTTCGCCCGAAAGGACACGATCTGGTCAGGGGCACTCTACAAATGCGCGAACACGAAATACGCGCACCGGCTTGCGCGGCTGGACGTCAGCACGCCGTCCGACATGCGCGCGCCCGGCGCCGCCAGCGGCGTGTATGCGCTCGAATGCGCGATGGACGAGCTTGCCGTCGCGCTCAAGATGGACCCGCTGGAACTGCGCTATCGCAACTACTCCGATCGCGACCAGAACGCCGACGCTGCCTTCACCAGCAAACAGCTGCGCGAGTGTTATCGTCGCGGCGCGGAGGCCTTCGGCTGGGAGCGGCGCAGCAAAGAGCCGCGGACCATGCGCGACGGTACCGAGCTGGTCGGTTGGGGCATGGCGACGGGGATCTGGGAGGCGTTAGACATCACCATCACCACCCGCGTCGTGCTGACCGCCAACGGCCACGCCGAGGTTGCCTGCGCGACCTCCGACATCGGCACCGGCACCTACACCATCATGACGCAGGTCGCGGCGGACATGCTCGGACTGCCGCTTGAAAACGTCAGCGCCAGGCTTGGCGATTCGACGCTGCCGCAGTCGCCGGTGGAGGGCGGGTCATGGACCGCATCCTCGATCTCGAACGCGATCGCCGCGACGTGCGAGGAAATCCGGACAGAGTTGCTGCGCCTCGCAAGGACGCTGCCGGATTCCCCGCTGGCAGAGGCTGGGCCGCAGGACGTTGTGCTTGAACAAGGCAGGATCGTCAGTCGGCAGGACGCGAGCCGCTTCGTGACGATCTCAGACGCCATGCGGCAAGGTGCGGTGGATCGGATCGAACGGCAAAAGACAGCCGACCCAAGGGACGACAACTACGCCCGCAACACGCATTCGGCTGTCTTCGCCGAAGTGAAGGTCGACGAGCAGATCGGCGTCATTCGCGTCACCCGCATCGTCAGTGCGGTCGCCGCCGGCCGCATCCTCAACGCAAAGACCGCGCGTAGCCAGGTACTGGGCAGCGTGGTGATGGGCATCGGCATGGCTCTACATGAGGAAACCGTGTTCGACCACAGGTTCGGCCGCATCATGAATGCCAACTTCGCTGAATACCACGTGCCGGTGAACGCGGATGTGCACGACATCGATGTGATCTTCGTCGACGAGCCGGATGCGATCATCAATCCCCTCGGCATCAAGGGAGTTGGCGAAATCGGCATCGTGGGTACCGCAGCGGCGATCGCCAACGCGATCTATCACGCGACTGGCAAGCGCGTGCGCGACCTGCCCATCACATTGGATAAGTTGCAACGGTGACCATCACGAATGCAGGATATTCTTATGGACCTTGCCATCCTTCATTATGATAAGAAAATTCGTCGCCGGGTCCTCTATGAGCCGCACCTTCTCGAGGGGATTGCCGTCGACGAGGATCAGGTCGGCAAGCGCACCCTCTTCCAGGACGCCCAGCTTCCCGGGATAGGGATTACGTGGACCGGCCAGGCCAAGCAGCTCCGCATTGGTGGCGGTTGCCATTTTCAGAATCTCGGGTGCCGTGTACCAGCGGCTCAAATGCGCCAGCATGGCACCCTGTCGCATTGCCACGGTGCCAGAGAACAGCAGGTCTGATCCGAATGCTGTCTTTATATTGTATTTCTTCGCGAGCTCGTATGCGCTCTCAGTGCCGGCAATTACCTGCAGCAGCTTGGTCCGGCTTTCGCCGGTCAACGGTACCGAATCACCTTCGCCAAGGAACGGTTGAATGCTCAGCCATACGCCCTTGTCCGCTATCAGCCTGGCGGTCGTCTCGTCCATCAGATGACCATGTTCGATGCATCGAACTCCCGCAGCGATCGCGCGCTGGATTGCAGCAGGCACATAGGCATGTGCCGTGACATAGGTGCCCCAGTCTTCGGCCGCCTCGACACCGGCGCGCAACTCAGGATGCGTAAAGGTCAGCGAATTGAGCGGGCTCCGCGGCGTCGATACTCCACCGCTTCCGACGAGTTTGATCTGCGACGCGCGCTGCAAGAGCTGCTCGCGCACGCGCATTCGGACCTCGTCCGGACTGTCGGCAACAATGCTGCCACCCGACATCTCCACATCGGCAGGCTTGCCCGCGACACTGGGCAGTTCGGACAACGGACGCAAGTCACCGTGACCACCGGTCGCAGTTATCATGGCGCCCGAAGGGTAAATGCGGGGGCCTGGAAAAAGGCCCTCGTCGATTGCCTGCTGCAACGCGAAGGCGGGACCGCCAACGTCCCGGACCGTGGTGAACCCGCGCATCAGCGTGTTCTCGGCCTCCGCGGCGGCGGCCAGAAAGATGTAGCCGACATCCGCGGTCATCATCGTCTGGATCGATAAAGCAGCGAACATCGAATGCCAGTGCGCGTCGATCAGGCCCGGCATCATCACTCGGCCACCACAATCGACGACCTGTGCGCCATCCGGCGCCACGGGGTTGCCACCCGCCACAGCCTTGATCCGATTGCCCTCGACGAGCAGACGGAGCCCGTCGCGCAATGTGTTCGCTTTCCCGTCGAACAGCCGCAAATTCGAAAACAGGATCGGCCGCGGCGGCGAAGCAGGCATCGGCGCCGACTGCGCGCCTGCAGGCCGAGGCAGGCCGAGCGATCCAATCGAGGCGGCCATGCCGGCAACGAAGCCGCGTCGCGAAAGATCTGCACCGATACGACGCGACAGAGATCGGATTTCCGGCCTGTGGCAAAGGCAGCCTACATGACCCGTCAAAGCTACGCTTTCGCCTGATGTGCATGAAAACATGGCAAGCGACCTCCGATGATGGTGGCAGGGAGAGCCGATGTCAGCGTGACATGGGGCTGGCCAACACCGCCGCGAAGCGTTTGAGACCCGCCCATTGCTGGCGGAAATACGAACCGCTCGCCAGCGCCTCCTCGCCAGTGGGATCGCCGGTCGCCACGTAATCGCGGCCGAAGTCAGCAGTGCTGAACAGCATGTCCCACCACGGCAGCACCGCGCCGTAGTTGCGGCTGCGCTGACCCGCCGCGAGCAGCCCGTGATGCGCGCGATGGAACCGCGGCGAGATCAGCAGCCGCTCGCCCAGCCAACCGAAAGACACCCGCGCATTGGCGTGCGACAGGCTTTCGAGGAACCGCAGCACCAGCACCAACAGCGGGAACTGCAACGGCGGCACACCGATCGCCAGCGCGATCACGCCGAACCACAGCGCGCTGATCAGATCGTCCAGCACGTGGTTGCGGTCATCCGACCAGAACGTCATCTGCCGCTGCGCGTGATGCAGCGAGTGCAGCGCCCACCACCAGCCGAACCGGTGCGACAGCCGATGCCGCCAGTAGTCGGCGCAGTCGAGAATGATCGCGTAGAGCACGAAGGTCAGCACCGGCTGGCCGAGCAGGAACGGCATCAGCCGCTCAAGCGTCGGCGGCACGAAGCCGTGGTCGGTCAGGAAGCCGTTCAGCGTGACCTGCGCGCGGTAGAACAGCACGAAGGTGAACAGCGGCAACACGCCGACGCGCGAGATGATCGTGTAGAGGACATCCACCGTCACCGCGCGCGCATCCGGCCAGCGCTCCACCGGCCGCCAACGCTCCAGCGGCACGCATACCGCGTAGGTGATCGCCACCTGGCAGGCGCCATACACCGCGAACAGTGCCCAGCCGTACGACACGTCCTCCCACTGCATCATGCCCGTCGCATAGAGCAGCGGGATCAGCAGATGCTCCTGCAGCCAGCCGGCGGCGAGGTCGAACGGATCGCCCATGGCTCAGCGCGCCGCGACACTCGGCTGTGCGCTGCCCTTCGGATTGAGGAACAGGCCGTGCGGCGAGCGGCCCACCTCGATGGTCTGGTACTCGCCGCTCGTCGGATCGAGCACCGCCACCTTCTCGGCGAAGCGCCGCGTGATCCACAGCCTGCCATCGGGCGCGAAGGCAATGTCGTCAGGGCCGCCAGGGATTGCGTAGCTACGGATCGGCGCCAGTGTCGCCGCATCGAGCGAGGTCGTGGTGCCGCCGACGCGGTTGTTCACCCAGACGATCTTGCGGTCGGGCGACAGGAACAGGTTGTGCGCGCCCCTCCCCGTGTGGACGCGGTCAACCACGTGGCCGTCCGTCGGATCGACCACCGCGACATAGTCGGTGCCCATGTCGGCCACCAGTACCCGACCGTCGTGCCACAGCACGCCGGCCGGCGTCTTGCCGACCTTCTCCTTCCACAGGATCGCCAGCCGGTTCAGGTCGATCGCCACCAGGCTGTCGGTGCCTTGCAGGCTCACGAACACCCGAGAGGAATCCGGCGCATAGTCCAGGTGGCTCGGCATCGAGGCGATCGGGAAGCGCTTCAGCAACTGCATAGAGGCGGCGTCGTAGACATCGACCTGATTGCGCGCGAGGCCGTTCACCACGAGGAATTTGCCGTTCGGACTGAACGCCAACTGATAGGGATCGGCGATCGGCATGCGCTTCTGCAGCGCCGCGGTGGCGGGATCGAGGAACAGCATCTCGTTGCCAACGGTGTCGCCTACCAGGAGGCTCCTGCCGTCGGGACTGAGCGCCACGTGATGGGGCTCGCGCAGCACCGGAACGCGCCGGACCTCCTTCTGCGACGACATGTCGATCAGGCTGATCGACGCGCCGCCCGAGTTCACCACAAAGACGAGGCCGGAGGCGGCGGCCGGCAGCGCGGCGATGCTCAGCAGCGCCAGCAGACAAAGGACAAAACGGCTCAATCGCATGCGACACGGCTCCGGCGGCGATGGGGCGTGTGCGTAGGCCACCTCAGCCGTGTGCGGCAAGCGTCTCGCGCGCGAATACCCCCGTCGCGAAGGTGAAGAACACACAGGCGGTCGTCGCGATCAGGACGTTGTCCGTGTAGGCATGTGCGGCGAACGCGATGAACCCGAGGCGCATGATCACCTTGTCGGTGCGACACAGGCGGCGCGTGTGCTGCACCACCCACAGAACGAACAGCGCGATCAGAAGACCGCGGCCAACCTGCCCGCCCTCGACCAGCATGCGGAGATACTCGTTGTGCGCCGCCCAGCTCTGAATGATCAGCGCAAGCTCGCTGTCATGCGGAATGATGGCATTGCCCGCACCCACCCCCCAGCCAAACCATGGCGCAGCCGCGGCAGCCTGCTCGAACGGCGGCCACAGCAGGTCCCTGCCGCTGAAGTCGCCAGGTTCACTGCTCAGCACATTGAACAGCCGCACCGAGGGCAGGTCATGCGCCACCACCGCCAGCAATGGCAGCATGCATGCACCGGCCAGTATCAGCAGAATCCGGTGCTTCCGCGGAAATGCGCCGGACCGCAGGAAGACCAGGGCAAGCACGGTCACGATGATGGCGTAGGCAAGCGGCGCCCGCGCACCGGTCAGCACCAGGATCAGGAAATTGGCGGCGAGCAGCAGCAGCCAGCGTGACCTGCCGTCCCGGTAAAGCTCCATCAGGCAGGCATAGATCGCGGCGAGACAAAAACCGGCGAGGAACGCCGGATGGCCAAGCCCGGCCAGGCGCTCGCCGCCGAAGTCGAAGAACATAGGACGCAGGCCGGCAAGATCCAGCACCGCGCCCCCGGCCACCGACAACAGCGGCACCCAGGCGGTGGTGTGCACCATAGCGCTGCCCCACCGAGGCGGTACCCGGCTGAAAGCGAAGGCGAATGGAGCGATCGACCCCAGCAACGAACGCAGGCTGTCGGCGGGCGCCAGGCCAGGATACAGGCCGAATACCAGGCCGGCCGCGAACATCGCCACGAAGCCGAAGGCCGGGTTGAACACGTCCAGGCGGAAGCCGTAACGGACAACGCATAGCAGGGCGAGGCCAAGCTCGGCCGACTTGACCACGGCAATGGTGGTTTCGAACGCTGCGGGACCGACAAGGTCAGCCAGCGTCATCTCGAGCGTGGCACCAGCCAGCAGCAGCCAGGCGACGCAGAATGCGATGGTGTGCCGGAAGGCCACGATGCCGACCGCGGCAGCCGCGACGATCGCCAGCGGCAGCCAGAACCAGGACGCCGCGAGCACCGCCCCGACGGCGGCGCTCGCGAACGCGCCGCAGAAGGCCAGCACCACCAGAAGGCTTCGGTCAGCCTGGTCGGCCCAGGGCATATGCAATGGCGCCGTCATGCCACGCATGGCAGCACGAAATCCTTACCGACCGCTTTTTCTCGGCAGCGGATCAGCTAGGCTTGCCGCAACAGAGGGAGGAACCGGCGATGAGCGAACTGCGGGTGGTGGCGACGGGACTCTGCTTCCCAGAGGGACCGGTCGCGATGCGCGATGGCTCGGTCCTGCTGGTGGAGATCGAGCGTCAGACTGTCAGCCGCGTGCTGCCGGACGGCACGGTGCAAGTGGCCGCGCACACCGGCGGCGGCCCGAACGGCCTGGCGATCGGGCCAGACGGCGCGTGCTACGTTTGCAACAATGGCGGCTTCGCCTGGCGGCTCGAGGAGAACCTGTTCCGCCCCGCCATGGTGGCATCCGACTACGTCAGCGGCCGGATCGAGCGCGTGGATCCGCGAACCGGTGCGGTCCGTGTGCTGTACGACCGCTGCGACGCCAACAAGCTGAACGGGCCGAACGACATCGTGTTCGACACGCATGGCGGGTTTTATTTCACCGACCTGGGCAAGACCCGCGCACGCGACCGCGATCACGGCGTGATCTACTACGCGCTGGCGGACGGCTCGAAGATCGTCGAGGTCGCGCATCCCGCCCTGACACCGAACGGCATCGGCCTGTCGCCGGATGGCAGGGTGCTCTACGTCGCCGAGACCGAGCCGGCGCGTCTCTGGGCGTTCGACATCACCGGGCCAGGTGTGGTGAGCAAGCAGGGCTGGCCCTCGCCGCATGGCGGCCGCCTGATCGCCGGGCTGCCCGGTTTCCAGCGCTTCGACAGTCTGGCGGTGGACGCCACCGGCAACATCTGCGTGGCAACCCTGATCACCGGCTGCATCAGCGTGATCGCACCGGACGGACGGCTGGTGCGGCAGGTGCCGATGGGCGACCCGGTAACCACGAACATCTGCTTCGGCGGTCCGGACCTGCGCACGGCCTACGTCACGCTGTCAGGCACCGGGCAGCTGGTGGCGATGGACTGGCCCGAGGCAGGGTTGCGCCTTGAATACGGGGGCTGAATGGTCTGGTTCCAGCGCCCGGCCTCAGCGCACGTGTCTGGCCGCTGCTTCACGAGGCGAGCTGCAAACTCGACTTATTAGCGACGGCTGAATGCCACCTTGTCGCTCCGCCGAGGGCGCCGAGTTGGATATTCTGTTAAGGAGCGGAGCGGCGGTCAGGATAGCGCGCCGTCGCGGGGGCATGAGTCATGACTTGCCATCCCGATAAGCCGTGTTCGTTCACCATAGTTGCCGGCCAACACGATCGCTGGTGGTGCTGCTCCAGCCTATTGGCGGCTGTACCGATGTTCTTCCTCATAATCGTCAGCGCGATGCCCACGCTGGCAGACGGCGGGGGAACTGTCACCAATTCAGCAACAATCGTCGGCGAGGCTGGCAATGACGGCATTGGAGGGGACGGTGGCACCGGTATAGAGTTCAACGGGAGCGGGATAACCTTTATCAACACAGGCGCGGTGACCGGCGGCTCCGGCGGCTCAACGAGCGGCCTCGGTGGCCCGGGTGTGTCATTTACGGGAGCGGGGGCGAGCTTCCTCAATTCGGGTGTGGTGAGCGGTGGCGCTGGCGGCTTTCCAAGCTTCGGCGGGAACGGCGGCGGCGGCGGCCCAGGCGTGTCATTTACAGGACCGGGTGCGAGCTTCCTCAATTCGGGCGCGGTGAGCGGAGGCGCTGGCGGCGACTTGCCAAGCCTCGGCGCGAACGGCGGCGGCCCAGGCGCCTCATTCAGCGGAAGTGGGGCGACCTTCATCAACTCCGGGACTGTCACCGGCGGCGTCGGCTACGGCGGCCTGGTAAACATCCCGCATGGCAGTGATGGCGGCGTTGGCGGTGCAGGCGTGGCGTCCAGTGCGAAGGGGGCGACGTTGACAAACTCCGGGACTGTGAGCGGCGGTGCCGGCGGACTCGGTATCACCGGAGGCGGCGGCGGTGCCGGCATGTCATTCACCGAAAGTGGGGCAACACTCAGCAATTCCGGAATGGTCAGCGGCGGGGCGGGCGGCAGCGGCGGCTTTGGTCTCGGTGGCGGCGGCGGCACCGGAGCATCATTCACCGGGAGCGGGGCGACATTTACCAATTCGGGGACGGTCAACGGTGGCGGAGGCGGCAGCGGTTTTCGGTCCGGCGGCGCCACCGGCGGCGCTGGTATAGTCGGCACCGGCCTTACGGTCATCAACAGCGGTGCCGTCAGCGGCGGCCTATCTGCCTCCGGGCTTCGGGCAAATGCAATCACCTTCACTGGCGGGACCAACATCCTCGAACTGCAAGCCGGCTCCACCATCACGGGCAACGTCGTCGCCTTCAGTGCCGCCGACACGCTGAGGCTGGGGGGAACCAGCGACGCAAGCATCGATGTCACGCAGATAGGTGCCCAGTATCAAGGCTTCGGATTGTTTCAGAAGACCGGCTCCAGCACATGGATGCTCACCGGTGCGAACGCGACTGCGATGCCCTGGACGCTGAGTGGTGGAACGCTACAGGTCAACGCCAATATGGCGAGTTCCGCCATGACGGTGAGCGCCGGCGGCATACTTGGCGGCATCGGCACGGTTGGCTCGGTGAATGTCAACGGGGGCGGCACCCTGGCTCCCGGGCAAGGAGCCGGCCTCGGCACGATGACCATCGCCGGCAATCTGACGTTCCAGCCCGGTGCCGTTTATGTCGTGCAGGTCCATCCCTCGGCCATGTCGATGGCCGATGTCGCCGCGGGCGGCACGGCCACACTGGCTGGCACCATAGAGGCAACGTTCCCGGCGGGAAGCGTGCCGCGCAGTGACACGATACTCCACGCGGCCGGATTTGGCGGCACCAGGTTTGACGGGCTGCAGATCAGCGATCTTCCCACCGGATTTGGCGCCAGCCTGGACTACACCACGACCGATGTGATCCTAGCCCTGACGGCAACGCTGGGGACGGGGCAGTTGAGCGGCAACCAGCAGCAGGTCTCCGCTGCTCTCAACGATTTCTTCAACGCCGGGGGTGTGCTGACGCCGAACTTTGTCAGCCTGTTCGGGCTCACGGGCCGCGACCTCAACACTGCGCTCACCCAGCTATCTGGCGAGGCAGCAACCGGCGCCCAGCAAGGCGCCTTCCAACTCATGACCGAGTTCCTCACTCTCATGCTCGACCCGTTCGTCGACGGTCGCACTGGCATCGTTGTAGGCTTCGCCCCGGACAGCGTTACATCATTCCAACTGTCCTCTGAAGACCCGGCATCGATTGCGAAATCCGCCCCGGTCGCACAGGGGTGGACACTGTGGGGTAGTGCATATGGCGGTGCGAACCACACCAACGGTGATCACGCCGTGGTTGGTTCGAACGACCTCACTGCCAGCACCGGCGGTTTCGCGGCCGGTGCCGACTATCGGCTGTCACCCTCCACAGCACTAGGGTTCGCACTGGCCGGAGGGGGTACTGGTTGGAACCTCGCCAACGGGCTCGGCGGCGGGCACAGCACCGCGTTCCAGGCGGGCGTCTATGGCAAGACGACCTTCGGACCAGCTTACGTCGCGGTGTCGCTCGCCTATACGCAACACTGGGTGTCGACGGATCGGCTGTCCTTTGGGTTCGAGCAGCTCACGGCGACCTTCAATGCTGAAAGCTTTGGTGGACGCGTCGAAGGCGGTTATCGGTTCACCTCACCGATCGTTGCCGTCACACCGTATGTCGCGTTGCAGCCGCAGGCCTTTGTCACACCTTCCTACAGCGAGAGCGATGCGAGCGGCGGCAGCTTCGGCCTCTCCTACGCGGGACGCACGGCGACCGACACTCGGAGCGAACTCGGCGGCCGCTTCGACCACACTGTTGCGCTCGATCCCACCACGCTTCTGGTGCTCCGGGCCAAACTTGCCTGGGCGCACGACTGGGTCAGCGATCCCTCGCTCGACGCTGTCTTCCAGGCCTTGCCAGGCGCAAGCTTCGTCGTTCGTGGCGCAACGCCGCCGAGCAACCTCGGCCTCGTCTCTGCGGGTGCTGAGCTGCGCATTGCCAATGGACTGGCATTCGCGGCCAGGTTTGACGGCGAATTCGCCAGCAGCGCGCATACGCTCTCGGGCACCGCGATCGTCCGTTACACGTGGTGAGGGTCAGCTTGCCGCAATGAACGGCTCCGCTGTCTTGTCCATTGCTGCGCCAAGCCTGCCCTCACGAGGGAGGCGCATCTCCTATGGAGCCCGCACCAATCGATGATGCTTGCGGCCGGCTGAGAGCTTTATGGCACCGTCGTGCAGGTCGGCCACCGTCACGGTGTGGCCTTCGTCCTTTACCGGCATGTCGTTGATGCGCGCGCCACCGCCGCGGATCAGCCGGCGCCCCTCGCCATTGCTGCCGGCAAGCCCGGCCAGCGCGAACAGGCGGAACGCTGGAATACCGGCCACAAGCTCGTCGCGCGGCACTTCGACACTTGGCAGCGCGTCGGCGGTCTCGCCTTCCTCGAAGGCCAGCCGCGCGGTCTCGGCAGCATCGGCGGCGGCAGTCGCCCCGTGGGCCAGCGCAGTCGCCTCGGTCGCCAGCACCTTTTTCGCCTCATTGATGTCCGCCCCCGATAGCCGCTCCAGCCGCGCGATCTCCGCCAGCGGCAGATCGGTGAACAGCCGCATGAAGCGGCCGACATCGGCGTCCTCGGTGTTGCGCCAAAACTGCCAGTAGTCGTACGGCGAGAGCCGGTCGCGCGCCAACCACACCGCGCCTTGCACGCTCTTGCCCATCTTCGCACCCGACGCGGTCGAGATCAGCGGCGTGGTCAGCCCATACACCGTCCGGTTGTCGGTCCGCCGCGTCAGTTCCATCCCGCAGACGATGTTGCCCCACTGGTCCGACCCGCCCATCTGCAACGTCACGCCGTGGCGGCGGTTCAGCTCGCGGAAGTCGTAGCTCTGCAGGATCATGTAGTTGAACTCGAGGAACGTCAGCGAATGCTCGCGCTCCAGCCTGATCCGCACCGAGTTGAAGCTCAGCATGCGGTTGACGGTGAAATGCGTACCGACATCGCGCAGCAGCGAGATGTAGCCCAGTGCGTTCAACCAATCGCCATTGTTCGCCATGATCGCATCGGACGGGCCGTCGCCGAAGCGCAGGAAAGGATCGAAGCACCGGCGGATGCCCGCCATGTTGGCGGCGATCTGCTCGTCGGTGAGGAGCTGGCGAGACTCGTCCTTGCCGGAGGGATCGCCGATCCGCGTGGTGCCGCCGCCCATCAGCACAAGCGGCCGGTGGCCGTGCTTTTGGAACAGGCGAAGGATCATGATCCCGACCAGGTTGCCGACATGCAGGCTGTCGGCCGTGCAATCGAAGCCGATATAGGCCGTCACCGGACCGGCGCGCAGCGCCGCGTCCAGCCCCTCGGCGTCGGTGCACTGGAAGACAAAGCCGCGTTCGGTCGCTTCGTGGAGGAAATCGCTTCTGGCCATCGCGCTCCTGGGCTAGCACAGATGCGGCCGGCGGAAAATCGGGCACGGGCAAATGCTGCGCACAATCGGACTGATGAGCGGGACCTCGCTGGACGGCGTCGACGCTGCCTGGCTCGAAACGGATGGCGAGCGGATCGGCGCGTTCGGCCCTACGCTGACCCTGCCGTACGATGACCGTCTGCGCGCGGATTTGCGTCGGATCCTGGATTTCGCACCAAGCTTGCAGCCCGACGACCGGCGACTGAAAAGCGCCGAGGCGCGGCTGACCGAATATCATGTTCGCGCGGTTGCGGCGCTCGGGCGTGAGGCTGATCTGATCGGCTTCCACGGGCAGACCATCCTGCATCAGCCGGATAGCCGACGGACCTGGCAGATCGGCGACGCCGCCGAACTGGCATGGCGCACCGGCATCCCTGTTGCGCACGACTTCCGCTCTGCCGACGTTGCGGCGGGGGGCCAGGGCGCGCCGCTCGCGCCTATCTACCACGCCGCACTGGCTCGCGATGTCGCCCGACCGCTCGCCGTGCTGAACCTTGGCGGCGTGGGGAATGTGACCTGGGTCGGACCGGACGAGGCGCTGATTGCATTCGACACAGGTCCGGGCAATGGACCACTGGACGACTGGATGGCACGGCGCGCCGGCGCCGCATTCGACCGCGACGGCGCGCTGTCGCGGTCAGGTCAGATCGATGCCGCGGTGCTGAACCGACTGCTCGCCGACCCGTACTTCTCGCGGCCGCCGCCGAAATCGCTGGACCGTCTGGACTTCGCCGCCGTGCTCGCCGCCAGCGGGCTGGAACACCTGTCGCCGGCCGACGGGGCTGCGACACTGGTCGCTTTCACTGCCGCCACCGTCGCTGCCGCGCCGCTTCCGGCGAAGCCGCTACGCTGGGTGGTGACCGGTGGGGGGCGACACAACCCGGCAATCATGACGGCGCTGCGCGACCGACTGGGCGTGCCGGTCGATCCGGTGGAGACGCTGGGTTGGAACGGCGACGCGCTGGAGGCGCAGTGCTTCGGCTTCTTGGCGGCACGCACGAGAGCTGGACTTCCGATCAGCTTCCCCGGCACGACAGGCGTGCCTCGGCCGACGATCGGTGGCCGGATAACGCCGGCCGCCTAGTCCGCTGCCAGCGCCATCGCCCTGCGGGCTATCGACTTGCCGCAGTAGTCGTCGATCGCCTCGGCCACCTTTTCGGCGTGCTCGGCGAACACGTGGTCGGCGCCTGCAAACACCCGGTAGTCGACGCTTACGCCCTTCTGGGTATTCAGCTTGTCCACCAGCTTATGGACGGCGAGCTCCGGCACGAGTTCATCGGCGTCGCCGTGCAGCATCAGTCCGCCGCACGGGCAGGGCGCGAGGAAGCCGAAATCATAATGGTTCGCCGGCGGCGCGACGCTGACCCAGCCGGAGATCTCCGGCCGGCGCATCAGCAACTGCATGCCGATGAACGCGCCGAACGAGTACCCGGCGATCCACAGTCCGCCGTGGTTCGGGTTCACCGCCTGCATCCAGTCGAGCGCAGACGCGGCGTCACCGATCTCGCCAATGCCGCCGTCATAGCGGCCCTGGCTGCGACCGACCCCCCGAAAATTGAACCGCATCACCGAGCAGCCGAGCCGCTGGAACGACTGATACATCGAGTAGGTCACCCGATTGTTCATCGTCCCACCATGCAACGGATGCGGGTGCAGAATCAGCGCAACAGGCGCACCCGTCTCCTTGGAATGGTGGTAGCGACCTTCCAACCGACCGTCAGGGCCGGCAAACATCACCTCTGGCATGGCGTCCCGAAACCGCTTTCCTGAATTATGAAGCGGCGCGTCGCCCGGAACTTCCCAGTTCCGACCGCTGCTCCGCAATGTTATAGCCCCTCATCCCCGCATCCAGTCAGATCCCATAATAGAATATATGGCATTCCCTGGTCTTCAGTTCCTCGTGAATTCTTGACCTCACAGCTCGGAATATCTAGCGTTAGGCGGAGCGGCGCTGATGCCGCAGGGTTTGCTTCCTCCATTATAGTACGGCCCCCCGATCGGCCGTCCCCCGGGAGTGGGCTCCAGATCCCAGGGGCCGCTACTATAGGGTAGGAGCGGCCAGACTGCACAATGGAATTGCGCATGGCTTTCATGTTCCTGCGGGAGACGATCCGCACCTATCGGGAGCGCGACCCCGCCGCGCGCTCCTCTCTGGAAGTCCTGTTATGCTACCCAGGGCTTCACGCCGTCATGTGGCATCGGCTGTCGCATTGGTTGTGGCTGCATGATCTCTACCTGCTGGGCCGGTTTTCTTCCCATGTTGCCCGCTGGTTGACCGGCATAGAGATCCATCCGGCGGCCAAGCTGGGGCGACGGCTGGTGATCGACCACGGCATGGGGGTCGTGGTCGGCCAGACCGCCGAAATCGGCGACGACTGCTACCTGTACCACCAGGTCACGTTGGGTGTCGCACGCACCAGCGGCGGCAAGCGGCACCCCACAGTTGGCAATAACGTGATCATCGGAGCCGGCGCCAAGGTGCTGGGGCCGATCAGGGTTGGCGACAATGCCCGGGTCGGTTCCAACGCCGTCGTGCTCGATGACGTGCCCGACAACACCACTGTCGTGGGTATTCCGGCCCGCCCGGTCGATCGGCAGCCCACCCGTGATCGCAATGTGCCGGCCTTCGACCCCTATGGTATCCCGTGCGATGGCAGCCTCGATCCGTTGCTGCGCGACCTCGATCAGATGCACTGCGAACTGGCCGAACTGGAGGCGCGGGTTGCGCGCCTGGCCGCGGACCAGATGCGCCAGCGTCAGGCGGCCGTGGAGTAGGCGATGCAGCTTTCCACCCGCGGACGCTACGCGGTGACGGCAATGGTCGATCTGGCCACCCGTCAGACGCTGGGCTGCGAATGCGGACCGATCTGTCTGGCCGAGATCGCGGCACGGCAAAGGCTCAGCAAGGCCTATCTCGAGCAACTGTTTGGCAAGTTGCGGCGAGCCGGACTGGTGGGCTCGGCACGGGGCCCGGGTGGTGGCTATCGGCTGGCACGCTCGTCAGCGGCGATCGCCATCGCCGACATCGTCGCTGCGGTGGACGAGCCGATTCACGCCATCCGATGCGAGGATGGTGGTGCCGGGTGTGTCGAGGGCGTTGGCGATACAGGGCCGATGGGTTGCCCGACGCACGACCTGTGGGACGAGCTGGGGCGACAGATCCAGTTGTTCCTGGAGGGCGTCACGCTCGCCGATGTGGTGGCGGGCCGCGTGCTGGGTCGTGCCGTTCCGCTGGACGCAGGCCGGAGGCTGGCAGCCGAGTAGCCATGGTCTATCTCGACGCCAATGCCACGGAACCGCTCCGCCCGGAGGCACGCGCCGCGACGCTGGCGGCGCTGGGAGTGACGGGCAATCCCTCCTCCGTGCACACCGCAGGCCGCGCGGCGCGGCGGATCCTGGAAGATGCCCGCGAGATGCTGGCGGCCCGGTTCGGCACTCTGGCGCAGAACATCGTCTTCACGTCGGGCGGCACCGAGGCCGATGCGCTGGCAATCCACGCCTTGGGCCGTGGCCGCCGCCTGATCATCGGCGCTACCGAACATGACGCGGTGCGTTCGGCGGCCCCCGGAGCGATGTTGCTGCCGGTCGATCGCGACGGCGTCGCCGACCTCGACACTCTGGCTGCCTGGCTGGCGGATGGGCCCCCTGCCCTGGCTTGTCTGATGCTGGCGAACAACGAGACGGGCACGATCCAGCCGGTCGCCGCGGCTGCCGCCTTATGTCGTCGTCATAGCGGATTACTGCACGTCGATGCCGTCCAGGCCGCCGGGCGGCTCGACGTCGCGCTGTCGGCACTCGGCGCCCACAGCATCGCCATCTCCTCGCACAAGCTGGGCGGCCCGCCGGGCGCTGGCGCCCTGCTGCTGGCCCCCGAGGTCGCGGCCATCGCCCCGCTGATCACCGGCGGCGGACAGGAGCGCGGCCGACGAGGCGGCACACCCCCCCTGCCCGCCATCGCCGGCTTTGCTGCTGCGGCCGCGGCAGCCACCGATGCGTCCCACCTCGCGCCGCTGCGTGATGCAGTCGAGACGGCAGCGATCGCCGCTGGGGCAGTCGTGTGCGGTGCCGGGGCGAGCCGGCTGGTCAACACTGCGTGCCTGGCACTCCCCGGCGTGCGCGCCGACGCGCAGGTGATCGCGCTGGACCTCGAAGGCATCGCAGTCAGTGCCGGTGCAGCGTGCAGCTCCGGCAAGGTGACCGCCAGCCATGTGCTGGCGGCTATGGGCCTTGGTCTGCTGGCCGGTCAGGCGATCCGCGTCTCGCTGCCATGGAACGCGACACAAGCGGACGTCGCCGCCTTCGCCGCTGCCTATCGACGCATGGCGGAGCGGCTGCGCATGGCGCTGGCACCACGCGCCGCCTGAACCCACATTGCCCGGCATGAGCAGTTCTCCTCCACGGCCCAATCGCCCCGTCTATCTCGACAACCAGGCGACCACCCGCTGCGACCCGCGCGTGGTGGCCGCGATAATGCCATGGTTCACCGAGCACTACGGCAACCCGCACAGCCTCGAGCATGTCATGGGCACCGAGGCGGAAGCCGCCGTCGAGGACGCCAGGGGCCAGGTTGCGGCGCTGATCGGCGCCGATGCCAAGGAGCTGGTGTTCACCTCCGGCGCCACCGAGAGCAACAATATCGCGATCAAGGGCGCGGCCCGTTTCGCGCTGCGCGCCGGCAACGAGCGACGGCGCATCGTCACGGTGGCGACCGAACACAAATGCGTCCTCGAATCAGTGGCGGATCTCGCCGATGAGGGGTTCGAGCCGGTGTTCCTGCCGGTGCGTCCCGACGGACTGGTGGACCCCGAGGTGCTCCGCGCGGCGCTGGAGGTGCCGACGCTGCTGGTCAGCGTCATGTCGGTGAACAACGAGATCGGCGTGGTGCAGGACATCGCCGCGCTCGCTGCGATCGCCAAGCAGGCAGGGGCGCTGTTCCACACCGATATCGCCCAGGCCACGGGGAAGATCCCGCTCGACCTGAGCGGCTGGAAGGTCGATCTGGCCTCGATCAGTGGCCACAAGCTCTACGGACCGAAAGGGGTGGGCGCGCTTTTTGTCCGCCGACGGCCGCGCGTACGGCTGAGCCCGCTTTTCTCGGGCGGCGGCCAGGAGCGTGGCTTGCGATCCGGCACCTTGCCTGCCCCGCTGATCGTGGGTTTCGGCGAGGCCTGCCGGCTGGCCCAGGGCGAAATGTCGGAAGAGGCCAAGCGGCTGGCCGAATTGCGCGACCGGCTGCTGGACCGGCTCCGCGCGGTGATCCCAGGCGTCGTGGTGAACGGCAGCATCACAGCGCGGATACCTGGCAACCTGAACGTGACCTTCCCCGCCGCCTCTGCCGCGGACCTGATGGCGCGCGTCCCGGACCTTTGCGTTTCCACCGGCTCGGCGTGTTCCTCCGCCGCGATCGAACCGTCCTATGTGCTGCGCGCCATCGGCCTGGACGACGAAGCGGCATCGCGCACCTTGCGCATCGGGATCGGGCGCTTTACCTCGCCCGCCGATATCGACTATGCGGCAACGGCGCTGGCTGCGGCGCATGCGGGGGCACCGGCCCCTGGCATCGAGCGGTTCGCCCAGGCCTGAACGGAACCCATTGCCCAGATGCCGAAGATGACCTTCATCGAACGCGACGGCACGCGTCGCGAAGTCGATGCACCGCTTGGACTGTCGGTGCTGGAGATCGCGCACCAGAACGGCGTCGATATCGAGGGCGCTTGCGAAGGCTCGCTCGCCTGCTCGACCTGCCACGTGATCGTGGATCCCGGCTGGTTCAGGAGGCTCGCCGAACCGACCGAGGACGAGGAGGACATGCTCGACCTGGCGTTCGGCCTGACCGAGACGTCGCGGCTGGGCTGTCAGATCGTGATCACCGAGGCGCTTGACGGTCTCGTGGTAAAGCTGCCCGCCGGCACCCGCAACATGATGAACGATTAGCGCGTGCGCATCCTCGTCGCGATGTCGGGCGGCGTGGACAGCAGCGTCGTGGCAGGGCTGCTGCACGAGGCTGGCCACGAGGTGATCGGCGTGACGCTGCAGCTCTACGACCATGGAGCCGCGACCGGGCGCAAGGGTGCGTGCTGCGCCGGGCAGGACATGCATGACGCGCGGCGGGTCGCCGATCACCTCGGTATCCCGCACTACGTGATCGACGCCGAGCAGCGGTTCGCCGATGCGGTGATCGGCGACTTCGCCGACAGCTACGCGGCCGGCGAGACGCCGGTGCCCTGTGTTCGCTGCAACCAGACCGTGAAGTTCGCGGACCTGACGGCTCTGGCCCAGGGTCTGGGGTGCGAGCGGCTGGCAACCGGGCATTATGTGCGGCGGATCGACGGCGCGGACGGCCCCGAGCTGCATCGCGCCACCGATCTTGCCCGCGATCAAAGCTGGTTCCTGTTCGCCACCACGCGCGAGCAGCTTGCGCGGGTGTTGTTTCCGCTGGGGGAGATGGACAAGCGCCGGGTGCGGAGCGAGGCGGAGCGACTCGGTCTGCCGGTGGCCGCCAAGCCGGACAGCCAGGATATCTGCTTCGTCCCGTCAGGCAGCTATGCGGATGTCGTGACGCAGTTGCGTCCCGACGCGGGGGAAGCGGGCGAGATCGTCGACCGATTGGGCCATGTCCGCGGCCGGCATGACGGCATAGCGCGGTACACGGTGGGTCAGGGCAAGCGGCTCGGTCATGCGGCGATCAACGCCGGTGAACGACAAGTGGTGGTGCGGCTGGAGCCGGCGCGCCGGCGGGTCGTGATTGGCCCGCGTCATGCCGGAACGGATCTGGTGCGCTTGCGCGAGGTGAACTGGCTGGCATCGTCGCCGGTGTACCCACTGCGCTGTTCGGTGAAGCTGCGGGCACGGGAAGCGCCGCAAGGTGCCTTGGTGAGCGACACGGAGGACGGTGCGGAGGTCCGCCTGGATGCTCGCGCGCTGCCGGCGCCCGGACAGGCCTGCGTGTTCTACGCGGGGGAGCGTGTGCTTGGCGGCGGCTTCATCCGGCGCGCGGACGCCGGAGCGGCGGTTGACGTGGTCAGGGGCGTCGGACTATCTCCCCTGCCCTTCGGGTCGGATGGCGGCGTAGCTCAGCGGTAGAGCAGGGGAATCATAATCCCTTGGTCGGTGGTTCAAATCCGCCCGCCGCTACCATCCAAGTTATTGTAAGTCCTCGCCCCGTCGGGACGGTGCAAGGCGCAAGTGTGCGCCGCACGGGCAGATTCTTTTTTCCCGGCAAAAAAGAAAGTCCTGGCGTGCACCATGGACCGCACCTGCGCCCGGCGCCCACTTTCGATCCAGGCCGGGACGGGGGAATGGCCTCTTTCAGCCGAACAAGCGTTCCCTCCAGCAGATGTCGCCGCCACTCGCGGCACTCCCCGACGAACCGGCTGTCCTCCAGCGAATGCTGCAGGAGGTCGTGCCTGAACTGCAAGCCGAGAATGAGAAGCTGTGGCAGCTGATCCAACACCTGCCGCGCCACCGCTACGGTCCGCGTTCGGAAAAGCTCGATCCCGATCAGCTGCGGCTTGTCCTGGAGGATGCGCAGGAGAGTGCTGCTGAAAGCGATACCGCCAAGGATGACGCAGAGCCATCGGCAAGACGGAGCCGCACAGAGCCGGCCAACCGCAACCGCGGTGCGTTGCCCGCGCACCTGCCGCGCTACGAGATCATCATCGACATCGATAACAAGCAATGCCCCTGCTGTGGCGGCGCGCTGCACGTGATCGGTGACGACCGCAGTGAGATGCTCGATCTGGTTCCTGCCCAGTTGCGCGCGGAGCGCACCGTTGGGCAATCACCAATACCTTGATCCAGACCTGCAAGCTCAATGGCGTCGAGCCGCTCGCCTATCTCACCGACATTCCGCAGCGGATCGTCTCAGGGCGCACCAAGAACCACGAACTGCACGAGTGCTGCCGTGGAACTGGCGTCCGCCATCCACAATCGCCACCGCGTAATCCATCCCTACGACAGCCTGCCTCGCCCTCTCGTCGCCGCGTCAATCGCTCGGGACAGGGGTGCCGCCGCGCCGCTTACGAATAGCCCGTATCCTTGCATTTAATTTCTGCGTGAAGTGGGAAAATCAACGCGAAAGCGGGCTGTGGCGCTACCGACGTCTTTTTGTCCGGTCTGTTCTACGGTGGCCGCCGCAACTATGGAGCAGGGGGCTTTCTGGGAAGCGGGCATTCGCTGCCGTCAGTCAGGGAGGTCGCGAGCGCATGTTCGGCCCTCAATCGATGCACGGCGAGTTAGAGACCGCCATGCTCCGAGATTTTTCCCAAGGCATGCTCGGCTATGTCGGGCTCACGGTGCACCAACCATTCGTGCCCTGCCATGTCCCCTACGTCGAGGACGCGGTGCGGACGGGTACGTTAGCCGAGCTTCATTGCTCGGTCGTTGGGCTTGATGCGCGCCCGCTCCTGCCGATGCCCGTCTCTAGGTCTGGCCTAATGACGAGACATTTTTTCCCGAAGCTGGCCCCATTCAACGGCGGGTGGCCACTGTCTCTGCCCTTCCGGCGTTGCCGTTTGCGCGCGGTCTCTGACCACTGCTAACACCGCACTCACCGACGCCACGTGGCCCGGTTATGACGCCGCGTATTTCGTCCGTTCGATCGTCGCGGCGTTGACGCAGCCCTGCAGATACGCGAGGAGAGGCTTGCACTCGGTCCGGCGCTGCAGCCACTTGGCGGCGCGGATCACATCGTCCCAGCCCTTGAAGGCGGCGCGGGCGGCGCTGTCCTTGTCCTCGATCGGTGCTGTCTGCCAGGCCTTGGCCGCCTTGACCGCCGCCTCCATTGCCTCGCCGAGGCCACTCGAGCCGGTATCTTCCAGCGCACCGGATTCCACCGCCTTCTTCTTGACATTGGCCCAGGCGCTGCGGTCCCAGGAAGCGTTGAAGCTATATGGACCGAAGTCGTGGTCGGCGTCGCGTCCGCGCGCCTTCGAGCGCAGCTCCGTCACCTGCCTGCTCGCCTCCTGATCCATCCAGCCAAGAAATGTCATCATGGTGGGATTCGTCACGCTGCCCGCCATGCGCATCATGACGCGCAGTCCGCCCTGGAACTCCTCAAGTTGGGTGAGCGTCGCGCGGGTTTTTTCGCTGACCTTCTTGCGGTCGAGCCGCTTCATCCCCGCGAGTTCACCCATGGCCTTTTCGAAGTCGGCGAGCGCCTTGCCGGCCGCCACCGCCTCGGCGGAAACCATGAGCTTCTGTGCCTTGGCGGCATCGGCGACGGCGGCATTGAACGCCTGCGACGAGAAGTCACGCGCCCAGGCGAAGCTTGGCTCTCTGGCCGGCGCGGCGGCCGCCATTCCGCGCAGCCTCTGCTGCATCGGGATCAGCACCGCCTGCTTCAGCATTCCCTGCAGATACGGCGGACAGGACTTGATCGCAGTTTCGGCGGTTCCGACGTTGCCGCGGACAACCGCCGCATCCTCCAGCGTCATCGCTGGCTGATAGACACCCGAGAGCGTCTTGATGTCGGATACGCATTTGCTGCAGAGCAAGGATTTGGCGAAGTTGTCGAGCATCCCCACGACATCGCCGCCGCGCTGGTTGAACGCTTCCTTCAGCGCGAGATACGCCTTGCACTTCTCGAGCAGCTCCTTCACTGGGGCCTGCTTCTCGTCATCTGCGCCCTCGCTGTCTTCAGACTTGCTGTCTTCGCCCTCGCTGTCTTCGGACTCTTTGCTGTCGTTGGCCTGCTTGTTGTCGGCAACCAGCCGCTTGATCTCGTCATCGCTGAGCGTCGTCAGCGCCTCGTCCGCGTCGCCGCAAACCATGGCGACGGCCCGATCCTGCTGCCGCTCCAGCTGTTGCAGGCCCTTCATGCGCGAAACGCTCTCGGCGTATTCCGTCTGCGCCGCATCCGGCAACAAAGGTCCGATCGACAGGGTGCCCGCGTTGCCGTGATATACCTCCAGCGTATTGACGCCGGTGTTGTATGCCTTCGTGGCGTCGCCCTTGATCGTGTTCGCATAGCCCGGATTGAGCGGGCCGACGGACTTCTTCTCGGCGAAGCTTGGCGCCGCCGTCTCGCGTCCCTGGTGGAACAGATTGTTGTCGGCCTTGCCGTCTTCGTCGAACGTCATCAGCACGGTCTTGGCCATCGCCTGCTGCACTTCGAGCGGGATGTCGCCCTCGAGGAACTCACCCTCGACGTCGGCCGGATTCTTGTCCTTGTATAGTTTGTCGAGGCCCGGCGCGGCTTCAACGGGAGCGTTCGAGCCGAACCCACCGTCGTAGAACGGACCCCGGCCCTGCCATTTGATCGGCGCGAAGATGGGCAGCCCCATGGAGATGCGGGCCGCCACCGCGATCGGCATGTCGGGCTCCTGCTGCGCGTTGAAGTAGACGAGCTTCCCGTTCTCGCCGGCACCTTCCCAGCCGGTGATGGTCAGCTCCTTGAAATTGACCGGATCGAGCTGGTGCAGCAGGGCCAGGTCCTTGAAGGTCACCATCTGCGCCGTGCGGTCGGAGCCGGCGAAGTCCTGGTTCTTGATCTTCGCGGCGAGCTTGGCGGCCTCCGCGTTCAAGGTGCGGTCATCCGTCGCGGTAAGACCCAGGCGCTTCAGGGTGGCGTCGTCGAGCTGCGACAGCTTCCCGACCAATCCGCCGGCGATGTCCTGTTCGCTCTTGTCGGCCAGCTTGTCGGCAATGGAGGCCGCCGTCAGCTCGTCGATCTTTGCCATCTCGCCGGCGCAGGAGGGGAATGCCGACGTGCCGAAGCTGATGTCCGGATAGGCCTTCTTGAATCCCTTTGCGTCATAGCCCTGCTGGAACGTCTTCAACTCCAGGATCTGCCGTTCGTCTGCCAAACCGCCGCAGGCGAGGCAGGAGGCGTTGAGGGCACCGATGGAGGTGCCGACCAGCAGATCGACGCTCGCGAGCATGCCGGACTTCTCCATCTCCTCGAGCATTGGCGGATAGCCGACGCCCTTGCCGCCACCTCCTTGCAGCACGAGGCTCTCGACCTTCGGTGCCGCCTTGGTCACCACGACCTTGCCGTCCTGGACGCGGACATCCGGCGTCGGATTGGCAGGATAGTTGCGCTTCAGCGCGGTCAGTTGCTGCAGCGCCTTGGTATTGGCGGCGACCAGGACCTTGCCGAGGTGATGCGGGTCACTGGGCTTGCGCTGCGGGTCGAACAGCTCGGTGGCGATGTTGGTGCAGCACGCCTGGGCCTCCTTGATGAAGGCCTGCTGCTTATCCTTCGGCACCGCCTCGCTCATGTAGTCGATCTGTACCATCTGCGAGCTCAGGAAGGCCTTCTTGAGGTCGGCGAACTCGGCGGCTGTCGGCGCCTTCGCCACCTTGTCGCGCAGCTTCTGCATCCGCTTCGGCGCCATCTCCTCGAGGGCCAGCTCGACATGTTCCTGCCAGGTCGAGCCGGGCTCGCTCTGCTCGCGGGCTTTCAAATCCGCCCTGATGATCTCCTGCTGCAGCTCGAAGGCGAGATCGGAGCGTTTCTCGACATCCTTCTGTCGCTCGATGGCATCGAAGCGCTTCTCGTACGCCGCGACTGCGGTTGCGTCATGGCTCTTGGCGAAATGGTCGAGCGCGTTCCTCAGGCCGCGCATTTCACCGAACTCGTCGTCGACCTGGACGATGAGGCCGCGATTGAAGGCATCGAGGATTGTCATGCCCTTCTGCTGCTCGGCGGAGATGGTCTGGCTCATGTGAACTGTCCTGATCTGGTGCGTGATGCGATGATGGGGAGCCGGCGCGTGCGGCCGTCAGTTGCTTTCGGCCATGGCAAGTACCTGCTCGAGTTCGTCGAGCGAGTGGCCGATCGTTGCGCGGACCGTCACGGGAACGCCGTACTGGTTGGCATCGCATGCCGCGATCCGCGGATCGTCGAGCCGCTTGCGCAGGTCCTCGATCACCGGCCGCGCCAGCGCGCGGGTCTTGACCGGAAGTTTGCTGGTGGCGCGTTCGATCTTGCCGGCGCCTTCGAGCAGGCTACCGAAGAGATCGCTCAATCCGTGTTCGGCGACCCAGATGAAATTCGGTTCGTTGGCGGCCAGCAGCGCCTCGGCGAGGCGGGCGAGCTGGCCGCGGGCGGCGTCGATGCCGGCGCGCAACTGTGTCTTCGCCTTGGCCCAGGCAGCGAGGAAGGCGGTCGCGCCGCTTTCGGAGATGCCTATGTCTGGGCTGGTCGGGGCGGTTTGCAGCAGCGGTTCAAGTCGCTGCAGGGCGGCGGTCGCCTTGGCGTAGTCGCCCGTCTCGGCCTTGTCCGTCGCAAAGGTCATGATGGTGCGCAGGCGGTCGACCTCGGGCGACGGCGTGGACACCACCTTCAGGTAGCGCGGCTCGACCTCGCGGAAGAGCGCTTCCCAGGCCAGGCGGGCGGCGTCGGCGTCCACTTTGCGCTGCGCCGCCTCGGCCGCCGCCGCGTCCAGCGCGCTGCGCAGTTGCTCGATGCCGGCCGCGGCGTAGGTCAGGTTGCCGGTCTTGATGTTGACATTGGCTTCGCGCGCCAGCTTGGCCAAGGCCTCCTTGCGGGCGGGGTCGCCGACCTCGGCTATGAGGGGAATCAGCGCGCCCAGCGCCTGGGTGAGCGCGGCCAGGTCCGGCTTCGCTTCCACCGATGGCGGCGGCGGTGGAGGTGGGGGAGCCGATTGCGACGGTTGCGCGGAGCCGCTGCCAGCCCCGGCCGCCTGCAGTTCGCGACGCAGCTGCTCGATACCTGCGGCCGCGTAGATCAGGTTGCCGAGCTTGATGTTGACGTTGGCCTCGCGGGCCTGCTTGGCCAACGCTTCCTTCCGCGCGGGATCGGTGACCTCCGCGAAGCGCCGGACCAGTTCGGTCAGCGCCGCGGCGAGCGCCGCTGCATCCGGCATTGGCGCGGCCTGCGGTGATGGTGCACCGGTCGCACTGTCGGCGCCGATGCCTGGCTGCTCCGCGCCTTCCTCTTCGGTGGCGGTCTCTACCGGTGAGCCGTCCTCCAGCAGGAGCTGCACCTTGCGGAAGCCGGTGCCCTTCAGCGTCTTCACCAGCCGGCGTGCCATGCTGCCGACCGCCTTGTTGATCATGAACTTGACCAGCGTCGGATCGTCGTCGGTGTCCACCACCGCGGTGCCGAAGCGGGTGTTGAAGGCGGTAGGAAAGTCTTTCTGCAGATCGCCCTGCAGCGACTTGGACGAGCGGCTGTGTGACAGCATCAGCAGCGCGACACTCTTGTCGTTGCCGATGCCGATCGCGCAGTTGACCGGCTCCTGTTTCGACTTGAGCAGAAGCCGCTTCATCTCTGCCCGGTCCATTCCGGTCTGTATTTCGGTCGCCATCCGCGAGACCTCCTGCATTCGACATAGGTCTTGTCGCATACGGCATTGGGCGGCGCTTATGACTGGAGTCACCGGCCGTTCTTGCCCGCGGGCCTTGCCAAGTGTGTTTCGATCAGCCCGGGAAGCTCAGCTTATCGATGTCCTCGTGACACACATGTTCAGAAGTGCGCTTGCCCGGACAAGGCGTTGGTGCCCGCGTGAGGACCAGCATCCGTGCATGAAGCGACCGTCCGGAGTCCCTCTTACCGTCCCTCATCCGGTTGCGATCAGGACGTCGAACGGATGTCGCCTGTTGTCGTAATCGCAGCAGCCTCTGGAACGGCGAGCGACAATGCTGCGGAAGGGCGCGCTATGCTGCTCCCCGGCTGCGGTTTACCGTTCAGCGGCACCAGAGGAGGTCTCGATGGCCCAACAGCCTAATCCAGCCCGCGAGCGTGTTCGCGCCGTCGTTCCCAAGATGATTGAGCTTTCCGAGCAGGTCATATACGGCGACATCTGGGAGCGGCCGGGGCTCAGCAAGCGCGACCGAAGCCTGATTGTGGTGGCGACGCTTATCGCCACCTATCGACCTGAGCAGCTCAAGGGTCATCTCGGTCGCGCGCTCGACAACGGCGTCACGAAAGAGGAGATCGCCGAGATCATCACACATCTCGCGTTCTATTCCGGCTGGCCTGCTTCGGTAACGGCACGGCGCATCGCGAGTGAAGTCTACGAGGAACGCGGCTTGGGGTAATCTGTCGGCCGTCCGAAGTGATGGGCGCGCCAGTTACAGTAAGCGCGTCCAGTGATAGCATCCGAAACTGGGGAAAGAGCCCAACGCAAAGGTAATCGACCAGGGAGGAAATGCCAAGATTGATTCGGCCCGGACGCGAACGGGCTCCACGTCGCGCCGTTCATCCTCATCGTCGCGCGGCGAAGCGTGCGTTAGCTTCTAATTCGAGAAGCCGGTCAGATGCCAGGGCATGAGTTCGTCGATGCGCGGGTTCGGCCAACCGTTGACGAGGCGTGTCAGCAGGTCTGTGAAGTAAGCCTGCGGGTTGACTGTCGTTGAGCTTGCATATGCGGACATCGGGTAACCGCGGCGCCCCGCTCTTTCTGGGGACGGCACTGAACCACCGGCATAGATTGCGATTGCGCCCAAAAGCGTGTGCAATACCGTTCAGTAGCTGATCCAACCTATGCGTAGATCGGGTCAGTGGCAGCGGAATAGGAAACCAGCATGAACGTCTCACTGGAGGTCGGGGAGCGGCCACGGCCGGCCACCACGGACTTCGACGCGATCATCATCGGCGCCGGCATTTCCGGCATGTTCACGCTCTATCGCCTGCGGGAACTCGGCATGACGGCACGCGTGTTCGAGACCGGCACCAATGTGGGTGGCACCTGGTATTGGAACCGTTACCCCGGCGCCCGCTTCGATTCCGAAAGCTGGACCTACGGCTACTCCTTCTCCAAGGAGCTGATGCGGGAATGGGACTGGAAGGAGCATTTCTCTCCCCAGCCCGACACCCTGGAATACCTAAACTATGTGGCCGATAAGTTCGATCTGCGCCGCGACATGCAATTTCATAGCACGGTGACCTCAGCGCATTGGGATGACGCGGCGACCAAATGGACCATTACACTGGAAAGCGGGCAACAGGCACGATCAAGGTTTTTGCTCACCGCCATCGGCATCCTCTCGGCTCACACAATGCCGGCCATTCCGGGCGTGGAGAGCTTCAGCGGCCCGGCGTATCACCCGGCGCGCTGGCCGCACACACCGGTGGATTTCACCGGCAAACGCGTCGGCATCATCGGCACTGGCGCTACCGCGATCCAGGCGATCCCGGAAATCGCCCGACAGGCGAAGCAGCTCACCGTCTTTCAGCGCCGCCCCAACTGGGCAGCGCCGCTGCACAACTCCAGGATCAGCAAGGAAGAGATGGAGGTGATCAAATCCCGCTACGACGAGATTTACGCGCACTGCGCCCAGACCCCCATGTGGTTCATCCACGAAAGCGACCGCCGCAAGACGCTGGACGTGCCGCCCGAGGAGCGTGAGGCGTTCTGGGAAAAACTCTACGCGGAGCCGGGCTTCGGCATCTGGATAGGCAATTTCCGCGACATCATGACCAACGAAAAGGCTAACGCCGCGATCAGCGAATTTATCGCCAAGAAGATCCGCCAGCGCGTGAAGGATCCGAGGGTCGCGGACAAGCTGGTCCCGACGGACCACGGCTTTGGCACCCGCCGCGTCCCACTGGAGAGCGGCTATTTCGAGGCCTTCAATCGCGACAACGTGCTGCTGGTCGATACCTTGCACGACGAGCCGATCGAATACATCACGCCGAACGGCGTCAGGACGAGCAAGCAGGAACACGAATTCGATATACTGATCTATGCCACCGGCTTCGACGGTGTGACCGGCGCGTTCGATCGCATCGACATACGGGGCATAAATGGGCTCCGGCTGAAGGACGTCTGGGCGGATAGTCCCCGCACCTATCTCGGTATGCTGGCGGAAGGCTTTCCCAACATGCTGATGGTACTGGGCCCGCATACCGCGCGCGGCAATATCCCACAGGCCATCGAACACAGCGTGGAATTCCAGGCCGGCATCCTCCGGTTCATGCGGGAGCACGGCTACACACGGGTGGAAACCCGGCCCGAGCAGGTGGCGGAGTGGACGGAGACGGTGATCAAGGCGGCCGAGCCGCTGCTCTCCTCCAAAGTCAACTCCTGGCAGACCGGTGTGAACCGAAACGTGGAGGGGCGCAGCGTACGCCGCGTACTGGGCTATAACGGCAATGGCGTTCATTTCCGACGCAAGACGGATGAAGTCGCCAAAGGCGGCTACAAGGAGTTCGCGCTTCGCTGACCGTGCATCACACGGGAGGCTTTTTCGATCAGTGGGCACATGCTCGCACTGTTTCTACCGCGCAGCGCGCCCGGCCGAGGATCGGTCGTGCCGCGTACCGTGGTTGAGCGCGTTGCTGAATTGAGTACAAAATTGCCAAATGCACCGGCCGTCAGCGATAGCGATACGCGATGATTGACCATGACTGCCGGTCCAGCATTGATGCTCCTCAACGCGCGGGATGCCAACCCGCCCGGCCGGCAAAGCGCGCGAAGAAATCCGGCTCGTAGGCGTGGTCGGGGTCCTGCCGGACCATCTCGTCGATCACGTGGGCGTCCGGACCGACCAGGATGCGCAACCTGTCCGCCTTCACGCCGTCCAGGATGATCGTCGCCGCCTCTGCCGCACTGGTCGGCGCGTCCGTGACAAAGCGACGTGCCCGTTCGGCCAGCATCGCCTGAATGTCCGCATCGGTCAGCGCCGATGTGTCCCGGCCCATCGAGGCAAGGCGGGCACGGACCTGCGCGATTTGCGCGGCGTCCAGCTCGTCGGAGTCATTGTTGGTCTGCACCTTGAGCGAGTTCACCCGAATGCCCGTCCCGATATGCCCGGGCATGACGACCGAAACCTTGATATGCGGCGCGTTCATCCGGAAATCGGCGATCAGCGCCTCGGTGAAGCCTTTGACGGCGAACTTCGCTGCCGAGTAGGCCGTATGAGGCGCATCGGCGCCGACCGACGCCCAGAAACCGTTGATGCTGCTGGTGTTCACCAGATGCGCCTCGTCCGCTGCTCGCAACAGCGGCAGGAAGGCGCGAGTGGTGAAGTAAACACCGCCCCAGCAGACGTTGAACGTGCGCTCCCACTCGTCGCGGTCATTGACGATCACGCTGCCGCCACCGCTGATCCCGGCGTTGTTGAAGAGCAGATGGATGCAGTCAGTCGCATGTTGCGCCGCGGCTTCGTCGCGAAAGCGCAGCACGTCCGCCTCGCGGGACACGTCAGCGAGATGCGAGGTGACGCGCACGCCCTGCGGCAACCCCGCCGCTTGGCACAGATGCGCAGTTTCCGCCAGACGGCGGGCGGAAACGTCGCACATCGCAACGTGGCAGCCCTCGGCCACAAGTTGGCGCACCAGTTCGCGCCCCATGCCCGATCCACCGCCGGTGACGACAGCGATCCTGCCGGAGAATTCTTTCATTGGGTTCCTCCCTTGATGCGTTTGGTTCTCACCCCGTTGGGCTGGGGTGCGGAACGCGGCTGGCGGCATCCGCGGCTTATTGCAGATGCCGGCTGCAACGTGCAAAGCCACACGTCGACGCGCTCATGGCGCAAATACGTGCGTCGCCATGCGCGTGACCGTGTGCGGCGGGTGTTGGGCCAGGCCCGGCACCGCGCCAATGCCAAGACCGGGTGCTGCTGGTCCGCTGGTTGCCGCGGGAAGGAGCCTTTGTCAGCCTAATCGCCAAGGGTCCTTGTCAGCACCGCCGCTGGCCGCCGGCCCACAGCCTGCGTCGCCAGGGGCGTAAGCGCACCCGTCTCGCGGCTAACGCGGTAGGAAGCCAGGCGCCCGGACGCCGTGCCGGCGGCGAAGAGGAAGGAGCCCGCGGGGTCGAGACTGAACGCGCTCGGAACCGCTTCGGTCGCCACATGTCCGATGGACGTCAAATGCCCGGTGGCGGCGTCGACTGCGAACCCCGCAATGGTGTTATGCCCGCGGTTGGCGACGTAGAGGAACTTCCCCGAAGCCGTGAGGTGTATCTGCGAGCAGGTATTCCGTGCGGTGTATCCATCGGGCAGGGTCGTGACCGTCTGCACAGCGGAGAGGACGCCGGTCGCATTGTCCAAACGATAGGCCGTGACGCTGCAGCCTTGCTCGTTGGAGAAATAGACGAGATCCAGGGTGGGATGAAAACAATAGTGGCGGGGGCCAAGGCGTTCCGTCGGCTCGACCCGGAATGGCGAGTTGGCGGTCAGGTATCCGGTCTGAGCATCGAAGCGGAACTGCAAGATCATGTTTGGGCCCGGGTTCTCCTTTGGAGGCTCGAGGACGTTGTCGTTGAGGCGGGCGACGTGCGGCACAAAGGCGAACCGGTTGGAGGGGTCGGTCGCTATGGCGTGGGCGCCACTGGCCGTGGCCAGCCAGCCAAGGGATGACGCACCCACCGCACCGTCTTCTCCGAGAGGATGAACGGCCGCACCACCGCCCTGATAGTACGCGCACAGCAAATACTTGCCGATGCGGTCGGGGGCAAGAAAGGTGGGCGCGTGCTCCTGTGAGACCGTTCCAAGCAAGGTCAGCCCGCCGGTGCTCTGGTCTATCCGGAAGCTCGAGATTGCCGGCCGGGTGCGGTGCCCGACATAGAGTGTGCGCCGGTCAGGGCTGCTCGCCATCACCGACGGCCCGCCGGCGGCCGACACCTCAGTCTGAGGCGTAAGCCCTCCGGTCTCGGCGTCAATAGCGAAGGCCGCGATTTTGTCGTCGTCTTGCAGGCAAACATACAGAGCGTATGGCATCTCCTACCCTCCTTTGGGCTCGCTATCAGGCGAGACCTTCCAGTGACCTCGACCGATCTAATCGGCCCGCGTGTAGCGCTGGCATTCGAAGCGCAGATGGTCGCGAAAGTGCGGCCGCATGCGCTCGGTCCATTTGGTGTTCGCTGCCGCCTTCCACTCGCTTGAATACGGCACTTCCGACGAGGCGAGATGGTAGAGCGCGGCATATCGCTGCGTCGCGCCGGTGCCGCGATAACGCCGGGCCGACAATGTGCCCTTGACGCCACCGAGCGCCGGGATGTGCTCGGTGTTGTACCACTCGTTGAACTCCGCCTCGTGCTCAGGCGCGACGTTCATCGCTATCAAGAGCAGAGCGGCGGTGTCCTTCGGGGCAACCTTGTCGCCCGGAAAAAGCTGCTCGCCTTCGTACCTCATCAATCCTTTGCGGAACCTGGCTGTCCGCTTTGTCCACGGCGACGAATTCGCGCCGGCGATCGCAACGTAGGGCGCGCTCCGCAGGACGCCGACAGTCTCGAGGTCGTAGGTCGCGACCGCAACTTTAGGATTCTTGACGTCGATCCAGCGCTCGGCGTTGAGGAAGCCCGGAATGCGCAAGCGCTCGGGCACATGCTCCAAATCGTACCAATCGTGGAACTCGTCCTCGGGACAGGCGGAAAAATCCATTGCCGCGATCAGAATACCCTTTGCCATCGATACCTCCCTCCGGTTGGCGAGATCATGGCCTCATTACGGCCGACCTTCATGCTGTCACATGAGTAGTTCCCGTACAAGGCCGTCTGGGATCCCCTTATTGGAGCGCCGCCCGTCATTGTGGCGGCAGCCGCACACCGCCCGGGCCGATCAGGCCAGGATAGGGTGCCTTAAAGCGCCAGAACGTGCCGCTGGTTGACCCCTCGAAGTAGACGTATTGGTTGTCTGGACCGCCGAATGCGAAGTTGGTTGTTGCCGCATCCCCATTTGGGATCGGCACGAAACCCAGGATCACGCCGCGCGGATCAATTTCGATTATGCCGCCGAGACCCGCGCACCCGGCCCACAGATTGCCGTGGACGTCATAATGAACGCCATCGGGCCCGGTGTTGCCTGGCAGATAGGTGCCCGCCTTCACGCCGGCGAACGTCAGATGCAGCGGATCCTTTGCGCACTGCGGACAGCCCATCGTGGGTCCGGTCATGAACGGAGCGTACCAGACACGGCCCTCCCGGAAGTCTCCGACGGCGACGACCGCGTTATCCGGCGACACCGCAATGCCGTTCGGGAATGAGCCGTTGTCCATCACCCGACGCAGGACACCGTCGCGCGAGTACCTGATAGACAGCACCGGTGTGATCGGAGGCGCTGGGTCCGGGACCAGTTCCCCATGGATCAGTGAAGAACAGATTGCCCTCGGCATCGAAGTCGAGGTCATTGGGTCCTTTGAACAGTTGGTTGCGATAGGTATAGACCAACGTGCTGACCTGCTTCGCCTGCGGGTCGTACACCAGGATGCCGCGGTGCCGCGACGTCAGATAGAGCTTGCCGTTGTACCAGCGCGTGCCCTGCGGTTCGCAGGTCTGACCCAGTTCAGGCGGCGGATTGCAGTTAAAGACCGGCACAAGTTTCCCGTCCGGGGTCAGATAGGAGACCCATCCGCTGCCTATGGCCACGAACCAAAGATTGCCTTGCGTGTCGAACGCGCCACCTTCGAGGAACTGACCCTGTGGCGTATTGCTGACATCAGCAAATTTCTCCACCGGGCCGATGCCTGCCGGCAATGGCGGCAATCCCCATGGCTGGACCGGAGCCGGGCTCTGCGCTTTGGCAACACCCACGGTTCCGGTCGTCGCCAGAAGCAAGCCGATGGAGACCATGAAGTCGAGCAAAGTATGGCGCATAGACATGTTGTTTGTACCTTTCCTCCCGAGGAGGCATGCTGCCGCTCAGCCCGCCCGGGCGCAACTCTGCCGGCAAGCAAGAGCGGACGCACCAGCTTGCCGAGATCTGACGCTCCGTTTTGGCCAGATGGCCTTCAATGTTGGAGATGACTGCGGATCAGCCGTGGTCGCGCCCGGCTCTGCGACTTGCGTTCCATCGGTATACCAACTCCGGCTCACGCGGCCCTTGCGCCTGCGACGGAGGTGCTCCGCCAGAGCCGGTGTGAGCTTGGCCTCCCACTCTCGCACCGCCTCGTTAGGTGACAATGAACCTGCGGGTCAGGAACATCTCCGCCGGGGCCCGCGGGCTCGGCTTGTAGCGCAGGCGCCAGAGCACCATGATGGAAATGACATCGCTCGGGTAGTGCGCCTTGTTCAGCACCTCCTTTTGCGGTGTCAGTCCCAACTTGGCGAGCAGTTCTCCCACCGCCGCTACACCACGCCGGATGGCGAATTTGCGCTCGATCAGCTCGACCACCACCGACCACGCCCACAATCCAAAGTCCAGGTCATACTGGCGCGGATCGTGACCATTGATCCAGCGAAACACCTGTTGCTCCTGGTGTGGCGTCAAACTGCGTGGCCGCCGCGCTGAGCCAGCGGTAGATCGTCGTGCGATTGAAGCCATACCACGCCACCACTGATGACGGACGCTCGCCGTCCCTCACTCGACTGCCATCAATCGAATGGCTTCAAGTGACCGATGATCCAACGGGCGTCTCGTTTCATTCTCTCGCTATAGCGCCACTTATCGTCACGTACGACAGGAATGTCGTCTTAATTATCGACTGGTGAGTGAGCATTGGACAATCGCCCGGCAGCGTCACGGGCCGCTGCTATTTGCCTGTCACGCGCCAGATCACATCGCCCACATCGTCTGCCATCAGCACGGAACCGTCGGGCCCGATCGTCACTCCCACCGGTCGTCCGTAGGACTCACGTTCGTCTGGCGAAAGGAAGCCGGACAGGATATCGCGCGACGGTCCAGAGGGACGGCCGTTCTCAAACGGAACGAAAACCAGTTTATAGCCACTCAGCTTGCTCCGGTTCCAGGAGCCGTGTTGCCCGATGGCCATGCCATCAGGAAAGCCGGGAAGCGTGCCGGCGGGCAACCAGCACAAGCCAAGAGACGCGGTGTGCCCACCCAACGCGTAGTCCGGTGTAATCGCCGTCGCGACCATGGCGGGGTCCTGCGGCACCCTGTCGTCTACCGTCTGCCCCCAATAGCAGTAGGGCCAACCATAGAACCCACCCTCGCGTACTGACGTCAGATAGTCCGGCGGCGTCTCGTCGCCCAGCCCGTCACGCTCGTTGACAACCGTCCAGAGCACGCCGGTCTGCGGCTCCCACGCCATGCCCACAGCGTTGCGTAGACCGGACGCAAATGTGCGGCCCGTACGGCTTGCGCGATCGTACTCGTAGATGAGGGCGCGGCCCTCCTCGGCTTCCATGCCATTCTCGGCTATGTTGCTGGACGAACCGACCCCGATGTAGAGCTTCTTCCCGTCCGGGCCTGGCAAGATACTACGCGTCCAATGCCCGCCTGGCTTGAACGTGGCCAATGTCTGTCCTGGCCCCGTTATGCGGCGCGTGCCCGTCGTGTAGGGAAAGGCAACGAGGCCATCGGTGTTGCCGACGTAGAATGTATCGTCCAGCATCGCCATGCCGAACGGCTGGTTCAGCTCCTCCAGGAACACCTCCTGGATTTCCGCCACGCCATCGCCATCCGCGTCGCGCAACAACGTGATGCGGTTAGCGCTGGCCCCCACGGCGCCCGCGCGTTTCATCGTGCTGACCATGGCGTAGTCAAAAATGCTCCGCATGACCTCTCTGGGCACATTTGAGGACTCGGCGACGAGTACGTCACCATTGGGCAACACGAAGATCCACCGCGGATGCTTCAGACCGGTCGCGAACGCGTTGACTTTGAGGCCAGGCGCTGCGACCGGCGTCTGCCCCTTGGTCCACCCCCTCGCAGTGGGCATCTTGAGTGTCGGGATGCTGCCTTGCTGTCTTGCCTCTGGTATCGTGGGAGCGGCGCCCCACGCCGGCTCGGGCGAGCCCTGCCTCAATCGTCGCATCTGAAGCGCGGCACCGCCGATCAAGGCGACTCCACGCGCGAAAACGGTCGAAAAGCTCAATGCGCTATTCCCCTGGTGTCATATGCACCAACGGCTGAGACCGCTGGCGTCACGCCGCATCTGCTTATCATGCGATGTTGAGCAAGTCGCGCGTTAAGCTCCGTGCAGATCGTCACGCAAATCCCGACATCACATCAGACGCGGGTGGGCGTCCATTGGCGGCGCCTGATATCGGTCCGCCCTGATCCAGACCGACTTGACATAGAGACGCTGTCGCGAGCCGACTGTGCTGTCGAATTGCGGCCGACGGCAGCGCCGTATACAGTACAGCACAACGCGCAGGCGCATGCGCTGCCGTCGAAAACCAGGCAACGCCCGAGGAGGAAAGACATGACCGATCTGCCAAAGCGCGAACTCGGGCGTACGGGACTGCAGGTCACCATGCTTGGCTACGGTGCGATGGAACTACGCGGTGCCCCACGGGCGCGCCCCACGACCGATGAGCAGGCCGAAACCATCCTCAACGCCGTACTCGACGCCGGCATCAACTACATCGACACCTCTATCGACTACGGCGTGAGCGAGGAACGGATCGGACGCTACATCTCGCATCGGCGATCCGAATACTACCTCGCAAGCAAATGTGGTTGCCTGGTGGGCGCAGCAACGGCCCAGGTCAGCCCACACGTGTACACACACGACAACATCATTGCCGGTGTCGAGCAGAGCCTGGTGCGGATGAAGACCGACTATCTCGATCTGGTGCAGTTCCACATCTCCCCATCGAAGCAGATGTTGGAGGAAAATGGCTCCGTCGATGCCCTGATGGGACTGAAGGAGGCCGGGAAAGTGCGGTTCATCGGCATGTCAGGGACACTTCCTCATCTGAGGGATCACATTGCCATGGGCGTGTTCGATGTGTTCCAAATTCCCTATTCGGCGATGGAGCGCGAGCATGAGGCGGTCATTGCCGCTGCGTCCGAGGCCGGGGCGGGCATCGTTGTCCGTGGCGGCGCCGCGAAGGGTGCACCGTCGGAAGGCAAGCAGCGCGGCCATCAATGGGAACGATGGCAGCGGGCGAAACTTGACGATCTGCTTGGCGACATGGGGCCGATGGAGTTCATCCTGCGCTTCACGTTCAGCAACCCTGATCTGGACACCACGATCGTCGGCACGGCAAATCCAGCGCATCTGCGGGACAATGTCGCAGTCCTGCAAAAGGGTGCGCTCCCTGCAAATATGTACGCCGAAGCCAAGCGCCGCCTCGCCGATGCTGGCTCTGCCCCAGTGGGGGCGTGATCGGTACCCCGCCAGCTGTCCTCACGGACAGGCGATCGTCTCACCGCTAACAATTAGCAACACACGGAAACAGTCAAATCGGCAATGGTGCGATAATGATCCGCCTGCCGTAGCGACGGTGGTGCGCGGCTTCGCCGGTCGTCAACTCGCAACGAAAGGACTGCAAAGTATGAAACCTGCGTTGCTGCTGGCCTTGTTCCTTCTGCCTGGAGCGTCATGTCTGGCGGACACGCAGCTCGACGGACGATATGTCGGACAGCGCACGGTGGTTCGGGGGTCGAAGCCGACCTGCCCGAGCGATGGTGCGGCGTTCTGGCGGATAACCAACGGTCAATTCGCCTACCGGTTCTGGGCAGGTCGTGTCCCCGTGCAGATATCCGCTGATGGCACACTCAAGGGAGAGATGCTGTATAGCCCATCGCACGGTCGTAACTCGTGGGTCAGGGTGACTGGCGCCATATCCGGCGGATCGTTGGAAGCCGACGCCGAGTGGCGCGCCTGCCAACTGCACTATTCACTGACCAGGATGTAGCAATCCCTCAACGCGTCCCATAGAGCCGGTCGCCGGCATCGCCGAGGCCCGGACGGATGTAGCCGTGCGAGTCGAGCTGGCGGTCGATCTTGGCGACATACACGGACAGGTCGGGATGCGCCTCGGTCAGAGCTGCCAATCCCTCGGGTGAGGCGAGCAGGCAGGCGAAGGTGATCTGGGATACGTCAGCCCGCTTGAGCCGTTCGATCGCAGTGATCGCGGAGTGCCCGGTGGCAAGCATCGGATCGACCGCGATCACCTGCCGGTCCTGTATGTCATCCGGGAATTTCAGGTAGTATTCGACCGGAATCAGGGTGTGCGGATCGCGGTAGAGTCCGATATGGGCAACGCGAGCCGATGGCACGAGGTCAAGCATGCCGTCGAGCATGCCGTTGCCGGCCCGCAGGATCGACAGGAAGCACAGCTTCTTCCCTGACAGCAGCGGCGCCTCGGTGGCTTCCAGCGGAGTTTCGATCGCAACCGTCTCGGTGGGCAGGCCGCGCGTGACCTCATATGCCATCAGCAGGCTCAGCTCGCGCATCAACCGACGAAACTCCGATGTCGATGTTTCCTTGCGGCGAAGCAAGGTTAGCTTGTGCTGCACCAACGGATGGTCGAGTACCGTGACATTGTTGAATTGGGACATTGGCGACCCCTCAGGCTGAACCACACGCGCCACTAGTCAGAACACCGTTCCGTCGCTTTGCATAACAAGCGGGGGCCCGCCGTCCGCGCGCCGCTCCCTGGCGATCTTCCGGCCGGCGTCCCATGTGCCGCCCTGCAACACGCGGGCCAATGGCAGTTCCGCCGGCGATAAACCCAGGCGGTCACGCAGCATCGGTGTCAGTCGGTCCAGCAAGGCGACGGTCAGGGCGCGCCACTCGACGATGGCGGGGTGGTCCACAAACAGCGGCACCAAAGCCAATGACGGTTCGCGCAGCCGCAACACGCCGCTGTCCAGGAACAACCCGCCGTTGCGGTATTCAGCGAGGCCCGTCAAGTCATCGAGTCCGTCAACGGTGATCGAGGCTTGGTCGAGCACCTCCACCATCGAGTAAGTCAGCCACTGCGGTAACTTGTGGAACGGCACCAAGCCGACAGCGGGATGCGGCCAGATATCACCCTGCCTGCCGGGCCAGACCGTCGCGAGTGCTTCGAGGAACGTTGTCAAAATCGTTCGCGCAGCTACACGCGGTCGCCAATGGTCAAGCAGTCCGCCGATCCGTGCCTCTGCGCCGAACAGATCCGGCCGGCAGCCCAATGTGGCACCAAGTTTGCGCAACAGGGCTACGCGGCCCGCCACCCCGACCATCGGATTGTCCCGCGCAACCTGAAATGCCGTGGCGAACGCTGTGTCCGACAGGCGCGACAAGCCGTCCGCATCGGCGCGAAGCGGATGTGCGGGGTCACCCGAAAACAAGCCGGACGCGAACGCATGCAGGCTCGCGATTGCCAGCCCCTCCGATCGTGCGTGCATTTGGCCTGTGTCGGGTTCACGGAACGTCCAGGCAGGACCGGCGCCCGCATCGAGCAGCACACTGACGGTGCAGAGCTCGATGCGAATACGCGCCAGCTCGGCGGCATCGCAGCCGTGCAGTCGTTCCTGCAGTGCACTCCATCGGTCGATACCGCCCGCCTCAAAGTGCCGCCAGCGCGCATGATACGGGATGGCGAGGTCCGGATAATTTGCCCGCGTCACCGCCGCGACATAATCGGCCGCATCGTCCAGTCGCGAGAGGTCGAGCGTGAAATGCGAGAGCGCGTCCCGCTCGGCCAGAGCCAGCAGCGCGTTGCACCGGTCCCGAACCGCATCGGGCGTCATCAGCCAAGCGACGGCCTCGGCATTCGGCACCGCGCTCAATCCCGTAACGCGCGGCCCTTGGCCAGCTTCAATTCGGCAGCATCCGGGATCCGCATCGTGTAGTAGCCGGCTGCCTTCTTGGCGTCGATTTCGACATCGGCGTCGGGAGGAATGAGTTCGTCCGGGATCGGGACGCGCTCGATCACCTCGATGCCGCTTGCCACGATCGGCGCGTATTTCATGTTGCTCATCGATATCAGCTGGTCGATCCGCGTGATGCCCAGCCAGTGCAGCACGTCGGGCATGAGTTCCTGAACGCGCATGTCGGACACCCCGGCGACGCATTCCGTGCGCTGGAAATAAGCCTCGGCACGGTCGCCGCCGACCTGGCGCTTGCGTGCATTATACACCAGGAATTTCGTCACCTCGCCGAGCGCGCGACCTTCCTTGCGATTGTAGACCACTACGCCGAGCCCGCCTTGCTGTGCGGTCGCCACGCAGACTTCGACGCCGTGCGCGAGGTAGGGCCGGCAGGTGCAGATGTCGGAGCCGAACACATCTGAGCCATTGCATTCGTCATGGACCCGGCAGGCGATCCGTATGCCGGTGCGGCCGAGCAGCGCAGGGTCGCCCATGATGTAGACCGACGTCCCACCGATCGGCGGCAGAAACACATTCAGATCGGGCCGCGTTACCAGTTCGGGGAACATCCCGCCGGTATGCTCGAACAGGTCGCGTCGCAGGTCGGTGACGTTGACGCCGAAGCGGCCAGCAACACCGGGAAGATACCAGACTGGTTCGATGGCGATCTTCGTCACCCTCACATCGGCAGTGTCAGTCAGCACCGTGCCGTCTGGCGTGAGCCGGCCGGCGCGGATCGCCTGGGCGATCTCGGGCATGTTGATGCGCGCGCGGGTCACCGCGATGGTCGGCCGGATGTCGCAGCCAGCGGCGATCCGGTCATGGAACACCTGGCTGGTCATGTGGCCCCACGGATCCAGCGACACGATGCGCTCGTGGTCGCTCCATTGCGGAAACGGGCCGATTGGTTCAGCCGGAATGGTGTCTGTCAGGTCGGGCCGGTGGTCGGACGCGAGCTGGCCGGCCGCGACGGCGAGCGCACGATAGAGGGCATACGACCCAGCATGGGTGCCGATGACATTACGCACTTCCGGGTCGCTGAGGGTGGCGATCACGGGGCCACGTTCGAGCGGTTCCGCGGCCCCCCACCGCAGCGGCACCAGGCGACCGGGCCGCGGTGGGTGCGACGTGAGCACGATCGCCCGCGGCGAGGCGTTCCTGACCCGACGCGGGGCCGGCGAACCGGTCATTGGGCTTGATCTCCGGTGATTTGGCTAAGGGCGTCCAAGGGGTGATCGTAGCGGCGGCGTATCAGCAGCGTCCAGTTCTGTCGGCGGATCCGGCTTCCATTTCATGCGATTACAGCAATTGTCTTTTGACCAGAACCCGCATTCACCCGGCGACGGTGGCTAACAATCTCACACTCTTGCTGTTGGCGAGAGAGAAAAGCCAGTGTCCACGCGTATCAGTTTCCGGGTCGTTGCATATTGTGCGGCGATGTTCGCGATGCTGGCGATCGGTTCGTCAGCCTTTGCGCGCCCGGCGGACAGCCCCCTCGGCACGTGGCTGACCGAGAGCGGCCACGGTGTGGTGGCAATCGCCGCATGCGGTGACGCGCTCTGCGGTCGGATAGTCGGCATCGATCGTGACCCAGGCTCCCTGATGCCAACGGACGTGAACGGGCGCCCGCAATGCGACCTGACCATCATCACGGATGCAAAGCCCGAGGCGGATGGCACGTGGTTGGGCGCCATCACGGACCCGCGCAACGGCGACACTTATCGGGCGAAGCTCTGGGTGGATGACAACGGCAACCTTCACCTGCGGGGCTTCATCGGCATCTCGCTGTTCGGTTCCACGCAGATTTGGCGGCCCTTCACCGGGCACCTCGGCGCCGAATGCGGTCTGGCGTGAGAAGGTATGTAGCGATGTCGAAACGACAGGCGAGCATCATGCCCGATGTGGCATCGCTGTTGCAACACGCCCTGGTCGGGCTGGTGGACCGGTCCCGCAGACACGCCTGGTTCGTGGTGATCGCCGGCATGCTCCTGGCGGGGGCGTCCGGCCTTTATGCCAGCCGACATCTCGGTATCAGCACCGATACCGACCAGATGTTCGCCGCCAGCCTGCCCTGGCGTCAGCACGCGATGGCTCTGAGCCGCGCCTTTCCGCAATCGCAGGGTCTGCTGGTCGCTGTCATCGACGGAGATACGCCAGAGGCTGCAGATGCGACGGCGCAGGGTTTGGCGCATGCGCTGTCGGACGATCATACGCATTTCACAGAGGTCCGACGCCCGGATGCCTCTCCCTACCTGCGCAAGGAGGGTTTGCTGCTGCTTCCGGTGCAGCAGCTTACTGACCTGCTCAATCGGACCATCGATGCGCAGCCATTCCTGGGCAAGCTCGCGGCCGATCCCACTGTGCGCGGCCTGTTCTCGGCGCTGTCGCTCCTCGGGCAGGGAGTGACCAACGGCGACGCTGATCTCACGCCGTATCTCGGGCAGTTGAGGACATTCCACGCCGCCATGGCGGCCGCGATCGCCGGCCATCCGCAGGACCTGTCGTGGCAACGCCTGCTGAGCGGCAAGGTGGGTGATTTGGGCGGCCAGTACCGATTTGTCCTGATGCAGCCCAAACTGGACTTTAGCTCGCTGCAGCCTGGCGGCGCGGCGACGCAGGCGATACGCGCGGCGGCGGCTAGGCTTGAATTCGTGCGCGACGGCACGGCCCATGTGCGCATCACCGGGCCGGTCGCCCTGGCGGATACGCAGTTCGCGACGGTTGCACAGGGCGCTGTCGTCGGGCTCATCGGCAGCGTGGTGCTGATTACGCTCTGGCTCCTGCTGGCCGTGCGGAGTTGGCGACTGATCGTCCCGATCCTTGGCGCACTGGGTGTCGGGCTGATGCTCACACTGCTGTTCGCCGCCACCGCGATCGGCACGCTCAATCTGGTGTCGGTCGGTTTCGGTGTGCTGTTCGTCGGTATAGCCGTGGACTTCGCCATCCAGTTCGCCGTGCGTTACAGGGAGGCACGTCACGATCTCACAGATGCGGCGGCTGCCCTTCGGCAGACAGCAGAGCGTGCCGGCGGCGCGATCCTGGTGGCCGCTCTCGCCACCGCGGCAGGGTTTCTTGCGTTCGTGCCAACCGCATTCAGTGGCGTCGCCGAGCTCGGTTTGATCGCCGGCTTTGGCATGCTGATCGCATTCCTGTGCACGGTTACCTTCCTGCCGGCGGCGATCACACTGTGCCGCCCCGCGGGCGAGCAGGCAGAGATTGGCTTCGCCTGGGGCGGGAGGATCGATGCACTGGTGACGCGGTGGCATGGCGTTATCCTGCTGGTGTTCGCCGCACTTGTGGCGCTTGCGCTCGGGCTTGCCCCACGCCTGCAATTCGATGCCGATCCGCTGGATACGCAGAGCCCGAACACCGAGGCGATGCGCACATTGCGCGATCTGATGAACGACCCGCTGACCAATCCGTACAGCATCGACATTCTTGCGCCGAACGCCGATCAGGCGCGGGCTCTCGCGGCTCGATTGAAGCAACTGCCCACCGTGTCGAGTGTGCTCACCGTCGACAGTTTCGTGCCGCAGGATCAGGCTCAGAAGCTGGCGCTGGTGCAGGATGCGGCGGACATACTGGGACCCACACTGTTGGCGCCCGATGCGGCGCCGCCGGTGACGCCGGCGCAGATTCGTGCGGCTGCACGCTCCGCCCTCAACGCGATCGATCCGGCACTCGCCTCGCTCCCTGCCGATCACCCGTTGGCCGCAATTGCCGGTGACCTCCGGCAGCTCGCCATCGCATCCGATCAGACGCTCCTGGCCACCAACAATGCGCTGACGCGCTTCCTGCCCGGTCAGCTCGATCGACTCCGCGACGCACTCGGCGCGCAGCCGGCCAGTCTATCCTCAATACCACCGGACATCGCTCGCGACTGGCTGCTTCCCGATGGGAGGGCACGCGTGCAGGTGCTGCCACAGCCTGCGTCCCGCACCAGTCAGGGGCTGCACGACTTCGTCGAACAGGTCAGTCGCGTGGCACCCGATGCGGGCGGAACTGCGGTGACGATCGTCGCAACGAGTGCCACCATCATCAGTGCCTTCCGCTCTGCTGCCGTGTCAGCCGTGCTGGCGATTGCGCTGATCCTGTTCTTCGCACTGCGCCGTCTGCGCGATACCGCGCTGGTTCTGGCGCCCCTGCTGTTGTCGGCGGCGCTTACATTTCTGACGATCGTGCTGCTGCCATTGCCGCTGAACTTTGCCAACATCATCGCCCTACCGTTGCTGCTTGGCGTCGGCGTGTCGTTCAACATCTATTTCGTCATGAACTGGCGCGCCGGGCGACGCGAGATGCTTGGCTCGGCCACAGCCCGCGCGGTGGCATTTTCCGCACTGACCACCGGTACGTCGTTCGGTTCGCTGGCCCTGTCAGGGCATCCCGGAACCGCGTCTATGGGTGAATTGCTGCTGATCAGCCTGGGCTGCACGTTGGTGGCGAGCCTGATCTTTGTCCCGGCCCTGCTGGCCGCGATATCGCATCCACGCGGCCGGCAGCCTGGCGGAAGATTGGTGCTCAGCGAGAATCGCTGATCGCAGTATCCCGATCTCACTAGGTTTGAGCGTTGGTGCTATCCAGCACCCCAGATGTCGCGCGCCGCGAGATCTCCATTTGCCTGCGCGTTGTAAGGTGGCGCCACGGGCGTCCAGACACGAACGCCGCCCCGACCGAATGTAAACATTGGTGTCGATTGCAAGCCACTTCTGGCCGACGCAATCGGGGCGGAGCTCATAACGCTCAGTTCGCTGCCGCGCGCCGCATCGGGACCAGGCACCTGTGCACCGGCGGGCGTTGCTACTGTGATGATGAAAGCAGCCATGACGGCTGCACCAATCGGCTTCATATCGTCCTCCATGCTACCCTCTGCATTCGAATATGGTGTCGAGTCATCGCGGCTGTGAATTCTCCACGGGGATGACCGCATGAAGACATTGCATGCCGACGAATCCAGTGCCGGAGCCATATCGGCAGCTACAACCTAGCGGAGAACGAAAATGAAAGTACTTCTGCTGACGACCATAATCATGCTTGGCCTCGCCACCGCAGGCGCCGATGCGCGCGAACTGTTTGGCGAAGGCGCCATGACGCCTGATGCAGGTCAGTTCGTGCACTCTCGCAGCGGGTCGATAATTACGACGGGACGCATTGGCGCGCTGCAGACCACAACCCTGCCGACCGGAGCGGGGGTGGGCGTGATGATGAACAATGGCAACGGCACAAACACTGTGTTCGGGTCGAACGGCACCATAACCACACTGCCGACACCCTGAGTTTGCAGGCGGGCGAGGCTCGGCGATTCCCGAGCCTCGCCTTGTACGGTTCAACCAGTCGTGCCCAATGGCCTTGCTGTGACGACAGCCTCCCCGATCGCGCCGCGCGACAGCGCCAGCGTTACCGTCGCGCCGATGAGCGCCAGGACGCCCGCCGCAATGAATGCGCTGCTGAAGTTGCCGCTTGCCTCAACCAGATATCCGGTGACGATAGGTGCAAGCAGGCCGAAGACGTTGCCGCCGAGGACCAAGAACGCGAAAGCGCGTCCTGCATCGGCTGGCGAACGGAGCAGATCACTGGTCAGTGTGGCGTTGGCCGCAGGACCGGCATTGGCGAAGGAAACCGTGATCGATATCAAGATGATGATTGCCGTCAGTGATTCGACGTAGGGGATGATCAAGCCCGCGGCAGTCAGGAACAGGCACAGAGCAACGAGATAGCGGCGCAGTCCGCTCCGCACTGCATGAGCGCTCAGAAGCCGGTCGCCAACCCAGTTGATGATGATGTTCACCGCCGTTGCGATGAAAAACGGAACAGAGGTGTAGAGGCCTGAATCGACCACGGACAAACCCCGCGAGGTTTGCAGGTAGTTCGGTAGCCAGCTGAGATACAGGTAGAGCGAGTAAACGAGGCAGCCCTGCGAGACGAACAGGCCCCACATCGCCGGGCACCGCAGGAGCGCCGAATATCCAACTCCGTCGTGATCGGGCACCGCGATACCGGCTTCGCGCTCGGCGAGGATGCGCCGCCGCTCCGGCTCAGGCAGCCACGGAGTCTTTTCCGGCGTAGACACCAGAGCCATCCAGATCCCCACCCAGACGAAGCCGATCGCACCCGTGATCACGAAAGACCAGCGCCACGACAATGTCTGGATCAGCCAAGCGACAAGTGGCGCGCCCAGCGCTGGACCGAGACTGCTGCCGGCGCTGATAAAGGCGGTTGCGGTGCCGCGCTCGGTATAGGGCGACCATGCCCTGACGCTGCGATAGACCACCGGCGAGAACGGCGCCTCGCCTATACCGAGACCCAAGCGAGCCAACAGCATCGACACGACGCCCACGGCGGCACCGGTCGCCATCTGAGCAGCCGACCACACCACGGTGGCCACGCTTGCGACCACGTGCGCGCCCCAGCGGTCGATCAAACGACCGCCCGGCAGCATCATGACGACGTAGGCCCAGAGGAACGAAGAAAACAAGTAGCCCAGCATGACGGGCGACAGGCCAAGCTCGTGTGCGATCGGCTTGCCCGCGACCGACATGTTCACGCGGTCGACGTAGGCGATACCAGCGAACACGAGCAGCAGAAAGTAGACCCAGAATCTGCGTCTGGTGGTCTTCATTGCCACGTTCCCTCGATTTTTTGTTGCCAACCTGCGATGGACAGCCGTCGTCACGGCGGGGCAGCGTAACTCGCCAAGGCCCGTGCGCAAGATGCCGGCCGAGCTGGCGGAGAGGGTGGGATTCGAACCCACGGTACCCCATAGGGGTACAACGGTTTTCGAGACCGCCCCGATCGACCGCTCCGGCACCTCTCCATCGATGGGCTGCCTTATAGGAGCGACAACAGGCCCCCGCAACACGACGGCCGAAAACCTCCATCAGGGCATCGGTTGGTGGCATCAAATTGCACGATGAAGCCCATCTTTAGATATTCCTTCGAATTTCGGCCTGCGACTTGCGCAGGAACAAAAAATCCATCTCGATGGCGATCGACGACCTAGGAGATCCGATTTGGGCCGCATCCACGTCCTGCATGAGAACTCGGCCTGGCTGCCGCCGCTTGGCCAGGCTTTCGACCAACGCCGGCTGCCCTGGACGGAGTGGTTCCTCGACGCCGGGACGTTTGACCTCGCAGCGCCACCGCCACCGGGCGTGTTCTACAACCGCATGAGCGCCTCCTCGCACACGCGCAACCACCGCTTCTCTGCGGAACTGACCGCCGCGGTGCTTGCCTGGCTCACCCGCTGGGACAGGCGCGTGGTGAACGGACCCGGTGCGTTGGACCTCGAGATCAGCAAGGCACGGCAGTACGCCGCACTGGAACGCCACGGCATTGCCACGCCGCGCACGGTGCTGGTCGCCGGCCGCGAACACGTCTGCGCCGCCGCATTGCGGCACTTCGTGGGTCAGCCTATCATTTTGAAGCCGAATCGTGGCGGCAAGGGGCTCGGCGTGCAACTCTTCCAGTCGAGCGACAGCCTCGCGGCATACCTCGCAAGCGAGGCCTATGGAGCGCCGGTGGATGGGCTGCACCTGCTGCAGGAATATGTCCGCGCCCCAAGGCCGGTCATTACACGCGCCGAATTCGTCGGCGGGAGCTTTCTTTATGCGGTCGAGGTTGACACCAGCGACGGCTTCGAGCTCTGCCCGGCGGACGCATGCGCCATCGGCGACGCCAACTGTCCGGTCGGCGAGGCGCCGCCGAGGGAGAAATTCACCATCATTGACGGCATTCCCGACGCGCTGCGCGTTCGCCTCGAGCGCTTCCTGACGGCGACCGGCGTCGAGGTGGCGGGCATCGAGTTCATCACCGACACTGAAGGCCGCATGCTGGTCTATGATGTGAACACCAACACGAACTACAACCCGGACGCGGAGGCACGCGCAGGCCGCACCGGCACGGCGCAATCGGGCCCTGGTGCGATTGCCCAATTCCTGGGTCGCGAACTCAGCCGTCTGCGCGCTGCGGCCTGACTGTCATCGCGCGGCGAGCATGCCGCGCCGTGTCCGCGGAATGGATCAGCCTACCCGCGTCCAGCGTCGGCTGGTTCTCTCGCCATTCCGCCCGGGCCTTGGCGACGTCCGGTCGATCCTGCTCGGCGGCCCGGAGCGACTTTTTTTGAGCGACAGGGTAAGCATCTTCAACGTGTGCCAGACCAGCCCGACGCTCGCTGAGACCTGATGTGCCAGAACGCCCGAGCCTCGGCAGGTAGCTGCCGAAGTTCAACTCGAAATCGCTCGGAACGCCGTAATCCAAATTGCGGACCTTGGCACGGCGCGCCTGCGCAGTGGGCAGGGCCAGGGTTGAGAAGAACATGTCGTTGCTCGACTGAAGCTCGCCGGCTGTCGGCATCCCGAACCGATTGATCTGGGCCTTCGCCGCGCCCAGCGCTTCGCGGTCGAACGTAGCCAAGCGCCCGGCAAGCGTATCGACAAACGGGTCGAGGTCGTCATCGTTCAGCGTGCGGTTCACCCAGCCATAGCGCTCCGCGACATCGGCATCGAAATCGTCGCCGCTGAGCACGATCTCGAGTGCTCGCGATCGGCCGACCAGGCGCGGGAGCCATTCCAGCGCTCCGCCGCCCGGGACCAGTCCGACGCCGATCTCGGGGTTGCCGAACAGAGCGCTTTGCCGGCTGGCGAAGCGCATGTCGCAGGCCAGCACGAACTCGTTGCCAATGCCGCGCGTGCGGCCGCGAATCTTGGCGACGCTCACGACTGGCGTGGACGAGAGGCGCAGCACAAAGTCGCGCCAAAGGCCCAGCACCTCTGGTCGTTCAGCTGCCTTGGATACGTCGAGATGAGCGATGAAAAAATCGGGATTCGCGGACTGGAACACTACGACCTTTACGGACGGATTCGCCTCAAGGTCGGTCATTAACGCTCCCAATTCGACGATCGTTGTGGGAACAAACATGTTGATCGGCGGGTTGCTGAAGGTGACTGTCCACCGGCCCGGATCGGTGCGGTCGGTGTTGAACTGCGAAGGGTCAGGCATGGCGCATCTCCTACGTCGATTGGCAGAACCCTACCGCAGCGATCTGAAGCCCGCTCGAACCTCTTCTGAAAAGAGCTTCGGCTGTTCCCAGGCCGCAAAGTGCCCGCCCTTGGGGAGCTTGTTGAAGTGAATGAGCTTGGGGTACGCCTGCTCCGCGGAGCAGGATGGAGCTCGTCGGGGAAGACGCTTACGGCGGTCGGGACGACGACGCCCTTGACAGCGAAGAACGACGCACCCTTGTTCTCCCAATACAGACGGGCGCCTGAGAGCGCGGTATTCGTCAACCAGGTCAGCGGTGATGTTGTCGAGGTCCGAGCGGGACATCCGCTGTCACGTCATCAAGCGCAAGATTAGCGGCGGTACCCACAGCGATGCCGGGCGCGACTGTCGCGACGCCTTCCTCGGCCTGATGCACACAGCCACCAAACTCGGCATCGCTTTCTGGGATTATCTCGGTGCACGGTTGCGGACCAGCCACTCACCGGTCGTTCCTTACCTCCCAGACCTCATCCGTTGCCGCGGACAACCCGTTTAACCTACTCGCCCGCGGTTTTGCCCCACTTACGATGGTGCCAGGGAAGTTGGTGTGAATACCCAGCAATTCCGAAGGCGCCTGCTTAGCCATCATAGTGCAGACACCTGCGCCCAGATCCCCACCTTGAGCCACAAATTGCGTGTATCCAAGACGCTTCATCAGCGCTACCCAGGCACCGGCGGTGCGGATAGGATCCCCGCCGGTAGTAGTCGGCCTTGCTGAAAATCCGTAGCCCGGCAAAGACGGAATCACCAGGTGGAAGGCGTCTGATGTGTTTCCTCCATGTGCCGTAGGCTTGGTAAGTGGATCGATGATTTTCAGCTGTTCGATGACCGAGCCGGGCCACCCGTGCGTGACGATGAGCGGTAGCGCGTTTTCATGTTCCGAACGGACGTGAATGAAATGAATATTGAGCCCGTCGATCTCCGTCATGAATTGCGGCAGGCAGTTTAATTTCACCTCGCACTTGCGCCAGTCGTAGTCTGTTCCCCAGTAGCGCGCGAGTTCTTGCATCGTCGCGAGCCGCACGCCTTGCGATTCATCCGTGACCGTCTCCCTGTCAGGCCAGCGGGTCGCCATTACGCGCCGGCGCAGATCGACGAGTGCCTCTTCTGGTATGTCTACTCGGAACGGGCGGATCGCATTGTCTTCGGTTGTGGCGCCCGCGTTCACAGGGTTAGAGGCGCCGCCCAAGGCTGCCGCGGTGGCTACGAGGTTGCGCCGCCCGAAGGACGATGACTCAATGGACATCATCAAAACCGGTGTCGTACGTTGGCTAGCCGAACAGTTCGGTTGCGACAAAAGCTACGGGCGAGCGTGGCCTGTCGTGTTGTGCAGAACTCAAGCAGACCGTGCGAATACCGGAATGCGCATCGCGGTTATCGGAACATCCGGTGGGGACAAGACTTGATAGAGCAGGATCCCGGCTGCATCTGGTTCATCGTCGAGTAAAACTGGTGTTGCGCTTCGGGTTTAACGACAGTGTCGGCGGCCGCTTGTAAAATGAGCATGGGGATCAGGATCAGCCCGGCCACCTGCCGTGCTCGATGTCCCGAAGGTATCCGTCGAAAAGGTATCCCTCGAACGAGAACGCACCAGAGCGCGTCCTCAAACAAATCCGGCGGGTATTGTGCGGCCAGCCCCGGCGAATTCAGCTGTCGCCTCTGCGCCTTAGCGAAGAGGCGGCGCAGGGGGCTCGACACTGACTACGCGACGGCGGGACTACCGGACGCGCACCGTGGCCAGCCTCCTCGGCGAAAGCGCTGTGTAATGCGCCGCGTTGCGGATGTCGGCAAGGCCAAGCCGCAGAACCTCGATGAGCTGCTCAGGCTGGAAGGGGCCGAGGAGCCAGCGCACCGACAGGCAAAGGGCGCATCTGCCGCACATCGACATCGGCATGATCCGTGCCCACGACGGTTTGCCGCGTCTAGCCGCCCCGAGCTACTCGGAGCGCCACGTGCCGGGAAAAATTTCGGGCGCATGGCTGGCTGCAAATGGGCGTCCATTTGGACGAGGCTAGTTGGCGCGGATTGGGTAGGCCGACCCACGGAAGATCAACGGATGCAAGCTATGCGCGGCGCGATCACACGCGACGAGAAGCCCAATGTTCGCAGGAAGTATCTATCGCCGGATGAGGCGAGGCGGGTAATCGAGGCTGCTGGGACGATCGGACGTCAGCCCGAAAGGGACAAGCTCCTGCTGACGATGCTGTTCCGTCACGGCTTGCGCCTGTCGGAGGCGATCGATCTGCGATGGTCGGACTTTGACCTGGAGAGCAAGCACCGGACGCTGTTCATCCGACGCCTGAAGGGCAGCAAGGATAGCGTACACACGCTGGAGCCTGACACCGTGCGCATGCATGAGCAGTCCAACGGCAACTATGTGTTTCGCTCAGAGCGCGGAGGGCCGCTGTCAGCGCAGATCGCGCAGGTCATCGTGGCGCGGGCAGGCGCGGTAGCTGGCCTGCCGTTCAAGGTCCACCCGCACCAGCTCCGGCACGTGTGTGGCTTTGCGCTGGCCGAGGAAGGGACTGACACGCGGTTGATCCAGGATTACTTGGGCCATCGCTCGATTGCGAACACCGTCGTCTATACGGAGACGTCGGCCAGGCAGTTGGCAAGTGTGCGCGTGCGGTAGGACCGCGCCCCTCGGTCATGCGGCGGCCGCGGCGACGGAGGCGTCAGTGGCCAAACCCCCTGCGCAAGTACCGGCGATTGCCAGCGGCGCGCCAAGAAGGTGAGGATGTGATTGTCCCGGGAGTGCGGACAGAGAGAGGCAACAGCCGCGGCAGCGCGGGGGGCAGCGACGAGGGGCCCGAGTAGACCGCGCCGAATAAGCTTGTCAGATTGCGGCCCGCCCTTATGCAACTTTGGCAGCGCCAAAGAACGGCGCAGAAACACAAAAGCTAGCCTGGATTTCTCAAACGCGGCCGACATTTATTCTGTGAACGAAGCTGTCAGCGGTTGCTTTCAGCATGCGAAGGCCGCCACCCGGGCCTATGGGGGTTTTTTTCATTTGTCTCGCGCAATGCGAGTCCGGAGGTTATGTCTTTCCCGCCATGCGGGTGGGAGAAGGCATGTGTCGTGGCTAGGGCGTCGGTGTCCGGGTTGTCTGACGTGGGCCGCACCTACGCAGAGCTGAACGCGCGCTGGAGATAGATGTGCGCGAGTTCGAACTCGATCTTGTTGGGGCATCCCGAGGCCATGGCGAAGTGAATGCGCCGCACGCTGGTACGCACCTGGGCGCCGAGCTTCAGGAGCTTGAGACGGATGGTCTGCGCCGAGGCATCGGCGAACTGAGTAAAGTGCAGACCGACGCGGCGTAACGTATCGACCAACACGTAGGCCATCGCCGAGAACCACATGCGCAGCTGGTTGGCCATCATGGTGGCGGACGAGGCACGATCTGCGAACAGTTCGAACTGCTCGCCAATGCGGTTCTCGGCCTCGCCACGGGCGCAGTACAGGTCCTCGTAGAGGGCACGGGGATCGGCCATGCGGGCGTGTTTGAGCGAGGTGACGACAAAGCGAGGATTGGCACCGTCCGGCGTGTGCTCGGCCTTGCCGACAACGCGCCGTTTGCGGCACCAGCTGTCACGCGTGCGATAGCGGAAGTCACGGAACACCCGGGCGGGCTTGCCCGAGGCCAGGCACAGGCGCCTGGCCTCGGCACCCTGTTTGCCGAGCGCGGCCTCCAGGCGGGAATTGCGTGCCAGACCGAACACATAATCGACGCGATGCTCCTCGCACCACCGCATCAGCGGCTCGTTGGCGAAGCCGCTGTCACCGCGCAGAATGATGCGCACGCGCGGCCACGTCTGGCGGATCTGGCCGATGATGCGCGTCATCTCTTCGATCGCGCCATCGCTGCCGGCAACATTCGCACGCCGCTGCCGGGCCAGCAGCAGATGCCGGCCGCAGAACACGTAGAGCGGCAGGTAGCAGTACGCGTCATAATAACCATGGAAGAACCGGCCTTCCTGAGCGCCGTGCAGCGGAATGTCGGTATTGTCGAGATCGAGCACGATCTCGCGCGGCGCACGCTCATGCGCCTCCAGGAAAAGCTCGACCAGCAGCGCGTCAACCTGTGGCCCGTCACAATCGATCCTGTGATACTTCGCGGCATGGCGTTTGGGCGTGTGCTCGAGACGATTGAGCGTGCTCTTGCCCGCCAGTGCTTCACAGTCCGACCGCAGCACCGGATGCAGCTTGCCGGTCAGCACGCCGAATGTTGGGTCTTTGCGCAGCTCGTCGTGGTCATTGAGGTCCTCGTAGCCCAGCACCAGGCCAAAGATCCGCTGTCCCACCAGTGTCTCAACCCGGTGCTCAACGTAACGAGCATCGCGACGGTCGGTGAAGCAACCGGCGAACCGACGGATCAGTCCAAGGCCACGATCCACCTGCCCCAACAGCAGCGCCCCCGCGTTCGAGGTGATGTCGCCGCCGTCGAAACCAGCCATCACCGCTCGCCGTTCAACCGCTTCAAATTCGAACAGCGTCGCGCTACACTCTGTCTGCATCGGGGCCATCCTGGATTCGGAAAAAACTGTTCTCGCACAACACTTTTCTCAGATTCTCAGCCCCGATGCACCTCTCTCGTTTGAGAAATCCAGGCTAGGGGCTCGTTGGGGGAAGGTGACCGGCGACCATAAAAGAAGCCTCCAAGTGTGAGCCACCTCACACTTCTTGGCTGAATCTGAACTATTCTCTAGATCTTGGGGTTAGGGGTTCGCCGCCAGCTTTGCTTCTCGCGTCGCCAACGTAGTTGATTAACCTATGAGAAAAGGGTTGTTTGTCATGCTGAATAAACAAACCGAAAAGGCCCTAGACGAGATCACACGTTGGGCGCGCGAACTAGCCGCTGGTGGGAGTCCAGATGGTGGAGTGAACATCACTTTTGCAATCGCACGCCAGGGTTCGCATACGATTATGAACGCCTTTCTCACCGAAGGCGACTGCACACCGTTTGTCCCGTCGGGTAAGCGCGGCACACTACACAATCAGCCGCCGCCGCTGGCGGCACCGGTGGCATTCTTCATTACGAGTGCGCGCGGTGTCGAACAAGTGCCGCTCGCTATGGAGGCGGATTTGAATTCCGGCACTGTGACGCTCAAGGGCAGCTTTCCTGAAAGCGCGTCAACGCTCGAATACCGGCTAGAGTACTTGGAACAATTCACGGACGAGATTGGCAAGAATATCGTCTTCTACTCGAAAGCGGATAAACCGACTGACAAGGCTGGATATATAAGTACGTTCTCTCTGGTCATCGAATGAGAGTACGCAGTCAAGATCCTCCGGCATAGGCTCGCCTCTGGAAACAAGAAGTCGTGCGACTGACGCGCCGGCGATGCCGCACGCTCGGCAGTGGTGCGTCGATGATCCGAGCTGGTTCCAGCCCGAGGCAGACATCTTCGTCAAAAGCGCCCAGCCCTGGGACTATATGGACCCAGAGCTGCCGAAGTTTTTCGGGAATACATGAGCGACGACCGCAGCGCCCGACGGTCGTTTGACCAACGGTGCAGGCCGGCCGGGCCGGCCGGGCACAAGTTGAAGTTCGACCGAGTGGCAGGCAAAGATTGCCCGGCCGCGGCCTCATGCCCGCATTTCCCGCCCCCGCGCTACTGCGGGGACGTCGGATCTCGGAGTGCTGCAGCGATTGGTCAGCCGCGCCGCGGGGCCTCAGCCTCGCCTGCGACGTATCAACATTAACCATTTGACGATTTTGCGCCTGGATTTACGACACCGATATCGCCGGGCTTAGCGACGTTTGGCATCGCCTCGTTCGAAATTTCCTCAAACCGATATTTCCAGGCACCCACCTTCCCAAGGTCCTCATCGTTTTTGCATAAGTCCGTAGCTGCAAAAACATCGTTACCGACGCGCCAGTGAAGTTGCTGAAGCTGCGCCAACGTTCGCTCATGTTGAAGCAAACTTCCCTGCGTCTCGGCAAACGCATTGAGACCCGACAGCGTACCGACAGTTCCAGTGAAAATGATCGCAGCCGCGGCAGCGCTTGTATCGAGCTTAACGTTACCAACTCTCTCGATTAGGGGTTTGAGGCCGACAGCGACCGTCGCAAATCCACCGCACAATGCAATCGCAACCTTGAACCACCAGGACCTCGCTTCTTCCCCCGTGATCTTCTGGTCGAGTTTGATACGTTGGTCTCGAAGTTCGGCGCTGTAGTTGGTAGCCGCCAGCTGGAACGTCGTGGGCTTCGAAAGGAACTTAGGTGTGTCAGCTATCCCTATGTCGCGAGCAAGCGGCGTACCAACGCTCGCGAGGACCACACGCGAGTTGTCGGCGTCAGCCACAGCAGCAGGCCTATCGGCGCCGCACATATCGTTGATCGCCGACAACAGGCTATTGTGGTCCCGAATTGCCAGGACCGTCTCGGTCAGCACGGGTTGGCCATTAGAACTTTGCCATACCCAAACCGTCCCGCCGATCAAACACGCGAAGGCCGCAGCGGCGGCTAGAAACACGTTTTTCATTTGTCGTCCCCCCTTCCGCTCAAAACACGGACACCACTCAGCGGTTGTCCAAGGAAAGACCTCTCAGGGAGGGGATGCCTATGACCTAGGCCACATGATGAGCGTCAAAGCAACAGCTCAGCGCCGTCTCCTCTGGCGCTGGGTATCGTTGTCCAGGCCGTGCCAGGCTGATTCCGGGACAATCGTTATCATCCGGGCCAACCATGATCGAGGCTGACGAGACAGCTGCGACCCCCTGGCCACGGCCAAGGATTCTGATCTTGCCCACGTGCCTAGCTGGTGGGTGACCGTCGCTGTCGGCCTCAATTCCATGCTTACGGCGCAATTGGTCCCCACACCTTCGATGAGCCGAATGGAGCAGGGGCCGTTTGGCGCGACTCAGGGCGGCGTGACGGGGCCGGACTGAATGAGTGCGCTGTGACCGACGAGTTGGTGCGGCGCCAGCTCCCGCGGACAGGGATAAAACCGAGCACCGAACCAACCAACCACAAGCGATGATATTTATTTGAGCGCTGTATCCGCCCAAAATTGGCTAGCCTCCTCCCGCGATCGCTACCTTGGCAGGCAGCGGTGGGGGGAAACATGACAACACGATCATGGTTCGGCGGTATCGGCGATTGGTACGATGAATTGTTGTGGTCCTCAGCCGCAGGCGCCAGTGGATATCCGGGTCCAGGTGATGTTGCGTTTGTCAACAACGGCACCGTAGTAGTTTCCGGCTCCCAGGAGACCTCCAGCGGTGTTCCCGTGGACGGCATAATGATCTCGATCGGCGCCACAAGCGCGCTGGATCCGGCTGTGATCGAGACCAGCGACGCGAGATTTGGCAAGACCACCACCCTTATTAGCACCGGTTACGCCGCGCTGGATCTGACCGGGCCAACCGGCTTTGCGGGCACGATTCTGGCCGATTCCGGCGGCTCCACCTTCAGCATCGATGCCACTGCGCAGAATTGCCCGCAGCAAGCGGCCTTCGTCCTGTTGCACGGTGGCTTTATTGATGTCACCGCAGGCGACGATCTTGTGCTGACCGGCTCGATGGTCGCTGACTCCAGCGTGACGATTGCAGGCGGCAGCACGTTTACCAATGACGGCACGCTGCGTGCCTTCGGCGGCACGACTTTCATCGCCCCAACCGCCACGCTGGCCGGCACCGGAACCTTCGAGGCTGGACCCGGTGCGACGCTGGCGCTCGAAAGCGCTGTGCCAGCCACACAGACAGTCGTGTTCGATCAGGCTGGCCGGCTGGACCTGAGCTCCCCGTCCAGCTTCGCCGGCACCATCAGCGCTTTCAGCCAGGGAGACACAATCGACCTGCTGGGCATCGTCGCCACATCAGCCTCGTTCGACGCCGCGAGCGATCTGCTGACCATTATGAATGGCACCTCGGTGGTTGCAGCACTAGCCATGCAGGGACCCCAGTCAGACGCTGTGCTGAATGCCGGCACAGACGGGTCAGGCGGCACGCTGATCACCTATCCCGGATCAGCGTCACGCACATCCTATGAAATCGATACCGGCGACCAGGCGCTGCAGGCAGATACCGTCCGCAGCACAATGACGACGGCGGCCGGTGCGCCAATCATCGGCACCGGTATTACCATCGGCATCATGTCGGACAGCTTCAACGCCACGGTGAACGGTGATGTGGATCCGGCCGACGCCGCCGCGCAAGCTGGCTACTTGCCAGAAACCGCCCAGGGCACGTCAGCCGTTACCATCGTGCAGGATTCGACCGCCAACGGTGTCGAAAACGAAGGCTTGGCAATGGCAGAGCTAGTGCATCAGATCGCGCCAGGAGCATCCATCGAGTTCTATACGGCAGAGGGCGGGCAGACCAGTTTCGCGCAGGGTGTGACCGCCCTCGTGCAGCACGGCGCCAACATCATCGTCGATGACTGGTCGTTTTCTAACACGCCGTTCTATCAGGTCGCTGGCCCGGTCGATACCGCGGTCCAGAACGCCGTCTCGGCGGGGGTCGACTACTTCACGGCGGCCTCGAATTTTGGCGATTCGTTCTACGAAAGCGCATGGGACCCAGTAGGCGCCTCGCTTGTCCTGAACGCCGATCAACCAGCCCAGGACGTGACGGCGCAAGACTTCAGCAACGGCACGCCGCTGCAGGCGATAGCCGTCCCAGGCAGCATCGCTGCATCGATCGATCTCCAATGGGATGCACCCTGGCCTGCGGAAGGCGCCAGCGTGCCCGACCCGATCGCCATGGTGCTATATTCTGCCACCACGGGCAGCATCGTGGCGACGTCCAACCAGGTCGCTAATATTGGGGGTGGTTTTCTTCCCGAGATCAATTTGTCGGTGCCCGTCGCTTCGACCAGCACGCAATATGACCTGGCGATCTATCAAAAAGGTACGGATGCAGTTTCACAGTTCAAATACGTTCTGTTCGGCTCGCCAGGGACAGTCACCGTCAGCAGCACGACGCCTTACGATGGCAGCACGGTCTCCGCGCAGGACCCTGGAGGGATCATTGACGATCCTCTCGCGGGCCAGGGATCTGGCGACGTGCATGGTCAGGAACTGGTGCCTGACGTCAACACTGTCGGCGCGACATACTGGTCCGGCGCGCCGGCCTTCGGGGTTCCGTCCGACTGGACAGAATACTTCTCCAGCGTCGGTCCCGGTCAACTTCTGTACGATCAGAACGGCGATCCGCTTGCTACACCAGAGTCAGCGGGCAAGATCGATTTCGTTGCCCCCGACGGCGTCCAGACGTCGGTATCAGGATTCCAGCCGTTCTTCGGGACATCGGCGGCTTCCCCGCAGGCAGCGGCCGTCGCAGCCCTGATGTTGCAGGCCGATCCCTCGCTGACCACGTCGCAGGTCACCGATCTGCTGGAACAATCTGCTATCAACATGAACCTGCCGGCAGCTGATCAGGGCGCCGGGCTGATCCAGGCCACCACCGCGGTGCAACTGGCGCTGGCTGCGTCAAAAACCACGTCCGGCCTCTCGGTTCTTGATACAACAACGGATCAGGCTTTGTCAGCGATCGCGCAGCCCTATTCAGGCCGGATCGAAGGGCCAACCAGCGAGTATATCTCCGCCACCACCGACAACCTGAATATCGCTGCCTCCACGCCGAACTGGTTTATCCGCACCGGAAGTGGCGATGACAGCATTCGGGTCAGCAGCGGCACGAATGTTCTGGAGGCCTCGACAGGCTCAAACTTCCTGTCCGGCGGCACCGGCACTGATACCTTCGTCATAGATGCTCGCGATCAAAACTCTGACACCTGGAACACGATAGCCAACTTCCATTTTGGCGACGCAGCGATAATCTGGGGCGTCACGCCAGCCGACTTCCGCCTGACGTGGGTCGATGGGCAGGGTGCTGCTGGCTACACTGGCCTGACGCTTCATGCCGCGGGCAGTCACGTACCGACCGCATCGCTGACCCTAGCCGGTTTCACCATCGCTGACCTGACGAATGGCAGCTTGAACATCGGCTTCGGCACAACATCGACCAGGGGTGCCTATTTGGACATCAAGGCGACTTGACCGGCTTATCTGTTAAAATACCGCCCCGCGCTGGCGGCACTCACCTTCAAGCTCTGGATTCCCAAGCGGCCGAAGGCATGAGGGGGCTTCGCCGTACCGATTTTGCACAGCAGCCGAAGGACTTGTGGTTATAGCGGCGGAAATCAGCGATGGTCTTGAAGTCGGGCTTCAGCGGGCATTCCTCGCTAACCCGTCTTCGCGGATTCGCCTCTCTGATGCACCGATTTCAGCCTCGCAGCCTTTGATAAGTATTTGATATCTGTGGAGAGTATTGTTTGAGAATGGCGGAAATCGGCTGTAGTGAAGACCTACCCTATTCCCAGGCGCAGATTCCCACCGCTAAGATTCGTTGGGTCATGTTTCTGCGAAAGACCCCACGCAAGAAAGACGGCAAGACGCACGACTATTGGAGTGTGGTCGAGAACAAGCGAGTTGCAGGTGGCCGAGTCGTGCAGCGTCACGTTCTGTACTTGGGGGAGATCAATTCCTCGCAGGCTGCGGTGTGGCGCAAGGCCATCGAGGTACTCGATGACGACGCGGGACATCCGCGGACACTCGCGCTGTTCCCCGAAGATCGCTGCGCCGGCATCGCGCCCGACACGTCGGTCGTCCAACTTCGCCTGTCGGACATGCGGCTATGCCGGCCGCGCCAATGGGGCGCCTGTTGGCTCGCCGGGCAGTTGTGGCGGGAGTTGGAACTCGACCGGTTCTGGGCCGACCGGCTTCCCCCGAGCCGCAAAGGCACGCAATGGGATCAGGTCCTGCAGGTGCTGGTCTCGTACCGGCTGATCGCGCCGGGCAGCGAGTGGAAGCTGCATCGCGATTGGTTCGGCAAGAGTGCCATGGCCGACCTGCTGGAGGCCGACTTCGGATTGGCAGAGGCGCACAAGCTTTACGCCTGCCATGACCTTCTGTTGCGGCACAAAGCGGATTTGTTTTCACATCTCATGGCGCGTTGGCGCGACCTGTTCGGTGCGAATTTCGATGTGCTGCTCTACGATCTGACCAGCACGTACTTCGAGATCAACGCTTCGGAGGTGGCGGAAGGCGACAAGCGTCGCCATGGTTACAGCCGCGACAAGCGGCCGGACTGCCCGCAGGTGGTGATCGCACTGGTGGTCACCACGGACGGTCTGCCCTTGGCCTACGAGGTGCTGCCCGGCAACACGGCGGATTGCACGACGCTGCGGATGTTCCTGGCCAGGATCGAGCGGCAGTACGGCCGCGCGCGGCGCGTCTGGGTGATGGATCGCGGCATTCCGACCGAAGCGGTGCTGGCGGAGATGCGCGGCAGCGATCCGCCGGTGCAGTATCTGGTGGGAACGCCGAAAGGGCGTCTGTCGCGTTTGGAGAAGCAACTCCTGACCAAGCCTTGGCAGAAGGCCCGCGCGGGTGTCCAGGTCAAACTACTGGCCGAGGACGACGAACTTTATGTGTACGCAGAGAGCGTCGATCGCGCCAGCAAGGAACGCGCGATGCGCAGTCGCCAACTGAAGTGGCTGTGGAAGCGGCTGCGGGAGTTGGCCGCAATGGAAATCCCGCGCGAGGAGATGCTGATGAAGCTGGGCGCGGCACGGTCCCGCGCTCCCACCGCATGGCGCCTGGTCGATATCGAGATGGACAAGGAAAGCTCCATGTTCGTCTACACCCTCAACCGCCAGAAGCTGCGGCGGATCCGGCGGCGCGAAGGACGCTATCTGCTGCGGACCAACCTCACCGAGAACGATCCCGCGCTGCTGTGGCAATACTATACCCAGCTCGTTGCCGTCGAAGAGGCATTCAAGAATCTGAAAGGCGATCTGGCGATTCGCCCGGTCTTCCATCAGGAAGAGCGCAGAATCGAAGCTCATATTTTCATAGCTTCCTGGCCTACTGTCTGCAGATCACGCTGCAGCGTCGCGTGCATGCGTTGGCGCCAGGACTGACTGCGCGGAGCGCTCTCGAAAAGTTTGCCGCCGTCCAGATGATCGATGTTCATCTGCCGACGACCGACGGGCGGGAGCTGCTGCTGACCCGCTACACCCAGCCGGAGCCGGAACTCAGGCTCCTGATCCAGCAGCTCAGGCTCCAATTGCCACCACAGCCACCACCCCGCATCGCCACCGGCTCCGTCACTCGCCACCTGCTGTAGTGCAGACCTTTCCGGCCAACTCATTGATCGGCAACGGGTGCCGAACCGAAAAACCCGCGAATCCGCGAAGACGGGCTAACGCGCGTCTCAAAGGGGCCCGCCTCTTCTACGCGCATCTCCAGGGGACGCATCTCGAGGGGGGCTGATATCAGCGCCGCAGCGTATTTCAAGGAGGCCGATTTCGGCTGAAGCCTACCGCACGGAGTTGCAAATAGTCTCCCTACGCACAAACGCCAAATGAGCGTTACCGGTGGTAACCCCGCCGATCCTCCGAGCGACCCATTAGCGCGCGATTGGGATCGGCATGATCCGCCGGGTTGAGTCGATTGACCGTAAGCGGTGCCCCACCACCCTTCAGAATTTGACGGACTTAGGGTGGCCGTTCGGGCGCCCAGTGCCACGGCATCAATTCGTCGATGCGTTTCTGCGGCCAGCCATTCACCAAGCGTGTCAGCAGGTCAGTGAAATAGGCCTGTGGATTGACGCCATTCAACTTACAGGTCTCGATGAGCGATGCCAGGCAGGCCCAGTTTTCGCCGCCTTCGTCGCTGCCCGCAAAAAGGCTGTTTTTTCTCGACAGACAGACCGGCCGCATGGCGCGCTCGACGCTGTTGTTATCGAGTTCGATGCGTCCGTCGTCGAGGAATTGCTCCAGCCCATCCCAATGGTTCAGTGCATACCGGATCGCCTCGGCCGTTGGACTGCGAGCAGGCAGTTTCGCGATCTGCGCTTCGAACCAGAAGCGTAATTCAGTGACCAGCGGTTTGCTCTCGGCTTGACGCACGGCCAGCCGATCAGCGGCGCTCTTGCCACGGACACGCGCCTCGATCTCATACAGCGCGGCAATGCGCCGCAGCGTCTCCACGGCGATCGGCGCCTTGGTCTTGGCCAGATCGTAAAAACCCCTGCGCACGTGGCTCCAGCAAAAGGCCAGCGTTACGGAAGTTTCGGCCGCCTTGGGCCCAGCGAGTTTCTTGTAGGCCTGGTATCCATCGCACTGCAGGATGCCGCGGTAGCCACCGAGCAATGTGTTGGCGTGGATATGTCCCCGTCCGGGCGCGTAACTATAAACCACAGCCGGTGGTTCGCTGCCACCCCATGGGCGATCGTCTCGCGCCATCGCCCAGAAGTATCCTTGTTTGGTCCGTCCGCGTCCTGGATCGAGCACCGGCACCACGGTCTCGTCGGCAAAGATCCGTGTCGAGGCCAGCATCATCTCCCGCAGCCGCGCCACCACTGGGGCGACTTCGGCCGCGGCATATCCCATCCAGAACGACAGAGTGGACCGCTCGATGATCACGCCCTGCCGCGCCAGGATCTGCGCCTGGCGATAGAGCGGCAGGTGATCGGCATAGCGTGCCACCAACACATGGGCGACCGTCGCCTCGGTCGGGATGCCGCCCTCGATCAACCGCGCCGGCGCCGGTGCCTGCACGACAATGCCCGTGCAGGCACGGCAGGCGAGCTTCGGACGCTTGGTCACGATCACCCGGAACTGCGCCGGGACCACGTCAAGACGCTCCGATGTGTCCTCTCCGATTACCGTCATGGTCGCCCGGCAGCACGGGCACGCGGTGTCCTCGGGCGCCAGCGTCACTTCGATCCGCGGCAGGTGTGCTGGCAGTGCGCCTCGGCTGGCACGACGCCTGGCGGCATTGTCGCGGCCCAGCTCGGGATCGCGCTTCTCCGCCTCCGCGTTTTCTTTGGCGATCGCCTGCTCAAGGGCTTCCAAGCCCAGTTGCAGCTGTTCCTCCGGCAGACGCTCCGAGCGGGCGCCGAAATGCATCCGTTTGAGCTGCAGCAGCAGATGACGCAGCCGGTCATTCTGTGCCAGCAGAATGTCCCGCTCGGTGACCGCCGCATCGCGCTCGACAAGTGTTGCGTCGCGATCGGCAATTGTCCTCAGCACCAACGCCCGCAACGCTTCGATGCCTTCGGGCAGGCTCTCCAGGTCGTCGCGGGGCGAATCCGTCACGCAACGAATCCTACGCGGCAACCGATGGTTTGAGAATCCCCTTTACGGTCTGGACACGCGTCCAATCGAGCCCATCGAACAACGCGGCGAACTCGACCGGCGACAGCTTCATCACCCCGTCCACGATCGGCGGCCAGCGGAACGATCCCTGCTGCAATTGCTTCCACACCAGCACCAGGCCGCTGCTGTCCCAGACCAATATCTTCAGGCGGTCGCCGCGCTTGGCGCGATAGACGATCACCGCGCCAGAGAAAGGATCCTCGGCCAACACCTCCTGCGCCAGGACGGCGAGAGAGTGTGCACCCTTGCGGAAGTCGATCGGCCGGGTTGCCAGCAACACGCGAGCTCCAGCAGGGACGTTGATCATGTCCGCGACGCCGAGGCGCGCACGGCGGCTGATCTCTCCGGCGGAGATCAGCGTCTGGGTAGGCCCACCCAAATGCGGCAAGTCCTTCCTGCTGCTCTATCTGGCCTACATGCTGTCGCTCGGTCGGTCAGTCTTCGGCTGCCGGGTGAAAGCAACCAAGGTCCTGTATGTCGCCGCAGAGGGCGAGGGCGGCATAACTAAGCGAATTGAAGCTCTCCGCCGTTGTTACGGTGATTCGGAGAACTTCCATTTCATCGCGCAGCCTGTTGATCTGCTGCACCCAACCGGTGACCTTGAGAACCTGAAACGCGCGGCTGCCGGTCACGGGGCCCGACTAATCGTGCTGGACACGCTCTCGCGCCTCTTGGCGGGCGGTGACGAGAACTCGCCGCAGGACATGGGAACCTTCGTCCGCAACGTGGCGGAGCTGCGTCACAACAACAAGGCGCACATCGCCATCGTGCACCACGGCACTAAAGCCACCAACGGAGTCAAGCCGCGTGGCCATGGTTCGCTTGAAGGGGCTGACGATGCGCTGATCGAAGTGACCAAGCATGATGACGGATCCAGGTCAGCCTACGTCGTGCACGCCAAGGACGACGCGGACGGCATGCGCTGGGGGTTTATGCTAGAGTCCGTTGAACTTGGAACCGATGAGGATGGAGACCCGATCACCACCCTGATCGTCGTCGAAACGCCCGAGTTGACTGCTGCCCGACCAGAGCCAGCTAAACTGTCCGCAAATGAGCGATGGCGATGCGGTGCCTGCAGAACGCTATCAACGCAGCGCCCGTCATGATCACCGCAGGCGACGACCTCAGACCGCAAGCCGCAGTCGCGGAGGACGGCTGGCGCCAATGGTTCTACCAGCACGGCAAACCCGGCGACGCCCAGCACACGAAGCGCATGGCCTTCAATCGCGCCAGAGATAGCCTTCTGGCCAAGCGCTTCGTCGCTGCCCAGCACGACTACGTCTGGATAGCCGCAAAGCCTGCTGGCTCAAGGCGCCCGCACACACACTCAACCGCACAAGGTCTCCACCCCGCACATACAGCACACGCCTAAAGGCGTGTGTGCGGTTTGTGCGGGTGTAGGGCTGACCTCGCTGTGCGGTTTGTGCGGTACTGTGCGGGGTATGTGCGGGCTCCCTGTGCGGAACGTTCCGGTGGCTGGAACCGGACCCTTCCGAGAAGATCCGATCGGTCGCCGCTGGTGCCGCTGATAATTAATCAAATAAATCACCAGGTAGTCCCTTGCGGTACAATATTGAAACGACGAACTGATGCAGAGATCTTGGGAGAGCAGCGGTGCGTGGCGGCAGACGGGGAGGCGCAGGACGGCCTCGAGGCGCTAACCTGGATTTCTCAAACGAGAGAGGTGCATCGGGGCTGAGAATTTGAGAAAAGTGTTGTGCGAGAACAGTTTTTTCCGAATCCAGGATGGCCCCGATGCAGACAGAGTGTAGCGCGACGCTGTTCGAATTTGAAGCGGTTGAACGGCGAGCGGTGATGGCTGGTTTCGACGGCGGCGACATCACCTCGAACGCGGGGGCGCTGCTGTTGGGGCAGGTGGATCGTGGCCTTGGACTGATCCGTCGGTTCGCCGGTTGCTTCACCGACCGTCGCGATGCTCGTTACGTTGAGCACCGGGTTGAGACACTGGTGGGACAGCGGATCTTTGGCCTGGTGCTGGGCTACGAGGACCTCAATGACCACGACGAGCTGCGCAAAGACCCAACATTCGGCGTGCTGACCGGCAAGCTGCATCCGGTGCTGCGGTCGGACTGTGAAGCACTGGCGGGCAAGAGCACGCTCAATCGTCTCGAGCACACGCCCAAACGCCATGCCGCGAAGTATCACAGGATCGATTGTGACGGGCCACAGGTTGACGCGCTGCTGGTCGAGCTTTTCCTGGAGGCGCATGAGCGTGCGCCGCGCGAGATCGTGCTCGATCTCGACAATACCGACATTCCGCTGCACGGCGCTCAGGAAGGCCGGTTCTTCCATGGTTATTATGACGCGTACTGCTACCTGCCGCTCTACGTGTTCTGCGGCCGGCATCTGCTGCTGGCCCGGCAGCGGCGTGCGAATGTTGCCGGCAGCGATGGCGCGATCGAAGAGATGACGCGCATCATCGGCCAGATCCGCCAGACGTGGCCGCGCGTGCGCATCATTCTGCGCGGTGACAGCGGCTTCGCCAACGAGCCGCTGATGCGGTGGTGCGAGGAGCATCGCGTCGATTATGTGTTCGGTCTGGCACGCAATTCCCGCCTGGAGGCCGCGCTCGGCAAACAGGGTGCCGAGGCCAGGCGCCTGTGCCTGGCCTCGGGCAAGCCCGCCCGGGTGTTCCGTGACTTCCGCTATCGCACGCGTGACAGCTGGTGCCGCAAACGGCGCGTTGTCGGCAAGGCCGAGCACACGCCGGACGGTGCCAATCCTCGCTTTGTCGTCACCTCGCTCAAACACGCCCGCATGGCCGATCCCCGTGCCCTCTACGAGGACCTGTACTGCGCCCGTGGCGAGGCCGAGAACCGCATTGGCGAGCAGTTCGAACTGTTCGCAGATCGTGCCTCGTCCGCCACCATGATGGCCAACCAGCTGCGCATGTGGTTCTCGGCGATGGCCTACGTGTTGGTCGATACGTTACGCCGCGTCGGTCTGCACTTTACTCAGTTCGCCGATGCCTCGGCGCAGACCATCCGTCTCAAGCTCCTGAAGCTCGGCGCCCAGGTGCGTACCAGCGTGCGGCGCATTCACTTCGCCATGGCCTCGGGATGCCCCAACAAGATCGAGTTCGAACTCGCGCACATCTATCTCCAGCGCGCGTTCAGCTCTGCGTAGGTGCGGCCCACGTCAGACAACCCGGACACCGACGCCCTAGCCACGACACATGCCTTCTCCCACCCGCATGGCGGGAAAGACATAACCTCCGGACTCGCATTGCGCGAGACAAATGAAAAATACCCCCATAGGCCCGGGTGGCGGCCTTCGCATGCTGAAAGCAACCGCTGACAGCTTCGTTCACAGAATAAATGTCGGCCGCGTTTGAGAAATCCAGGCTAAGAACATGCCCACACGCGAGGTCGAGGCTGCGATGAAGGCGGTGGAAAAAGAATTCGCAGAGAAGATGCCGGAGGCATTCGCGGGCGACGGCGTGGCATTTTTGCAGACGGTCTACAAAGACCCACGGCAATCTCTGAATGTGCGGCTCGAGGCTGCCGCGAAAGCGGCGCGTTTTGAGCGACCGATGCTGAGCGCGAGCAACGTGCGGGTGATCAACAGCTTCGAAGACCTGACAAGGGAGGAGTTGGAGCGGCTTGCCGCGGCGGAGGAGACTGGGCCCGAGCTGATCGGTCGGAGACCGTCGCGTTGAGAACTATCCACGAGGGGCGGTTGAGGTGCGAGGCAGACCAGACGATTGCCTTGTTAACATACGGACTATTGGCTACTATTCCGTATGAAGGCCAGGGACGCTCTGGCTAAACTACGGGAACAGTAGGGCTCCCAGCTATGCGCAAACGCCAGTCGGCCAACAAAACTCCGCATGTTGTTAGCAGAGGAAGGGACTACCTTCGTCCAGACGAGGCAAATGCGCTGATCGAGGCTGCCGGCAAGGTGGGGCGCCAGCCACTCCGGGACCAGTGCCTGTTACGGCTGATCTACCGCCACGGGCTGCGTGCCAGCGAGGCCAGGAACGCCAAGTGGACCGACTTCGACATTATGGCGGGGTCGGGCCCAAAGACATTCCACGTGCGGCGGCTGAAGGGGTCGGTGGATAGCGTGCATACGCTGGACCGCGACGAGGTGGCGGCGCTTCGGAGGCTGAAGGCTGATGGCACGTCGCCGTTCGTTTTCGTCTCAGAGCGGGGCGGCCCACTATCACCCGACATGATCGCCCGCATCGTCGAGAGGGCGGGCGAGGCCGCGAAGCTCGGGTTCCATGTCCACCCGCACATGCTGCGGCACGCCACGGGCTACGCTCTCGCCAACGAGGGAACGGACACTCGTTTGATCCAGGACTTCCTTGGCCATGCCTCGATCGCCAACACGGTGCGCTACACGAAGCTGGCGCCAGGGCGTTTGGCGGCTGTACGGGTGAGGTAGGCATTGCCTCTGCGTCAAGCAGGGCCCGCGGCCTTCATCGGGATGCCTCGCCAACCACGACGCGTTCCGCGCAGCCCAGAGCCCCTCAGCGTGCCGGCTCCGGGCAGCGGCAGTAGATCGCGTTGTGCTCGCCTTCCTCCTGCGCCACCGTCGCGAAGGTCAGTGCGCCGCCCGGTCCCGCCATGGCGACTGCGTTGAGTGCGAAACGGCCGATCCGCTCGCCCTGAGGCAGCGTCTCGCCCATGGTCGCGACCCGCATGATATTGCCCGCGCGCCCGGCGAAGGCTGCAAGCGGTCCGGGTGCACCATCCAGCGCTGCGATGAACGCCGTCACTCCGCTGGGCCCCACCGTCGGCCACGGACCGAAGCCGGCATAGCGACCGCCTCCCGGTGCTGGCGCGCCCTCGACGGCGATCTCGGCAAGACCCTCTGGCCCGGTCCGCAGTACCGCCTCGCGTGCGCTTCCGGTATCGCCGAGATAGGCGCCGAACGCGATCCCATCCTCGTCGTCGATCGCCACTCGCTCGGAGAAGCGTAGGATCATCGACCCATCTGGAGCCCGGTCGCCGGCGCCGACCAGCAGGCGCAGATCGCGCGCACCAGCGACGAAGATGCCGCCGAGTACCGGGCCTTTGAGGATCGCGGCAGGAAAGGCGATGACGCCGCTGTTGTTCAGCGCAGGCTCACCGATCTTATCCATCGTGCCCCCGATGCGCAGCAGCCGGTCGCCTTCCGCCACCATCCGCTGGAGCCGCCTTCCATTCCAGAAATATAGCACATCGAGCACGTCGCGCCCGCGCCGCACCGCGGCGACGAAAGCCAGTTCGTCGTTGTCATTCAACGCCGGCCCATCGAAGGCAACCAGCACACCGGCCGGCATGCCTGGCGCATCGTCGCCGGCAAGAGCAATGTCCTGCAGCCCGTCCGCGCCAGCCAAGAACACTCCCTCGGGCGCCCGCCCACCAGCGATATGAGCGACGAATGCCACATGGCCGGCCGCGTTCAGCGCTGGCAATGGATGCTCCCCGAAGTCCGCCAGTGTTCCGCCCCCCGACACAGCATCGCCGAACGCCGCCACTTTCGTCACGTGCCCGGCGTTGGCGAGGAAAATGCCCTCACGTGCTGGTGCGTGCAGCACGGTCGCGTAGAAGGCGACCTGACCGCGTGCGTTGACCGGCGCGACGATAGGCTGTGCGGTGACATCGAAACGATCGAACCGGCCGCCACCGGGGGCCGCAAGCCCGGAGCGGACAATGGCGCGCAAGACGCCGGTTTCGGGCACAGAAACGGAAGTCGGCTGCGCTGCGACTCGAACCGATGGCTCCGCCGGTGCCGTGGATGGCGTCGATGGCGCGACCCAAAGAACAGCAACCCACAAGGCCGCCACTGCCACACCCGCAACCAGCATTCGCTGCCAGGCGGCCGCCAGAAGCATCGCTCAATTGCTCAGCATGCCGGCCTTCAGTGTGGCCACGTCGTGGCGCAGCATCTTGATGTAGCTGTCCGCATCGTCTCCGGCGGGGGAAAGTGAATCGCCGTAGAGCGTGCCACCGATCGCTACTCCGGTTTCACCAGCGATGCGCTGCATGGCCCGCGGATCCGTGATGCTATCGAGGAACAGCGCCTTCACGCGATCAGCCCGAATTTGCCGCGTCAGCTTCGCCAGCTCCGCCGCTGAGGGTTCGCTCTTGTTGGTCCAGCCGTTCACCGTCAGCAACGTGATGCCGTAGGCATTTGCAAGGTACTGCAGCGAATCGTGCGAAGTGAGCACCCGCCGCTTGCCTGCCGGCACGCCTGCCATCTCCTTGCGCGCCCAGCCATCGACCGCCTGGATCTGCTTCGTGTAGGCCGCCGCGCGCGCGCGGTAGTCGGCGGCGTTGCCAGGATCGAGCCGCGCCAACGCGTCGGCGACATTGCGCACATAGACGATGCCATTGCTCGGATCGAGCCAGGCGTGCTGGTCGATCGCCGCGGGAAGCTGCCTGCCAGAAACCGGATGCTCCTCCTCAGCGGTCAGCGTCCGCACGCCTCGGGTCACGACTAGCTTCGTGCCCTTGAACGTGGCCTGTTTGAGCAGCGGCTCCAGCCAGGGCTCGAACTCTTCGTTGAGGTCGTTGATGAACACGGCACGCGCCGATGCGACTGTCGCGATATCGGCTGCAGTCGGCTGGTATAGCTCGCAATCCCCACCGGCTCCGACGATAGTCTTGATGTTGATATGATCGCCCCCGACATTGGCGAGCATATCGGCGATGACGCTGAACGTCGCGACCACCATGATCCCGTCTGCGGCTCGCGTCGGGGCCGCCAACAGCAGGGCAACAAGCGTGATCAAGCAACGCAACATCAAGCGCCCCTCCCAATCGGCGTTAGGCGGCGCAACGCGTTGGTCGCGACGAGTGAGAGCCCGAACAGCAATCCTGCCGCCAGAACGATCGCTGGACCGGAGGGCAGATTGCCGTGATAGGAGACAAGCAGTCCCGTAGCCGACGCGACCATCCCGAAGCCGGTTGCCAGCGCCATCGACGCTGCCACGCCCAACCCCCAGCACCGCGCCGCCGCGGCCGGCAGAAGCATCGGTCCCACGGCGAGCAATGTGCCGAACGCCTGGAAGCTCGCTACCAACGCCAGCACAACAAGCGTCGGAAACACCGCTCGGTATGGGGCGCGCGCGCCTACTGCGCGAAGAAACGCGGGATCGAACGAACCCACTGCCAGTGGCCGGTATAATGCTGCGATCGCCAGCAGGATCACACTGCTCGCAGCGGCAATCTGCAGGAGCGCCCGCTGGTCGATCGCCAGCACAGTGCCGAACAGCACGCGCATCACGTCGACATTGCTGCCCCGCCACGCCACCAGCACAACACCAAGCGACAGGGCGATCAGATAGAACGCCACCAGCCCGGCATCGCGTCGCGCCTGCTCGGTGGTGATCACCCCGGCCAGCGCCGCCACCGCAAGTCCGCTCGCGAGTCCACCGAGTGATAGAAACGTCGGCGACGGCCCTGCATAGAGAAATCCGACTGCCGCGCCGGGCATCACCGCATGGCCCAGCACGTCGCCGTCGAGGCTCATCCGCCGCAACACCAGCAGCGTTCCGACGGCCCCGTTGCTGAGCGCCAGCGCCACACAGGCCACCAGTGCCGCGCGCATGAATGCGAGGCTCTCGAACGGTTCCACGAGCAGCGCATGCGCCGACATCACGCCGCCATCGCGGGCAAGGCGGTCTCGGTCGCGCCCCACGCGACGCAGCGTCGCGCCAATACCAGCGTCGAGGGAAAGCGCGCCCGCACCAGCTCCAGATCATGCAGCACGGCGATCACGGTCCGGCCCTCTTGGTGCCATCGCGTGATCTGATCGAGCAGCACCGACATGGTCTGCGCATCGACCGCGGCAAAGGGTTCGTCCACTAGGATCACCACAGCGTTCTGAAGGATCAGCCGCGCGAACAGTGCCCGCTGAAGCTCGCCGACCGAGAGCTCGCCAATCACTCGCCCCAACCGTCCTGCCAGCCCAACTATCTCCGCCGATGCCGCGGCGCGTGCTCGAAGCGCGGTATTTGGGGCGCGGAACGCACCGAACTCCCGCCATCCGCCGAGAGTGATCAGCTCCGACACTGTCAGCGGGTAGTCACGATCGATCGCTGCAAGCTGTGGCAGATAGGCCAATTGCTGCCGCGCGGGACAATCAATTGCCCCGTCAGCCAGCTGCACCACCCCCGCGATCGCAGCGAGAAGCGTGCTCTTGCCGGCCCCGTTCGCCCCAACAACCGCAGTTAGGCTGCCCGACGCGAACTCCCCGCTCACGGCCTCCAGCGCTGTGCGGCGCCCATAACGCACGGTTACGTCGCGCAGCATGACGTGGCTGTCAGCCTCCATGCGTCAGCCGGATCATTGCCACGCCCCTTCCCCCTGACCTGCCGCGGGAGTTTACCGCAACTTACGGCACAACGGACAAGGGTGGTGCAATCGCGCCGAGTACGTCATCCTTGGGTGAAGCCGATCGAAATCGGAGCGCAGAACAAGCATAGGGAGAAACGATCATGAGGATCGCCGGACTTGCCGCGTTCATGGGAATGTCGATCTTGTCGCTCTTGGCACCATCGGCGCCCGCCTCGGCTCAGGCCGACTGCAAGACTGTTGTCGCGCCCTCACCCTTCGGTCCGGATGATCAGACCGGCGCGACCAACCGCGTGACCCCCGCCGTCACCAAGGCCGCCGCTGCCGAGATCCAGACCGGCGTCGTCACCCCTATGGCCAACAACCTGGTCGACGGCGTGCCGCTATTCGGCACCCGCTTCAGCAAGACCATCCTGAGTAGCTTCGCCGTCGTGCCTGGCGCCGAATACGGCAAGAACAAGCTGAGCTATATGGAGGATACCTATCTCAGCCAGAGCCATGTTGGCACGCATATCGATGGAATGGGCCACATCGGCATCCAGGACTGCTACTACAACCAGACACCGATGGGAAAATACGTCACCCAGAACTATCTCAAGCGGCTCGGCATTGAGAACATCAAGACGTTCGCGACGCGCGGCGTCATCATAGACGCGGTCAAGGTGTTTCAGGCCGCCGGCAAGCTGAAACCCAACGCCGCCTGCAAGAACCCCTGCCTGGATGCGGGCACGGTGATCACCGAGGCCGACCTGCAGGCTGGGCTGAAAATGTACAACGTGACGCTGCGGGAGGCTGATGCGGTGTTCATCAACACCGGCTGGGGCGACCTGTTCCAGCAGTTCCCAGCGCAGAACGCGACCTATAACGGCGGTGAGCCCGGCATCAGCAAGTCGGCGGCGATGTGGCTCGCATCGCAGAAAGTCGTGGCCGTCGGCACCGATACCTGGGCGGTGGAGGTGATCCCAGGCGAGGACACGACCGAGGCGTTCCCGGTACACAAGATCCTACTGACCGACAACGGCATCCACATCATCGAGAACGTTCGCACCGATCTGATCTCGGCCGCAGCCGCAAGCTCGAACCGGGCCACCTTCTTCCTGTCGATGACGGTACCCAAGGCGGTCGGCCTGACCGGCACCTTCGTCAATATCGAGGCGATTCAGTAGCGCATGGCGCCGCGGCTGGTGCTGCGGCGCCGGACGTTTCTGGCCGGAGTGCTTGCATTCGGTCTAGACTTTGCACGAGCTGAGACGCGGCGTTTTCGTATCGCCCTCGCCAACCTCGATGAGACGCCAGGTGTGACGCTGGAGGGGCTTGGCTTCTCCGGCGCGGAGTTGCGGCACAGCTTCGAGCTTGCGGCGCGCACGCTGCCGATCGATATGGTGTATTTCGACAATGCGGGCGACCCGGCGCGCGCCGTAACCAATGCCGAGGCAGCGATTGCCGCGCGTGTCGATCTGTTGATCGAATATAACGCCGACGGCGATGCGAATGCCGAGATCGCCCACCGCCTTGCAGCCGCCGGTATCCCCGCGCTTGCGCTGGTCGATCCGCTGCCCGGCGCGCCGCTCTATGGACCCGACAATCTGGCCGCCGGCCGCATCGCCGGGCGCGCGCTTGGTGCATTCGCGCGCGACACCTGGTCAGACGAAGGGGTACTCGGAGTGCTCATCGGAGACCTCGCCGATCCTGGCCCTGTCGTCAGCGATCGCATCCAGGGCATCAACGAAGGCGTTCGCGAGTCGCTGCCTACGCTGAAGCTTGCATCGCTCGATACCGGCGGACAGTCGGTGCGCGCCGACGCATTGTTGACAAAATTCTTGCAGACGCAACGCGACCAACGGCTACTGATCGCTACTCTCGACGACCTGGCTGCCGTCTACGCGAAGAATGCCGTCGAAATGAACCGGCGGCAGAGCGACTGCATCATCGTCAGCCAGGGGCTTGACCGAAACATCCATGGCGGCGCCAGCGAGAAAAAGGAGATCAACCCCAATAACCGCGCGAGCGTGGTACTCGGCTCAGTCGCCTATTACATGGACCGCTACGGCTATGACGTGCTGCCGCTCGTCTTGCGCCTGCTCGCCGGCGAGACGCTGCCGCCGCGCACCGTGACGCAGCATATCCTGGTCACCGCCGCCAACGTATTCCGGGAATATCCGCCGTTCGATATGAACTGAAATCACGCGCCGAGAACCGAGATGGTTGAAATGGGCCTTCGTAGCCGCGCGATTTCCAATGCGGCGGTTCATGCTGGCGTGCTTCTGCCAGCTTCCACGCAGAAAGCCACTGATTGCTGCCTTTCGCTATGACAGCTGGGCCAAGCGCAGCATACTCCGGGTGATAGACCACTGCCGGCCATCAGAGCTGAAGCCAGTCGGGAGTAGCTTGCATTCCTCTGAAGAATGCGGGGCCGATCGGGCCTGACGCTTTACATGCTTACCCGCCGCTCCCAGCGCTCGTTCTCCGATTTAGTCTCCGCCGGGGCGTTAGGCGAGTCCAGAGGGCGCGGCACCTTCGCCATGTAGACGTTGAGGACCTTGCGCAAAGGACGCCATGCCGTCTTTATAGCCGGCGCTTTCGTCCATCCTCGCGCTATGACCTGTAATCGCACTACGGACCTCCAGCCGCATAACGACGCGACGGCACGCGTCGATGAAATAGTGCCTCCAGGACACATCCCCTGGTGTCGGCGAAAGTTGCTGCGCTTCGGATGACTGGGCGCTCGTGCGCGGCAACCAAACACTCCTCACAAAACATCATCTCGGATGCACGCCTTGCAGTGTCCGGGCACCACCTCCACCAAGACCGGTTCGACCTGCGCGCACGCCGCGACAGCATATCGGCACCGCGTCCCGGAACACGCCCCGTGCGGATCGGCTCAACGAGATCCTTGTCCTATTGGTTCTCAGCCGCCGTTTGCGCCAATGCCGGTCGCGCCTCGACCATCCTTCAGGACTGCATGTGCGAGAACGCGACACGGTGGCACTATGGGGTGCAACCACAAGCGACGAGTAACGACAGGATGACGATGCGCATTCTCTGGTCCAACATTCCGGCCGAATCTGAACAGCATAGGACGCGACCGCAACGACGTGCGCGCGGCACTGGCAAACTTCTTCACGCTGGCCCGAGGACGCCTTGCCGCACTGGATGCCGCACGCCGCAGCGAGGCGGCGGTAACGCTGCGCGCCGGGGCCCCGGTCGGCGTACTCACACGGGTCGTGCTGTTCTGCTATCACCGCGACGACCGGGTTTGCTCGGCCTGAAGACGCGGGCCGCCCTTCCCGATGGGGCACGTGCTCGAGCAAGGCGCCCGTTCGTTGCTCAACCCCGTCCGGGCCAGCAAGCCTTTTGACGCCTGGGGGCGTAGGGGAGCTATTGTCATGTTTGACATCAATCTCCGGATCAGCGGCCTCGCTCTCGACGAACTGGCCGAGATGGGCATAGCGGAGGCATCGGGACGATGAAGCTCAGCCTGATCGTTCGCGGCCAGCATCCGCCCGGCGACACGGTTCAGCACCTGCGAGACGACCTCGACCTGGTGCGATGCGCCGACAGTCTCGGCTTTGACGGCATCGTCAAGGGTTCGCATTTCAGCGCGCATCCGTTCGAGTCCGTGCAGCAGATCCCGTTTCTCTCCTATTGCGCCGCGATCGCGCCACGCCTGCGGATCATCTGCGGCCTCGTGCTGGTGCCGTTGCACAAGCCACTTGATCTGGCCGAACAACTGGCGACGCTCGACCTCCTGTGCGGCGGCAAGCTGGTCTTCGGCGCCGGAATCGGCTACCGCGATGTCGAGTTCAAAGCTTTTGGCGTGCCGCGTGGCCGGCTTGGCGCACGCTTTGAGGAATGCCTTACCGCTGTCCGCCGACTATGGTCTGAGGACTTCGTCACGATGAAGGGTTCGGATTTCGAACTCGACCACGCGACCTGTCCCGTGAAGCCGTTGCAGAAACCAACCCCTCCGATCTGGATCGGCGCCAATGCCGATGTCGCGATCCGGCGCGCGGCCCGGATCGGCGATTGTTGGTATATCAACCCGCACAACACACTGGCAACGATCGAGCGGCAGATGGAGTTGTACAAGCGGGCGCTCGACGAGTTCGGTCGGCCATTCCCCAGCGAAGTACCGATGCGGCGGGAGGTTTTCGTGGCGAAGACGCGCGCCGAGGCGATCCGTCTCGCACAGCCCTACCTTGAGGAGAAATACAAGGCCTATCGTGCCTGGGGTCAGGACAAGGTAATGCCCGACGGGGACGATTTCGATCACGCCTTCGATGAATTGCTGGAAGATCGCTTCCTGCTGGGCTCGCCGGGGGAGGTCGCAGATCAACTCAATGGTCTCAACCACCGGCTCGGGGTGAATCACCTGGTCGCCTCGATCCATTGGCCCGGAATGCCGAACAGCCTCGCGCTTGAACAGTTGCACCTCCTCGCCGAAGAGGTCCGTCCACAGCTCAGCCCCAACACATGACCGCGCAACCCGGGAAGGAAACCAAAATGCCTGATACGCCAACCTTTGGTCGTTATGCTGAGATCCCCTTTGAACAAATGACGCCGGAGCAGCAGGAGGGCTACCGCGCAATGATCGAGAGCCGCGGCGGGCTCCCCGGGCCGAGCAAGATCTGGGTACACAATCCGAATCTAGCGAAAGTCGCGGGGCCATTTGGCGCCCATTTCCACGCCGGCCGTTACTCCCTCACCGAGCGCGAGCGCGAGATCGCCGTCTGTGTCATCACCAGCAGATTTCACTCGGCCTATCCGACCAGCGCGCATGAGCGGCGCGGCAAGGAGGTCGGGCTGCCCGCTGAAAAGGTCGAAGCAATCATTGCCGGCCTACAAACATCATTCGCGGACGAACGCGAGCAGGTTGTCTACGAAATGGCGATGGCGCTCGCAAATGCGCGCTGGGTCCCACGCGGCCTCTACGATCGCGCGGTCAAGGCACTCGACCATGTGGGCATCACCGACGCCATCACTTTGATGGGCCACTACAGCAGCGTCGCGATGACCCTGGCATTCTACGACGTGCCCGCCGGGGCCACCGGCATGGCGCGCTGAGTGGGGTGGCGCCCAGCGCCGTCTCCTTTCCCGACACGATGAGTGTGGAGTACGCCGCCCTCGGCGCCTTCCGCGCCTCTTCGCCGTTCCGGTCAGCATAGGGGGTCCATCTTGGAATATGTGAAGCTCGGCCGCACAGGCCTCGACGTCTCGCGCATCTGCCTCGGCTGCATGAGCTACGGCGGGTCCAATCGCGGCAACCACGCGTGGTCGCTCGACGAGGCAGCGAGCCGCCCGTTTATCAAACGCGCGCTCGAAGCTGGCATCAATTTTTTCGACACGGCGAACCGCTACTCGCTGGGCAGCAGCGAGGAGATCCTCGGCCGGGCGATCAAGGACTTCGCCCGCCGCGAGGAGGTCGTGATCGCCACGAAAGTCTATGGCCGGATGCGCCCCGGCCCGAACGGCGCTGGCCTGTCACGCAAGGCAATCATGGTTGAGATCGACGCCAGCCTCCAACGCCTCGGCACCGATTACGTCGACCTCTACCAGATTCATCGCTGGGACTATGACACACCGATCGAAGAGACGCTGGAAGCGCTGCACGACGTCGTGAAGGTGGGTAAGGCCCGCTATATCGGCGCCTCCTCCATGCACGCCTGGCAGTTCGCCCGCGCCCTCAGCATCGCCGAGCGCCACGGCTGGACCCGCTTCGTCTCCATGCAGAACCTCGTCAACCTGCTTTACCGCGAGGAGGAACGCGAGATGCTGCCGCTCTGTGCCGCGGAAGGCATCGCGGTCATCCCATGGAGTCCGCAGGCGCGCGGCCGGCTGACCCGCAATTGGGACTACAGCAGCGTGCGCACCGAGACTGACGAGGCGTTCCGACGGCTATTCGCAAAGACCGAAGAGGCCGACAGGAAAGTCATCGATCGCGTCGCGCAGGTCGCAGCGGCGCGCGGGATCCCTCGCGCACAGGTGGCCCTCGCCTGGCTGCTGGCCAAGCCGATCGTCACTGCGCCGATCGTGGGCGCCACCAAGCTCGAGCATCTCGACGATGCCGTCGCGTCGGTGAATCTGAGACTATCGGGCGACGAGATCACAGCTCTGGAGGAGCCTTACGTCCCCCACGCGGTTGTTGGTTTTGTCTGAGCTGAACTGGTCCTTGGTTCGGCATCCGAAGCTTCTGTGAGATCGCGCGACACGGAAAAGGTGGTAAGGGTTTGCCTACTTGGCCGTTCGACCAATGACCAAATGGGGTCATCGCGGGCGACGCGGTGGGGGCGCCATGATCACACTTCGCGTTGAGCCAAGCCTATTCTCCGCCTTGCGCACGGGCTTTGAGGCGGCGGTCTGCAATGACGACGCGCCGATCAGACCACAACTGCTCAGTCGGCTGCGGCCAGCGCTGGCCGATGCGGCTGCCACGGCACCGCGCGGCAGACCGATCCTGGTAAGGTTAGAATTGATCGCCGAGCTGTACGCACTGGGGGACTGCTTCGCGGTCGGCGGCGAAGGCCATCCCTGCGTGACTGACACACAGTGGGACGCGATCAACGCGCTGATTGATCAGACGGCTAGAACGCACGCGTCGCTGGGGTCCACATCACAAGCTTGAATCACGCCCGAACCTGCCGTTCAATGGGTTCTCCAACGGTCTCTAAGACCTCAGATTGGCCACACATGGACCAGGAACGGACGCATGCAACGAGAGATCATCCGGGTCGAGCCGATTGACAGCAATTTCGAGAAGTGGGGCGCGCCGGTGTCCACCTGCACCCGCGCCGGCAACATGGTGTTCGTCTCGGGGATGCCGCCCTTCGATCCTGAGACCGGCGAGATCCTCGTCCACGCCCCGTTCGAGCGCCAGGTTGAGCTGATCCTGGAGCAGGTGAAGAAGGCGCTGGAGGCCGCCGGGTCGGACCTCGAGCATGTGCTGAAGTGCAATGTGCTGTGCATCTCGGCGGACCGGTTCAAGGCCTTCAACGAAGTCTACAAGCGCTACTTCCCGAAAAACCCCCCAGCCCGCATCTTCTTCTGCGTGCCTGAGTGGACCGGGCCCTTCGACGTCGAGGTCGATTGCGTGGCGGTCACGAAGGACTGACCTCGGCCGGCAGCAGCTCACGGGAGCAGAGAGAATAGGGATCAGGGTCATTTACCGCGCCACATACATAGGCGTCAGGACTCTGGCGCGGTCCAACTTCCGCGAGTGGCGCTTGGTCTTCTTCTCAAATTCGACCATCCGGTCACGCGTCGCTGGGGTCCCACATCACAAGCTTGGATCACGCCCGAACCCGCCGTTGAATGGGTCTCAAACGGTCTCTTACTTGTCAAGTATGGAATTCCCGCCGCGGGGGCCAGTCGCTTCTCTCGGTTCATCGGCTCTGCGGTGTGCGTGACCGGGCTCGACCGATGGGAGGCCTGTCAGTCTCGGCCGCGCGCTTTCCTCGTCGAACCACCAAACCTGCTGACACATATGCATCGGAACTGCGGTTAGCGCTGTACCAGTCGCGCTGTTTGGCCGCCAGTTCCGACGCATTTCAGGCGACGATTATCCGAAATGGATGCGGCCTGCCGTTAGCAATCCACATGAACGAACGTCCGCTTGTTGATGTAGCGCACCCAAACCGGCCGTTCCAGATTCGGCCAGTGGCCGACACTCAGCCGGGCCGCGCTGTGACGCAGGGTTCGGTTCCACAGCCGGACGCGCGAAAGACCACCCTCAAGAAAGCTGCCAAGATCCTTGGTCCCTAGCCGGAGCGCAGCAGATCCAGGTTGCGGGTCGATGACGACTTGCGTCCCGTTCTGCTCTTGAATTTCGCACTCGCCTTGCGCGGGTCCGCGATGAGTGCTGCAGCGGACGTTTTGCCCATTCTCGTGTGAGCGTGGACTGATGGCCGCCTACCGTCGTGCTCACAAGATATGGGAGCCTTCATTGTCATAGTGAGGATCGGCAAGTGTCCATCAAGGAGTAGTGGACACTTAGCCAGGTTGCACAGGATAGGACGTTCCGTTGAGTGCATTGCCGGAGACGAGCGACAGGGTGAAGGTCTCGCGCCGTTCGTGGCCGCTTGAGGAGAAGCGGCGGATTGTCGAGGAAGCGTTTGGTCCCGGCATGTCGGTTGCCGATGTTGCGCGCCGTCACGGGTTGAATTCGAATCAGGTGTTCAATTGGCGGAAAGTGATTGGAACGCGGCCTACGGCTGAGACTTCAGAGGCATCTTCGTCTGCACAACAGACACAGCCCGATGCACCGCCCGCTGGTGCGGCGGATGGGTTTCTTTCGATCGGCGCGATTGTGGAGCCTAAGGACGAAGGTACAGTTCGGAGGCTCAATTCGTCCGCTCTGCTGGTGGGGCAGGCGCCGCAGGATCGCGGTGCGGATGCGCGCCCGGCGATGGACGAACGCCCGGGGATGGTCGAGATCGACCTGCCATGTGGGACGCGTCTTCGGGTGGATGCGTTCGTCAATGAGCGGACGCTGCGGCGTGTCCTGTGCGTGTTGCGGAGCCTGTCGTGATTCCGATGGTGCCGGGTACGAAGGTGTATCTGGCCTGTCATCCTGTCAGCATGCGCCTGGGATTTGATGGTTTGGCGGCACGTGTCGCGCAGGTGCTTGATGGCGATCCGTTCATATGTGTCGGGCGTGATTATGTGGCGGCATCGCCGAGCGGTCCGTGATTTTGTGGGCACGGGTGGGCTGAGCCGCCACATAATTAGATGCTCTCCAAGAGGTGTAGCACCGCGTCTTTTGGCTTGAACCGGGCAGGTAGCTTGCCGGAGACGCCGGCCATGTCGAGGCCTCGGCGCATCATCTCGACGTCGGCTGCAGCGTAGCGATGTGTGGTTGCCACTTGCGAATGCCCGAGCCAGGCCTGGATGGTCAGAAGATCCACTCCGGACTGTAACAACGTCATTGCGAGCGTGTGTCGCAGGACATGGGGTGATACAGATTTTCTTGCCAGTTTGTGCTTCTGGCGCTGGCGGCGATCGTGTTGGCACGGCCCTGTTCCGATTGCAGCGCCCACGAGCGGACAGCAGCCCGAGCGCAGAAGCTTCACTCTGTTGCTGAGGTTGCGTCGCTGTTATCTGGTTCGATGGGCGCGACTGGCACTATTTGAGGCACGGTCCCCGAGTCTCGCGCATAAATCTACGCGCCGCGACTTGCGCCCACTGTGGCGATTAATGCACGTATGGTCGTTTCCAGGTCGCGCGACTCTGTAACCGTGTCGGCCTCAAGCAATTCGCCAGGTTCGTCCTCACACGTTTTTGGCGTTCTTTGCACCGTGGAACGCCGGCGCGACGATCATGATGCTGAACCAGCCGCGGTTCGATGCGCGGGCGCTCCTCGACACGTTGGTCGAGCGTAAGGTCACCGGCTTCTTCGCTCCGCCGACCGTGTGGCGGATGTTGCTGCAGGAGGACCTGGGCGCCCGGCCCGTAGCGCTGCGCGAGGTGGTAGCGGCAGGCGAACCACTCAACCC
>CAWFUF010000008.1:0-256268 GCA_963818775.1 uncultured Alphaproteobacteria bacterium | reverse complement strand
ATCAGATCGGCATGGCGGTTGGAGTAGGAGAGATAGCCAACCTCGTCGATCACCAGCAGCTGCGGGCGAGCATAGTGGCGCAGGCGTCGGCGCAGGGCAGAATTGCTGTCGAGCGCGGAGAGATCGCCAAGCAGCTGGCCGGCGCTGGTGAACAGCACGGTGTGCCCGTGGATCAGCGCCTGGTGGGCAATGTTCTGTGCCGGCGTCGACTTGCCGACGCCGTTCGGTCCGACCAGCACGACGTTGGTGGCCTCGGCCAGGAAGTCGAGCGCCATCAGCGCGTCGATGGCGGCGCGGTCGCAGCGCTTGGGCCAGTTCCAATCGAAGTCACATAGTGGCCTAAAGCGGCCGATGTGGGCGGTCTTCAGCCGACGCTCCAGGCTGCGGCAGGCGCGCTGGTTCTCCTCCCAATCGAGCAGCGGGGCGACCCAGGCTTCGGTCGCGACTTCGGGCCAGTGCGACACCAGGCCGTGCAGATGAAGCGCCTCGGCGCGGGCGCGCATTGTGTCGAGCTCAGTCATCGGGCTGCTCCTTCAGTTGGTCATAGGTTTCGAGTGCATGCGGCTGCACCGGCGCATCACGCGCCTGCACATGCGCGGGCAGCACGACGGCGACATGCGGTGCTTCACCACGCTGTTCTCGCCGACGTTCGAGGGCGAGGCGCACGGCGTTCGGATGCGGCACATCGCGCTCCAGCGCGTCGAGGATGGCGAGCTGCAGATCGGCGGCGCCGGTACGATCGAGCAGCCGCATCAGAGCGACGGTGATGGCACCGAGATTGGCGCCGCGTTCGGCGGCGCGGATCAGCAGGATCTGGCTGGCGGGAGCCGCCTGCGCGAGGCGGTCCGTGGCGCGATGCTGGTGAGCTGCGCGTTTCTGCTCGACCAGCCTCTGGACGTGGGCGACATCCTCGATCTGCGCGCCCTTGTCGTAGCTGCGCCGGTGGCAGGCGAGCACCTCGGCGCCGTCGACGATGCGCACCTCGTGTGGATCGGCGAGAACGGTCAGAGCGCGCCGGACGTAGTTGTGGGGAACCGAGTAATCGTTCAGGTCGAAGCGGACATAGGGCGTCTTGCCGACAGTGACCGCGACATGTTCGAGCAGCGGCGCCGGATTGTCGGGCAGCGGCAGCAGGCGAGCCACTTCCTCAGCGAACACCTCGCGGACCGTGCGGTCAGGTTCATCGGGGCAGCGTCGGTCGGCGGCAGGGCCGTTGCACCAGACCTCGGCCTGGGCATTGAGGTCATCGAGATCTTTGAAGCGTCGGGCAGCAAAAAACGCATCGCGGGCGTATCGGATGGCGCGCTCGACGCGACCTTTTTCGTTACCGCGCGCGACCGCCACGGGGCGCGGTTCATAGCGATATTGCCCGGCAAAGCCCAGCAGGGTCGGATGGAAACGGATCGCGTCGCCGCGCCGTTCCAGCACCACGCTTTTGAGATTGTCGTACAGTACGACACGGGGAACACCGTGCCATGCGGTAAACGCGGCGACGTGGCCGCGCAGGAAGTTCTCCATCCTGGCGTCCGGGAAGAAGCGCAGGAAGATCTGGCGCGCATGGCTCAACACCATGACGAACGCCATCAATGGGCGGCGTGCGCGGCCGATCTCAAGATGGCCGAAATGTCCCCAGTCGACCTGCGCCTGTTCGCCGGGGAGACAACGCAATCGCAGATACGCCTCAGCCTTCGGACGCGGCCGATGGCAGGCGATCACGTGGCGGAAGTGATCCGGGCTGCCGCGATAGCCGCGCTCGCGCACCATCACATACAGCCGACTGGCGGTCAGCGTCGGAAACGTATCCAGCGTCTGGCGGATGAACGGCAGATACGCGTCGATCTGCGACGGCCGGGCTGGCGGGCCGATCCTGGGCAACCCCGCCTGAGCCAGCACGCGCGTCACCACGCTATGATGCACGTGCAGCTGACCGGCGATGGTGCCGACGCGCCACTTCTCGGCGTGGTAGTAGCGCAGGATCTGCGCCTCGATGTCAGGCGGCGTGACCATGGTTTGGTCCTGTCCGGTCGTGTCGCACCAGGCCGCGACGATCGAGGCGGCGGCGCAGGAACTCCCGACGGACGAATTCCGGGCAGCGACGCCCGCACCAATGGCAGTGCGATGTCGCGTGCCGGGGCCGCTCCGCCGGGATCGCTGCGTCGCTCGCGATCGCCGGCGAGCTGGGCGGCAACAGATCATCCAGCGGCGGCGCGGGTGAACCGTGATGCGTCACATTTTTGCAGCGCGCCCGATAGCGACGCGTCCGCTCGGCATGCGCGAGCCGCCCCCGACGGCTGGTCTGATAGCGCCGCCCGGCAGCACGCTGCGCGCGATGCCGGGCTCGCGCGGCGCAGTCTCCGGCACAGTAGATTTGCCCGCGATCGCAACAGCTGCAGATCAAGCTCTGGGCGCGGCAACCGGCACACACAAACAGCCGGGCTGACGCAGCATCGCCATGTGCGGAGCTGTAGGCGCCACGTAGACGAAAGCCTTGATTGCCGGGATTATTGTCCCTGCATGCGTGCCCAGCACGGTGTGGGGCACGGCGTCGATGCGGAACCGCCAAGTTGTGCTCGGCGCCGTGCTTGCCCCTCGCTACCGGAACGCTACCCTGCCACCCCCCTCCGCGTCAGGCCGCGCACGCCACGCACCGCGGCATCACCCCTGACGACATGCCGGCACCTATCCAGCAATTGCGGGCAAGCCCGTCCTTGCGCGGGGTATCACGTCACACGTTCGGGCAGTTCGCGCCAGAAAAGCGCGGGTCCGGACAGCCGGCGACACCACGACGACAACGTCAGCGGACCGCAAGCAGATCATTCGACTGGTGGTCAAGGAGGTCACGCTGGATCAGAAGCGGCGGCGCGGCTACGTCTGGATCAGGATTGTGTGGCAGACAGGTTCGACAAGCGAGCATTGGCTGCATCGGACTGTGCATAGCTACGCACAGCACGCTGATCAGGATGGTCTGCGCCAGCGCATCATCGAGCTAAATGGCCAGCAAAAGATGGATGGCGAGATCGCCGACATCCTCAATTATAGCGCGACGGTTCGGATGTGCGGTCGTATTGCCTCATCCAGGAGTGTTCCCGAACGGGCCGGGCGTTGCCTCATCAGAATGCTCTCGGCGCTGCAATGCTTTGTCAAGCGGCGAGCGGTAGGAATGCGCGATTGCGGCGGCTGGTAATTCATGGCTCGGGAGCCGCAGGTTGCGTCATGGTCGACACTGCGGAACCCGCTTGCCTGAACCGCGGTAGCGCAAGACCGGCTTTTCTGTTTGATCAACGAGCCTGCTTTCCTGCCCCGACCTGGCGTTGCAGGGGCCGCGGCGCGCAACGTAGGGGATGGGAGGAGCGGAGCCACCCGGAGCCACGCGCAAGCGCCCTGGCGCGAGCATGGCGAGGATGGCGAGCACCGGACCTTGCCCGAAGTGAGAACCGTGGCACGCTTGACAGCAGTCGGCCGATCCGACGGTCTTCACCGCTACGTCACGGGTTGCAGTGGGGATTGTGCATGGTCATCGTCGGGAGCCGTGGTGCCGAACACCAAATGATGCGCGTTTTCCCGTCGCCAAACTTTGACACGACGCTGCAGCGTTCGCAGCAATTTATCCGGGTAGGTATCCGGCTGCTCACCCTGGAGCCGCTCGAGCAGTTCTCTCGAAGTTCGCCATGGTTCGGCGTCAAACCACTCACGCAATTGCGCCGTCACGGTCAGGAGCGGGTCAGGGCATCGGCGCCAATATTTGCCGACTTTCTACTTCATCTTACTCGTCGGACGAACCTCACCCTCCTGCCATGACGTCCGGAGACCTTCGAGGAACTGCTCCAGTGTCGGCAAACTCACCGACGCCGTCTCGCTCGTTGCCGGCCGATCGGCAATCTCAACAAGCTGTTTCTGGGCGAGGCGGATCTCACTCAGCAGCCGCACCGGATCCAGCGTCGCTTGCAAAGCACTCACACAAGCTCGCACAGTCTCGCTCACACGCGGATCGGCCAGCAGCCGTTGATACGGTGTCGCCGGCGGGTAGTAGTGCTTCGTGACTTTCGCGCCGTCGCGTGTTTTACTTGCCAGCTTAAAGGACGGTTGAAAGAAGTTAACAAATAAGCGAACCGATGTGTACAGCCGACCCAACGTTGCCGCCGCCTCCAGACCTACGTAGCGCCTGTAACCCACAATGCGACGAACAACCGCGCCATTCTTCTGCTCCACCCATGCTTGATCGTTCTTGCGATACGGCCGACAACGCGTGAACGCCATACCGGCCTCTTTGCAATAGGACTGCACGGTCTCATTTATGAAAACGCTATCGTTGTCCGTATCAAATCCGAGCAGCGCAAATGGCATCCGCTTGCGGACCTCACTCAGCACCGCGATCAACACCGTCTGCTCCCGGACCAATAACGGCGCGCACTCTGTCCAACCTGTCGCAATGTCAGTTAACGTCAGCGCCTGTATGAAACTTCCCTCTGCCGTCGGCCCGCTATGCGCTACCAGGTCCGCCTCCATGAACCCAGGTGCTGGATCATCCCAGCCATCGAACGTCCGAATCGGCACGCTGCGCCGCACGCCGACGGAAGACGCGGAACGTCGACGCGTTCCTCCGGTCGCCTGCTCCTTAACTTTACACAGCGCCCGGTCGATCGTCGCAGCGCTCATTGCCAGCAGACCGGCCCGCAACTCCGGTGCCAGTTTGAGATGACCGTGCCGCTCCATTGACTCGACAAGGATCGGTATCAACGGCCGCAACCGCTTGCCGCATACCCGATCCGACGCCTCCCAGAGCATGACCAGCGCCTCGCGTACCGCGTCGTCATACACCCTCCGCCCGAGACGACGGCCGGATCGCTCACCGCGCGTCCCGCCGCGAAGCAGACGCATCGCATGCTTGCGATGCAGGCCCGTCAACGCCCCAAACTCGTCCAGAATGCGCCCCCGATCCTTTCGAGTGGACCGGGCATACCGCTCCGCCACCACCGCTATCAACTCGTCCCGTGTCGCCATGCTGATCCGCCTCATGCCCGCCCCCGCCGAACACCGGCGGGGAGCAAATTACGTGAGGCAACAGACCGACGCTGGGGAGCATTTCAGGTGAGGCAATGCGTGCTGTCGCTCATGGTGTCGCTGCCCCGGCTGTCGCCGCCATTGCGGGCAGCAGCACGTCGTAACTGGCGATCGACGGCAGGTTCACCGCAACGACGGGCAGGCAAGCGATGCTCGGGGCGAACCGGGCGCGCAATATTGCCAGGTCGGGCATACCGTCCTCGAGCAATTGCTGCGACAACGCGGCGGCAAGGTCGGCTTCGCAGCCACGTTCGTGAGCGAGCGCCAGCAGCTCCACCATGGTTCGGCAGGCGACCCGTGCATCGCACGCGTCGAGCAGACGTTCCCAGGCGGCACGGTAAGCCGGCCGTGGGAACAGCGCGTCGCGGTAGACAAGATGCAGCAGCGCCATCGGCTTGCAGCGCAGGCTGTGAATAATATGTCGATAGTCCACCACCTGGATGCGGCGGCCATCGCTGGGCGCACGACGACGTGGCAGGCGCAGCACCAGGCTTTGACCCACGAAGCATTCCAGACGGTCATCGTAGATCCGCAGGTTCAGCCGATAGCCGATCAGGCGAGATGGCACCGTATAGAACACTTTGCGCAGAATGAAGCCGCTGCTGGAGGTCACCCGCACGCTGACCTCGTCATGATCGGAGGTGCGCCGTGGCGGCAATCTGCCCAGTTCGGCGCGCTCCAGCGCGACCAGCTTCTCGCGCCTGGCGTTGCGGCGGCCAATCAGGTCGGCGATCCAATCGCGATAGAGCTCGAGGCTGTCGAAGTCAGTGCTGCCGCGCAGCAGCAAGGCTTGAGCAACGGCACGCTTGAGGTGACCGTGCTGGCTCTCGATCGCGCCGTTCTCGTGCGCGACCCCGCGGTTGTTGCGGGTCGGCTGCATGCCATAGTGAGCGCACAGCGCTTCGTAACGGCGGGTCTGGTCTTCGACGACGTCCCGCTTGAGGTTGCGGAACGCCGCTGAAAGACTGTCGGAGCGATGCTCGGCCGGGGCGCCACCAAGCGACCACAGCGCGTTCTGCAGGCCGCAAGCCAACGCAGTGTAGCTCTCGCCGCCGAGCACCACCTCGGCATGCTCCCAGGTGGAATACGCCAAAACGAAGTGATAGAGACGGTGCGCCAGCGGCTCGCCGGCGATACGGATGCCAAGCTCGGCCATGTCGGTGAAGTCCGACAGGCCTTGCTGGCCCGGCGGGTGGTCCTGACGGAAGATCACCTCGCGCGCAGCTCCGTGTTCGGCACACCATGCGCGAACACGACGTTCCAAGGTGCGGCGGAGCCGATCCCAATCGCGCTCGGGATGGCACCGTTGCATCTCGTCCAGCAGCATCACCGGCCGCATGCCGGGACGGGTGAGCAGTAGCGGCAGGATGTCACTCTCCCACAAGCCGCCGAGCGGGTCGGCGACCTTCCGCCTCGGTCACGTCCGTCAAGCTGGTATGGATTCCTGGTGTAGCGGAAGTGCCGGTTGACCAATCGACGCCGGTGGACTTGAGAGCGAAAGACGGCACGAGTGAGGGTACTGCGACCGCGGTTGCCGCCGTCAAGCCCTGCGCCTTCGCACCGCTGCGCGGCTGTGGGGCTTGACCGCGACACCACGGTCGAGCGTTGGGCATAGGTGCCGTCGACGCCGCAGTCTGTGTTTCGTGAGTTGTCAGGCGGCACCTGCTATTTGCCTCGTCTCAACCTCGCTCTCCGGCGCGGAGAGCTCTGCCATCGCTTCAACCTGCATGTACCGATGCTGCAGCTGCCATTCGTCGTTCTGCTCCAGCAGCACGGCGCCGATCAGTCGGATGATCGAGGGCTCATTGGGAAATATCCCAACGACATCGGCCCGCCGCTTCACCTCCTTGTTCAGCCGCTCCAGCGGGTTCGTGCTATGCAGCTTGGTGCGGTGCTGCTCGGGGAAGTGCAGATGCGACAGGACATCGGTCTCGCTGTCGTCGATGAACGCACCAAGCTTTGGCCATTTCTGCCGCAACTGGTCGGCCACGTGACGCAGCGTCTGGCTCGCCTGAGCGCGATCCGGCTGGATGAACGCCTGACGCAACGCGGCAGCCACCATGCTTTGCTGGGTCTTGGCCACGTACGACAACGCGTTGCGCATCCAGTGCACGCGACAGCGCTGCCAGCTGGCGCTGAACACCCGCCGGATCGCAGCCTTCAGCCCCTCATGGGCGTCCGAGATCACCAGCTTCACGCCACGCTGCGCTCGTAGCGCCAGGCTCTTACTCAACAGTCGATTAATATAAACCGCGGCGCCGGCAGATGCAGGCCGATCAGCAAATAGAGCATGCAACCAATGTTCGCGGCCGAAGCGGCGATCATGGAACGATCTGGAACAGGCCGCAGTCGCTGCACTCTCGAGGCAAGGCGGGTGAGGGGACAGGCCTTGGCGGTTGGGAATCATGGCAGCTTCCCGGCACGCACCTCAGGGCGGGAAGAGCAATCGGGGCGACCAACGACAGCAAGCCGGGCAAGCGGGCCTGATGCGGCTGTTGCCTCGATCAGCGCCAGGGCGCTATAGCACGTGCGGCTGCCGACGTAGCTCAGCGGTAGAGCAACTGATTCGTAATCAGTAGGCCCACGGTTCAAATCCGTGCGTCGGCACCAGGAACCACCTGAAAATACTGAATTTTCGTCCGCCTCCGACGTGCAGGATCGAGCATCTCCAGGAAATGTCCGCACCGTGTCCGCACTACCCGGCCCGATCACGGCCCCCCGCGTCCGCCAAGCGAACAAACCCCGCCCGCCGCCATCTTCGGAACACCCAACCCATGCCTGCCGGCCGCCAGGGGCACGCGCCACCCGTGCGGACACACCACGGACACGGGGCCGCAAACGCGGCATCGGCTGCCGCTCGAGCTCCGGCCGTGGCAACGTGCGCTCCCCCGCAGCGCGCCTATTTCGACAGGCCGGCGTCAGCGATCCCATCCAACCTGGTGCCACCGCTGGCACTAAGTTCCGGTGCCTCCTGCGTCAGGTCGGTTCGCGCACCGGGCGTCATCTCCAGCTCCCGCGCCAACTCGCCGATGCGGATGCCCGCGCGTAGCAGGCACGGTCGGGCCGGCGTCGGCGATTGCCTTTGCTTTGTTAACCTCTTCCCAGCAGTGGGAAGAGGTTAGATCGGTTCCCGGCGCGGCCCGCCGCCTGGCCTTGCTCATCGCGCAGTCCCGCCAGTTCCTCGTAGCGTTGGGCCGTGCGGACGTTCAGCCCAGCATCTTCGACAGCTTTGAACTTCGCGACAGCGCTGTCGGGAAGTTCCCGCGCGCCTTGGTGGCTCTCTAACTCCCTTACCAGCTCACCGATGCGGATGCCGGCGCGTAGCCGGATTTCCGCGGTCCCCGCGAATTTCAGCGCGCGGCCAAGAAAGGCACGAGCCCGATCGGGATTTGCCCCCCACCCCCCCCAAAACCACCACGCCAGCCCATCGCCATTCCCCCAACGCGCGGCACCGGGTCTGCGGCAGCGGGGCGGCGCTGGTCGCCTCAACCACTTCACCGCGCCGCTTGGCGCATGCCCACCTAGTACCTCTGCACAGTGATTTTGACCGGTTGAGCCCGCGCTGGCTCCAAGGCGGGCAAGAGAGCTCGATCGACTCGGACGGTGATACTCCGCGGCACCCCTGCGCGGCGTGAGATCAGCCCGTCGCGTTCGAGCGTCAGCAGCATCTGGTAGACCGACGGCGGCGTCAGCCGAAAGAAGCGTTGTATGTCCGCTTGCGCTGGCGGACGCTCATTCACCAGCGTGTAGGGCGTGGATGAACGCGAGATATTGTCCCTGCCTTGGCGTGAACCTCGGGTGAGAATCACCTGCCGCGCGATTTATCGTTGCCCTCGATAGCGGGGGATCAGCCATGAACATACGGTACCGGGTGGAACTGAACGAGGGGGAACGCGCGGACCTCACGGCGATGCTGAGCGGCAGGAAACTTGCAGTGCGCAAACTCAAACGGGCGCAAATCCTGCTGGCCGCCGACGCGGGGATCAGCGACGAAGCGATCGCGAGTAGTATCTCGGTGGGCGGGTCCACGGTTTACCGGACCAAACGGCGCTTCGTGGAAGGCAACATTGAGCTGGCACTGAGCGAAGAACCGCGGCCTGGAGCTGCCCGCAAGCTGTCCGGCAAGGAGACGGCGTTGCTGGTGGCGACGGTCTGCTCGAGCCCGCCGGCAGGCCGCAAGCGCTGGACACTGGATCTGCTGGCCGGCGAGATGGTCCAACTGACGGAGCATGAAGGGCTGTCGCGTGAGACGGTATGCCGGCGGCTGGCCGAGGACGACCTGAAGCCCTGGCTCCGGAAGATGTGGTGCATTCCGCAAGTGGATGGCACTTATGTCGCCCGGATGGAGGATGTGCTCGATCTTTATGCCGAAGAGGCCGATCCCAGGCGTCCGGTGGTTTGCTTCGACGAAAGTCCGACGCAGTTGATCGGTGAGTGCGCGAGCCGATTCCGGCGGCACCTGGTCAGCCTGAGCGTTACGATTGCGAATATCGGCGCAATGGCACGGCCAATCTGTTCGTGTTTCTCGACGCACACACATCCTGGCGGCATGTGAAGGTGACGGACCACCGAACCGCGCGCGACTTCGCCGATTGCATGCGCGAGGTGGCCGATGTGCATTATCCGGACGCGGACCGGATCCGGGTGGTGATGGACAATCTTTCCACCCACACGGCCGGGGCCTTGTACGAGGCTTTCCCGGCACCGGAGGCACACCGCGTGCTTCAGCGCCTAGAGTTTCATTACACACCGAAGCACGCGAGCTGGCTCAACATGGTGGAAATCGAAATCGGCGTGTTGCGCGGGCAATGTCTGGATCGCCGAATTGGTGCGCGTGAGCTCCTTGTCTCCGAGATCGAGGCGTGGGAGCGGCAACGCAACTCCTCCGGCGCCCGCGTCAAATGGAAGTTCACCACGCAAAAGGCGCGGGACAAGCTGGCACGCGCTTATCCTGACACCGCCAAAGAGTCATAATCACTGTGCAGAGGTACTAGCCTGGATTTCTCAAACGCGGCCGACATTTATTCTGTGAACGAGGCTGTCAGCGGTTGCTTTCAGCATGCGAAGGCCGCCACCCGGGCCTATGGGGGTATTTTTCATTTGTCTCGCGCAATGCGAGTCCGGAGGTTATGTCTTTCCCGCCATGCGGGTGGGAGAAGGCATGTGTCGTGGCTAGGGCGTCGGTGTCCGGGTTGTCTGACGTGGGCCGCACCTACGCAGAGCTGAACGCGCGCTGGAGATAGATGTACGCGAGTTCGAACTCGATCTTGTTGGGGCATCCCGAGGCCATGGCGAAGTGAATGCGCCGCACGCTGGTACGCACCTGGGCGCCGAGCTTCAGGAGTTTGAGACGGATGGTCTGCGCCGAGGCATCGGCGAACTGAGTAAAGTGCAGACCGACGCGGCGTAACGTGTCGACCAACACGTAGGCCATCGCCGAGAACCACATGCGCAGCTGGTTGGCCATCATGGTGGCGGACGAGGCACGATCTGCGAACAGTTCGAACTGCTCGCCAATGCGGTTCTCGGCCTCGCCACGGGCGCAGTACAGGTCCTCGTAGAGGGCACGGGGATCGGCCATGCGGGCGTGTTTGAGCGAGGTGACGACAAAGCGAGGATTGGCACCGTCCGGCGTGTGCTCGGCCTTGCCGACAACGCGCCGTTTGCGGCACCAGCTGTCACGCGTGCGATAGCGGAAGTCACGGAACACCCGGGCGGGCTTGCCCGAGGCCAGGCAACCTGGCCTCGGCACCCTGTTTGCCGAGCGCGGCCTCCAGGCGGGAATTGCGTGCCAGACCGAACACATAATCGACGCGATGCTCCTCGCACCACCGCATCAGCGGCTCGTTGGCGAAGCCGCTGTCACCGCGCAGAATGATGCGCACGCGCGGCCACGTCTGGCGGATCTGGCCGATGATGCGCGTCATCTCTTCGATCGCGCCATCGCTGCCGGCAACATTCGCACGCCGCTGCCGGGCCAGCAGCAGATGCCGGCCGCAGAACACGTAGAGCGGCAGGTAGCAGTACGCGTCATAATAACCATGGAAGAACCGGCCTTCCTGAGCGCCGTGCAGCGGAATGTCGGTATTGTCGAGATCGAGCACGATCTCGCGCGGCGCACGCTCATGCGCCTCCAGGAAAAGCTCGACCAGCAGCGCGTCAACCTGTGGCCCGTCACAATCGATCCTGTGATACTTCGCGGCATGGCGTTTGGGCGTGTACTCGAGACGATTGAGCGTGCTCTTGCCCGCCAGTGCTTCACAGTCCGACCGCAGCACCGGATGCAGCTTGCCGGTCAGCACGCCGAATGTTGGGTCTTTGCGCAGCTCGTCGTGGTCATTGAGGTCCTCGTAGCCCAGCACCAGGCCAAAGATCCGCTGTCCCACCAGTGTCTCAACCCGGTGCTCAACGTAACGAGCATCGCGACGGTCGGTGAAGCAACCGGCGAACCGACGGATCAGTCCAAGGCCACGATCCACCTGCCCCAACAGCAGCGCCCCCGCGTTCGAGGTGATGTCGCCGCCGTCGAAACCAGCCATCACCGCTCGCCGTTCAACCGCTTCAAATTCGAACAGCGTCGCGCTACACTCTGTCTGCATCGGGGCCATCCTGGATTCGGAAAAAACTGTTCTCGCACAACACTTTTCTCAGATTCTCAGCCCCGATGCACCTCTCTCGTTTGAGAAATCCAGGCTAACCCGCTGAGGCGGGAAGTGGTGCGCGGTGGCGGAGTGTTCGAGGCGTTCGGTCTGCCAGGGTTTGGGTGCTTCACCCCAACCCTGGAACGGGAGGCCCCGATGACCGAGATGAGCCCGCTGCGTCGGCGCATGATCGAGGATATGACAGTCCGCAATCCGTCGCCTGCGACCCAACGATCGTATGTGCATGCGGTTGCCAAGTTCGGCCGCTTCTTCGGCCGCTCGCCTGACAAGCTTGGTCTGGAGGACGTCCGGACCTTTCAGGTTCATCTCGTTGCTGGCGGGATATCGTGGCCGGCGCTGAACCAGACGGTCTGCGCGCTTCGTTTTCTGTACGGGGTAACGCTCAGGCAGTCTGATCTGCCGGAGCGGATCCCGTATGCGCGTGAGCCGCAGAAGTTGCCGGTGGTGCTGGGCGCCGATGAAGTTGTGCGCTTCCTCGAAGCGGTGCCGAGCCTGAAGTCTCGTGCCGCGCTGACCACGGCATATGCGGCCGGATTGCGTGCTTCCGAAGCAGCGTGCCTCAAGGTGGCCAATATCGACAGCGGCCGCATGGTGATCCACGTCGAGCAGGGCAAGGGAGGCCGCGACCGCTACGTCATGCTGTCACCGCAACTGCTCGGCATCCTTCGTTCATATTGGCGACTGGCGCGACCCGCGCACTGGCTGTTTCCCGGACGCGATCCCGAGCATCCGATCCACCCTGTCGTGCTGCATGCCGCCTGCCGCTCGGCGTGTGCCGCGTCGGGTCTCGGCAAGCGCGTCACCGTTCACACACTGCGCCACAGCTTCGCCACCCACCTGCTGGAGGGTGGCACCGATATCCGCATCATCCAGGCGCTGCTCGGCCATCGCAACGTAAACACCACGGCGCGCTATGCCCAGGTCGCGACCAGCACCATTCGCGGTACTCCAAGCCCACTCGACCGACTACGCCTCGAGGTAACACCGCCGCCCTGAGACGGGACGATGCGTCCCACGCTGGAGGTGGCGGATATCTTCCGCCGCCACGGCGAAGCGTTCCGTCGCAGCCATGGCGCTCACCTCGGCAGGATCGAGCGACGTGTCATGGCAGCGATCGAGCTCTGCCGAACGCCTGCGCTCGGAGGGCACGTCGAGCAGTGCGGCGATTGCGGGCTGGTTCGCTGCGCCTACAACTCCTGCCGCAACCGACATTGTCCGAAGTGCCAGGGTCTGGCGCGCGCCGAGTGGCTCGAGGCGCGTCAGGCCGAGTTGCTGCCGGTGCCGTACTACCACGTGGTCTTCACCCTACCACCGCCGGTGGCGGAGATCGCGTTCCAGAACAAGCGTGCGGTCTACGCCATCCTGTTCCACGCTGCGGCCGAAGCGATGCGCGACATCGCCGCCGAGCCACGTCACCTCGGTGCAGAGATTGGCGCAGTCGCGGTGTTGCACACTTGGGGGCAGACCCTGCAGCACCACCCGCATCTGCACTGCATTGTCCCAGGCGGTGGCCTTTCGCCGGATCAAACTCGATGGGTGGCGTGCAGACCGGGGTTCTTCCTGCCGGTGCGCGTCCTCTCGCGACGGTTCCGAACATTGTTCCTCGCACGATTGCAGGCGGCGTTCGTGGCCGGCGAGCTGCGTTTCTCCGGCACACTCGCGGCCCTGGCCGCGCCCAACGCCTTCGCCGAACGTCTCGATACCCTGCGCGCGGTCGAATGGGTGGTCTATGCCAAGCGCCCGTTCGCCGGACCCGAGCAGGTGCTGGCCTATCTCGGCCGCTATACCCATCGCGTCGCGCTGGGAAACTCTCGTCTCACCCGGCTCGCCGACGGCCAGGTCGACTTCACCTGGAAAGACTATCATCACGGCAAGACCAAGGTGCTGACGCTCGCTGCCGACGAATTCATTCGGCGGTTCCTTCTCCACGCCGTGCCGAACGGGTTCCACCGCATCCGCCATGTCGGCTTCCTCGCGAACGGCCATCGCACCGCAAAGCTGGCGCTGTGCCGTGCTTTGCTCGCAGCCCCGACGCCAGAGCCACCGCCGGCGGAGAGCTACCGCGAGCGCACCCGCCGGCTGACTGGCCACGCACTCGATGTCTGTCCGGACTGTGGCGGCGTGATGCTGGAGCGCGGGCCGCTGCCGCGCCGTCCACAGCCGCAGGCGCCGTTCTGGTGCGACAGCTCATGACCAAGAGCAAAGTCACCCAATCAATCAAAGCGAGCTGCGACGCCGATGTCCGCATCAGCATGGTCCGGCGCAGGCCGATGACGGACAGATTGCCCTCTGCCCCGCTCGTCCACTGTGCCCGACACATCATCCATAGGCCCTCACCACCACGCCACAGGCCGATCGGGCCGTCACCGCGACGCCAAAAACCAACACCAGGGCCCTGGTGTTCTCCGTGCGCAACGGCGCAAGTGACAAAACACCCATAGCGTCGTTGGCACGCGGGTCAGTTCAATCCGGCTTCAATGAGGTCGCCCGCCGAGCGCTTGGCGTCGTCCGTGTCGCGCGACCTCACAGAAGCCTCCAGATTCCGGCGCGGCGAAAACTTCGATTCATAGGGTGTCAGCCGATTTGGAGCTGACCGATGCGACGTTATGGCATACGCGACGATCAATGGGAGCGTATCCGGGACCTGCTGCCTGGACAGGAGGGACATGTGGGAGTGACGGCGGCAGACAACCGGCTGTTCGTCGAGGCGGTGCTGTACCGCTACCGCACCGGCATGCCGTGGCGCGATCTGCCGGAGCGCTTCGGTGACTGGAAGAACGTGCATCACTAGGGCCTGTCCTCAATTGAGCCAAATAAGCCCGGCGGTCAGGTGGATGGCGGCGAGGAAGTTGCGCGCGGTCTTGTCGTAGCGGGTGGCGATGGCACGGAACTGCTTGAGTTTGGCGAAGAAGTTCTCGATGAGGTGACGCGCCTGGTAGATGTATTGGTCGTAGTCGCGAGGCAATCGCCGGTTTGCCTTGGGCGGGATCACCGCCGTTTTGCCGGCCGCAGCCAGCGGCGCGATGACCCGCTCGTCGGCATCGAACGCTTTGTCGGCGATCAGCGTGTCGGCTTGCATCGAGGGCAGGAGGTGGTCGGCGCCGACCAGATCATGCGCCTCTCCGCCGGTCAGGAAGAAGTTGACCGGGTTGCCGAGCGCATCGATCGGCCATGGCTTCGTGGATGACCGTGCGCACAATCCGCTTCTTCAGCCGGGCATCGGTCGTCGGTGCTGACCAGACAGTCTGGAAGTCCTCGGCCAGCGCGGTGAAGGAGATCGACGCGAGGTCGGACCGAGGCTTTGCCGCGGCGTCATGATCGGCGATACGCTTCTCGAACTCGACGACGCGGGTCAGAGCGCGGTTCCAGCGTGCCTCCAACTCGCCGGCGACGAAGCGGTTCTCAGGATCGGCCGCGTCATATTGTCGGAAGGCTCGATCAGCAGCGTACCGCGCCGCCTCGAGATCGCGGGTCATGGCCTCTCGCGCCTCGTCAAGCTGTACGGAGGCCCGTGCTTCGGCCGCTCGCGCAGCTAGCATCGCGGCAGGCTGCAGGACGTCGAGCAGTGCGACGGAACTGTCAGGATTTCTGTGTGCGAGGCGTTGATGGTTTCGCCCTCGCTGGGCGTGTCAGTGTATTGGGCGGACACCGCAGTCTGCAAACGCTGATGCCTTCAGACAGATGTGAGCGTGGACTGATGGCCGCCTACCGTCGTGCTCACAAGATATGGGAGCCTTCATTGTCATAGTGAGGATCGGCAAGTGTCCATCAAGGAGTAGTGGACACTTAGCCAGGTTGCACAGGATAGGACGTTCCGTTGAGTGCATTGCCGGAGACGAGCGACAGGGTGAAGGTCTCGCGCCGTTCGTGGCCGCTTGAGGAGAAGCGGCGGATTGTCGAGGAAGCGTTTGGTCCCGGCATGTCGGTTGCCGATGTTGCGCGCCGTCACGGGTTGAATTCGAATCAGGTGTTCAATTGGCGGAAAGTGATTGGAACGCGGCCTACGGCTGAGACTTCAGAGGCATCTTCGTCTGCACAACAGACACAGCCCGATGCACCGCCCGCTGGTGCCGCGGATGGGTTTCTTTCGATCGGCGCGATTGTGGAGCCTAAGGACGAAGGTACAGTTCGGAGGCTCAATTCGTCCGCTCTGCTGGTGGGGCAGGCGCCGCAGGATCGCGGTGCGGATGCGCGCCCGGCGATGGACGAACGCCCGGGGATGGTCGAGATCGACCTGCCATGTGGGACGCGTCTTCGGGTGGATGCGTTCGTCAATGAGCGGACGCTGCGGCGTGTCCTGTGCGTGTTGCGGAGCCTGTCGTGATTCCGATGGTGCCGGGTACGAAGGTGTATCTGGCCTGTCATCCTGTCAGCATGCGCCTGGGATTTGATGGTTTGGCGGCACGTGTCGCGCAGGTGCTTGATGGCGATCCGTTCTCGGGCCATTTGTTTCTCTTTCGTGGCAAGCGGGCCGACTATCTGAAGGTGCTGTATTATGACGGCACTGGATTATGCCTGTTCGCCAAGCGCCTCGAGAGCGGCAAGTTTGTCTGGCCGCCGATCGTGGACGGCAAGATGGTTCTGACGCCGGCGCAGCTCACACTGCTCATCGAGGCGATGGATTGGCGGCGGACAGTTGCCGCGGACGTGCCACGAAGACCCATGGCGGTTGGCTGAGAAAAATGCCGGCCTGAGCAATATTCTGTGCGTCAGGCCTTGTACGCCAGCCCGCGATTTTGTATCTCGCGTCCATGTCGTTAGCGACCTTGCCACTGCCGGACGACCCCATCGCGCTGCGCAACCTCGCGGTTGATTTGCAGGCAGAGCTGGCACGCAAGGATATCGAGATCGCCGCCAATGCGGCCGAGATCCATGCCAAGACGCTGTATATCGAGAAGCTGAAGATGCAGCTGGCGGTGTTGCGCCGCGCGCGCTTCGGCCGCTCCTCCGAGAAGCTTGACCACGCGATCGAGCAGCTCGAGTTGCTGATCGGCGAACTCGAAACGGATGCCGGTGCCGAGGCGCGCGGAACCGTCGGCGATCCCGACGCCAGGAGGGACACCAAGCAACCCGTCGAGCGGCGGGAACGCCAACAGCCGGTCCGTAAACCGCTGCCGCCACACTTGCCGCGCGAGATCATCACCCACGAAGCAGCCTGCACCTGCCCGAGCTGCGGCGGCACGGTGTTCAGCCGCATCGGCCAGGACGAGCGCGAGGTGCTGGAATACGTGCCCTCCAGCTTCAAGGTGATCCGCCATATCCGCCCGAAGCTGAGCTGCCGCGCTTGCGAGACGATCGTGCAGCCGCCGATGCCCAGCCTGCCGATCGAACGCGGCCGGCCCGGCCCGGGCCTGCTCGCCCAGGTTCTGGTGGCAAAGTTCTGCGACCATACACCCCTGCACCGCCAGGCCGGCATCTATGCTCGCGAAGGCGTCGAACTCGATCGCTCGACCTTGGCCGACTGGGTGGGTCAGTCGGTGTTTCTGCTGGATCCCTTGGCCGAGGCCATCGGCCGCCACGTGCGCGCTGGGCAGGTGCTGCATGCCGACGACACCACCCTCCCGGTGCTGGCGCCCGGCACGGGGAAAACCAGGACCGGCCGGCTGTGGGTGGTCGTGCGGGACGAACGTCCGTTCGGATCGGACATTCCGCCGGCCGCCTACTATCGCTACTCGCCGGACCGCAAGGGCATCCACGCCCAGGCGCTGCTCGGCCGCTGCCGCGGCTTCCTTCATGCCGATGGCTATGCCGGCTTCGACAGTCTCTATCGGCCCACCACGCCGGACGGCGCGCCGCCGCTGATCGAGGTGGCGTGCTGGAGTCACGTACGCCGGAAATTCTACGACATCCACCACGCCTCGGCCTCGCCGATCGCGCGCGAAGCAATGGAGCGCATCGCCGCCCTGTTTGTCATCGAGACCAGCGTTCGCGGACAGGCGCCTGATCGACGCCTGGCCGCGCGCGTCCAATACGCCCGGCCGCGATTGGACGAGTTGAAGCAATTCCTCCAGGGCTCCCTGAAACGGATCAGCGGCAAGAGCGCGCTCGCCGGAGCTATCCGCTACGCCCTCACACGATGGAACGCGCTGCTGCGCTACCTGGCAGACGGCCGGCTGGAAATGAGCAACAACGCCGCCGAGCGCGGCATGCGAGCGCCAGTTCTCGGCCGCAAAAATTACCTCTTCTGTGGCTCCGATACCGGCGGACAACGCGCCGCTTGTGTCTACACCATCGTCGAATCGGCAAAGATGACCAGCATCAATCCGCAGGCCTATCTGTCCGACGTTCTCGGACGCATCGCAGATCATCCCATCCACAAGATCGACGCCCTGCTCCCCTGGCTTTGGACACAATAGTCCAGCTCAGGGATCGCCACGAACCATCAATGCCGCGGTCGTCGGTAGACGCTTACAGACAGATGTTCGTTTGTTTGATCAAGGCGACTGTTCCTTCGTCCTGACCTGGCATTTTCTGGGCGGTCGGGCGCAAGTCCGGTCAAATTCGCCGCATAGCGGCGGGACCGGAGCCACGCGCAGCCACGCTCGGGGGCGAGCATGGCGAGGACCCACAATTTGACCGGGCTGAGCAGGACGCCATGCTTGCGGCAAAGCAGGGGGCAGCCTTGTTACGGTTGCCTGAAGCCATCCGTCAGGCATCCCGCGTGAAGCGTTCCGCGTACAGTATCGCGAACTGGTTCATCGCCTCCTTCCAGTGGTGCGCCGCTTTTCCCCAATCGGCGGTGATATTGCGCAACGCCAGCCAGATCAGTTTGCTTGCCGCATCGTCACTGGGAAAAAGTGGCCGCGCGTCTTGACAATCTTGCGCAGCCGGGCGTTGACGCTCTCGATCGCGTTGGTCGTATAGATCACCCGCCTGATCTCGGCGGGAAACGCAAAGAACGGGATCACCCGGTCCCAGGCTCGCCGCCAGGCCGCCACCACGGTCGGGAATTTCTGCCCCCATTCGCCGTCTTCGAACGCATCAAGCGCCGCAAGGGCTGCCTCCGCACTCGGTGCGGCATAGATCGGTCGCAGCGCCGCAGCCAGCGCCTTGCGGTCTTTCCAGGTAGCGTAGTCAAGGCTGTTGCGGATCAGGTGCACAATGCAGAGCCTGCCCCGGACTTCATCCGGGGTCTGCAGCGTAGTCGCCGGGAAGACCGTGCTGAGCGCCTCCGGCATGCCCTTCAGACCATCGGTGACCGCGATCAGCATGTCGGTCACACCACGCGTCCTGAGGTCGTTGAACACCTTCATCCAGAACTTGGCGCCCTCCGTGGTCTCGATGCACAGGCCCAGAATCTCGCGCGAGCCATCCCGGCGCACGCCAAGCGCCAGATAGATCGCCTTGTTGCGGACAACAGCGTCTTCTCTGATCTTCACCCGCAACGCGTCGAAGAATACCACCGCATAGACCGCCTCAAGCGGCCGGCTCTGCCACGCCGTCACCTCCGCCAGCACGCCGTCGGTGACCGTGCTGATGAAGTCGGAGCTCACCTCGGTATCATATGTTTCAAGCAGAAAAGCCTGGATCTCGCGCACCGTCAGGCCGCGCGCATAGAGCGCGGTGACCTTGTCGTCGAAGCCGGCGAAACGCCTGGCATGCTTAGGCACCAGCACCGGCTCGAAACTGCCGTCGCGGTCGCGCGGCGTGTCGATCCGGATCGTGCCATCGCCGGTCAGGACCGATTTGGCCGTGCTGCCGTTGCGCTGGTTGGTGACCAGCTCGGGTCTATCCGCGCCCGCCTCGTAGCCGAGATGGTGGCTCAGCTCGGCGTTCAACCTCTGCCAAAGCCTTCTTCAACGCCAGACCACCCGCGTTGATCGCCTCGCCCGTCATCGGACCGGTCAGGAATAGCGACACCAGCTCCTTCGGGATCGACGGCAGCCTGGCGACCTCACGCGCTACCTTCTTCGATCTGCTCGGCATAATACGCTCCTTCGCGTCGGTTATGCCTCGCACACAAAATTACCGACCGGCTCGCGGTCATCCAACAGCGCCGCTGGTATCGGCGCCCTCTGCGGTTCTCGCCTAACTTCTCCGCAGTGAACCAGTGACCTCAGCCCTTCAGATCGAGCACGACCGGCCCCGACACCGCATCGGTCACGCCCATCCCGCTGCCAAGACCCTCCAGCGTGTCGCGGAAGCTGTCGAGCGTCGCGATCATCCGCGCACGTGCGTTCGCCAGCGCATGAGCGTCCGCCCATTCCCCAACCAGGCAGTAGCTTCGCTCGCCTGTCCTGAGCATCACGCCGCGCACCAGTCCAGGCCAACCCGCCTTGCCCGCGCGATGGGCGTCCAGGAACGCCTCATCTTGCCCTGGCTTCACCCGGAACCTCACGACATTGAATGTCGACATGGCGGCAACTCCTCATTCATCCCACGCCTGGATCGCCGTCTGGCGGGCGATCCTGCCGCCGACAAGCTCCAGCGTCGCCGCGCAGTACACCCGCTTGCCGTCGGGATAGGTGCAGGTCTGGGTGAACGCGAGCCGGTCACCATCAGCGACGGCAGTGTCAACCCGATGCGTCATGGTACGTCCGCACACATCGTCATAATACGCAGCGATGGCGTCGCGGCCCTTGATCTCGCTTGGCCGGCTTGGCGGGTTCATCTGATCCACGATCCGCAGCACGGCATCGTCGGTATAGAACCCGGCAAGCGTCGTACCGTCGCGGGTCTCGATCGCCCGGCGCAGTGCCGGAACAGTGAGTGTTGCCATCTTCGTTATGTCCTTCTGTTGCAGTGTTCGGTTACGGACGAGCCTCCAGCACCAGGTTGAACGGCGTCTCCGTCGCGCGGCGGAAACGGGTGAACCCACCGCCAGTGATCACCTCGCGCAGTCGCAGTTCTCCCGCCTGTGCGCCGAGAGCGAGGCCGACCTCCTGCGACAGCGATGCGGGGGTGCAGATCATGGTTGACGCGGCGTAGTAGATGCGGCCGACGGGATTGAGGTTATCCACCAGCCGATCGTGCGCGAACGGTTCCACCACGAGCCATGTGCCGTCGCTGGCGAGAGCGGCATGCACATGTGCAGCCGCACCGACCGGATCACCCATGTCGTGCAGACAGTCGAAACAGGCGACCAGATCGTATTCGCTCCCGGGGAAATCCTTTGCCGACGCGACCTCGAAGACGATGCGATCGGCCACGCCCGCCATCTCGGCTGCCTCGCGTGCGGCCTCGATCGACGGCAGGTGATAGTCGAAGCCAAAGAAGCGCGACGCCGGAAACGCCTGCGCCATCAGGATCGTGGATGCCCCATGTCCGCAGCCGACATCGGCGACCGTCGCACCGCGCTGCAGCTTTGCCAGCACACCGTCGAGCGCCGGCAGCCATTCGGAGACCAAGTGGTGACGATAGCTGGTTCGGAAGAACCGTTCGGTGCCGCAAAACAGACAGCGATGGTGCTCATGCCAGCCGACGCCACGCCCGTTACGGAACGCCTGCTCGACCCGTGACGTGGCGCGGAATGCTGCCTCGGCAACCTCGAAGAAGCCGGCGAGAAAGGCCGGCCCGCCTTCCTGGGCAAACACCATCGCCTGTTCCGGCTCGAGGCGGAACAGGCCGGTGTCGGCGTCGTACGTGACGTAATCGGACGCCGCCTGGGCCGCGAGCCATTCGCGGACGTTGCGTTCCGCGGTGCCGGTGGCTCTGGCGAGCGTCGCGGCCGTCATTGGGCCGCCGTCGGCAAGTGCCTTGTACAGCCCCAACCGGTCACCCACGATGACGAGTGCCGCGCTCAGTGTGGCCCCCATGTCGCCGAGCATGCGTCCGACAAAGCTGTTCAGCCGCGCTTCATTGACCTCTGCCTGTCCCGCCACCACCTGCTCCCCAACTCCTCCGATGTCGGGGATGATGGCGTGGCAACGGTGATTGGCGCTTCGCCCGAACGAGCCAATTACGCATGGCTCTTTCGAGGCATCCAGTGACCAACGAATCGGTTCAGAGCAATCCGTGCTGCACGGCAAACGCCGCAGCCGCCGAACGATTGGCGAGATTGAGCTTGGTCAGAATTTGGCGACGTGGCGCTTGACGGTATGCTCGCTCAGGTCGAGCGCAGCCGCAATTTCCGCATTGGTCATGCCGCGGGCCACAACGACGAGAACCTCGCGCTCGCGCGGACTGAGCTGCGTCATGGTCGGCGTGCGCCGCGCTGGAGACCGAGCAGTTGACTCGCCGCTGCCGCCGAGTACGAGAAGCCGCGGTATCGCTGTTTCGTCAGCGGCAACACGATCACTTGCGTCGGCAAAGCGCATACCGGAGCCTGGAACAATGTCGCGCACGGTGGTCGAGACCAGGATTTCACCCGAACGCGCCATCCCCGCAATTGTTATGGCGGCATGAACTGCGGCACCACCGATCTCTTCGCAGGCGATCTCCACTTCGCCGGTGTGGACGCCGCCACGCACGATCATGTCGAGCTGTTCAGCCGCCTCGCGGATGGCGAGGCTGCAGTTCAACGCGCGAACCGGACCGTCGAACACAACTGTGGTTCCGTCCGGCCGCTGGCCGATCTCGCGCCCTCGGTACTGCCTGAGCACGTTTCCGACGGTTTCGCGGAACCGCGCCATACGATCGAGCCATGAGCGCCCCGCGCCTGCGCGTTGGCTGACGTCGACCGACAACACTGTCGCAAGCACGCGGTCAGGCTCCGGAACCGGCCGGACCCCGGTCAGGAACTCCTCGATCTCATCGACCACGCGATCGGTGTCACCGACCCAGATCGGGTGATCGGTGCCGGGTATCTCCACGTATTTCGCTCCTGGTATATGCGCCGCAAGGTAACGGCCCCCCGCGACCTTCACCCGTGGGTCATGGTCTCGATGGATCACCAGTGTCGGCACACGCACCGTCGAGAGCACGTCACGCACATCGATCTGACCGTTCATGCGGGCGAGCGCGATGGCGCCCGCCGGACTGGTTCCCAGCCGCTCGAACCGGGCCCACCAGTTACGGAACCGTTCGTTGTTCACCATGTTCGGGGCAAAGCTCTTCAGGCTCGTGCCGGTCCCCCAGTTCTCTTCGGCCGATGCGACGAATTGCTCGACCTGCTGCGGTGACAGCACCCACGAGTAGAAATGCGCATAGGCGCCATACAGGATCAGCGCGCGTGTTCGCTGTGGATAGGTCGCGGCGAACAGGATGGACATCGGCCCGCCCTCCGAGGCGCCGATCAGCGCGGCCTCCCGTGACCCTGCCGCATCCATCACGGCGCGAACGTCGTCCATGCGCGTCTCGAGATCCGGCATGTCGTTGACCCGGTCCGACAGGCCGGAGCCACGCTTGTCGAACACGATGAACCGCGAGATCGAGCCGAGACGATTGAACAGGTGGCTGAGGCCGGGATCCTCCCAATGCACTTCGAGATTGGAGATGAAGCCCTGCACGAACACGATATCGAACGGGCCATCGCCTACAACCTGGTAGGCAATGTGCACGTCGCCGCTACGGGCATAGCGCGTCTCGGGACGCAACATGCCGGTGCCCCCCGCATTTGGCCTGATCTTAGCCAAATTGCCGCCCGCGGTGGAACCCTGCCATGCCGCCACTGGATTTTGCCCGTCCCTGGTTTGCTGCCAGAGTGTGGGAACCAGAGGGACAAATCCGCCATGGGCACCACTGAGCTCGCGCAGTTCACCGCCGACATCCGCCTCGATCGAGTGCCGCCCGAGGTGGTGAAGCGTGCCCGCTTCCTGGTGCTGGACCTCGTCGGAAACATCATCCGCGCGCGCCACGATGCGGAGAGCACGCCATCCTTCCTGGCCGCGGTCCGCGCCATGGGCATGGCGGCCGGCAACTCCGGCGTGTTCGGCGACGCCGCGCGCTACACGCCTGCCGGTGCCGCATTCCTCAACGGCGCGCTGGCGCATTCGCTCGATTTCGACGACACGCACGCCGCCGGCTCGCTGCATCCTGGCGCGCCGGTGATCCCCGCCGCGCTGGCCGCCGGCGAGATGGTCGGTGCGTCAGGCGCAGATGTACTGGCCGCCATCGTCGCCGGCTACGAGATCACCTGCCGCGTAGCACTCGCGCTCCCCGCCGGCGAGCACTACGACCGTGGCTTCCATCCCACCGCCACCTGCGGCGCGTTCGGTGCCGCCGCGGCGGCCGCCCGCGTATTCGGCCTGAGCGCGGATCAGGTGGAGGGTGCGCTTGGCACCGTGCTGAGCCAGTGCGCCGGCAGCCTGCAGTTCCTGGTCAACGGCGCCTGGACCAAGCGCTTCCAGGTCGGCTGGGCTGCATGCAACGGCCTGATGGCCGCCACGCTGGTGCGCGAAGGGTTCAAGGGTGCGGCTGAGGCGCTGGAGGGTCGCCACGGCTTCCTGCGCGCTTACGCACCCAATCCGAACCCGGCCCGTGCGGTACAGGATCTCGGCACGGTGTTCGAACTGATGGCGACCGCGGTGAAGCCGTATCCATCCTGCCGCTATGGCCATGCCGGCATCGACGCCGCGTTGGCCCTGCGTGCCGCCAATGACATCAAGCCGTCCGAGATCACCTCTGTCAGCCTGGGCCTGCCGCGCGCTGGGATGATGCTGATCGGCCAGCCGTCGGACAAGAAAGCGGATCCGCAGAACGTGGTGGATGGCCAGTTCAGCGGCCCGTTCGTCATCTCGGCCGCACTGGCGACGGGCGCGATGGGCTGGGACAGCTACGGCCTGCTGCGCGACGCGACGGTGCGCGGTCTGCTGCCCAAGGTGACCTGCGCGTTCGATCCCGAAATCGAGGCTGAGTTCCCCGCCAACATGTCCGGCAAGCTGACCGTCGCCGCACGAGGTCAGAGTTTCGTGCAGAAGGTTGTGGTGCCGAAGGGGGAGCCCAGCAACTTCCTCACCGAAGCAGAGCTGCGCGCGAAGTTCACCGGCCTGGCCGATACGGTACTCGGCGCCGAACGCTCGGCGCGCCTGGCCGACGCCGTGCTGGCGATCGATACCACGACCGACGTCGCCAATCTGATGCGGCTTGCCTCACCTTTGATGCCGGCGCGCCTTGCAGGAGAATGACGCGCAACACGGCATCACGGAGACAAGACGGTACATGCCCACCTTTACCCCCAAGGCGCTTCGCGCTGTCGTCAGCCTGATCGTCGCCCGCATGGGCAGCACGGCCGATGAAACTGAGGAAGTCGCGGACCACCTGGTGCGCGCCAACCTTGCCGGGCACGACAGTCACGGCGTCGGCATGCTGCCGGCCTATGTCCGGCTGTTGCTGGATGGATTGCTGGTTCCCAACCAGACGGCTCACACCGTGCTGGACGCCGGCGCGCTGCTGGTGATCGACGCACGCCGCGGCTTCGGGCAGCGGGTGACCGCCGATGCCGTGCGCCGGGCCATCGCCCGAGCGCGCGAACTCGGTGCCTGCGTGCTGGCGCTGCGCAATGCCTCGCATGTCGGCCGCATCGGTACCTACGGCGAACTCGCCGCAAGTGCCGGCTGCGCGTTCACCGCGTTCGTCAATGTGGCCGACGGTCGCGACGCCCAGGCGCCGTGGGCCTGCGCTGAGGCGCGTCTCGGCACCAATCCGTTCTGCACCACGGTGCCTGGACCGGATGGGCCGGCACTTATGCTCGATATGGCGACCACCACGATCGCCGCCGGCAAGGCCCGGGTGGCATTCAACAAGGGCGTGCCGGTACCGGACGATTGCCTGATCGACGCCACCGGCCTGCCGACCAATGATCCGACGGGATTCATCCGCGACCGCACCGGCGCGATGCTGTCGTTCGGTCGGCACAAGGGCTCCGGCCTGGCGGTGATGTGCGAGATCATGGCCGGCGCAATCGGCGGTGGGCAGCGGGTCGACCAGCCGGTGAAGGGCGGCATTCTCAACTCAATGCTCGCGACAGTGATCGATCTGTCACGGCTGGGCGATCCTGACACGATCGCGCAGGGCATCGAGGCAACCAAGGCGCATATCCGCACGTCGCGTGTGGCACCTGGGTTCGAGGAAGTGCTGTTGCCCGGCGAACCTGAGCGGCGTGCCGCGCAGGAACGCGAGGCCGCCGGAATTTCAGTGGACGCGACGACGTGGCACGACATCCGCGAAGCGGCGGCGAAGCTCGGCATCGCCGCGGCCGAAATCGACCGAGCGGCAGGTGCCAACTAGAATTTGTCAAGCGCCAACGGGGCATGTGGTCCCCGCGAGGCGGCGGACTGGCGTTACAGTGAGTTGGCCACTTCCACTTGGACCGCACCCAGCGCCGCATCCGGATCGCCCTCAGCGTCATCGTCAGCAAAATCGCCCGGCCACGCGATCATCAGCGCGTCAGGCGCCAGCCCCGTCGTGTGCAGCTCGCGCTCGTCGCCCTCGATCTCACGCCTGATCTTGTCCAGGGACAGCTCGGTCCGCGCGACACGCTCGGCCCGATCGGCCTGCATGGCTGACTGGATCAACTTCAGGTCTGCGTGCCAGAGGGCCAGTTTCTCCACCGCCATTTCGCGGCAGATAAGGGCGGTTTGCAGTGCGCGCGGCGCGCGCGTGTGGCGATACTGCCGAAGCCATTGGCCCCACACAGTGAGGGAACGGCCGTAAGCCTGTGCGCTCGATTGCATCCGCCGATGATCGGAAACTCACACCGAATCGCCTACTCACAATTGAGTGCGTGCGCACTGGTGCAACCGGTGCATGTCCACGATGCGCCCTTGATGCGCAGCTTGCAGCGGACACACGGTTAAGTGCAGTCTTGCGAAAATAACGGATTGGCCATGAAGTTGGAGCATAGTCTAAGCGACCGGACCAGCGAGGGCGAAACTGCGCCGGCACTCCCTGAGCAACTCTTGCGCGGCCTGGTGACGTGCGCTGCCACGCCGTTTCTGTTGCTGGCGGTGCTGGTCGTCGGCTGTTGGCTGTATGTCCTGGGAATTAAGCGACCGCGCGACGGTTAGGTTGAAGCCGTTGGTTGCGCTGCTTCCCGGTACAGTTCACAGTTTCTTCGGCTCTCATCTGGCAAAGCCAAAATAATCCGCTATCTCAATGAGTGCGAGAATGCCCAGCCCCAGGAGGATCGCACAGGCGTTGAGCCTGTAGCGCTTCATTGTGAGTTCAGTGGGCTTGTCCGTCAGGCTCCTGCCCAATCGTTCTTCAGCTGCTGCGCCCAGCGCCGAGTCCGGATCGACAAATCCGGCGCGCGGCGTGATCCTAGCGGTCGGCAGATCGGTGGTGGCGGAGGTCCGCAAGGAATCCGCAGCCTCGCAATGGTTCTCCGATTTCAAACTTAGCTTTCCCTATCATCTTGAAATGACTGGAGGTCCGGGCGGGAATCGAACCCACATTCGCGGATTTGCAGTCCGCTGCATCACCACTCTGCCACCGGACCTGGGTGGAGGCTTAGGCCGAGCAACCACGGAAATTCGGCGGTTCCCGGCCCAGTCCTATAACAGGCTGATCGAAGGTTATCCAGATTGCTCCCTGTTTCCAGGCTTGCTGCCCGCAGGCGCCCCAGCAGGCCCCACCAGACCGTAGGCCGAAAGCTATCGAGCCGCTAACACCTCCCGTTCGTTGTCCGTGGCCGCTTCGTCGGTGCCGCGGACACTGCCGCCGCAACCATAGACGCCTTGCTATCCGCTCGCAGAACGCCGAGCAAGTGCGCCAGATATGCTTGAGCGCTGCGCTTCCGCTTTCATCGCTACGTCACACTGCCGCCGGGGCTGGTATTCGTCACCTTTGCAAACTGAACGACATGAGCGATCTGGATGTCATGGAATTCGTTGGTGCCGGCTCGGGCCAGCAGCGTCCATCGTTCAGCCCGCCGCATAGCTGCGCGGCACGCGGGAAATCCGCGACACCTTCGGTGTTACGGAACGAACATTTGGTATCAGCCTGGACGGAGCTGGAGTGGAGAGGCACTATCAGTCGCTGATTTTGCCTGGAAAACACTGATGGCATACTTCTTCCGGTTGATGCTCCTTGCCAGCCTGAGCGCGGTGCTGACGAACACAGCGCGCGCTCAACTCACTCCGTTCTATACAATTGGCGCCGATGGGCTTTCGTTGAACGATAAGGACTTCGGCATATTGGTGGATGCGGCCAATCGTCTTTTGAGGCAACCGCATCTCGCCAAAGGCACCACTACCAGCTGGCGGAACGATCAAAGCGGGTCCCACGGGACAATCAGCGTGACGAACACATTTCATCGAGAGTCCATGCTCTGTCACACACTGTCATATGAGACGATCCCGCTGGCGACACCTCCAGGGAATACGACAGTTCTCAATTGGTGTAAGACCCGCGATGGCAGCTGGAAGATACTGTCCTTATGACAGTCATGCGTGATGTACTGACCGCCGACACCGCAGTTTGACTGGCGCAATCGGCAAATCGCCAACGCAAAAAAGGGCGGACCTTCCGATCCGCCCCTCTTTATTTGCACCGATCAACTTCGATCAGTAGTCCATATCGCCCATCCCGCCCATGCCGCCCATCCCGCCGCCGCCAGGCATGGCAGGAGCCTTCTTCTCGGGCTTCTCCGCGACCATCGCCTCGGTGGTCACCAGCAGACCGGCGACTGAAGCGGCGTCCTGCAGCGCTGTCCGCACGACCTTGGTCGGATCAACGATGCCGGCCTTCACCAGATCCTTGAACTCGCCACTCTGTGCGTCGAAACCCCAGTTGTATTCGTCCCTGTCGAGGATCTTCCCGGAGATCACCGCACCGTCCTCGCCGGCGTTCTCGGCAATCTGCCGCAGCGGGCTCTGCACCGCCTTGCGCACGATCTCGATGCCGAAGCGCTGATCGTCATTGTCGGCCTTCAGTTTCCCAAGGATCAGCGATGCACGTGCCAGCGGCACACCGCCGCCCGCCACCACGCCTTCCTCTACCGCTGCCCGTGTCGCATGCAGCGCGTCGTCGACGCGATCTTTACGCTCCTTCACCTCCACCTCGGAGGCGCCGCCCACGCGGATCACCGCCACTCCGCCCGCGAGTTTTGCCAAACGCTCCTGCAGCTTCTCGCGGTCGTAGTCCGATGTGGTCTCCTCGATCTGTGCCCGGATCTGGTTGCAGCGGCCGACGATGTCTTGTTTCTTGCCAGTGCCCTCGACGATCGTGGTGTTTTCCTTCTCGATAAGCACCCTCTTCGCCCGGCCGAGCATGTTGAGCGTGACATTCTCAAGCTTGATACCGAGGTCTTCGCTGATCACCTCGCCACCCGTGAGGACCCCGATGTCTTCGAGCATCGCCTTGCGGCGATCACCGAAACCGGGTGCCTTCACCGCTGCGACCTTCAGGCCACCGCGCAGTTTGTTCACCACCAGAGTCGCGAGCGCTTCACCCTCGACATCCTCCGCCACGATCAGCAACGGCTTACCGGACTGCACGATGCTCTCCAGCAGCGGCAGCATCGGCTGCAGGCTGGAAAGCTTCTTCTCGTGGATCAGGATGTAGGGGTCGGCCAGTTCGGCAACCATCTTTTCGGCGTTGGTGATGAAGTAGGGCGAGACATAGCCGCGGTCGAACTGCATGCCTTCGACGACTTCAAGCTCGGTCTGTATGCCCTTCGCCTCCTCGACCGTGATGACGCCCTCGTTGCCGACTTTCTGCATCGCCTCAGAGATCATCTTGCCGATCTCTACTTCGCCGTTCGCGGCGACCGATCCGACCTGCGCGGTCTCGGCCGGCGTCGTGATCTTCTTTGTCCTCTTCTTGAGTTCCTCGACGACGGCGTTCACCGCCTTGTCGATGCCGCGCTTGAGGTCCATCGGGTTCATGCCTGCGGCGACCGCCTTCGCACCCTCGCGCACGATGGCCTGAGCGAGAACGGTTGCAGTGGTGGTGCCGTCGCCGGCAATGTCGCTGGTCTTCGACGCGACCTCACGCACCATTTGTGCGCCCATGTTCTCGAACTTGTCAGCGAGCTCGATATCCTTCGCGACGGTGACGCCATCCTTGGTGACCCGCGGCGCGCCGAAGCTCTTGTCGAGCACAACGTTACGGCCCTTGGGGCCGAGTGTGACCTTCACTGCGTCGGCCAGGATGTCCACGCCGCGCAGCATCCGCGCCCGTGCATCGCCGCCGAACCGTACGTCCTTGGCTGCCATAGTCAGTGTCCTCCCGAATTGCGTTCTGGTGATTGTCCGGTGGTGATCAAGCCGCCTTCCGCTTGGCGGTGGGCTGGCCTTCGAGGATGCCCATGATGTCAGACTCCTTCATGATCAGGAGCTCCTCGCCGTCGAGCTTCACTTCTGTGCCCGACCACTTGCCGAACAGAATGCGGTCGTTGGCCTTGACGTCGAGCGGTACAAGCTTGCCGGCTTCGTCGCGGGCACCGGGGCCTACGGCGATGACCTCGCCCTCCATCGGCTTTTCCTTTGCGGTGTCGGGGATGATGATGCCGCCTGCGGTCTTTTCTTCTGCTTCGAGCCGACGGACCACGACCCGGTCGTGCAGGGGACGGAACTTCATTTGGGAGCCCTCCTGAGTGATCTTGGACGGTGATTGTTGAGGTTCGCCAACCTCCTTTGCGCCGGGAAATCCGGCGCCGCGACGGGCTCTAGTAGCACTCTCCGTCTGAGAGTGCCAGTGGTCGTTCGGCTGCATCTGGTCAGGCACAGCGGGTCGGATAGAATCTCGTCCGCCAGCGGCGCGTCGCACGGGGGGCAGTCTGCAGTTCCACAGATCGTTCGCCAGCCGCGCGACCAGCCAGCAATGGGCGATCCTGGTCATCCTCTCGGGGCTGTTCGCTCTCGGCCTGGAGGCCATCCGGCTGCCTGCCGCGCTTCTGCTCGGGCCGATGATGGCGGCCATTCTGCTGGCGGTCGCCGGCGGCAGTGTTCGCGTCCCGCAGCAACTCGTGCTGATCGCGCAGGCAGTGATCGGCTGCATGATCGCTCGCAGCATCCCACCCACCATCATCGGCGAAATACTGCGCGACTGGCCGCTGTTCGTGGCCGTCGTCATCGCGGTGATCGCGGCGAGCAGCGGACTCGGCTGGCTGCTCACGCACTGGCGCGTGCTGCCGGGCACCACCGCCGTGTGGGGTTCGTCACCTGGCGCGGCCACGGCGATGATGCTGATGGCCGCGGCCTACGGCGCAGACATCCGTCTCGTCGCGTTCATGCAGTATGTCCGCGTGCTGCTTGTCGCATTCGCGGCGACCATCGTTGCGCGCTTCTGGTCGGCTGGCGGCAACGTCGCCAAAGCTGCCATCGTCTGGTTCCCGCCGATCTCGTGGCTGCCGTTCGCCGAGACCCTGTTGCTGGTCGGTTTCGGCGCGCTGTCCGCGCGTCTGCGGCGCATTCCGGCCGCCCCGCTGCTTTTGCCGCTTGGCCTCGGCATCGTCCTGCAGGACGCCGGATTGATGACGATCGAACTGCCGCCCTGGCTGCTTGCCGTCAGCTACGCGATCGTCGGATGGAGCACCGGTCTCGGCTTCAACCGCACGATCCTGCGGCACGCTGCGCAGTCGCTGCCGCGCGTCATCATGTCGATCCTCGTCCTGATGGCGGTCTGCGGGGGCCTTGCAGCGTTGCTCGTGGTCGCGGCCGGCATCGACCCGCTCACCGCCTATCTGGCAACCAGCCCTGGCGGTGCCGATTCAGCGGCGATCATCGCGATGGCGAGCAACGTCGATGTGGCGTTCGTGATGGCGATGCAGACCACGCGCCTTGTGCTTGTGCTGCTCATCGGCCCCAGTCTTGCCGGTTTCATCGCCAGGCAGGCGGGCGCTTCGAAGCGAAACCCGTGAGTTTCTTCCACGGCACTACATGCGACTGCCGGTGGAGGGTCCCCAATTAGCCTTCCAGTAGCTCAAAACCTCCTGCACGAGCGACGACGACAACGGCAGATAGTCCAGTGAAGCGGCCATGTCCTGGCCGTTCTCCAACGTCCATCGGAAGAACGCGAGGACTTCGCGATTGCGCTTCTCGTCCTTCGGGTATCTGTGGATCAGGACGAAGGATGCAGCCATGATCGGATATGCATCCGCGCTCGAAGCATCGGACAGGGTGACGTCAAAGTCCTGGACCCGCTTCCAATCGACGTCCGCCGTGGCTGCCTGGAAACTCGACGTCTGCGGCGGGACGAAGTTGCCGGCCCGATTTCTGACGAGGCCGTAGGCGACCTTCTTGCGCTGCGCGTATCCGAACTCGACGTAGCCGATCGCACCTTTCGCACGAGCAACGTCTTCCGCGACTCCACTGTTATCTTTGGCGCCAACGCCTGTCGGCCACGCGACGTTAGTGCCGACGCCGACCCGTACCTTCCATGCGTCGCTCACTTTTGACAGGTAGTCCGTCCAGTTGAATGTGGTCCCTGACCCATCGGAGCGGTGGACGACCAGGATCGCACGGTTCGGCAATTTGACGTCCGGATTGACCGCAGCTATGGCCGGATCGTTCCACTTCGTGACCTTGCCAAGATAGATGTCTGCGAGCAGTTCGCCGGTAAAGCGAAGCTGACCCGTGCCAATTCCATCGACATTGTACACCGGCACAATGCCGCCAAATATCACCGGAAACTGCGCCAGCCCTTCGCGTAACAATTGATAACCATCCAACGGGGCGTCGGACACAGCGAAGTCCACCACGCCGGCTTTGACCTCGGTCAACCCGCGACCTGACCCGATCGGCTGATACTGGATCTGCACGTGATCGACCTGCTGATACTCTTCAGACCATTTCGTCACGATGGGATAGGCAAAGGTGGACCCGGAGCCAAGAATTTGCTGAGCAGCAGCAGGAAGCGCCGTACTGCAACCGAGCGCGAATGCGATCAATGGCAGCAGTCGACTCATTGACCGGCTCCGGGTTTCCAACATTCGACAGCTCACATCGTCGGTTGGCTGCGCACCAGACCACCCGGCAGCGCGCCGGTCGCAACACCGTTGCGATAGGTGATCTGCCCTGCCTTCAACGTCGCCGCATAGCCACGCGCCTTCTGCAACAGCCGCCGCCCGCCGGCGGGAAGGTCGACCACCATTTGCGGCCGTTCCAGTGCGAGGTTGGCGAAGTCGATGACGTTGATGTCTGCCTTCATGCCAGGCGCAAGCACACCGCGGTCCGGCAGTCCGGCAAACCGCGCCGGCTCACGTGTCTGGCGGCGCACCAGGTCGGGAATGTCCATCCGGTCCGCGCCGCGATCGCGGCCCCAGTAGCTGAACAGGAAGGTCGGGAACGACGCGTCGGAGATGAATGCGACATGCGCGCCGCCATCGCTCAGGCCCGGGATAACATGCTGGCGGGCATACATCTCCTTCACGGGCTCCAGATCGTAGTTCGCGTAGTTGACGATGCAGGCGAAGATGAACCCGCGGCCGCCATCCTCGATCAGCATGTCGTAGGCCACCTCCTGCGGTGTGCGACCTTCGCGCGCGGCGATCGCTGCCACCGAATCCTCGCGCGCCGGCGTGTAGTTCAGTGGGTCGGTGAAACGGAACATCCGCTCGAAGCCGATGCGGGTCAGCAGTGACCATGTGTTGAATTCGCTCGGGTCCTCGGTGGTGATGCGCGCCCGCACCTCCGGGTCGTGCATCGCCGCGACGCGCTGCGCCAGCGGAAGCTGCGCGATGGAATGATACGTGCGGGTGCCGGCGAACGGGTTCTGGCTGCCCGTCAGTCCGAGCAGGGCGCCGATCGGACGCGGCGGTGCGACGCAGCGGATGGGAAGTCCGTCGGTAGCCGCCTGAGTGGACAGTGCCAGCAGATCCTGCCACGCGGTGGTCCGGTCATGCCGCTGGTTCAGCGAGAACACCAGCGGTCGTCCGCACGCCTGCATCACGCGCCGCACCATGGCGAATTCTGTCGCGGGATCAGGGGTGTTCCAGTCCGAGGTCATTTCGATGAACCCCTTCCCGGCATCCTTCAGCCCCATGGCAATCCCCATGAGCTCGGCTTCCTGCGCGCGTAGTGTGGGCGTGTGGTCGCCAGCCAGCGTCTTGTGCGCGATGGTGCGCGACGTCGAGAAGCCGAACGCGCCGGCACGCACCGCATCGGCGGTGATCTCGCGCATCTGCTGGATGTCCGCCTGGTTCGCATCCTCCAGGTTCAGCGCGCGGTCGCCCATCACATAGACGCGCATCGGCGCATGCGGCAGCAGCGCGCAGAAGTCGATGTCGTGGCTGCGCCGCTCCAACGCCGTGAGATAGTCGGCGAAACTCTCCCAGCTCCAGTCGAGGCCTTCATGCAGGCAGGGCCCTGGGATGTCCTCCACGCCTTCCATCAGTGCTATGATAGCGTCCTGCGTGTTCTTGCGCACTGGCGCGAAGCCGACGCCGCAATTGCCCATCACCACGGTGGTGACGCCGTGCCAGGATGACGGGGCGAGATGCGAGTCCCACATCGCCTGGCCGTCATAGTGCGTGTGGATATCGACGAAGCCTGGCGTCACGGACAGACCGTCGGCATCGATCTCCTCACTGCCGTGACCCGACACTTTGCCAATCGCTGCGATGGTGCCGTCCTTCACCGCGACGTCGCCGACAAATGGCGCACCGCCGTTGCCGTCCATGATCGTGCCGCCGCGTATGACGATGTCGAATTCGCTGGCCATGTCTCCGATCCCTTTCATCGATTGCCGTCCAGAACTCCCCCTCTCCTTGCGGGAGGGGGATGGGGGGAGGGGGCCGCGGTACTGGCACTGCCCCCTCCCCCCAACCCCTCCCGCAAGGGGAGGGGGAGTCGCTATCCCTTTACTCCGCCGCGACGCGGAACGAGCTGTCGATCACCTCGTCCAGCGCCGGCTTGATCTGGCGTTGGAAGATATCGATCGTCTCGATCACCGCATCCTTCGGCATCTGCGCGTAATGATTGACCAGCGCGATGTGCTCGCCAGGCAGCACCTTCCACTGCTCGACAAGCTGTGCGCGAACGCTGTCCACCGTGCCGAACACGAACAGTCCGGAATTCACCAGCGAGCCGAAGAGGTCGTTGCCCTCGACCTTGCGCCGACCCATCGCGGCATAGAAGTTCTTCCAGATGTCCAGATCGTAAGCGCGGATCTTCTCCAGCGCCTCCTCCTCGGTCTTGCCGATCTGGATCCAGCGCACCAGGCACTGGTTCTGCCCCGGCGCGAAGCTGCGTCCGTGCTGCGCGGCAACGGTGCGATAGCGCTCCGACAGCGGACCGGCGGCGGCGATCGAAGCGAAATAGGTCGGCACGAAGCCGTGTCTGCCGCAGAACTCGATCGTCTCCGGACTGCCGGAGCCAGCGACGAACACTTTGGGATGCGGCTGTGTATACGGCGCCGGCGCCACCGAGGCGCGGCGCCACACGCCTGCCTCGTCCACCTCGCCCGGCGCACCCAATTTCTGCGTGACACCGGCGCGGGCAAGCGGCCAGTCCTCGATGCCGGCCTCATACGGATACGGCACCTGCCAGGCCGGCCCCTTATGGGTGAAGCTCTCCTGCGTCCACGCCTTCACGACGAGTTCGATGTTGTCCTCGAAGATGCGCCGGTTATGCGCGTCGTCGTCCTGGTCCCTCTGAAGCTGCGTTTCCTGCGAGAAGCCGGCCAGCACGGTCTGCGCATTGTAGACCGCGGCGTTCGGCGACTTGGTGGCGCGCGTGCCGAAATGCTGGCCGAACGTGTTGGTCCAGCGGGACTGATAACCGCGGGCGAAGCCCACGAACGTCCGACCCTTCGACAGATGGTCGATGACCGCGACCTCTTCGGCCACGCGGATCGGATTGTGCGTGCTCATCACATAGCCCAGCGGGCCGATGCGGATGTTTTTGGTCTTGGCCAGCCACCACGCGTTGGTGGCGCCGGGCGACGGCGCGACCTCATAGCCTTCCGACCAGAAGTGATGCTCCGGCGTCGCCGCTCCCCAGAAACCCATCTCGTCCGCTGCCTGGATGATGTCGGTCATGCCGCAGATGGCGTCCTGGTACCGCTCGCGGTGCCGTCCGATCGGGCGCAGCGCTGCCCGTTCCTCCTCGTCGCGGGCGGGAATGACGGGATACATGATCATGATGGGCTTGAGCATGGCGTTTGCTTCCCTCCGCGGATCTGACACGCGATACCTTTCGGTACACAATAGAACCGGCGAGTACCTTCGCGTCAATTGCCGGCCCCGAATTGCCCGCCGAAACATTCGCGTGCTAGCGTTGGAAACGAGCGGACTGGCTCCGCAGGCGGGACGACAGCACGGAGCACAGATCCTCGATGCCGCACACCTGGGACTACGAAGCCGATGTCGTCGTGGTCGGATTCGGGGCGGCGGGTGTAGCTACATCTGTCACGGCACACGAACTGGGAGCCAAGGTCGTCATCCTGGAAAAGGCGCCCGAAGGTCAGGAAGGCGGCAATACGCGCGTCGCCGGCCAGGGGTACCTGAACACCTCATCGGTCGACAAAGCCATCGCCTATCTGACTGCCCTGTGCGGGCCGTACACCGTGCCGGATGCCATGGTGAGGGTGTGGGCGGAGGAGATGTGCCAGAACAATGCCTGGCTCCAAAGTCTCGGCGGCGATCCGCAGGAGCACCAGCATCCGCCGGTCGGCATCGAGTTTCCCGATCTGCCCGGCGCCGACTGCGTGCACAAGTTCCACGATGGACCCACCTACGGCTATTCATACACCTGGAAACTGTTCGAGCACCTGGTCAAACAGCGGCCCATCGACATTATGTACGAGACGCCGGGCCGCGAACTGATCCAGCACGACACTACCAAGGAAGTACTCGGTGTCCGCGCGCAGCGGGGCAACCGATCGATCACCGTCAAGGCACGCAGGGGGGTGGTGCTGACCTGCGGCGGCTTCGAGAACAATCAGGAGATGATCCGCGACTACCTGCCCGGAATCCCCTGTTGCTACACCTCCGGCACGCCATACAACGAAGGTGACGGCATCACGATGGCGATGTCGGTCGGTGCCGATCTCTGGCATATGAACAACTACGCCGGCCCTTCGATGGCCCTGAAAGTCCCCGAGATTCGCACCTCGTTCTCAATGCAGGCGTTGCATTACAGCAAGCAAACGCCCGGCGGCATGATCGTGGTGGGTCCCGACGCCAGGCGCTTCGCCGACGAAAAGTACAAGACGCGTCATGGCAAGGTACTGGTGAACGGACGCTGGCTGCCGTTGTCCACGCCTTGCCCGATGTATCTGATCTGTGATCACACCCTGTTCTCGGCTGGCCCGCTATACGACAAGCATCCAAGTCACGGCTGGACGCAGATCATCGAGCGTTACGACTGGAGCGAAGACAACAGTGCGGAGCTTGCCAAGGGCTGGATCAAGACCGCCGACAGCCTCGCCTCTCTCGCCGCGTTGATGGGGCTCGACCCCGCCACGCTGGAGGCCACGGTCAGCCGATGGAACCGCTTCTGCGACGCGAAGCATGACGCGGATTTCGGCCGCAGTCTGATGCTGGCACCGATTGTCGAGAAGCCGTTCTACGCTGTCGAGCTCTTGCCCTCGATGCTCAATACCCAGGGCGGCCCGCGACGAAACGAGAAGGGGCAGATAGTGCGGCCCGATGGCACTCCCATCCCACGGCTGTACAGCGCCGGAGAACTTGGCTCCATCTACAGTTACCTGTACCAGGGCACCGGCAACATCGGCGAGTGCCTGGCATTCGGCCGTGTCTCAGGCCGCAATGCGGCTGCCGAAACGCCATGGGACCAAGGATGCGCGAGCTGACGGTACGAGTAACAGTCAGATCGCGATGGCGCCGCCATCCACGTGGATTTCCGACCCGGTAATGTAGGACGACTCATCCGAGGCCAGGAAAAGAATGGCGTAGGCGACCTCGTCAACCTCGCCCGGGCGCCCCATCGGAATGACGCGCATCCGTTCGGCACGCACGGCGGGATCGGCGGTCCGGCCCGATGTGCGCATCGGCGGCATGATGCCGGGATGCACCGAGTTCGCGCGGATCTTGTCCTTCGCGTGCTGCACCGCCGTCGTTTTCGTCATCAGCCGCACCGCAGCCTTGGAGGCATTGTAGGCCATATGAACGTGTTCGCTGCCGATGATGCCCGCGATCGAGGACAGGTTCACGATGGACCCGCCGCCGGCCGCGCGCATCGCCGGGATCGCATGTTTGATGCCGAAAAACACGCCGGTCGCATTGATCGCCATGATGCGATGCCAGGCCTCGGTGCTGTAAAAATCCTGTTCCGCGCTGCCGGAAACGCCGGCATTGTTCACCAGCACATCCAGTTTGCCGAAATGTTGCCTGGTGGCTGTCACCACGGCGGCCCAGCTATCCTCGTCAGTGACATCGAGCCTCTCGAAGCGCGCGTCTGGCCCGATTGCATCGGCCACCTGCCGGCCTTCATGTTCGAGCACATCCGCAATAACCACCTTGGCGCGTTCGCGGGCGAACATGCGTGCGGTGGCGGCGCCCATGCCCGAAGCGGCACCGGTTACGATGGCGACTTTGCCTGCCAGTCTCATGGTGGCGTCCTCCTCCCCTTGATGTATCTCGATCGACGTTGCCATGCTGCCCGGCAGGACGGAAGGCTGCGAGGACAAGGAGTGCAAGCATGACCCGCATTGCGATCGGTGGCTTCCTGCATGAGAGCCACTCCTTCGCGCCCAATCCGACCACCTACGCGGACTTCGTGCGCCCCGCCGGCTTCCCGCCGCTGACCGAGGGCGACGCGATGCTGGATGCCGTGCGGGGCACGTCGGTGCCGGCGGCAGGAGCGCTTGCGATTGCCGAGGCGGAGGGCGCGACGGTGGTGCCACTCGCCTGGACGTTCGCCAATCCCGCGGGGCCGGTGCAGGACGAGGCGTTCGAGCGTATCGCGGCACTGATCTGTGCGGCGCTGTCGCGTGCGCTCGACGCGGCGCCGCTCGATGGCGTGTACCTCGATCTGCACGGCGCCGCGGTGGTGGAGAGCTTCCCTGATGCGGAAGGCGAATTGCTGCGCCGCGTGCGGGCCATTGTTGGCGATCTGCCGCTCACCATCAGCCTCGATCCGCACGCGAACCTGACGGCGCGCATGGTGACGTTGGCAGACGCGGTCGTGCCGTTCCGCACGTATCCGCATATCGACATGAAGGATGCCGGCGCGCAGGCAATGCGCCTGCTGCTGCGGCGGATTGCGCGAGGGACACCATGGGCGCGCGCGTATCGTCAGCTTGAGTTCTGGTTGCCACTCGGCAGCCAATGCACGCTGCTGCAGCCCATGAGCGAGGTGATGGCCGAACGCACGTCGCTCGCCGATCGAATGGAAGTCGCCGAGCTGGCGTTCTGCTTTGGGTTTCCCTACGCCGATTTTCCTGACTGCGGCGCAGCGGTCGCCGCCTTCGCCGACACGCAGGCGAGGGCGGATGCTGCGGCCGACGCGTTCGCGGCCCATGTCGCGGCGCGCGAGGCCGAGTTCGTGCAGGACCTGCTGCCCGCGGCCGAGGCGGTGGCAGAGGCGAAGCAGTTGTCGGCGCGTGCAGCGAAGCCGATCGTGATCGCCGACACGCAGGACAATCCAGGCGGCGGCGGGCATGGCGACACGACCGGGCTGCTCGCTGAACTCGTGCGGCAGCAGGCGAAAGGTGCGGTGCTGTGCCTGATCAACGATGCGGCGAGTGTCGCGGCATGTGCGGCCGCGGGTGAGGGCGGTACGCTGTCGCTGTCACTCGGCGGCAAGTCGGACGGATTGCCGTTCGAGTGCTCGGCGCGTGTGCTGAAGCTGACGGATGGGCGGTTCACGCTGACCGGGCCGATGGGCGCGGGCAATCCCGGCAACCTTGGTCCTTGCGCGCTGATCGACATCGACGGCGTGCGGGTGATGGTGGTGTCGCACAAGATGCAGGCGCTCGATCAGGCTATCCTGCGTCATGTCGGCGTGGAACCGAGCGAGTGTCCGATCCTGGTGCTGAAGTCGTCGGTGCATTTCCGCGCAGACTTTGCGCCGATCGCAGAGAGGATCATCGTGGGAGTTGCGCCGGGCCCGGTGGTGGCCGATCCCGCGATCCTGAACTTCCGCTATGTGCGTCCCGAAGTGCGGCGCCGACCCAGGACCGGATGACCGCGCTCAGACCAGGCTCACCGCACCAGTGGCGATGTCATAGACACCTCCGGCGACCTTCACCTTGCCGGCAGCGACCAGTGCAGCCACTACCGGCTGCGCCGTGACAACGGCCTGGGTCGTCAAGCGAACGTTCTCGGCGATCGCGGCGTTCAGCAGGTTCGCCGGTTGCGTCGCCTGCGCCGCGAGCACTGCTGGCTTGATCTGATCGATCAACCCAGGCAGGTGACCCGGCAGCGCTGCGTTGTCCTTCACCACCTTGATCGCTGCCTCGACCGCGCCGCAGTTGCTGTGCCCGAGTACGAAGATCAGAGGCGAACCCAGAAACTGTGCTGCGTACTCCAGGCTGGCCAGGCCCTCGTCCTGGAGAATGTTGCCGGCGACGCGCACCACGAACAGATCGCCCGGTCCCTGACCAAATAAGAACTCCGGCCCGACGCGTGCATCTGAACAACTCAGGATCGAAGCGATCGGCGTATGCGTGGTCACGCGCGCGGCGCGACCGGCGGCAAAATCACGCACATCGGTGTGGTTGGAGCGGTACCGTGCATTGCCCTGCATCAGCCGATGCAGCGCCTCTTCACCGGTGATTGTGGCAGGTGGTGCGGGGGCGGCGGCGATCAGTGCGGCGGACAGCCCTGCCAGCACACCGCGGCGCGACAGTCCGATGCAAAGCTTACACATGACCAGAGGCTCCCTGCATCGTCGCGAGCACATCCGCCGCGTATGGGATCGGCGCGACGGCGCCATAGCCGGTGCATTTCAGCGCGGCGGCGATGCTGGCGTAGCGTGCGGCCGGCTCGGGCTCATCGCCGGCGAGAATGCGGGCCAGGAAGCTGCCGCAGAACGTGTCGCCGGCACCGGTGGCATCGATCACGCGCACATCATGCTTCGCGATGCGGACGCGATGGTCAGGTGTCGCAAGGTACGCGCCAGATTCGCCCATCTTCAGCACCACCACCTTCGGTCCGAGCCGCAAATAGAAGTCGAGCATCGCGTCAGGGTCGACAAGACCGGTCAATACCTGCACGTCCTCGATTCCCGGAAGAGCGTAATCGGTTGCGGCCATTGCCGCGTGCATCACGGCTGCTGCGCGCGCCGGCGGCCACAGCCGAGGACGATAATTGGTGTCATAGGCAACCTTCACCCCGTTGCGTCGTGCGATATCGATGGCGGCAAACACCGCATCGCAGGCCGTGGTGGAAATGCCCTGGCTGATGCCGGAGACATAGAACATTTGTGCGCCGGCGATCGCCGCCTCGGGCAGATCGGCGGGCGTGTACATCGCGGCTGCGGAATTGGCGCGGTAGTGCAGGAAATGGTGACCCGCCTGGTCATGCGTGACGAAATAGACGCCGGTCAGCCAGCGGTCTGTACGGATCACGGTCGACGCATCGACTGCTTCGCGCGCCCACAGCGCCACGAAACTGTCGCCGGGCATGTCGTGGCCCAGTGCGGTGATGTAGCCGACGCGCGCGCCCTGGCGCGCCGCGGCGATCGCTGCGTTGGAAGTATCGCCGCCATGACCCTCCAGATAATGCCGCGTGCCGTCGGGCTGTAACGGAAGCTGGTTGAATTCCAGCATCGGCTCGCCCATGCACAGCAGTTCGGCCATCAGCGCTCCTCCAGCACGCGATGCGCCACGGCTGTGATCGCGGCACGATCTCCAGCCGCAATGCGCTTCTCATCGACCAGCGCGCCGCCCATGCCGACGAACGCGGCTCCTGCGGCGAGATAGGCGGCGACGTTGTCCGACTCAACACCGCCGGTGGGACAGAAAGCAACGTTCGGCAATACGCTGTGCAGCGCGCGTATATGCGCCGGGCCGCCGACAGAGGATGCCGGGAACACCTTCACCACGTCGGCGCCGGCGGCCAGTGCGGCGCGTACTTCTGTCGGCGTAAGCGCACCCAGCATCAACACGGCATTCGCCGCCTGGCACGGAGCGGCGAGCGTTGCATCGATCCAGGGTGCCACAATGAAGCGTGCACCGGCGGCGAGACAGACCTCCGCTGTAGCGCGGTCCGGCACGGTGCCTGCGCCGATCAGCAGCGATGGATCGGCAGCCAACTCGCGGATCAGCGACGGCGCATTCGGGATGGTCATGGTGATCTCGAAGATGCGCAATCCAGCATCGCGCAGCCATTGCACAACGGTGCTGGCGTGCCGCGCATTGTGGGTGCGCACCACGGGCACGACGCGTGCCGCCCGGAGCGATTGGAGCAGGTGACCGTCCATCGTTGTCTCCTCGTCAGGCTTGACAGTCTAACCCCGGATCGGGCGCCATGGGGGACCTGAGCCAGGAGGATCCAGCCGATGCCTGAAGGGATGATGAAAACCCGCAAGCGCCTGCTCGCCGACGAAGCCTCGCCGCCGTCACACTACATCGATGTGGTAGGGGCGCCGTGGGAGACGTCGAAGTTTCCCGGCATCGAGCACAAGGTGCTGTACAACGATCCGAACACCGGCATGGCGACGCTGCTGTTCCGCCTCGCGCCAGGCGCGGTGGTGCCGCTGCACGAGCACACCGGCGTGGAGTTGACCTATGTGCTGGAGGGCAGCCTGGAAGACGAGGAAGGCGAGTGCACGGTTGGCAACTTCGTCTGGCGTCCGGCCGGCAACACGCATGAGGCGCGGGCGCCGCGCGGAGCGCTGCTGCTGGGCGTGTTCATGAGCCCGAACCACTTTGCGGCCGGCCAGAAGTTCTTCACGGAGGAAAACCCTGGCTGAAGGTCGCTAGTCGCCCCGCATGGCCAGGGCCGCGTCGGCGGTGCGCTCAAGCTGCACAGCCTGGTTGTGCAGCCCGGCCACACGGGTTCCGAGCGCATCCAGGCTGCCGCGGTAGCGCTGCAGGTTTTCGCCGAGGCCGGAGACGACTTTGCTCAGGTCGGCGAGCGCACCGCGCCAAGCTGCGACGGCGGCGCGTTGTCCGGCGATGGCATCGTCCAGATTGGCGAGTGCGCGCCGCAACCGCTCTTGCCCCTCATCCTTGGCCGGCGCCTGCCTGCTCAACGGGAAGGCAATGACCTCGGCCGTGATGGGCTTCGGGTCGGACATGGGCCTGCACTCCGTTGTAGCAAAGATTAGTAGATCATGAATCAGGCGCAAAAACCAGACAAATCTTAAAATATGACAGACTGGCCAAGCAGCCGCAGGGTCAGCACGGTTACCATCATCGCGACCGCGACCAATGTGAAGCCCCAACGCACCAGCAGGTAGCGTGGCGGCAGCAGGTCTCGCCGCTCTGCCTGCTGCTCAACCAGCACCGCGCCGATGTAGGCGGCGATCAGCACGACGAGCGAGACCCAGGGAGCCATCACGAGCGGCAACAGCAGGGCGATCCAGCCGACCAGCGGCGGAAGGATGCCCAGCCCGAGCCGCGCGCGGTGGACGAACTTGTCCTGTTGACCTGACTGCAGCTCGAAGCCCCAATGGATGCCCCCGGCGAAGGCCAATGTCACCGCAGCGTAGCCGATCAGCGCGTCCAGCATCCGCGTCGCGGTTTCGTGGTCAGGCCCGAGTGCCGCCAGCCCGCAGACAACGAACGGAACCAGGCCGAGAACGCTCAGCAGGATTACAAGCAGAGGCATACAGCCATCTGCCATATGATGCCGTGGCTGGCTATGGGCCGCGGATCGGCTTGCATCGTTGGCATGGTGGCAGCCAGACAGAGCCCCAGGCTAAGCTGCGATAATGCAGCAGGCTCCATCTGCCCCCGGTCTGGTATTTCCCCACGCCCAGCCACCCGCGCCCGGCGTACTCATCGAGGTCGCTCCTGGTATCCGGTGGTTCCGGCTGCCGCTGCCCTACCGACTCGATCACGTGAACGTCTATCTGATCGAAGATGACGATGGCTGGGCGGTGCTCGACACGGGTCTTGGTACCGACGCCTGTCGGACGGCATGGGAGGCGATCCTCAGCGGACCGCTGAGCGGACAGCGGCTTACGTCGATGATCGTGACGCACTTCCATCCCGACCATGTCGGCCTCGCTGGCTGGCTCGCCGACCGCTTTGGTCTGCCGCTATCGATGCCGCGTCCGGAGTATCTCTATAGCCTTGCCCTGCAATATGCCCCCGGCGATCTTGGCGCAGATATGCACCGCCCTTTCTATCGTCGGCATGGGCTTTCGCCAGAGGTCACCGAGGCTGTCCTCAGTCGCGGACATGAATACCTGCGGCAGACGACAGGAGTGCCCACGACCTATCACCGCATCCAGCACGGCGACTCGCTTTGCATCGGACCGCGCGCATTCCAGGTGATCACCGGCGGCGGCCATGCACTTGAGCAGGCCATGCTGCATCGAGCCGACGAGGGACTGTTCCTTGCCGCCGATCAGGTGATCGCCCGCATATCGCCCAATGTGAGTGTGCATGCCATGGAGCCGGACCTGGACGCACTCGGCATCTACCTGCGTTCTCTGTCCGGTCTGCGCGATGCCGTCGCTCAAGACGTGCTGGTTCTGCCGGGTCATGGATTACCCTTCTACGGCCTGCACCAACGCATCGCCGATCTGCTCGAACATCACGCGCAGCGTTGCATTGCCATCGCTGACGCATGCCAACAACAGCCGCTCTCGGTGGCGCAACTCGTGCCGCATGTCTTTCAGCGGGCGCTCGACGAACATCAGACCGGTTTCGCATTCGGCGAGGTTCTGGCGCACGTGAATTACATGCTCGGCCGCGACGAACTCGTGCTGGAGACGGGTGCTGACGAGATCGACCGTTACCGGGCGAGGTAGAAGGTGCATAGCGCCGGTCGAGACGTGGGGGCAGCCGTAAGTCATGCCCCGAGCTGCACCGGATTTATGCATCAGGAAAACCCAACGGCTTCAGCGGCCTCGGTTTGATGCACATTCATCGCTGGGCGAGGCGGCTCGGTCCGCTTACAGCCCTCTTGCACAAAGGAGCTAATACACCCCTCACCACGGTGCCACGCGCCCAGCTCTTCATGGACTTTCCTGCGTCCCCGTATCAAGCTCGCCAAAAGGGGGTAGACGATGAACAAAGTTCGCGTCCTCATAGCAGGTGGCGGTATCGGCGGTCTCACCGCCGCCATCGCACTAATCCGGCGCGGCTTTGAGGTCTCGTGTATGAGCAAGCGCCGGAGCTTCGCGAGTTCGGGGCAGGCGTATCCATCTCTCAAAACGGTTCACGGGTATTGATTGAACTCGGGTTGCAGCGCGCCTTGGAGCAGGTTGCGTCGCGGCCAGCAAGCTGGAATACGCGGCTATTCGACACTGGACGGAGTTGGCCGGTTGGCTCATCCCCCTGGGTCGTGCATCGCGGCGACTTACATCAGGCGCTAGCGCTGGCACTGGAAAGACACGCACCCGGAGCCGTTCGTGTCGGGGCTCGCTGCGTCGGCCTTGAGCAGGACACAAGTGGGGTGACCTTGCTGCTGGACAACGGCGAACGGATCCACGGAGATGCATTGGTGGGCGCCGATGGCGTCCACTCGCGCATTCGCGGCGAGCTGTTCGGTGAAGGCCGCGCGACCTTCACTGGCTACATGGCGTGGCGGGCTGTTATGCCAATCGAGCGGGTTCCACTACGGCTCAGGGAGCAGGGATTTACGGCTTGGGTTGGACCATCCGGCCAGATCGTCACATATCCCTTGCGCCAGGGGAAACTGATGAACCTTGCGGCTACGGTAAGGCGCAATGACTGGCTGGTTGAGAGTTGGTCAGAGGCAGGAACGGTCGAGGAGTGTCGAAATGATTTTCCCGACTGGCATGAGGATGTGCTGGCGATCATCGATGCCATCCAGATCCCCTACAAGTGGGCGCTCATCGGACGACCACCTCTGCGCCATTGTTCGGTTGGCCGTGTGACGCTATTGGGCGATGCCTTTCATCCTACTCCGCCGATCCTCGGACAAGGCGCCAACATGACGATCGAGGACAGCATGATCCTCGCGCGATGCCTGGAGGCGTCTACCAGTATTGTTGAAGCACTGCGGCGTTATGAAGCCGCGCGGCTCAATCGCACGTCGCGCATTGTGCAGACCGCTACCGAGCGTCTCGAGCGGACACGCGATGAGTTAGCCGACCCAAATCTGGCGAAAGCGTTCATGGAACGGCTGTCGGCGTCCGGTGATCATTACGATTGGATTCATCAGTATGACGCGGTAAGCGTGCCCGTGTGAGCGGTGTTTGGGTGATGCGGCGATTGTGAATTCTCGAACCCTATATATACGCAGAGAGACAGTTTTTACAATTTTCCATCGTGCGAAATTCTTAATATTTGCAACGAGCCGCCTAAGTAACGGCTGTAGGAGTCCCGCCTCGATATCTACTTCCCGCTTGTACGTTGGAAGGTTATGATGGTTGTGAACCCCGTTGAACCTCGGTCTGTCTGCGTCATCTGGTCGCCGTCAAACGACACGGACGGATTCCTGTCAACGTTCGTAAAATTGGGAAACGACGAGCCAACGATATGGATGTTCGTGGCTCGTGTGCTTGGATCAAACGTGTAGGTGCCGAAAAACGCGTTACTGCCCAGCACAGCGGCCTTGTTCTCCTCCGCAGTGCCGGACTGCCGCGCATTGGACGCGAACTTCGGGACATCTGGGTTGATAACTACCGAGATGTAGTGACCGCCATTGTCGAAGATCGCCATGCCGACGGCGTGTGGGCCGTACAGATCGACCTTCTTCCCGTCGCGGTCAATTTGGATAGAGCGCAACAACCACGTCCCGACGATGGTGTCTGGCTTCTGCGCAATCGCGCCGCCGCTCTGAATAAGGGACAATATCGCTACAGCAAAAGTCGCGTTCCTTGTTCGGCTCATCGTCCCTGCCTCCCTTCCTTTTTCTACGGACGAATCTAACGGTCAGCGTCGCGACACAATGACGGTTCATCTTCCTGCTTCAGCCTAGTGCTCTGCGCGGAGGGCTGCTCTTTCCTGACCCGGCGTAGCGCAGCAGAGCCGCAGACACGCCCAAGCCACAACATCTTGTGCCGCTACTGACCCGGCGCGAGCAATCGAAAGCCGGATAATATCATATGGCAAGTCGGTCGCTGCGAAGCGCGATTACGCGCCGCCTTGCACCGCCACGGGTGCAGGTTGAGGGACGGCTGCCAGCTATCACCTCCTCGACCGTCCGCCCGGTCGCGCCGCGCCCCGCCCGTCCCGGTGTAGCCCGCACCACCCGCCGCCGCCCGCGCCGAGGTTCCCAAAACTGAACCTGCCGCCCGTCTGCCTCCCCTCATTCCGCGAACATCGTCGCCTCGGCAACGCGTGCGACGGCGAGCGGTGATCCTGCCCAGCCCTTTGGGCAGATCGCCACGACCGTTATGCTGAGCCATGGGCATCGGTCTCGAGATCATCATCGTCCTCCTGCTGATCTTGCTGAACGGCGTGTTCGCAATGAGCGAACTGGCACTGGCCTCGGTGAGGCGCGCACGGCTTGCCGTTCTGGAACGCAAGGGGGTGCCGGGGGCAACGAAGGCGCGGGAACTCGCCGGCGACCCGCAGCGATTCCTGCCCACGGTGCAGATCGGCATCACCCTGGTGAGCATGCTCACCGGGGTGTTCGGCGGCGCACGGATCGCCGGTGACGTGGCGACCTGGCTTGCCGGTGTGCCGGCGCTGGCGTCCGCGGCTGAGACGCTTTCGCTGGCACTTGTGGTCGTGGTGACGACCTACCTGACGCTGGTGTTTGGGGAACTGGTGCCGAAGCACCTCGCGCTGCGGCAGCCGGAGCAGGTTGCGGCGCATGTGGCGCCGGCAATCGCCTGGATGGGTCGCGTCAGCGGTCCCGTCGTCTGGCTGCTCGACAGGTCCTCCGGCGCGGTGCTCCGCCTGTTCGGTTTGCACCGCACGCCGCGGCAGACAGTGACCGAGGAGGAGCTGAAGGCGCTGCTGATCGAGGGCGCGCAGGCCGGCGTGCTAGAGACGGAGGAGCGCGACATGATCGAGCGCCTGCTCCGGCTGGCCGACAAACCGGTGCGCGCGATCATGACGCCCCGCACCGAGATCGCATGGATCGATCGCACCGACCCGCCGGGGGAGATCGCGGCGGCCCTGAAGTCGGCGCCGCATTCGCGCTTCGTGGTGTGCGAGGGCGAGGTCGACAACGTGGTCGGTGTGGTGCAGGCAAAGGACATTCTCGACCGCATCCTGGACGGCGGGGACATCTCGCTGGCAGCGGCGTTGCGCCAGCCCATCGTGGTGCCCGACACGGTGACGGCGCTGGATGCGCTGGAAAGATTGAAGTCCGATCGGCTTGGAATTGCGCTGGTGATGGACGAGTACGGCAGCTTCGAGGGTGTGGTGACTGCGTCTGATGTGCTCGAGGCGATCGTCGGTGACCCGAGTGATGCAGAAGAGCAGCCGGGCGGTGGGGAAGGCGAGGGGGATGGCGCGCTGGTGATGGACGGCATGATGCCGGTCGATGAGCTGAAGTCGCGGCTGTCCCTGCCGGATCTGCCGGCCGAAGGCAGCTATCACACGCTTGCGGGCCTGGTGCTGGCGCTGCTGCGTCGGGTGCCTCGGGTGGGCGAGCGCATCGTGTTTTCCGGCTGGCGGTTCGAGGTGCTGGAGATGGATGGCAGGCGCGTCGACAAGGTGCGGGCCAGTCGGGAGCCGGCGGCGGAAGGGTGAGCGCGCGGGCCACAACGGTGTGCCAGTGCGTCGTGCTTGCCGGCGGCATGGGCACCCGCTTAGGCGCGCTGACCGGGCGCACGCCGAAGCCGTTTTTGGCGGGCGGCGACCGTCCGTTCCTCGCGTGGCTGCTGCGCGAATTCGTGCGCTTCGGCGTGGCGGAATTCGTTTTGCTGACCGGTCATCTTGACGAACAGAGCGAAGCGCGGGTCCAGGAGCTGGCGGCGTTCCTGCCCCGCAAGGTGCGGATCGTCGCGTCGCAAGAGCCGGTGCGATCCGGCACCGGGGGGGCGTTGTTTCACGCCCGCGATCTCCTGGATGAACGGTTCCTGTTGTGCAACGGAGGTTCCTTGTTCGATTGCAACCTCGCAAGGTTGCTCTGCGCCGGGAATGCGGACGAAGCCCGCATAGCAGGACGGATGCTGCTGCGTCGGATGGACGATGTGTCGCGCTATGGCGGCGTCGCACTTGAGGGCGATCGGGTGGCGGCATTCAGCGAACGGCCGTGCATCGCAACCGCTGGTCTGGTCAATGCGGGCGTCTATCTGCTCGATCGCCGCGTGGTCGACGATCTGTCGCCGGCCTGTTCGCTGGAGACCGACATCCTTCCGCGGCTCGCTGCGCGAGGCGCGTTGCGCGGCACGGTGAGCGAAGGATACTTCCGCGACATCGGTGTTCCTGAGGATTATGCGAGTGCCCAACAGGAGGTTCTGCGCGTATTGCGTCGGCGGGCGCTGTTCCTTGACCGCGATGGCGTGATCAACGTCGACCACGGCTATATTGGCAGCCGCGAGCGCTTTGAGTGGATGGCTGGCGCGCGGGAGGCGATGCGTGATGCGACCGACGCCGGCTGGCACGTGTTCGTCGTGACCAACCAGTCGGGCGTGGCGCGCGGTCAGTATGACGAGGCGGCGGTGGTCGCGCTGCATGGCTGGATGATCGACGAGGTGCGGCGCGCCGGGGGCACGATCGACGACATTCGCTACTGCCCGTTCCATCCGGATGCGGTGGTTCCGGCATATCGGTGCGTCAGCGACTGGCGCAAGCCGCGCCCTGGCATGCTGCTCGATCTGATGCGCGCGTGGGAACTCGATGCGGCCCGGTGTGTGCTGATCGGCGACAAGGACATTGACGTGGTGGCGGCACATGCTGCGGGCATCAGAGGCATTCGCTTTCCTGGCGGAAATCTGGCTGATTTCGTCCGTCCAATTCTGAACGGGTGACACATGTCGTTGCTTGCTGGCTTTCGGGTTGTGCAGATGGGCCAGGGTTTGGCCGCCGCCGTTTGTGGACGGCTGCTTGCCGATGTCGGCGCGGGTGTCGTCTGCATCGATCCCGACACCGCGACACCGCTGGCCGCGTATCTCAATGACGGCAAGCCGGTGATGTCACGCGATGCGCTGGCGACGGCCGATCTGATCGTCTGCGAGGGCCGGCCGGCCGAGCTTCGCGCGCGGCAGTGCGACGCCGATGCATTGCGTGCGCTGAATGATGCGGCCGCGCTGGTGTTCATCTCACCATTCGGCCAGAGCGGGCCAAAGGCGAATGGCCCGGCGAGCGATCTCACCCTGATGTATTCCAGCGGAATCGCGCGGTTGCTGACCGGGCAGGTTGACGATCTGTCGGAGGCACCGATCCGGCCGGTGGGCGAGCAGTCGGCCTTCATCGGCGGACTCGCCGCCGCGTGTGCGGGCATGCATGCCGCGCAACCGCACATGTCCGGCGCGATCGTCGATGTGTCGATCGAGGAAGCACTGGCGACGATGGCCATGGGCGAACTCACCAGTGCGGGAGTGCACGGCAGGAGTTGTTCACGCAAGCGCCTGACCGACGGCAATGGTGCCACGGTCTGCATCCTGCCGGCGCGCGACGGCTACGCGGCGATCTCGCCACGCGAGGACCGACAATGGGCGTCGTGGCTCGTCGCGATGGGATCGCCGGATTGGGGCAGTGATCCGCGCTTCGCCACCAAGCCGGATCGCGTGGCCAATTGGGACGCGCTGCATGCGCTGATGTCAGCTTGGAGCCGTCAGCACGACAAGCAATGGATCGCCGATACCGCACAGGCGGCGCGTGTGCCGAGTTTTCCGCTGCGCGAACTGGCGGAGCAGCTTGAGTCGCCGCAGCTTGCGCATCGCCACTTCTGGCGCGCGGCCGAATCCCATGGGCGGACCGTCAAGGCGCCGGGTCATCCGTTCGGGTTATCCATCACGCGCCGTGACAGTGTTGCGGCACAGTCGCCCGGTCCGCTGCCGCTATCCGGCGTCCGCGTGCTCGACTTCAGTTGGGTGATCGCAGGCCCCACGACGACACGGTATCTTGCGGCGATGGGCGCCGATGTGATCAAGGTCGAGGCACCTGGCCGTGGCGATCCGGGCCGCGATTCCGGGCTGCACACAGTGCTGGGGCAGGCGAAGCGCGGCATTGTGCTCGATCTGAAGCAGCCGGCGGCGGTGGATCTTGCGCGGTCGCTCGCGGATCGGTGCGACGTGCTGGTGGAGAATTTCGCAACTGGAGTGATGGACCGGCTGGGGCTTGGCGCTGCGGCGCTGCAGCAGCGCAACCCCGAGCTGATCTATGTTTCGGCGTCGGGTCTTGGGCGAACCGGACCGGAATCGCACGCGGTCGCCTACGGCACGCTGCTGCAATGCTATGCCGGCTTCGCCGGACTGAACCGGCATCCTGACATTCCGCCGCGCGTAGGGTTCGCCTGGCTCGATCCGATGTGCGGACTGATGCTTGCGTTCATCGTCGCGGCGGCACTGTGGCAGCGTCGCAGGCAAGGCGGCGTGGCGCGGGTCGACTTTTCGATGATCGAGGCGATGCTGTGGACGTTGGCGGAGCCGCTGCTCGAGACGCAACGCGGTGCGACGCCGGTACCGCAAGGCGATCGCTCCGATCGGCACAGACTGCACGGCGCATCTCGCTGTGCGGGCGATGACGAATGGATCGCGATGGCGGTCGGCAACGATGCGGAATGGCGGGCTCTGTGCGGCGTCGTGCCGGGCCCGGTGCAACGAGAGACGGTTGCCGAGTGGCTGCGAACACAGTCCGCGGCGAGCGCAGCGGACCGCCTGTCGCGTGCCGGCATTCCAGCCGCCGCGCTTGCCAGTTCGCTGGACCTCGTCGGCAGCGAGCATCTGCGCGCACGTGGATTCTGGAATGCACACGAAGGCGGCGTTCTGCCTGGCTTGCCGTGGCGCACGAGCTTCGGCCGACAGGCGGGTGTCGCACCAGGGCTCGGCGCTGACACCGACGCGGTGCTGCGCGACATACTCAGTTTGCCGCATGAGGAGATCTCCGCGCTGCACAAGTCTGGCACATTGTCATTGCGTGGGACGCAGTGACGAAGCAATCTCCTGCTTAGTCGCTCACGCTTCTTGCAATGACAGGGCAGCGACGGGCTGTCGTTCGGGCGGTCGGAATGTGATCGCGATGGCCACCGCACCAAGTCCAATGCCGAACGAGCCGATATACATCCAGAAATAGCTGCCGAATGTGTCGAACAGCCAGCCGCCAGCCCACGGGCCGATCGCCATGCCGAGCGTCGACACCATCGCCACGGTGCCGAACGCTGTGCCCATGATCCTGGCGCCGAAATACTCACGCACAAGGATCGCGTAGAGCGGCATCACGCCACCGAACGCGAGGCCGAACAATGCCGCAAGCGCGTAGAATCCGACAGTGCCTTTGGTGACAACGTAGAGGCTCACAGCAAGTGCCTGAATGGCGAGACCGGCGACCAGAGTCTGCTTGGCGCCGACCCGATCGGCTATCAGCCCGCACACGATGCGTCCGCTCAGCGACGCGAGGCCGGTGATGCCGAACACCGTCGCGGCCGTCATCGATGAAATGCCGCAGTCGATCGCGTAACTCACCATGTGGAAGATCGGACCCGAATGCGCAGCACAGCATGCGAAGTGGGTGAGTGCTATCGCCGCGAACTGTGGCGTGCGCAGTACCTGCGCCATGGTGAAGTCGTGTCCGTCGGCTCCTGCTGCGGCCACGCCGCCGGGATACGCCAGGGCCGGCGGGCGGCGCACGAACAGCGAGGCGGGGATGACGACGACCAGGGCGAGGCTGCCGATCGTCATCATCGCGGTGCGCCAGTCGTAGTTAGTGATGATCCATCGCGACAGTGGTGCGATCAGAAACGAGCCGAGACCCATGCCCGACGAGACGAGTGCCACCGCAAGGCTGCGATTGACCGTGAACCAGCGGGTGATCGTCGCTATCAGCGGTGCATAGAAGCTGCCCGCGGCCAAGCCCACCAATATTCCGAACAGGAGTTGGAACTGCCATAGCTCGGTAGCATGGCTGGCGGAGATTAACCCGGCGGCAAGAAGGACGCCGCCCGCCAGCACGACGACGCGCGTGCCGAACCGGTCGGACAGCGATCCCCAGAGGAACGATCCGAACCCCATGGCCAGGAAGCTGAGCACGGCGGTGAACGAGATGCCGGCGCGCGACCAGCCCATGTCCTGCGACATCGGCTGAAGGTACACGCCGAGCGACATCATCGAGCCCATGCCGATGCAGGTCACCAGCATGCCGACGCCAACGATGACCCAGCCATAGAAGAGTTTCATGCCCGATCCAGTAGATTAGTGGCAGCAAGAGCCGGTATCGTCGTCGTAGCGATCGTGATGGCGAACCCAGTCGGTGAGGTTGCCATTGATGGTTTCGTCGCGTCCCTTTGGCGTGATGTCAAGGAAGGCGTAGCTGCCGAGGAACATCTCGCCACCGCGTGCGAAGGACGAATAGGTGTGGAAGATCTGGCCAAACTCGTCCCGATAGAACACGCTGCGGCCCGACATTTCGTCGATCACGCCGGCACCTTCGCGATAGTTGTAGTACGCTTTGCCGGCGGCGATCTCCTCGGGCGTGAACGACACGTGGAAGTCGAAGTTGAATTCGTTGCCGTACGACGATACCCACTTGATCGGCCAGCCCATACGCTGCCTGAACGCTTCGATCTTCGCAAACGGCGCGCGCGAGACAGCGGCATAGGATACGTCGTGGTGGCCGAGATGCATCAGTGCACCCTGGACCTGGTCCACTTCGAACGAGCAACCGACGCAGCCTTCGGTCCAGTCGGGGCCGAACATGAAATGTTTGATGACGAGCTGGCTGCGTCCGTCGAACAGGTCGGCGAGCGTCACCGTGCCGTCGGGGCCGTCGAACAGGTAGTTCTTTTCCACCTTGACCCAGGGGAGCTCACGGCGTTCGGCACTCAACTGGTCGCGCAGGCGGGTGAATTCCTTTTCCTTGCGCAGGAGTTCCTTGCGCGCGGCAAGCCACTCGTCGCGTGAGACGATCTGATGTTGCATTTCTCAATCCTCCTTATGCCATGGTAAGCATGTAGTCGGCGAAGCGTTCGAGGCAGCTTGTCCAGCCTGTGACATGGCCGTCGCGTCCCTCGGTGGTTTCGAACATCGCCTGGTGTAGAGTCAGCCTGGTCTTCGTGCCTTGTTCGGAGAAGGTCACGGTGGTGAGCAGTTCGTAACCCGGATGACCGTCGGGATCCTCCCAGGCAAACGTGAAGACGATGCGCTCGGGTTCAACGATTTCGCGATAGACGCCGCGCTTCCAGTGCTCGGTGCCTTGCGGCGATCGCATGCCGAAGCGGTAGGTGCCGCCGACGCGGATGTCCATATCGCAGTGGATCGTGGTGAAGCCTTGTGGTCCCCACCAGCGCGCGATGTGCTCCGGCTGCGTCCAGGCCCTGAACACCAGCCGACGCGGTGCATCGATGACGCGCGTGACGACGAGTTCGCGGTCCGCCGTGGCGCTAATGCTTCCGGCCACGTCGCTTCTCCTTGCCTTGCAGTTCCTTGAGGTAGCCTTCGAGGCGGTCGAGGCTCTGTTCCCAGAAGATACGATAACGTTCGAGCCAGTCGGAGGCGCCCTTCAGGGGGCGCGCTTCCAACTTGCACGGCCGCCATTGTGCCTCGCGGGTGCGCACGATGAGGCCGGCGCGTTCCAGCACCTTCAGGTGCTTGGAAATCGCGGGAAGGCTCATGGCGAACGGCTCGGCCAATTCGGTGACCGAGGTCTCTCCCGAGATGAGCCGTGCCAGGATCGCCCGTCGCGTCGGGTCCGCGAGTGCCGAGAAGGTTCGGCTGAGATGGTCGAGGGCCATAACGTTGTGAACCGGCTGGTTAGATAACTCATCGGTTAATAAGTGGCGTTGGGCAGCTTTGTCAAGCGTCATTTCTGGATGTGGATGCGGCCGCGATTGCCGCGTCGACGGCGCATCTAAACATTTGCGCAGAAGGCTGCCCTTTGACCATAGTGCTTCCGCCGTCTATTCGCTTGATGTCCGCTTCGTGCCCAAGAAGCTCGCGTCAGCGTCAGCACCAAGGATTCCGAGACCATGAACAACGACGACCGGAAGCATCGCTCCCACCTCCCGATGCCGAACACGACGCGGCGTGGCTTGATTACCTTTGATGCAAAGGATCCGGACACGAAATTTCCGCCGATCGAGCAGCTACGCCCCCCCAAGGGCGCGCCCAATGTCCTGCTCATTCTGCTGGACGATGCAGGGTTTGGCTCCGCAAGCGCATTCGGCGGCCCGTGCCAGACGCCGAACGCGGAGAAGCTGGCAGCGAACGGCCTGAAGTACAATCGCTTCCACACCACTGCTCTCTGCTCGCCGACCCGTCAGGCGCTGCTGACTGGGCGCAACCACCATTCCGCCGGCATGGGCGGCATCACCGAGATCGCCAGCGGCTCGCCGGGTTATAGTTCTGTGCTGCCAAACACCATTTCGCCGCTGGCGCGGACGCTGAAGCTCAACGGCTATTCGACCGCGCAGTTCGGCAAGTGCCACGAAGTGCCGGTGTGGGAGACGAGCCCGGTCGGACCGTTCGATGCGTGGCCGACGGGCGGCGGCGGCTTCGAGTATTTCTATGGTTTTCTTGGCGGCGAAGCGAACCAGTGGTACCCGACGATCTACGAGGGAACCACGCCGGTCGATCCGGAGAAGACGCCCGAAGAGGGCTACCACTTCATGGAGGACATGACCGACAAGGCCATGGCCTGGATCTCGCAGCAGAAGGCGCTGGCTGCCGACAAGCCTTTCTTCGTCTACTTCGCACCAGGCGCCACCCATGCTCCGCACCACGTGCCGAAGGAATGGGCCGACAAGTACAAGGGCAAGTTCGACCAAGGCTGGGACAAGCTCCGCGAAGAAATCTTCGCGCGACAAAAGGCTCTTGGTGTCATTCCGCCGGAATGCCAGCTCACGGTGCGCCACAAGGAGATTCCGGCGTGGGACGAGATGCCGGAGGCATTAAAGCCAGTGCTGCGCCGGCAAATGGAAGTCTACGCCGGCTTCATGGAATACACCGACCATCATGTCGGACGCCTGCTCGACGGTCTGAACAGGCTGGGTATCCTCGACGACACGCTGGTCTACTACATCATCGGCGACAACGGCGCCTCGGCTGAGGGCACGCTGCACGGCACCTTCAACGAGATGCTGAACTTCAACGGAATGTCCGCGGTCGAGACACCGGAATTTCTCAACGCCCGGATCGACCAACTCGGCGGACCGGAGTCTTATAACCACTACGCGGTAGGCTGGGCGCATGCCATGGACACGCCCTACCAGTGGACCAAGCAGGTTGCCTCGCACTGGGGCGGGACGCGCAACGGAACCATCATCCACTGGCCGAAAGGGATCGCCACCAGGGGCGAGATGCGGTGGCAGTTCCACCACGTCATTGACGTCGCGCCGACGATCCTCGAAGCGGCCGGGCTTCCTGAACCGGTTTCGGTGAATGGCGTGGCGCAGCAGCCGATCGAGGGCGTCAGCATGCTTTATTCGTTCAATGACGCCAAGGCGGCGGAACGGCACGAGACACAGTATTTCGAAATGTTCGGCAACCGCGGCATCTACCACAAGGGCTGGACCGCGGTGACGCGGCACAAGACGCCATGGCTGCTGATCGGCGAGAAGACCCCGGAATTCGATGACGACGTCTGGGAACTCTACGACACGGAAAAGGACTGGAGTCAGAGCAACGACCTGTCAAAGCAGATGCCGGAGAAGCTGCATGAACTGCAGCGCCTGTGGCTGATCGAGGCCACCCGCTACAACGTGCTGCCGATGGATGACGACCTCGGAAGGCGCTTGAACCCAGACGTTGCAGGGCGGCCAGTGCTGATCAGAGGAAATACCCAGCTCCTGTTCCCCGGCATGGGCCGATTGTCCGAGAACTGCGTCATCAGCATCAAGAACAAATCCCACTCGGTAACCGCCGAAATCGAGGTACCAAACTCTGGTGCCGAGGGCGTGATCATCGCGCAGGGCGCGAACATTGGCGGTTGGAGCCTGTACGCCAAAGCCGGCAAGCTCAAATACTGCTACAACCTCGGTGGCGTGCAGCACTTCTATGTCGAGGCCGCAGACAGGTTACCCGTCGGCGAGCACCAGGTGCGCATGGAGTTCGCCTATGCCGGTGGGGGCCTGGGGAAGGGCGGAAAGGCGACGCTTTACGTTGATGGCAAGAAGGTTGGTGAAGGGGACATTCCCATGACGCTGGCGATGGTGTTCTCCGCCGATGACGGCTGCGATGTTGGCGAGGACGGTGGCGCCCCCGTCTCCCCGGACTACGGTCCTCGCGGCAATGCCTTCAACGGTCGGATCAAAGGAGTGCAAATCGCCATCGCCGACGCTGCCGAGAATTCAGATCACCTCGTTTCGCCGGAGGAAGCCCTCCGCATTGCAATGGCGCGGCAGTAGAATTGACGTGGCCGCACGCGGCACGAGGCGGGCCAACACGCCAAAACCCTGAATATGCCAGCGGCAGGCACATCCGTCCGTTTTCGATCCACGAACTCAGCGACGACGGCGTACCGTTCCAGCAGTCTGATTTCGGTTTTCCGACTGCTAACAATTGCTGTGCCATGCCTTGCGGGACTGGCCTGCACGACGAGGGACGCCGAGCAACGGCAGTTCATACAGACGGCGGAATCCACACTACAGGAAGCACAGAAATGTCGATCGTCGGTCGCCAGCAAAAAGGAATACCGAGCGCTGGCAATCCATCTGCCACTCGTTGAGATCAACCACGCAACACTGACCCAGATGGCTGACACGAGCCTGGCCAGCCACGCTGATTACTCAGCTATCTCAGACTGGCAGATGGACATTCGCGCATGCCGCGACAGAGTGTTGGGTTTGATACAGGATGTTGACCCTCGTTACGTTCCGATCGTTCTCGCGGAGTGGAATGAGGACGATGAGGTTCTGGTCCAACTCGCGCGCCGCAAGCTCGCCTGGGGTGATGCCGTGATGCGCCTGCGGAGCAACCGAGCAAAGATGCTGACGAGGGTGGCTGATCAATTGTCCAAAACGACGATCGAGCAGAACCAAAATCAAGAGGCCGCCCTCAATCGCAGAGCTTCGTTCGTAAACGCCCTGGTTGGGACGATACCCTGAGGGCGCGCGCCCGCTAGAATAGTGCTCCGACGGCGGCATCGAAGCGGGGCAACGTGCTCTCCGAAATCAAGCGTCGCTCCGGGACCGGCCTTATCAGGGGACGCATGCGTTGGTGCACGATGACCTCGCCAGCGATCAGAAGCGGCATCGCCGCCAGGAAGCGGACGTGAACATCCACGTCCCAGAGGAACGGCACAGCCGCATGCCCGGACAGGATTTGTCCACCCAGTCCCGAGAGCACAAGAAGAGGCAGCCAGGCAATCAGTGGGATGACGACAACGCTTCGGCGTAGCGGCATCAGGGCATCGCCTGCTGGGTGCGCCTGGAAACCACGCAGGCGGTTTCATTAGAGGTCTCTCCGCGCACTCTATAACTCAACCTGGCGGCTGATCTCGATGAACCTGTCAGGTGGTAGGTCGAAGCGATCCGGGGTGCGGACCGCGTTGCGGTACATGAAGCCAAACGGAATTCGCCGCCACCCCGAAAGACGCGGGCGTGTCTTGCTGCGTACCACCTCATCATGCTCGGCGAAGTACAGGGCTTCATCGAGGTCGACCTGACAGCCTTGATCCCTGGCGTGGGCCAACGCGAGCGCAAGATTGGGCACTTCAACAAAACCAAATCGCACCTTCACATGCCAAAGTCCGTCAGTGACATGTTTGGTGACGGCTCGTTCAGTGGCGGGAACACGCGGTACCTCGTCGAAACCGACTGTCAGGGTGACAACAGTCTCGTGCAGCGCCTTGAACTGCGTGGCGTGGTGCAGCAACTGGCGCGGCACCGCTGCGCCCCCGCGGCTCAAGAACACCGCGGTACCTGGCACGCGTGCGATCCCGCCGTCCTGGTTTATCTTGGCGAGGAATGCGGCCGTGCTCTCCTCGTCCTCCGCCTGCTTGCGGCGCACCGCCGCCACACCTTTGTGCCATGTTGTCATGACCATGAAGACAAGCGCACCGAACAGAAGCGGGAACCACCCACCCTCGCGCACCTTCAGCAGGTTGGCCGCAAAGAACGCGATGTCCACCAACAGGAACACGCCACTTGCGAACAGGGCGGACACAATTGGCCAACGCCAGATGTCGCGCATTGCATTGTAAAGCAGTGCGGTGGTGAGCAGCATGGTGGTGGAGACCGCGGTGCCGTATGCGCCCGCGAGGCGATCGGAGCTGCCGAAACCCGCGGCCACCGCCAGCGTGCCGAGCATCATCGTCCAGTTGACGAATGGCACATAGATCTGGCCGTACTCCTTATCTGAGGTCTGGCGGATCATCAGTCCCGGGAACCAGCCGAGCTGCATGGCCTGACGTGTCAGCGAGAACGCGCCGGTGATGATGGCCTGGCTTGCAATGACGGTAGCCACGGTCGCGAGAACGACCAGCGGGATGACAGCTCCACTTGGTGCCAGCTTGAAGAACGGATTGCCGGTAAGCGAAGGGGTCTCGATCAGCAGCGCGGTCTGGCCGGCGTAGCTCAGCATCAGTGCAGGCAGGACGATCCAATACCAGGACGACCGGATCGGCGTGCGGCCGAAGTGCCCCATATCAGCGTAGAGCGCCTCACCCCCGGTGATCGCGAGGAAGACACCTCCGAGCACGACGAAGCTCTGCCAACCGTGACGCACCAGGAAGCCCAACGCCTCGAGCGGGTTGATCGCGGTCACGACGACAGGTTGGCGGACCACACCGAACAGGCCAAGCACCGCAATGGTGGCGAACCAGAGCAGCATGATCGGTCCAAAAATGCGGCCGATACTGGCAGTGCCGCGAGGTTGGACGAGGAACAAGCCGAACAGGATTATCAGGGACGCTGGCAGCACGTAGGGCTTGAGCGCGTCGGTGGCGACGTTGACGCCTTCCAGTGCACTCAGAACCGAGATTGCTGGTGTAATAATGCCGTCGCCGTAGATCAGGGCCGCGCCGAACAGGCCCATGATGACGAGCAACCCCGTGACGCGACCACCACGGCTCACTCGGCCGGCGACAAGGGCCATGAGTGCCAGGATGCCGCCCTCGCCGTGGTTGTCGGCCCGCATGACGAACATGCAGTACTTGACCGATATCGTGACGATAAGCGCCCAGACAACGAGGGATAGCAGGCCGAGCGCATCTGCCGCGGACGGATGGCCGCCGACCGCACCCACGATCGCCTGATAGGTGTACAGAGGGCTGGTGCCGAGGTCTCCATAGACAATGCCCAGCGCGGCCAGAGCGGCTGTGACAGCGCTGGTCTTCTGGGCAGGCGAGGCAGATCCGCTTACGCCAGTGGCAACAGGGCCGTTGGGCATTCTCGACGCATCGTTGTCGCGGCCTGTCAAACGTCCCTCAGCAATTATTGTTGAATGCGCCGCGCACGGAATGTGCCGTTTGGTTGGTGGAAGATGATCGTATCCACAATGCCTAACTCATTGCGGCAAAATTCCGTGCGAAAGCCTACCAGCGAAGCGATCTCGAATGCGCTGGCCTGATAGGGAACCAGGCGGTAAGTGGGTTGGTCGGATGGCGTCAGCGTGAGCTGTCCATCAGCATCCAGTGCGACAGCGTGCGTTTGCGGACCGATGCGATAGGTGCCGATGCACGCGGTGCGGAATGCCGGATCGAGCGCCTCTCCGCCGGGAAGGCGACGGAAAACGATCTCGTTGACTTGAGGTTCGAACGGCGCCGACAGCCGGTCAATGGTGCCCTCACGATCATACCCGAAACTGATCGCCAGGAGGTCTGGCGCCAGAGTGTCCGGCAATTCGGGCACCTCGAACACGTCATAGTGACGATGGGACAGCGGGGCGGTCATGCCGCGATAGTGCCAGTGCAGCACATCTCCAATCGCCTCGATCGTGATCCGGCCATAGCCGGGATGCTCATATTCGCCGGCATAGTCGGCGAGTGGGTGGCTTGGTTGTGTGTTTCGTCTGCGGGCCGAGTCGCGGGCCTCACGGCGTTCCGTTTCCGCCGCCAGGAACTGCTGCCGGCGCATACGGAAGCGCTCGAACCATGGCACCGGCTCCTTACCACACAGCTGATCGAATACGACGTAGCTGAGCATTTCGGTAACCGGACTGGGCGCCCGGTTGGTGAGAACCACGACACCAAGCTTTCGATCCGGCAGCATGGCGATCCTGGTACCCCAGCCTATCCAGCCACCATCGTGCCCGACGGCGCGCTCGCCACGATAGTGATAGCAACTCAGGCCGAGACCGTAGTGCTGGTCGCCGATCTCGTCGAATTCCGAGCGCCCCGTGTGCACCCGCGGCGTCTGCATCGACCGGATGGCTGCGGGGGAGAGCAACTGCACGCCGTCGAACGATCCGCCGGACAGATGGAAACGGAGGTAGTTCACCATGTCGGCGGTCGTCACGTTGATGCCGCCTGCCGACGTGGTTCTGATCGGACAAAGCGCAAACCGGCGGCGCTTATCATCGACCATGGTATAGGGTCGTGCGGAATTGGCCGCTCGCTCCAGTTCCTCAACCGAGAAGCCAACCTGATGCATTCGCAATGGCGTCAGGATACGCTCGCGCGTGAAATCCTCCCACGACTGGCCGGTGATTCGTTCAGCAACCATGCCAGCGGCCATATAGCCGAGATTCTGGTATTGATAGGCTTGGCGGATATCGCGGCTCGGCTCGAGGAATTGCATTGCTGCCAGCATCTGCTTTGTCGACCAATCGCCGGGCATCCAGATCCAGTCGTGACGTGGCAACCCGCTGCTGTGACACAGCAGGTCGATAACCGTGATCCGCTCGGTGGCAATCGGGTCGTGCAGGCGAAACTCAGGGAGGTATTCTCGCACCGGCTTATGCCAGTCGAGCCGGCGTTCATCCGCCAGCATGGCCAGCCCTGCCGCGGTGAAGGACTTGGTGACAGAGCAGAGGACAAACTGAGTGTCCACCGTCACGGGCAGGCCAGCTGCCACGTCGCGCTCACCGAACCCCTTGAGGAAGATGGGTGCATCGTGCTGCACGACGGCAATCGCGAGACCGGGAATTTGCCACTCGGTCATCGCCTCGCGGATCAGCGAGTCGAGATCATCCAGCATCGCTTCGCTTCCGATCTGGTTCCCGCGCTCAGGACGACAGGTGACTAAAACTCCCCGCTGCGATACGCCTCGTCGAGGCGCTTTGCGTCGTCCTCCGACGGCTCCTCCCAGGCCTCACCGCGCCGCCGGAGCGCGCCGGTGAAATTCGGCGGGCGCTTGGCGTTGAATGCCGCACGGCCTTCCTCACCGTCCGTGGTCACCTGGATCAGCAGGTTGTTGATCAGGTTCTGCACATGCCACGCCTGGTCAGTCGGCAGATCGCCGAAGCGGACCACGAACTCCTTCATCATGCGTACCGCGACCGGCGGCAGCGAGACGATATGGCGCGCATACTTCTCGGCACGTTCCAGCAACTGCGCATGCGGTACCACCTCGTTGATCAGACCGATCCGCAAAGCCTCCTGCGCGTCGAACGGTTCATCGGTCAGCAGGATTTTCATCGCATCGGCGTAGCGAAGCTGCTTGATCAGCAGGCTCGCACCCGGCCCATGACCGATCCAACCCTGCGACAGCAGCGAGAACTTGAAACGCGCATGCTCGGCGCTGGCGATGCGGATGTCAGTGGAGGACAGCAGGACGTACAGACCGGCGCCGGCTGCCCAGCCGTTCACCGCGGCGATCACCGGCTTCCACACGCGCGGATAGTGATCGCCGAAGCGGCCGTCGACGCCGGTTTTCTGCCCGTGCACCGTGCCGGCGAGCGGCCAAAAGATGCGCTGCGTGCGCAGATACTCGCGCTCTTCCTCGGTGATGTTCTTGCGCGGTGCCAGATTGTGGCCGCCGCAGAAATGCCGGTCGCCTGCGCCGGTGAGGATGGCGCAGCGGATGTCACGATCCTCCCACATGTCAATCCAGGCCTCGGAGATCTCGTCCGACGTCTCCTTGTCGAAGATGTTGGCCTTTTCCGGGTTGTTCAGTGTGATGTAGGCGACGCCATCGCGCTTCTCGTATTTGATCGCCATCAGGTCAGCGCCCTTCCCCTGCGCGCAATGAACTCGGGGAATGCGTCTTCGGCTTTGGCACCGCGCATCACGTGCGTGGTGTAGTCGTGTTCGATCTCATACTGCTGCTCCAGGTTTTCGCCCTTCTGCCGCAGCAGCAGCGCCTTCACGCCCATCACCGCGCCACGATGGTTGCCCGCGATCATGCGCGCGATCTCCATCGTCTTGTCGCGCAGTTTCTCGCGGGGCACCAAATGGTTCAGCAGCCCGATGCGAAACGCCTCCTCGGCTTCCACCACGCGCGCCGTGAACAGCAGTTCCTTCGCCATCGGCCAGCCTACCTGGGCGCCCAGCGACCAGGTGCTGTTGATCCGCCCATACGCCGCGGCGAGGAAGCGGAACTTGGTGTCCTCGCAGCCCACCCGCATGTCGAGCGAGGATGAGAGAACCGCTGCACCGCCGAACGCCAGGCCGTTCATCATGCCGATCGTCGGCTTCGCGGAGGCCGAAATGTCGTAGGCTCTGCGACCCTCGCGCATTGCGTCGAGCTGTTCCGGCGAGTAGCGGCGATCGTCCTCACGCTGCTCGTGAATGTCGCCACCGGCCGAGAACGCCTTGGTGCCCGCGCCGGTGATCACGATGCAGCCGACCGCGTCGTCGGCGTCCATCGCCTTCACCGCGGCGTGCAGCTCGGCCGACAAACTGCGGTTCATCGCATTCAGCTTGTCGGGTCGGTTGAGCGTCACGATGCCGACGCCGTCCTCCACATCGACCAGGATATGTTCGTAGTTCATGGTCTCCTCCATCGTGCTTCTCGCTGGGCCCTGCGCAATGGAGATTGCTTCGCTTCGCTCGCAATGACAATGTCAGTCGGTCACCGGCTTTTCCGTTGCGGCATGCGGCGCCGGCGTCTTGTCAATTGCCCCGGTCATGGGGATGAAGAACACACCCATGTCGCGCTTCGAGTGGATCTTGCCCTCTTCGTCCTTGGTGTAGACGTAGAGCACCTGCCCGCGCTTGAACGGCTGGCCGATCGGGATCACCAGGCGCCCGCCGGGCTTTATCTGCTTGAACAGATCGGGCGGTGCGTACTGCGCGGCGCAGGTCACGATGATGATGTCGAAGCCGCCCTCCACCTCGGGCCAGCCGTAATAGCCATCGCCCACGCGCGTACGGACATTGTCATAACCGAGCGGGGCAAAGATCTTGCCGACTGCCTTGCCGAGCGGCTCGATGATCTCGATCGAATAGGCGCGCTTGACGATCCGCGACAGCAGAGCGCTCTGGAAGCCGCTGCCGGTGCCGATCTCCAGTGTCACGTCTTCGGGCTTCGGCTTGCAGACCTGCGTCATGTAGGCCTGGCCCAGATAATCCGACAGCGCTGAGCCGTAGCCCAGACCCCAGGGTTTGGGTTCCGCCTCATAGGCGTCACCGGGCGTCGCGCGGTGCTCGGAGTAGATGTAATGGAAATACTCGCGCGGCACCGTCTCGAACGCAGCCATGACGACAGGGTCGACGGTGCCGAGATGCTGCTTCAGATAGGAATCGATAAGCTTCAGCGCCGCAGGCTTGCGCTTCTGGATGGTGTCGAACTGGGCCTCGGTCAGGCTGACCTGGCGGCCGGAGGCGCGCATCGCCGTCTCGTAGGCGGAGAGATTCCAGGTGGAAGTGGCGCGCGCCGTCCGCGCCAGGCAAAGCGCGCCGGCGGAAGCAATCACTCCGCGGCGCGTGATCGTGCTGAAAGATGCTGCCACGCGTTATTCGTCCTCGCTACAGGGAATGCCATCAGCGCGACCACATACAGTATCGCGGCGCTGAGCAGAACCCGGCTGAAGCCCGCCTCGCGAGCGATCAGATTGGCGAGCGGCGTCGCCACCACGGAAAAAGCTCCGTTGAGCCCCCAGGCCCAGGGCAGCATCGCACTGGAGCCGGTGCGCGCCAGGCCGAGCGGGAAGGGAAGGCCGAGCGCCAGCGACACCGGGGCGAGCACCGCTAGCACCAGGCAGGCGCGGATGATCCAGGGCAGATCGAGCGTCGCGAGAATGACTGGCTGGAGTCCCGTCAGTGCGATGCCGCACCAGCAGATGATAACGATGCCAGCAATGATGATGCCTTGCCGGGCGCGCTCCAGCCGATCCGCCATCATGCTGCCCAACCCGGAGAAGATCAGCATGCCGGTGAGCACCAGTGCGAAGCCCGACGTGCGGTCGTTCAGCCACAGGCTGGCCTTCTCGATCAGGAAGATCTCGATGAAGAGGAACCCGAGGCCGAGTGCGGGGAAATAGACGATCAGCCGCAACAGTCCAAATTCCGGCAGACGCAGTCTGCGCGGAGCGGCCAATGGCACCAGCAGCACGAGGACAGCGATCACCACTGCCTGAGCGAGCACGGCGAGATTGACCAGCGCGCCGATCTCCGTCTGCGGCAGAATTTCCAGCCGCTGCAAAATCGTATTGAGCTGATCCAGCCGCAGCACCGCGTAGAAGAACGGTCGATCCAAGGTGATCGGCGCCAGGTTGAAGGCCGATCGCGATGGCGTCGGGGTATTCGCCAGCACCGGGCGCGCTTCGTCGGCGATCGAATCGTCCGGACCATCTGAGGTGACCTCGCCGTTGGCGAACGAAACCGCTGGCAGGTCGTTGTAGATACTGCCGCGCGCGGCGACGGAATCCATGCCCGGATACCACGACACGTCAAACGAGCGCTCGTCGCTGAACTTGCGCAGCGTGGCGATACGCGCGGCATCCCAGGGCCGGTTGGACAACAGAATGCGCGCGCCCCACGCAGAGCGATAGACAATCACATGCGCAGCCGGATCTTCGATGCCCGCGGCAAGCAGTGCGGCTCGCGCGGTCTCCAGCACACGCAATGCGTAGACCGGAAAATCCCGGATCGATACCGGGATCGACACGATCCCACCTGGCCGCAGCGCAAGCAGGTCGCCCGCGATCGCCTGCACCGTAAAGGCCGTGACGTTGGCCTCGGCGGTATCCAGAAAATCGGCAGACAGGTCGATGATGTCGTAATCGCCGCCGTTGCGGACTGCCGCGACCGGCCCGGCGCCGGACACCGTCACCCGGGGATCGCCGCTCCGCGCGGGCGATGGTCCGAGGCCGTGCTCCAGGGCGCGCAGGAGCACGGGCTCAGGCTCCAGCACATGCACATGCGCTGCGCCCAGCGCGAGAACCTCCGCGGTGCGGAAGCCTCCCGATGCGCCTGCCAGCAGCACGCTCGCGTGCGGGATCAGCAGATACGGCAGCGCGTCCAGCGACGCCGGCGCGTAGCCGACGTCCAGCTCACCAGGCTTGGGCAGTGCAGCGATCCGGTTGCCATCGCGGTACAGCCCGAAGGTGCGTGGCGGCCCCGGCACGCCCAGCATGCCGGCGTTGTTGGATATGTCGGTGTCCACCCGTTCGGTGAAATCGTCCAGTAGGGCGTAGTCGCCACGCGGGGACAGCACGCTGGCAACCACGCGTGCATCAGGCGTGTGAAGCGGCGCATAGATCGCCTTGAAGTCGTTGAATTCTGCCCGGTTGTCGAGCAGCAGCAGCGCCTCCGCGCCGAGCAGTGCAACACCGGCGGCCGCCGCGCCCGCCCAGCGTCGTCGCCCCGCCACAAAGCAGGCGCTCGCCGCCAGCGGGATCAGCAACAACGGCACCAGGAAGAACGCGTGCACCACGAACATCGCCGCCAGCACGAACGCCGCGCCGGTACCTGCGCCGGTCAGGTCATAGCCGTAGACCTGGCCAATGCGATCGGCATTCAGCACGAAGCTCAGGCTGATGAACGTGCCGGCCAGAAAGAAGAAAGGCAGCAGGCACGCGTAATAGCCGGCGATATTCCAGAGTTGCGCCTCCCAGGTCACCGGATTCTGCAATTGCAGCGGGTTGAACGGATTTATGGTGGTGAAATGGAAGCCGATCGCCGCCGTCGCCACAAGCAGTGCCGGGAGCGCCGACAGCAGCGTCTCGCCATGGCGCGCGAATACGTCGCGGAACAGTGCGAGGAGCACGCCGCTGAACGCGAACCCCACCATCACGATGGAGATCACCCAGTAGCCATACTCGGACCACTTGGCGACTGCGAAGTAGCGGGTGAGTGCCGTCTCGTATCCCACTGCGGCCAGCGACACGAGAAACAGCGGCACCAAAGCGGTGCGCGCGGTCACGGCCATACGGTCCGCGTGATGAAGCCTGCCAGCAGAGCGTTGAACCGTGCCGCATCATCGACGAACAGCGCATGGCCGGCGTCGCCGAATATCGCTATCTGGGTGCCGGGTCGGTTATGCGCGAGGTTTGCTGCCTGTTCGGACAGCCAGCCGGGCCGCACGACGTAAAGCACTGGTTTGCTGGTGGAATACACCGCCTCACGCCACCAGGCGCGGGGCCACGGATACGCCAGCAGCGCCCGGCAGGCCCGCTCAGGCGTGTGCAGCGTGGCCTCGGTGAGGCGGTCCAGATAGCTCTCGCTCGGCCGGTGATGGAACATGCCGAGTACGAAGCGGTGCATGGCGATGGCGTGCGGCAATGCCGGCACGGGACGGTGCGGCGCGTGAGGCGGCGGCGCTGGCTCCTCGCCAACCGAGTTATCCACCAGCACCAGCCCGGCCACCATCTCGTCGCCATGCATCCGCACGTAGGCCAGTGTGTCGAGCACGCCGAGTGACCAGCCCACCAGCAGTACCGGCACCGGTGCCAGGTTGGCGATGAGCTCGGCGATGTCCTGGCTGCGCCGTCCTGGCTCGTAGCCTGAGGCAGGTGCATCCGAGTCGCCCTGACCGCGCGGATCGAATGCCACCACGTGATAGCGCCCCGCAAACGCCTGAATTTGCGGCAGCCAGATCCAGGCCGGCATGGTCCAGCCTGGCACAAAGACGATGGTGTGGCCGGTTCGCGGCCCAGCCTCCAGGTAGTGCAGGCGCACGCCGTCGCTGGTGATGAAGTATTTGTCTTGCGTCGTGCCCTGGGATGCCGCCGGTCGAGCCAGCAGCAGGACCGATGCCGCAACGATGCACGCTACGATTCGCATGCGATCTAGAACACCGGGTTGCACCGCGCCGTGTCAACGACCGTGTCGACCGAATCGGAATCACTTGACGTCGGTGAGCCGCTGCAGTTCGGCCGGCCGGCACAGCACGATGAAGCCGCCCTCCAGATCGACGACACCGGTCTCGCGCCACGTGCGTAGCTGCTTGTTGACGCTCTCGCGTGACGACGCGACCAGATTGCTCAGATCGCGCTGCGAAAGCTTCAGGTCGATGCGCGTGCCGGCGGCATTTGGCCGGCCGTAATCGTCCGCCAGCTTCAGCAGCACGCGCGCGAGCCGTACCGGCAGATCAAACAGCGCGATCTCTTCCAACGTTATGCTGGTTCGCCGCAGCCGGCTGCACAGCACGGCGAGCAGGCGGGGAAACAGGTCCTCGTTCTGGCGCAGGAAGGGCAGGAAGTGCCGACGCTCGACGACCAGCAGCAGAGTGTCCTCGATCGCAGTGGCGTCGGCGCTGCGCGGTTCGCCGTCGAGCAGGGCGATCTCCCCGAAGATTTCGCCCGGGTTGATGACGTTCAGCGTCACTTCCTTGCCGTCGCCCGATATGGAGCTGATGCGGACGCGGCCGCGCAACACCGCCATCAGCGAGGAGCCATTGTCGCCGCGCTGAAAGATCGTCTGACCACGGCGGGCGCGTCGCTCCGAGGCGAACTTCAGGATCTCGTCGAGTTCGTCGGATCGCATGGCAGCAAACAGCGGGCTGGTTACCAGCGCCGCACGCTTTATGTTACGCTCAAGCCTTGCCACGAGCGTCTCCCGGTCCCAATGCCCCGCCCGGCGGTTGATCCGCGCTGGGCGATTCCCGGCGCTAGTATGCGCGTCCTGGTGTCGATGTGGTATCCCGGGGCAAGGCACCCCAGGAGGACCCATGCTGGACGGCGCTGTCGATTTCGCTCTGTCGCACGAGACGCCATGGCCGCGCGATCTGCGTGCACACCTCGAGGCCGGCTTCTTTGAGCCACCGCCGCATAACGAAGTTCTCGGGCCCATCCATCCACGAGGTGGTCCGAATGGGCTGATCCTGCGGGGCGGTTCGGTGGTTGCGCACTGGGGCGACACGCGGCAGGTCGACTTCACTTTTTCGGTCGCCAAGAGCTATCTCAGCTTGCTGGCCGGCATTGCCGTGGCTGACGGGCTGATAGCGGAACTCGACGAGCCGGTTGGCCGGACGGTGGACGACGGCGGGTTCGACGGTCCTCATAACGGGGCCATCACCTGGCGGCACCTCCTGCAGCAGACCTCCGAATGGGAGGGCACGCTGTTCGGCAAGTCCGACATCGTCGACCGCAATCGCAACCTCGCGGTGGAAGGGAAGGGCCGCAAGGGCGATGCACGGCCGCTGCGGCCGCCGGGCACATTCTGGGAATATAACGACGTGCGGGTGAATCGCCTGGCGCTGGCGCTGCTGCGGCGCTTCCGCCGGCCGCTGCCGGAGGTGTTCGCCGAACGCATCATGCGACCGATCGGCGCTTCGTCGGACTGGCACTGGCATGGCTACCGCACGTCGAAGGTGGAGATCGATAGGCGGATGATCGAGTCAGTGTCGGGCGGCAGCCACTGGGGCGGTGGGATCGCCATCCATGCTGAAGACCAGGCGCGGATCGGCCTGCTCATGCTGCGTCGTGGCGTGTGGGACGGGCAGCGGTTGCTGCCGGAGAGCTGGATCGATGAGTCGCTGAAGCCGTGCACGCTGCATCCGAATTATGGGCTGCTGTGGTGGCTGAACACCGGCAGGGCTCGCTATCCGAGCGCGTCTGACGCGAGCTTCTTCGCTTCGGGGGCCGGCGGCAACATCACCTGGGTCGATCCGACGAACGATCTGGTGGCAGTGATGCGCTGGATGGATCCCGCCGCGGTCGATGGGTTCATCCGGTTGGTGATTCGGGCTGTTTCAACCGCGCGTTAGAGCCAATGCTCGCGGGTTTTGGTTCACCGGGCACTCGTCCTCATCATGGTGGGCGAAGGCCCGCCATCCACGTCGTTGCCGCCGTGCAAGGAAAGACGTGGATGCCGACCTTCGTCGGCATAACGATGAAGCGGCATCGCGGGTCACGCGATTGGGCAGTTGTCCCATAACCTCAATCGAAGCCGAGAAAACCTGCCATCTCGCTGATCGGCCGTGCCGAATTGAGCCGCGCGAGGTTGGGCACCGGCCGCGCCGTGCGCGTATCGCCTGCCAGGAGCGCCTCGAGTTCGGCGGCAACCGACAGCACGAACGCGTCGCCACCACGCGGGCCGACGATTTGCAGGCCGAACGGCATGCCGTGGCGATCAAGCCCCACCGGCAGCGACACTGCCGGATGGCCCGTGAGCGTCACTGCATAGGCGAGCGCCAGCCAGTGAAAATACGTCCGGGCTGGCCTGCCGTCGATTTCCGCCGGATAGAGCTCGCGCCACGGCTGCGGACTGATCGTGATCGACGGCGTCAGGATCACGTCCCAGTGCAGGAAGAAGTCCTGCCAGCGGCGATACATCGCTGTCTGCAATGCATGCGCCCGTGCGACATCGGTCGCGGTGTAGCGCAGACCCTCCTCGACATTGGCGCGCACGTTTGGCCCGAAATCCTGCGGGCGAGCGCGTACCCTCTCCAGATGGCCGGAGAGGAACGCGACAGCCCGCAGCACCTCGAACGCTTCATCGGCCCCGGTGCAGTCCGGCGTCGTATCCTCGGCCACTCCGAACACGTGGCGGAACAGCCCGGTCTTGTCGGCGAATACTTCGGCGATGTGCCGCGCGGTCGGCGCGAAGCCGAAATCCGGCGTGAGCGCGACACGCAGCCGGGACAGGTCGATGCGTGCGGGGACGGCGAAGTCTTCCGGCCGGCGGATCGTGCGGCCATGCACCGTGGTCGCCAGCGGATCGCGCGCATCATCGCTCACCATTGTGGAGAGCAGCAGGCAGACATCCGGCACGGTGCGCGCCATCGGGCCGGCGACCGAAAGGTTGCTCCAGCCGAGTCCACGCCGCTCATTGGCGACCAGTCCGGGTGTCGGGCGGAAGCCGACGATGCCGCAGAACGCGGCTGGATTGCGCAGCGACCCGCCGGTATCAGAGCCAGAGCAGATCGGCACCATGCCGGTCGCGAGCGCGACGGCCGATCCACCGGAAGAACCGGCGGCAGAGCGCGTCGGATCGAATGGATTGCCGGTGGCGCCATAGACGGCGTTTCGCGTGTTTGCGCCCGCGCCGAATTCCGGCGTGTTGGTCTTGCCGATGACGATCGCGCCCGCCTGGCGCACCCCCGCCACGATGCGTTCGTCGGCCGGAGGGATGTGGTCGCGGAAGATCGTGCTGCCGAAAGTGGTCCGCAGACCCGCGGTTTCCTGCAGATCCTTGATGCCGATCGGCAGGCCGTGCAGCGGAGGCAGAACGTCGCCGCGCGCAACGGATGCATCGGCTGCTTGCGCTGCGACGCGGGCGTGATCGAAATCGCGCGCGACCATGGCGTTCACCCCATGGTCCACCGCTTCGATGCGGTCGATGCAGCTTGTGAGGAGTTCAGTTGGTGCCAGCTTCTTCTGGCCGATCAGGCGGCGAGCCTCGATCGCGTCGAGATCGCAGGGCTCCGTCATATCAATAGCCCAGTGCGAGGCCGTCCTTGCGTGGGTCAGAGCCACCGACCAGGCAGCCGCGCGCGCGATCGATCCAGATCGCCTGGCCGCCGCCATGCGGTCGTTCCACCGTTTCCACGTCGTGCCCCAGTTGCGTCAGCCTCTCGCCGATGTCGCGCGAGATGCCATGCTCGAGCTGCACCTTGCCGCGTAGCGGGAACAGCCGCGGCAGATCGAGCGCCTCCTGAATGTCGAGGCCGTATTCCAGCATGTTGGTGAGAAACAGCGAGTGGCCCATCGGCTGGAAGTGGCCGCCCATCACGCCGTAGGGCATCACCGCCTGACCGTCCTGCATCACCATGCCCGGGATGATCGTGTGCATTGGCCGCTTGCGCGGAGCGATGCAGTTTGGATGGCCGCGCTCGACGCGGAAGCCAAAGCCGCGGTTCTGCAGCATCACGCCGGAGCGCTCTGCCAGGATCGCCGAACCAAATCCCTCGAACAGCGAGTTGATGAAGCTGCACGCGTTGCCATCCTGATCGACAACGCAGAGGTAGATCGTGTCGCGATGCGGCGGCAGCAGCGTCTCGCCAGCGGACGGCATCGCGCGCAACGCCTTGGTGTCGTCGATCAGCGTGCGCAGGCCGGACAGATAATCTGCGCTCAGCAGCTTCTTAACCGGCACATCGACCTGCGAGGGATCGGCGACGAAGGCGTCGCGGTCACGATAGGCGAGCCGCGCCGCCTCGATGTGGCGGTGATAGCGCAGAGCGCCGAACGGTCCATCGGCCGCAGAGGGCAGATCACCAAGCAGGCCGAGGATCATCAGCGCGACGATGCCCTGACCGTTTGGCGGACACTGATACGCGTCGTAACCGCGCCAGTTCAGCGTGATCGGCTCGACGAATTCGGCGGTGGTGAGGCCGTTGGCCAAGTCTTCTTCGGTGTGCAGGCCGCCGCGCGCGCGCAGCGTCGTTACGATGTCGGCCGCGACCGCGCCTTCGTAGAAGGCCTTGGCGCCATGACGTGCGACACCGCGCAGCGTTTCGGCCAATGCCGGGTTGCGGAAGATGTCACCGGCTTTCGGTGCCTCACCGTTCGGCAGGAATGCGAACGTGCGGTTCTTGCGCAGCTTCGCCTCCAGGCGCTTCCAGGCCCACGCCACGACCGGGTGCACCGGCCAGCCGTCCGCGGCATAGCGGATCGCCGGCTGGAGCAGTTCGTCGAGGCCCTTGCGGCCATGCGCCTTGAGCAGCGTCTCCCAGGCGTTGATCGCCCCGGGCACTGTGACCGCGTGCGCCGAGGTGTTCTCTAGCGTGCTGATGCCGTGCTGCTCGTACCAGTCGATCGTGGCGGCTGTCGGCGCGCGGCCGGAGCCGTTCAGCGCGAACACCTTGCCGGCGCCAGCGGGCGCATAGAGACAGAAGCAGTCACCGCCGATGCCGGTGGACTGTGGCTCGATCACACACAGCACGGCCGTCGCCGCTACCGCGGCGTCCAGCGCATTGCCGCCGGCGCGCAGCACATCGAGGGCGGTCAGCGTGGCGGCCGGCATCGAGGTGGCAGCCATGCCGTGCGTCGCGTACACGGGGCTGCGGCCGGGGAGGTGATGATCGCGCATTCTTCGCTTCGCTCCAGTGGTCACGGAAAGGCAAGTCCGCCAGTATGGCCCAGTGAGTTATCACTGACCACTGGAGCAACGGCCGATGGCCGAAACGATTGCCTATGGCGACTTCGAGCGCGTCGATATCCGGGTCGGCACCATCACCGATGCGCAGCCATTCCCGCAGGCGCGCAAGCCAGCCTACAAGCTGGTCATCGACTTCGGCGGCGAGATCGGAGTGAAGCGGTCGTCGGCGCAACTCACCGTGCACTACCGGCCGGATCAGCTCATCGGCCGCCAGGTCTGCGCGGTGGTGAACTTCCCGCCGCGCCAGATTGGCCCGTTCATCAGCGAGGTGCTGACCTTGGGCATGCCTGACGAGGAGGGCGCAGTCGTGCTGATCAAGCCCGACTTCAAGGTGCCGAACGGCGGCAGGCTGTTCTGATGGCGGCGCACTATTACGCCGTCTCGTGGGATCAGTTGCATCGTGATTCCCGCGCGCTGGCGTGGCGGCTGATGGATAAGGGGCCGTTCGCGGGCATTGTGGCGATCACGCGCGGCGGCCTGATCCCGGCGGCGATCATCGCCCGCGAGCTCGACGTGCGTCTGGTGGAGAGCGTGTCGATCGTGAGCTATGCGGCGGGCGGCAGTGGTTCGTTGATCGAGGAGGAGAACAGCGGCGCGCCCGCCGTGATCAAGCCGCCGGTGGCCGCGGGTGACGGCACCGGCTATCTCATCGTCGACGACCTGGTGGACACCGGCGCCACGGCGCGCGTGGTGCGCGGGCTGCTGCCGCGGGCGCACTTCGCCGCGGTCTACGCCAAGCCGGCAGGACGCGATACGGTGGACACCTTCATCACCGAGGTGTCGCAGGACACCTGGATCCTGTTCCCCTGGGACACCGAGCCACAATTCGTGGCACCGCTGGTCAAGCGCGGCGGCTGATCACTCGAAGACCGCAACCGCTCGGATGGGGCTGGCTGTGCCGCCGCGGATCTTCAGCGGGAAGCCGATGAAGCGGAAGCGCCCGCGGCCGACCAGCTTGTCGAGATTGGCGAGACATTCCATGTGAGTGATACCGCGTTCGGCACAGGCCATGTGTGCGAGGTAGTTGGGTTCGCCTTCGGGTGCCGGACTGATCGCCTCGACACCGAACATGAGGATTTCGTGATCCGCCAGCCAGTGCACTGATTCAGCCGCGAGGCCGGGAAAGTCGTGCAAGTAGCCAGGCTTGCCGAGCAGACGATCGTTGGTCGCCATGTAGAGCAGAACGGTGTCACGCGGACGGATCTGCTGGCCGGATTTGTCGAGCGCCTCCTCCATCTCTGGCACCGTGATCTCGTGCTTCAGCGGCGCATGCGAGAGGTCGAGGCACATTGCCGAGGTATAGAAGTTCTCCAGCGGTACTTCATCGATGGATGGTGCGCCAGGTCGCGGATCGAAATGCACCGGCGCATCCACGTGCGTACCGGCGTGGTCTGACAACGCGATCGACAGTGCCTTCGAAGTGAACACCGTGTTGCCTGCGTATTTCTTTTCCGAATGGTCGCCCCACACCGAGACAATGACCGGTGGATGCGACGGATGGGTCTGCGTGCGGTGAAAAAGCTCGCGGCTGAGATCAATGAGTTCCATTTTGGAGTGCCCTTCGCGCCCGATGTGGGACGGTGCTACGCTTATGCCTCGTGCGGGAGGAAGCAACAATGGCCGGATTGTCGGATATTCTTGAGACGACGCAACTGGAGAAGGTGGCTGGCGGGTTCGTTTTCACCGAAGGACCGCTATGGCACCCCGACGGGTTCTTCTACTTCGTCGATATTCGCCAGAACCTGCTGTACCGCATGGTGCTGGGGCAGAAGGCGGAGGTGGTGCGAAAGACCATTGGCGGCAACGGCACCACGTTCGATCTGCAGGGGCGCCTGGTCCAATGCGAGGGCGACGGCCGCATGGTGACGCGGCTCGAGGCGAACGGCGCGGTGACGACGCTGGCGGACCGGTTCGAGGGAAAGAAGCTGAACCGGCCGAACGACGTGATCTGCCATTCGAACGGTTCGCTATATTTCACTGATCCGGCCTATCGCGTGCCGATGGCCGAGCGTGAGCTGGATGCCGCGGTGTACCGCCTCGCGCCGGAGGGGGCGGTGAGCCTCGCGGTGCCGGTGGAGTACCCGAACGGTCTGGCGCTGTCACCGGACGAGCGCACGCTCTACATCGCGAATACGCGTTGGTGCCAGTACATCCATGCGGTGGAGCTGGATGCGGCGGGCAACATGGTGCGGCGGCGGGTGTTCGCCGACATGTCGGCGGATGGCACGAACGGCGTGCCCGACGGCATGAAGGTAGACGCGGCCGGGCGGGTGTTCTGCACTGGCACCGGGGGTGTGTGGGTGTTCGCGCCGGATGGTTCGAAGATCGGCATCATCGAGATGCCGGAGGTGTGCGCGAACTGCGCGTTCGGTGGCCCAGACCTGCGCACCCTGTTCCTGACCGCCAGCACGTCCGTGTATACGCTGCGGGTGAAGACGCCGGGTATGGCGCATCCGTGGTACAAGACGCGCGGCGACCGGTAACGCGTCTGTTCGAGGAGCGCGGCGACGAAGCAAGCTCGGTCAAAGTTTGCGCTCACAGCGTGACCGAGATTGCTTCGTCGCTATGCTCCTCGCAATGACATGACGATGGCTTCGCCGTGTCGCAATGACAATTGCTACGCCTTGCTTACGTTCCAGAACACCGGCGCCGGACCCTTGAGCGGATCGCTGATACTCTTGGTCCACGCTGCGCGCGGCATGTAGCGGCCGAGGGGAATGAACGGCACCGATTCAAACGCCGCCAACTGGATCTCACGCTCCAGCCGCGTCTGCTCCGCCGGATCGTCGCTGTCGAGCCACGCGTTGTACGCCGTCTCTATGCGCGGAATGTCGGGCCAGCCGATCCACGCGTCCTTGCCGTTGCCGCGCAACAGCGAGCCCAGCAGCGGATCGCGGTACTCGGGCACTGGTGTGACGCTGACGAACAACGACCAGCCGCCCTTGTCCAGCGGCTGCCTGCTGGAACGGCGTTGCAGCACCGTGCCCCAGTCCATCGCCTGGTCGTCGATCGTCATGCCGACACGCGACAGCTCGTCGGCCACCACCAGCGAGGCCGAATTGTAGAACGGCTGATCCGTGGTGTGCAGCAGCACCAGTCGCTCGCCATGATACCCCGCGTCCTCCAGCATCGCCTTCACCTCGGCTGTGCTGTGGCGTTTGGTCAGCGCCTCGATCCCTGCCATGTCCACTTCGGGTTTGCCGGTCGCCAGAAACCCCATCGGCACGATGGTGCTCTCTGCATCGCCGCCCATGATCGCGTCCATCACTGCACGCTGGTCGATCGCCGCCATGATGGCGCGCCGCAGCTTCACGTTGTTGGTCGGCGCGGTGACGTGGTTGGGGCGCAGCTGGCTGATGAAGCCCCACTTGTCCAGCCGTCCGGTCACGACGTTCGGCGCCCGCTGCAGCATTGGCAGCAGGTCAGGCATCGGCATCTCCAGCCAGTCGACCTCGCCGGTCATCAGCGCGTTGGCGGCGGTGGCGGGATCGGGGATCATCTTCCACTCCACCCGATCCACCAGCACACGATGCCCGCCCGAGGTGAAGCTCGCCGGCTCGTTGCGCGGCACGTAGCGCTCGAATGGCACCATCGCGGCGTGGCTGCCGATGACGTATTCGTCCTTGAGGAACCGGAACGGGCCGGAACCGACAATCTCGGTCATCTGCTTGTAGGGATCGGTGCCGTTGGCGATGCGCTCCGGCACCATGACCGCGGCAGTCTGGAACTTCGACAGCAGCTTGGGCAGCGCGGGGAACCGCTTGCTCAACCGCAGCACGATGGTGCGATCGTCCGGTGCCTCCAACGCGTCGAGCCGCGCCTGGAGCGTGGCGCCGCCGGGATCGCGCTGCATCCAGCGCCGCAGTGACGCGGTGCAGTCGCGCGCCAGCACCTTCGTTCCATCATGGAACCACAGGTTCTCGCGCAGCGTCATGACCCAGCGCTTGCCATCATCCTCGAGGACATAGCCCGCCAGCATCTGCGGCTTCGGGTTCATCTCCGCGTCGCGACCGAACAGCACGTCATAGATCATGAAGCCGACGTTCCGCGTGGTCATCGCGCTGGTCCACACAGGATCGAGGCTTGCCAGCGGCGACTGCGGAATGAAGATCAGCGTCTTCGTCTCGCCGCCGATCGCGGGTCGCGCCAGAGTTGCCGCTGCCGCGCCCAGCATGAAGTTGCGTCGTTGCATGGTTCAGTCCTTGCTCACGTTCCAGAACACCACGGATGGCCCTTTCAGGATGCCGTGCACGTTGTCGCGCCAAGCGGCACTCTGCCGATAGCCGCCAAGGGGAATGAACGGCAGCGTCTCGAACGCCTCCAACTGGTAGGCGCGTTCCAGCCGGGTCTGTTCCGCAGGATCGGTGGCGCCGAGCCAGTCCGTGTATATCTGCTCGATCTTCGGATCGGTGGGCCAGCCGAACCAGGCCTCCTTGCCATTGCCGCGGATGAAGTTCGCGAGCAGCGGATCGCGATGATCGGGTGCGGCGACGACCGACGGAAATAGCGACCAACCGCCCTTGTCGACCTGCTCGCGGCTGGTCCGGCGGGTCTGCACCGTGGCCCAGTCCATCGCCTGATCATCGACATTCATGCCGGCGGCGGACAGCGAATGCGCGATCACCGTCGCGGTGGGGTTGAAGAACCAGTGATCTGTCGCGTGCAACAGGACGATGCGCTCGCCGTTGTAGCCGGCGCGGTCGAGCATCGCCTTCACCTGGTCAGGCGTATGCTTCGTGCGCACCAGCTCCATGCCGGCGTCATCGACCTCCGGCTTGCCGGTCCGCAAGAAGCCCACGCCGGTGAACATGTTGTCCGGATCGCTGCCCATCGATGCGGCCATCACCTCCTGCTGGTCGATTGCGGCCAGCATCGCACGACGCACACCAGGATTGCTGGTCGGAGCAGCGATGTGGTTGGGACGCATGAAGCAGATCTGGCCGAACGTATCCAGCACGCCGACTTTGACACCGGCCGCCTTCTTCAACGTCGACAGCAGGTCGGGCAGGGGGATTTCGACCCAGTCCACCTCGCCGGTCACCAGTGCATTGGCCGCGGTCTGGGCGTCGGGGATCATCTTCCACTCGACGCGATCGACCAGCACGCGATGCCCGCCCGCGGTATAACTCGCCGGTTCGTCGCGCGGCACGTAGCGATCGAACTTCGCGAACGCCGCGTGGCTGCCCAGCACATGCTCGTCGGCCAGCCAGAGGAACGGACCGCTGCCGATCGCCTCGGGGATCTGCTTGAACGGATCGGTCTGCGCCAGGCGCTCGGGCATCATCACCGCCGGGATGATGAACTTCGACAGCAGCGTGCGCAGATGCGGGAAAGGCTTGTTCAGCCGTAGCACGATGGTGCGGTCATCCGGCGCCTCCATCGCATCGAGCCGCTGCGACAGCGTCACCCCGCCCTGATCGCGCACCATCCACCGCCTCAGTGAGGCGATGCAGTCGCGCGACCGCACGGGAGCGCCGTCGTGGAACCACAGGTTCTCGCGCAGCCGCAGGGTCCAGCGGCGCCCGTCGTCCTCCATCAGATCGCCTTCGAGCATCTGTGGCCGCGGGTTCATCGCATCGTCGCGCCCGTAGAGCAGATCGAACACCATGAAGCCCATGTTCCGGGCGATCTGCGAGCTGGTCCAAACCGGATCGATGCTGTTCAGCGCGACCTGCGGCACAATGGACAGTGTGTGTGTCTTGCCGGCTATGGCGGGGCGCGCCAGAGCGGCAGCCGCCGCCCCGAGCAAGAGGCTGCGTCGGTGCATTCCTTGTGGTTCCTCCCGAGGTGGCGGGAGTTTAGCGCGGCGACCCGTTCTGCTCCATCTCTTCACGCACCTCGCGCTCGATCGCGTCCAGCAGGCGTAACGGGAAATGCCGCGGCACGCCCTCCGCGATGAATACGATGCGCGTCGTGCGGTCTGCGGAGGGCCAGCACGGGAAAAATTCCGGCGGCGAGACGACGTGCTGGACACCGTGGATGACGGCCGGCTGCTCGGGCATCTCCTCGATGTTCACCAGCCCCTTCAGCCGCAGCAGGCGCGCGCCGCAGTGCTCGGTCAGCGCTTCCAGCAGCAGGGTCAGCGCGAGCGCCGGAACCGGACGGTCGCGCTGCAACGTGAAGGTTGTGATGCCATCGGTGTGCCTCGCGACGGCGAACGGATTGCGCGGTGGCAGATCGGGCAGGGTGGCGAAGCGCATCGCGACGCCGGTGCCGGTGAACAGCGCGGCGGGCGCGACATCGCGAGCGGCGAGCAGGCCGGCACCAGGATTGAGCGCGGCAAGCCGTTCGCGCAGAGCGTCGGTCGGTTTGGCGACGTCGGTCTTGCTCAGCAGCAGCGTGTCGGCCAGTGCCGCCTGGCGACGGGCTTCCGGATGACGATCGAGCGTCGCCTCCCCGTGCAGCGCATCGATGAGGGTGACGATGCCGTCGATGGCGTGATGCCGAGCGATGTCGCGATCGGTCATCAGCGCGTGGAGAATAGGGGCAGGGTCGGCAAGGCCGGATGTTTCGACCAGCACGCGGTCATACGCGATCTCGCCGACCTCGCGTCGACGCTGCAGATCGAGCAGCGTCGCGACCAGGTCGCTGCGCACCGCGCAACACAGGCAGCCGGTGGTGAGTGCCAGCAGGGTCTCGTCGCTGCCGGCGATCAGTTCGTGATCGAGGCCGATCTCGCCGAATTCGTTGACGATGACCGCGGTGCGCGCGAAGCCGGGATCGCGCAGGATGCGCCCGATCAGCGTGGTCTTGCCACTGCCGAGAAAGCCGGTGACGATAGCGACTGGGATCATGGCGTGAGGCGACGATGGACGGTGTGCATGACAAAGTCCTGCTGACGGACACGGCGGCGCTGCGCGAACTCTATGGCGAACCGCCGGAGGGCGCGATCGCCAAGGAGATCGACTATGTGCATCCGCATTATCGCGCGATGATCGAGGCTTCGCCATTCATGGTGATGGCGACCAGCGGTCCGGAGGGTCTCGACGTGTCGCCGCGCGGCGATCCGGCGGGCTTCGTCGTGGTGGAGGATGAGCGGACGCTGCTGATCCCTGACCGGCGTGGCAACAATCGCGCCGACAGCCTGAATAACCTGATCGGCGATCCGCGCATTGCGCTGCTGTTCATGATCCCGGGGGTCGGCGAGACACTGCGGGTGAACGGGCAGGCGGAGATCTCCGTCGACCCGGCGCTGCTGCAACGGTTTCCGGCGCAGGGCAAGCTGCCGCGTTCAGTAATCGTGGTGCATGTCGAGCGGGTGTATTTCCAGTGTCCGAAGGCGCTGGTGCGGTCGGACCTCTGGAACCCGGCGAAACATGTCGAGCGTCGAAGCCTGCCAAGCTCCGGCACGATCCTGGCGGACATCACGCGCGGGCGCGTGGGCGGGGCCGAGTACGACGCGGCATATCCTGAACGGCTGAAGGCGACGATCTACTGAGAAGTCTCACTCTGAACTCATGTGCAACGAGCCATGCGCCTGATCAGCAGCATGGCGGAAGCGGCATAGAGGAAGGCTGTCGCGGACTCGATGGCAATGCAGGCGGCGTCGGCGACGCGCTCGGCCGCATAGGCGCCGTCAGCAGAGGCACGCTCGGAAACAGTCCCTAGATGATCGCAGAAGTTGAAGGTCGTCAGTTACCTAATCGCCAAGGCGCCGACTCACTCACGATCCCGGAGGTGATGGCTTACTATCACGTGCCCGGACTGAGTGTCGCTGTGATTCACGATTTTGCGGTTGACTGGGCAATGTCCTGGGGAGTGGCTGACGTAGAAACCGGCGCCCCCGCCACGAATGAAACGCTGTATCAGGCTGCATCCACGAGCAAGCCAGTCGCAGCGATGGCGTCGCTCAAAGCCGTTGAAAACGGGTCATTCGGTCTCGACCAGGACGTCAACACCATCTTGACCTCCTGGAGCCTGCCGGACGCGCCTTTCAAGGGCCGTCCACCCGTAACGCCGCGAACACTCATGAGCCACACATCCGGCACCGGAGACGGCTTGGGGTTCCCCGGCTACGAACCTGGAGCGCCTCTTCCGACGGTGCAGCAATTTTGACGGTCAGCCACCGTCCAATGTCGGCCCGGTTCGACTGGTCCGCCCGCCCCTCTTCGCCGCCCAATATTCCGGTGGGGCGTCATGATCCAGCAGCTCGCGCTCACGGATGCGGTTGGGCGATCTTTCACGGACATCATGCAGAACTGGGTTCTCAGCCCGATCGGCATGACCAGCAGCACCTTTGAACAACCTCTGGCCGCCGATCGAGAGAGACTTGCTGCGCGAGGCCACAATTGGCTCGGAAAAGGCATGGGCGCGCGGTGGCACGTTTACCCTGAACAGGCAGCGGCCGGATTGTGGACCACTCCGACAGATCTTGCGAAGTTCATGATCGAAGTTCAGCGAACAATGGCCGGGCAGTCGAGTTCGGTGCTTACCCGCGCCACGATGCAGGAGATGATGACGCCAGTGGGCATCGGTTCTTACGCCGTCGGCTTTTCGATCTCGCGAAAGGGCGAGGGCTGGTATTTCGAACATGGCGGCAGCAATTGGGGATTTCGTTGCCTGTCAACCGCGCATCGTGCCAAGGGTTATGGCTTGGTCGTGATGACGAACGGTGACAACGGACAGTCCGTCGCGCAGGAAATTCTCGATCGGGTGGCGCGCGCTTATGGCTGGGATATGCTGGATAAACCGACCTTGCGTTAGCCTTCGCGTGCTTCCTCTGAGACTGAGCGGAGGGTACTATACTCCTCCTCCCCCTGGCGGGAGGGGCCGTCACTCCGGCCGCACGTCCCGAAGCGCAAGCTGATACGCCTCCAGCACATCGCGCCCGAAGCAAGCCAGCACAATGCGTTCAATCGATGCATTGCCTGCCACGAACCCTGCCACGGTCCGCACGGCGATCCGCGCCGCGTCAGCGATCGGATACCCATAAATCCCGCAACTGATCGCTGGAAACGCGATCGATCGTACGCCGTTCGCCACCGCCAGATTCAGACTCTCCGCATAGCAGCTCGCCAGCAGCTCCGGTTCGCCGTGTGTGCCGTTGCGATAGCGCGGTCCCACCGCGTGGATCACGAATTTCGTCGGCAGACGGTAGCCCTTGGTGATCTTCGCCTGTCCCGTCGGACAGCCGCCGAGCGTGCGGCACTCCGCCAGCAACTCCGGGCCCGCTGCGCGGTGGATCGCGCCATCGACACCGCCGCCGCCCAGCAGTGATTGGTTGGCCGCATTCACAATTGCATCGACCGCCAGCTTTGTGATGTCGGCTTCGCGAACCTCGATGCGCTGCACGATTAGCCTCCCTAGACCCAGTTGCGCCACCTGAAGATGGCGAGCGGGACAAGGCCCGTCACGATGATCAAGCCGAGGCCCCAGGCATAGCCCCACGACCAGTCGTATTCCGGCATGTTCTTGAAGTTCATTCCGTAAATGCCAGCCACCAGCACGGGCGGAATGCCGACGACAGAGACGACCGTCAGCACCTTCATCACATTGTTCTGCGCGATGTTGATGAAGCCGAGTGTCGCGTCCAGCAGGAACTGCAGCTTGTCGTTGAGGTGCGTGTCGAAATCATTCAGCGAAGAGATGTCGCGCTGCAGCGTGTGCAACCGCGGCTTCAGTTCCTTCGGGAACCACGCTTCGGCTGCCGTCTCCACGTAGGGCACGATGCGCCCGGCGCCCACCTGGCTTTCGCGGATATGCGATATGAGGTCGCCGACGCGGCCCAGCGTGACGAGTGAGCCACGCAGCAAGGCGTCCTCGCGCTTGCGACCGCTGGCCGCCGCCATGTCATCGGAGAAGATGCGATGGGAGAGCATTTCAAGCTCCGCCTTTACCTGTTCGAGCGAATTGGCCTGGCGATCGACGATCACCTCCAGCAGCGCGACCAGCACATGCGAGCTGCTGCGCGCTGTTGGATCAGGTTGCACCATGAAGTGGTCGAACAGTCTGCTCGGTGCGAAGCGGACGGTGATCAGGCGCTCGGGCGAGAGGACAAAACCGACCGAAACCGATCGCGGCTCGGTTTCCGGTCGGCTGACCATCGGCATGCTGAGATAAAGCACGCCGTCGCGCGTAGCGAGGCGGCTGGAACTTTCGATCTCGTTGATGTCGGCCTCGCTGGGGATCGCGAGGCCGGTTTCGCGCGAGACACGCTCGATCTCATCCTGCGTCGGTTCGAGCAGATCGATCCACTCCGCACTGGCGAGCGGCTCCGAACAGCGCCGGAGCGCTCCGCCCTGACAGGTGAATGCGGTCAGCACACCCGTCAGTTGCGCGACCGGTCCACCAACGCGTTCTTGGCGATCCACGGCATCATCGCCCGCAGCTTTTCGCCCACCTGTTCGATCGGATGCTCGGACAGACGCCGGCGCATCGCCTTGAAGCTGGTCTGGTTCACCTTGTTCTCCAGCATCCAGTCGCGCGCGAACTTGCCTGACTGGATGTCGTCCAGAACGCGCTTCATCTCTGCCTTGGTCGCATCATTGACGATGCGCGGTCCGGACACGTATTCGCCGTATTCGGCCGTGTTGCTGACCGAATAGTTCATGTTGGCGATGCCGCCCTCATACACCAGATCGACGATCAGCTTCACCTCGTGCACGCACTCGAAATACGCCATCTCGGGCGCGTAGCCGGCTTCAACCAATGTCTCGTAGCCGGCCTTCATCAGCTCGACGAGACCGCCGCACAGGACCGTCTGTTCACCGAACAGGTCGGTCTCACATTCCTCCTTGAACGTCGTCTCGATGATGCCTGCGCGGCCGCCACCGATCGCGCTGGCGTAGGACAGTGCCACCTCCATCGCGTTGCCGGACGGGTTCTGCGCCACTGCGACGAGGCACGGCACGCCACCACCGCGCTGATACTCGCTGCGCACCGTGTGACCAGGACCTTTCGGCGCGATCATGAACACATCGATGTCGGGGCGCGGATCGAGCAGATTGAAATGCACGTTGAGCCCGTGCGCGAACGCCAGTGCGGCGCCGCTCTTCATGTTCGGGCCGAGTTTTTCCCGGTACAGATCACCCTGGCCCTCGTCCGGCGTCAGCACCATCACCACGTCAGCGGACTTCGCACAATCGGCCGGGTCCATCACCTTCAGGCCAGCGGCCTCGGCCTTGGCGACGCCGCCCGACTTTGGCCGCAGACCGACGACGACGTCCTTCACCCCGCTTTCCTTCAGATTGTTGGCGTGCGCGTGGCCCTGGCTGCCATAGCCGATGATGGCGACGCGCTTGCCCTTGATCAGGTTCACATCGGCGTCTCGGTCGTAGTAAACGCGCATCTCAGTCGCTCCTTTCCCGCGTCATTGCGAGGGAGAGGAGCGACGAAGCAATCTCGGTAACGCATTGCGCGCACAAACCTGACCGAGATTGCTTCGTCGCTGCGCTCCTCGCAATGACATGTTCACCCTAGATCGTTCGCACCCCGCGCGCTATCGCGGCCACGCCGGTACGTGACACCTCGGCCAGTCCGAGATGCCGCATCAGGTCGATGAAGGCGTCGAGCTTGTCGGTGCCGCCGGTGAGTTCGAACACGAAGCTCTCGTGCGTCGCGTCGATCACCCGCGCGCGGAAGGCATCGGCGATGCGCAGTGCCTCGACGCGCTTTTCTCCCGTGCCGACCACCTTGATCAGCGCCATCTCGCGCGCGATGTGCGGACCTTCGCGCGTGAGATCCGCGACGCGATGCACCGGCACCAGCCGGTCGAGCTGCGCCTTGATCTGCTCGATCACCATCTCCGTGCCGGAGGTTACGATGTTGATGCGCGAGCGCTCCCCACCACTTTCGACCGCCGCCACGGTAAGGCTGTCGATGTTGTAGCCGCGGCCTGAGAACAGGCCAACGACGCGGGCAAGGATGCCCGGCTCGTTCTCCACCAGGACCGAGATCGTCGCAGTGCGCAGTGTGGTGTCGGGCATGTTGACAACTTTGGTGACGGCAACAGGGATCGGGCGGCAAAGGGCGCCGCCGATGCACGCGGGCGGCGCAGCGGCTTATACCAATACGAGACCTTCGTCGGTGATGCCGGCGGCTTCGTCCTCGTGCTCGGGACCGAGGATCATTTCGTTGTGCGCCGCACCGCTCGGGATCATCGGGAAGCAGTTCTCCTTCGGATCCACCGCGATGTCGGCGATCACCGCGCAATCGGTCGCCAGCATCTGGCGGATCACGTCATCGAGCTGCTCGACATGTTGGGCGCGCAGACCGACGGCGTGGAAGCTGTCCGCCAGCTTCACGAAATCCGGCAGTGCTGCACTGTAGCTTTCCGAATACCGGCCACCATGCAGTAGCTCCTGCCACTGGCGTACCATCCCCATGTACTGATTGTTCAGGATGAACACCTTCACCGGCAGCCGGTACTGCGCCAGCGTGCCCATTTCCTGGATGTTCATGAGCACGGATGCCTCACCGGCGATGTCGATGACCAGCGCATCGGGATGTGCCACCTGCACGCCCATCGCGGCAGGCAGGCCGTAGCCCATGGTGCCGAGACCGCCGCTGGTCATCCAATGGTTCGGCTGCTCGAAGTGGAAGTGCTGCGCCGCCCACATCTGATGCTGGCCGACCTCGGTGGTGATGAAGATCTCCTTGCCGACCGACCGGGTCAGTTCATAGAGCCGCTGGATCGCGTATTGCGGCTTGATGATCGCGCCGGGCGTCATGTCCTGGGTGAATTTCAGGCTGCCCTTCGCGCGCCACGCATCGATCTGGCGCCACCAGGTCGCGATCGCGTGCGTGTCAGGTGCGGTCGCATCCGCCTTCCATGCCGCGATCAGCGCATCCAGCACGCGGCCCGCATCGCCGATGATCGGCACATCGACCGGCACGTTCTTGTTGATCGACGAGCTGTCGATGTCGGCGTGGATCTTCTTCGACCCCTGGCTGAAGGCGTTCAGCCGTCCGGTCACACGGTCATCGAACCGTGCGCCGATGTTCAGCAGCACGTCGCAGCCATGCATGGCCAGATTGGCCTCGTAGGTGCCGTGCATTCCCAGCATGCCGAGGAACTGCGGATCGGAGGCGGGATAGGCGCCGAGACCCATCAGCGTGTTGGTGACCGGGAAGCCGGTCATGTGGACGAATTGCGTCAGTGCCGCCGCCGCCGCCGGGCCGGCGTTGATCACGCCGCCGCCGGTGTAGACCATCGGCCGCTTCGCCGCCTTGAGCAGTGCGATCGCCTTGTCGATCTGACCGAGGTCCGGCTCGGTGCGCGGGCGGTAGCTCGGGTGGCCGTCGGCCGGCGGCGTGTAGGGCGCCGGGCCGATCACGATGTCCTTCGGCAGGTCAACGACCACCGGGCCCGGGCGGCCGGAGCGGGCAACGTAGAATGCCTCGTGCACCACGCGCGCCAGGTCCTCAGGACGCTTGACGAGGTAGTTGTGCTTGGTGGCCGGGCGGGTGATGCCGGTGGTGTCGGCCTCCTGGAAGGCGTCGTTGCCGATCAGATGGGTTGGAACCTGGCCGGTCAGGCAGACGAGCGGAATGGAGTCCATCAATGCATCCACCAGACCGGTGACCGCGTTGGTGGCGCCCGGACCGGAAGTCACCAGCACGACGCCGACCTTGCCGGTCGAGCGGGCGTAACCTTCGGCCGCATGCACCGCACCGCCCTCCTGGCGGACCAGGATATGGCGGATGGCATTCTGCTTGAACAGCGCGTCGTAGATCGGCAGTACGGCGCCGCCGGGATACCCGAAGATGACCTCTACACCCTGATCCTTGAGGGCGCGGAGGAGAACTTCTGCTCCCGATTGGGCTTCGTCTGCCGACATGGTCGTGCTCCGGGTGATAGCGGGGGCGAACCGATAGGCTGGATGGTGCGGTGCGTCAACCCATACGCTCAATAAATGCCAAGATATCCTGAACGTTCCTTTCCGAAAGTTGCTCTCCAGCCGCAAATCGCGCATGGATCGTATGCACGCGTGGCGGCTCGGCAAGTTGATGGTGGCGGAACCATGTCGCCTGCCGCTTGGTGTACTGGCCGGTCACCAGTTCGATCCGCCTCGCGGCCTCGGGGAGCGTGAAGTCGCCGCGTAGATAGTTGGCCAGCTCGGGTATGCCGTGCGCCCGCATTGCCGGCAGCGCCGGGTCCAAGCCCAGCGCCAGCAGTGCCCGAACCTCTTCCATGGCGCCTTCGGCCAGCATTCGCGTGAGCCGAGCGGCGATCGCCGCACGCAGTTCGGTCCGCGGCGGATCGATCAGAAGGGCGGCGAAACGCCAGGGCGCCGGCTGACCGGCAAGCGCCTGCCAAGAGGTGAGGCTTCTGCCGGTACCCCGCCAAATCTCCCAGGCACGGGCAATACGCTGACTGTCAGTCGGGCGCAGGCGGGCAGCGGCCTCGGGGTCCGCCTCCGCAAGGCGGGTATGAAGGGCGGCGGGTCCGATGTCCTTGAGCAGGCGCCGCGCTTCGTCCCGCGCGGCAGGACCCGGGTCGGGAATGGCTGAGAGACCCTGGGTCAATCCGGCGAGGTAGAGGCCGGTGCCACCTGTCAGGACCGGCAGTCGCCTGGCATCCCGCGCCCGATCCATCTCTGCCAGCGCCGCTTCACGCCACCACGCCACGCTGCCCGGTTCGGCAGCGGGCCTGATGCCGTAGAGCGCGTGAGGGATGCGGTGTTCTTCCTCGATCGAGGGTCGCGCCGTGAGCACGCGCAGCTCGCGATACACCTGCATGGCGTCGGCGTTGATGATCGTGCCGCCGCATCGCTCAGCCAGCTCCATCGCCAGCGCTGACTTGCCGCTTGCAGTGGGACCGGCGACGATCAGGGCAGATGGAGATGCGGTCCCGCTTCCGTGGTGTGTCGCGATGATTTGAGTATCGCTCGGGAGTGATCGACGCTGTTCGATCGTCATGGCTTAGCCTGGGTCCTGCCGCGGCGAGGAGATGGCGACAACTCGCCGGTCAAAACATCGTTGCACACTGTGAGACGGAAACCGCTCGTTCACGCCCGAACGCGAATCCTGTAGCATGACGAGTTGAAATTGGAGTGGTCGATGGCACTCGGACGTGAGGTGAAGCGCAGGCTGAAGGCAACGGTCGCACCGGTGATCTTCCTGTCTTTGGTCGGCTACTTCGGCTGGAATGCGGTGCAAGGCAATCATGGCCTGGTGGCCTATGCGCAGCGACAGGAGCTGCTCGCCCAGGCGCAGGCGGACCAGGACAAGGCGCGCGCCGAACGCGACGCCTGGGAGCGACGTGTCGCCGGACTTCGCTCACGCCACATCGACGCCGATGCGCTCGATGAACGGGCACGCGCGATGCTTAACCTGGCCGATCCATCGGACATCATCGTGCCGTATGGACCATCGGACCGGCTGTTCTGAGCACCGCGTGAAACACGCTTTTGAACTCTGGCCACGGGCGACCAAAGCGCCGATATTGCCGCTATGAGCGCCCCGCCTTCGAACCAGGGAAGACGTCGAGGCATGAAGAACCAGGATTGGGAAATCCCACCCAAGCTCCAGCCGGACGCGGGCGACTATTCGTTCGATCTGGAGCGGGCCCTCCGGGCAATCGTCAGCCTGAAGACCTACGTCCCGCCGGACGCGTTCACCGCAGAGACTCTCGGCACCGAGCGTGCGGGCAGTGGCGTTGTGATCCGCGAGAGCGGTCTGGTGGCTACGATCGGCTACCTGATCACCGAGGCGGAGACGCTCTGGATCACCTCGTCTGACGGGCGGGCGATCCCCGGCCATGCGCTGGCGTATGACCAGGAGAGCGGCTTCGGCCTGGTCCAGGCGCTGGGCAGGCTCGACCTGCCGGCGCTGGAGATGGGCGATTCGGACAGCCTGAAAGTTGGCGACCAAGTGGTCTTCGCCGCCGGCGGCGGCCGGCATCACGCGATCGAAACCCGCGTGGTCGGACGCCAGGAGTTCGCCGGTTACTGGGAGTATGTGCTGGACGATGCGATCTTTACCGCGCCCGCGCATCCGTTCTGGGGCGGTGGCGGTTTGCTGAGCAGCGACGGCAAGCTGATGGGGATCGGCTCGTTGATCCTTCAGCAGGGTGACGGCAAGGGACAACGGCTCGACATGAACATGGTCGTGCCGATCGGGTTGCTGACACCGATCATGAAGGACCTGCTGAGCTACGGCCGCGTGAACCGGCCGGCGCGGCCCTGGCTGGGCATGTACGCCACTGAAGCAGATGAACTCGATCGTGGTGGGCGGCTTGGCAGACGACGGACCGGCCGAGCAGGCAGGTGTTCGCAGGGGCGACCGCATCCTGGCGGTGGGCGGTGACGAAATCAGCGATCTGGCCGGCCTTTGGCGGCGTGTCTGGGCATCAGGGAGCGCTGGCGCGGAGGTCAGGCTGCGGCTGATGCGCGACAAGAGCCCGGTGGCATTGACGGTGCGGTCCCGCGATCGGTCGAGTTCTCTGAAGTCCCCCAAGCTGCACTGACTTCAGCTCTTACGCCAGGCCGCGCGCCTTCAGTCGGTCCACCAGGAGCTGGCCGAGCTGTTCGGTCGTCTCTGCCTGTCGTTCCGCCGGGATGTGTCTGGCGACAGTGTGGACTGCGCCTTCCACCAGAACGCCGATGACCAGGTAGGGGTCGGCGCCGTCTTCGGTGACCAAGCGGATCACCTCAGCCAGCATCTGGATCGAGTTCGGCTTCCTGGAGGATGCCTGGTTGGCTTGGCGGATCAGCCGTTCGAGGGTCCGAAAGCGGTGGTCTGGCATGCCGCCAGCATGAAGGAATGAGTGCCGGAGTGGCAAGCCGCGTCGCTCCCATGTTCTTGCTTTGTTCGTTCCCATGGCCTAGCGTCGGGACATGCCTGACGAACCCTCTGCGCTCGCCCCAGCCGATCCCGATGATGTCCGCCGCGCGCTCGCCTTTGCCTTGACGTTCGATGGGCGCAAGCGGTTCAGACATGCCGACGAATTGGCAGCGCACATCACCGCGCAACACCTGGCGCGCTACCTGGAGCTGGCCGGTTTCGTGGTGATGAAGAAGCCGCCGCGGGCTGGGCACAGCACGTCAGGCGGTGGGCCAGTTAGTCCCTAAAGCCAGCAGCTTCGCATCCAAAGAATCATTGTAACACTAACGTAATGTCGTGAGACTCGACGCCATGCCGCACCGCTACGCATTGGGCGATCTTGTCGTCGGGCGATCGCTCGCCGTTCCTCCTGGTCCCTACCTGATCGTTCGCCTGTTGCCTGGTGTGGCAGGAGAGCCGCACTACCATGGGCGAAGCACGGTTGACGGCCACCAGCGGGCACTGATGGAAGGGCAGATCAGAGCCGCGGCAGGCTGTCAGTCGCACTCGGTGGTGACGCAACAAACACGTCGGCGTCGGGTACTTCGCTAACGAATTAAAGGTGTATTGACGGTATCCGGTTGAGGCTTGACGCGACATCGCGTCGTCGCGCTACGACACGTCCGCGATAGCCGAAGAGGAGTGACATATGCAGCCTGCCGCCGAGATGCTTCAGGGGCGCATTCGCGAGCGCGCCTATCACATTTGGGAAGCCAGTGGCCGACCGTCCGGACGCGATGAGGAATTCTGGCAGCGCGCGTGCGAACAGATTGCGATTGGTGATGAACCGCCGAAAGCCAAAGTGAATGGACACCAGGCAAAGCCCGCGCGATCAGTGCAACCGACGCGCAGGCGTAGCCGAAAGACATCATAGCAACACTGCGCAAGTGCGACGTGCAGTGGTCGGGTCAGGCTTCCGTCATCAGTGCTTGATCCCAACGCGCAAAGCCCGCTTGATCGTCATGGCCGGCCCTTGAGCCGGCCGGCCATTCGAGCAGGAGCAGAGAAATGGGCCAACTGCGCGGCACGATCATTCCCGTTACGCCATTTCAACAGAACTGTGCGGTTCTGTGGGACGATGACAGCAAGCAGGCGGTGGTCGTGGATCCGGGTGGCGATGTGGATCGCATCCTTGCCGCAATCAGCGAGGCTCGCGTGTCGGTTGAGCGTATCTGGTTGACCCATGGTCACCTGGATCACGCCGGCGGCGCAGCAGACCTGCGGGAGGCTTTGCGCGACGTACCAATCGAGGGGCCGGATCAGCGCGATGAATTCCTCCTGCGGGGATTGGAGGAACAAGGTCGCAGCCTTGGCTTTGCCGCGCGCGATGTCGCGCCGGACCGATGGCTACACGAACGCGACGCCGTGGCGCTCGGGGAGCATCGCTTCGACGTGCTGCACTGTCCCGGCCACACGCCGGGTCACGTGGTGTTCGTCAACCATGCGGCGCGGTTTGCCTTGGTCGGCGATGTACTGTTCCGAGGATCGATCGGTCGTACCGATTTCCCCTACGGCGACCACGCCGCGCTGATCTGCGCCATCAGCGAAAAGCTGCTGCCGCTCGGGGACGACTTCGCGTTTCTGTGCGGCCATGGCCCCGGGTCGACGATCGGCACGGAACGGCACAGCAATCCGTTTCTGCGGTGAATCCCTGGCCGCCGGAATAATCGCGCTGCCCACGAAGGCCGAGATCCACGTAGGGTGACGACGCGCCTGAAGGCGTACTCCGCTTAACTGCTTGGCGCGTGTGGGCTGGTGGTTGCCTGGTGGTGCAGGGTGTGCTGCGTCTTGTAGTAGGCGCGGATGTCGTCTTCGGTGATGTAGCCCTTCTTATCCTGGTCGATCGCATCGAAGTGGCGAGCGACCGATTTGTAGCCGGTCTTCGCCTGGTCCAGGGTCAGGTGGCCGTCATGCGTGACGTTGGCCTGCTCGAAGCGTTGCTGCATCGTCGCGTGCGGATGCGCGGGCTTGCTGGCTGCCTGGGCGTTGGCGGAAATAGAGAATGCGACAGCGGCGAGCAGAGGGAGCAGGATTCGCATGGCGGGACCTCTCAGTTGGTGGCGATGCCCGGCACCGTGCCCATCCAATACTAATGGATCGCTAATTCAGCTTGCGGCTGGCGTGGTGGCACCGTGCGGAACGGTGGGGGGACCGTAGACTTCGCGTGCGCGTTTGTTGAAGGCGCCGACCATGCGGCGGACCGCCTCGTTGAACACCACGCCGATCGCAGCCTGGAGAATGCGGCTGCGGAATTCGAAATCCACGAAGAAATCCACTTCGCAACCTTGCGGATGGGGGAGGAATTCCCACTGGTTGTTCAGGTAGCGGAACGGGCCGGTTTCGTAGCGCACTTTTACGCGCTGGGGCCGCTCGAGGGTGACGCGGCTCGTGAAGGTTTCGCGAAATGGGCCGAAGCCAATGGTGAGGTCGGCGACCAGGTCGCGCTCGGTGCGGCTGCGGATGCGCGCGGCGACGCACCACGGGAGGAACTGCGGATACTTGGCGACATCGGCGACCAGGTCGAAGAGCTGGTCCGGCCGGTAGGGAACGATCTGGCGTTCGGCGTGGGTGGGCATCAGGAGGAGGCGGTGTGCTGTGCCTCGCGGGCGGCGCGGAGCGCGGCGAAGTCAGCGTCCGCGTGGTAGGAACTGCGGGTGAGCGGTGTGGCGGAGACCAGCAGGAAGCCCTTGCCGCGCGCCAGGGCCGCGTAGTCGGCGAACTCATCCGGCGTGACGAAGCGATCGATCGCGGCATGCTTCACGGAGGGCTGCAGGTATTGGCCGATGGTGAGAAAATCCACCTCGGCTGAGCGCAGGTCGTCCATCACCTGCATGATCTCGATGCGGGATTCGCCCAGGCCCACCATGAGGCCGGATTTGGTGAAGATGGACGGGTTGAGCTGCTTGGCGTGGTGCAGCAATGACAACGAGGCGAAGTAGCGCGCGCCGGGACGGATCGTGGGGTAGAGGCGGGGGACGGTTTCCAGATTGTGGTTGTAGACGTCGGGGCGGGCCTCCACCACGACTTCGGCAGCTCCTGGCTTGCGGAGAAAGTCGGGGGTGAGGACCTCGATCGTGGTCGCAGGTGCCGCCGTGCGGATGGCGCGGATGGTGGCGGCGAAGTGGGCCGCGCCGCCATCCGGCAGATCGTCGCGATCGACCGAAGTGACCACGACGTGGGCGAGGCCCAACTTCGCGACGGCATCGGCGACTCGGGCGGGTTCGTCGGCGGCGAGAGGACCGGGCTGGCCGGTGGCGACGTTGCAGAAAGCGCAGGCGCGGGTGCAGGTGTCGCCCATGATCATCATGGTGGCGTGACGCTGCGACCAGCACTCACCGATATTGGGGCAGGCGGCTTCCTCGCAGACGGTGACGAGGCCGCTGGCGCGCATCAGGGCCCGGGTCTCATGATAGATCGGATGGGTGGGCGCCTTCACCCTGATCCAGGCGGGTTTGCGCTGGATGGGGTTGTCCGGCCGGTGCGCCTTCTCCGGATGGCGCTGTGGCGCGGTACGGTGGTCGATGGTCACGCGGGTGGACATGTCGGGGAGATGTGGCGGGGGAGGGGAGGGGCGTCAAGCAGAGGCTTGCCGCTAGGGGGTTAGTTGCGCTCTTCTCCGTTTCGCATCAGGGAAGGTGCGGTATGGATACGGTCTCGGCACAGCACCGCTGGTCAGAGGTGCTGGAGGACGACATTTATCGGGATGTCGTCAGGCGTTTTGCGCCACATCTGCCGCTGGTGCGGACGGGTCCGGCGCGCGCCGCGATGACGGCGTTGGAGATCGAGGGGGTCTGCGACAACTGGATATGGACGGCTGGCCACGATTCGCTGATCGTGCAGGCGGCGTCCAAGGCGCTCGACCGGCTGTTCCCCAATCTGGACGAGCAATACTTCCTCGCCCGCCAGATCGGCGATGACGGGTTTCATGCCGAATTCGTCCGGGATTACGTGACGCATCGGCTTGGCCGCGACCCGATCCGGCAGATCAGCGACATCGTGCGCATGCATTGGGAGGCACTGGGCGATCTGCCCTATCGCAACGTCCTGAGCTTCTTCGCCTGGGAGCTGCATTACGAGCTGCACATCCTGTCACGACTGCACACCGAGCGGCGCACACGACGGATCAACGATCCGGCGATCAAGCATTTCGCCGAGGAGCGCGTCGGGCCGGATGAGACGGTGCATCGACTGCGTATCCTCGACTGGTGGATGCGCTATTACGCTGCGCATGGGCCGGCCGAACGTGCGGCGATCGCGAGCAAGGTGATCGCACTGGATGATGAGATACAGCGGCGGCTCAATCCGTATCTGCAATTGCGGTATCAGCGGTCGGCGGTCAATTTCGGCGCGGACATCCGGGGGAAGGATGCGGTGTACGACAATTTCCGGCGAGAGGTGCTGGGGCGGCTGCTCGACATGCCACCGGAGCGGATCGGACGGTTGACCAGTCTGGGGGAATGACGCCTGCGGTTCGGTCTGATTTTGCACTAAAGTGAGACGATGATTCAGGAACGAGGTGTTGGCTGCCGCGACTCTGCCGCTGGACGGTAGAGCAGAACATTGTCGGTCGGGTGCAGCTGTAGCAACAGGTCCATGTGCTGGATGTTCGCGCTGATCAGCAGCAGGTTGCATTCCACGGCGGTGAGGTAGAACAGCGCATCCAACAGCAACTCGCGGCGCCGACCCTGCTGGCAGCATAGCTGGTCAGGGTTGAGCGCTCGCTTTGGCGTGGCCAGCCCCTGGGTGCGGGCGAGAATTCCGGCGAGAACTGCGGCCTCGGTCCAGGCCGAGGGGCTCGGCGCGACGGTTTTGTCCACGGTCATGTAGTCGAGGTGCGCCTGGATGGCGGCGGTCGTGGTTGCGGTGCGCGGGTCGGCCGGATCAAGGAGGCCAATGCTGATGGCCAGTTCGGCGCAGGCGACGCCGCAGTTGTGCACCATGTGCTGACGCGACGCGACCAGGGCTCGGATACCTCGCGGCACTTTCCCGGTGCCGCGATGGACGAAGAAGGTTGTGTCCAGCAGCAAAGGCAGCATGGGAGCGGTGATGGGGTCGAACGGGAGGACGGCGTCCGACCGGTATCGCAGTGTGGTGGTATGAGCGGCAGGATTGTGCCGTCCGGCAACTGTGCCGATGGTTTCAGATGGCAAGCTCGAAATCCGCGGGCAGCCGATCCTTGTCGGACAGCAACCACTCGACGAACGGGTCGGGTGCCACGAACGCGGCGAGCGCCGCCTGCACGACCTCTGTCGTGTTGGTCGAACCGATCTTTCGCGCGGCCGCCTTGAGCAGGCCGCCGTCGATCCGGGCGCTGACCTTGTCGGCGCGGCCGGTGAGCACGCCGCTGGCGGCGAGCCCGCGCAGGGCAGCCGCAGCTTGGGCCGCTGCGGCTTTCGCAGCGCGGGGTTTGGCTGGCGCTTTCCGATCGGTACCCGTTGACCGGGCGCGAGGGTTTTGTTTGAGCTTGCCTTGCATGAACGTGGTGTTCTCCTGTCGGACAGTCTGCACTATTTGTCGGACAGATGCGAGAGGAATTTGTGTGCGACGGGTTGGTCCTTAGGCGTTCAACCGGGCTGAGTATTCTGGCGGGCGTTATAAGCTAGTGGTATCCTGAGCCGCTGGACATCGAAACGTTTGTGCTGTCATTGCTAAAAGCGTACGCACGAGGCAATCTCGCAAAGTACGGATATTGTGATGGGGATTGCTTTGTCACTGCGCTTCTAGCAAGGAACCACGAGCAGACTGTGCCGCGCATCAAGGGAAGACGTGGATGGCTGGCCTTCGCCGGCCATGTCGAATGACGGTTTCATCCAGCGCGGGTCCGCCGCCAGCGGGTGTGGAACTCGCAATGACACGGTCGTGCGACAGGAATCCGAGGCTCGCGAACTAACCAATTGCGGGCACCAATGTCCACGCCACGCGGATCAGATGTGAATCACTCGCCCATACGCATCCAGCACCGCCTCGTGCATCGTCTCGGACACCGTCGGGTGCGGGAACACCGTGTGCATCAGTTCTGTCTCGGTACTCTCCAGCGTGCGCGCGATGGCGAAGCCCTGGATCATCTCCGTCACCTCGGCTCCGACCATGTGGGCGCCGAGCAGTTCGCCGGTCCTGGCGTCGAACACGGTCTTCACCATGCCCTCCGGCTCGCCCATCGCGATTGCCTTGCCGTTGCCGATGAACGGGAAGTGCCCGACTTTCACCTCATGGCCCAGCTCCTTGGCACGCGCCTCGGTCAGCCCAACGGACGCGATTTGCGGGCGGCAATAGGTGCAGCCGGGAACGTTCGTCACATCGAGCGGATGCACGTCGTTCAGGCCGGCGATTTTTTCCACGCAGACCACGCCCTCGTGGCTTGCCTTGTGCGCGAGCCACGGCGGCCCGGCGAGGTCGCCGATCGCATAGACGCCAGGTTCGCCGGTGCGGCAGTATTCGTCGATCGTGACGTGTGTTCGATCGATCTTAACGCCGGTGCCTTCGAGGCCGATGCCCTCCACATTGCCGACGATGCCGACGGCGGAGATCACCCGGTCCACGGTGATGTCCTGGCTCTTGCCGCCCGCCTCCACGGTGACGACAACATTGTCGCGGCCCTTCTTCGCGCCCTTCACCGCGGCGCCGACGTGGATGCGGATGCCCTGCTTCTCGAACGCCTTGTGCGCGAAGGCGGAAATTTCCTCGTCCTCGACTGGAAGAATCCGCGGCAGCACCTCCACCACCGTCACCTCGGCGCCCATGTTGCGATAGAAGCTGGCGAACTCGATGCCGATCGCGCCGGAGCCGATCACCAGCAGCGATTTGGGCATCGCAGGCGGCACCATCGCCTCCTTGTAGGTCCAGATAAGCTTGCCATCCGCCTCGATGCCGGGAAGCTGCCGCGCACGTGCGCCGGTCGCCAGGATGATGTGCGGCGAGGTCAGCGTGGCCACGGGCTTGCCGGCCTTCTCCACCGCCAGCGTCTGTTTGCCCGCGAGCTTGCCGGCGCCGTCGAACACGGTGACCTTGTGCTTGTGCAGCAGGAATCCGACGCCCTGCGAGAGCTGCTTCGCCACCGCGCGCGAGCGCTTCACCACCTTGTCGATCTCGAAGCGTGGTTCGACGGCAGCGAAACCGAAGTCGGGCAGATGGTGCAGCATGTGGTTGATCTCGGAGGTGCGCAGCAGCGCCTTGGTGGGAATGCAGCCCCAGTTGAGGCAGATGCCGCCGAGATGCTCGCGCTCCACCACCGCGGTCTTCATGCCGAGCTGCGCGGCACGGATCGCCGCGACGTAGCCGCCGGGGCCGCCGCCGAGAACGACGAGGTCAAAGTTCTGGTCAGCCATCGTGGGTTCCTTCGGCGAGCGCGATCAGAGCGTCGCCGCTCAACTGCTGCGGGATCCAGCCGCGCACGGGCTTGGCGCCGATGCGGCGGTAGAACTCGATGGCCGGCGCGTTCCAGTCGAGCACGTTCCACTCCATGTCGGCGCAGGCCCGCTCAACTGCAATGCGCGCCATGTGACGGAACAGCGCGAGGCCAATGCCGTGGTTGCGGTGGGGCGGCTCGACATAGATGTCCTCCACGAACAGGGCATAGCGGCCGGTGAAGGTTCCGAACAGAAAGAACCAGATCGCGAAGCCCACGGTGGTGCCGTTGATTTCGGCCAGGATGGACGCGAGCGCCGGGTTGGGGCTGAACAGCACGGTGTGGAGTTCGGCTTCGGTGATCTTGAAGCGGTGGTCCAGCTTTTCGTAAGTCGCGAAATCGCGCATCAGGCGATGCAGCGTGGGGATGTCCGCTGGCGTGGTGGGGCGGAGGGTTGGGGTCATCGTGCCGCCCCCTCCCTTTTGCGCTTGGCTCACAGCAACAGGCTCAGGGGGTCCTCGACGATCCGCTTGAACTCGCGCAACCAGCGGGCGCCGAGCGCGCCATCGACAACGCGGTGATCGACGCTCAGCGTGCAGGTCATCACCGTGGCGATCGCCAGTGAGTCATTCTTCACCACGGGCCGCTTCTGTCCGGCGGCAACCGCGAGGATCGCGGACTGCGGCGGGTTGATGATGGCGGCGAACTCCGTGACGCCGAACATGCCCATGTTGGAGATGGAGAATCCGCCGCCCTGGAATTCCTCCGGCTTCAGCTTCCCAGCGCGCGCACGCCCAGCCAGGTCCTTCATCTCGCGGCTGATTGTCGCCAGGCCCTTCTGGTCGGCGCGGCGCACGATCGGTGTGATGAGGCCGTCCGGGATGGCCACGGCAATGCTGATGTCGACATCGTCGAACAGCGCCATTCCCTCGTCGGTCCACGCGGCATTCACTGTCGGCACACGGCGCAGTGTAACGGCCGAGGCCTTGATCACCAGGTCGTTGATGGTGATCAGATAGGCGTCGGGACCCTCCTTCGGCGACTTGGCGTTCAGGTCGTTCATCAGTTTGATCAACGCGTCGATCTCCACGTCCATCGAGACGTAGAAATGCGGGATCGTCGATTTCGCCTCGGTCAGGCGCCGCGCGATGACCTTGCGGATCGAGCTGTGCGGCACGAGCGTGTGCGGCGCGGCGATGGGCGCGGATGGTCGCGCAACGGGGGCCGCGGCAGGTGCCGCAGCAGGCTGTGGGGCAGGAGGCGTGCCCTTCTGCAATGCCGCCTCGATGTCCGCCTTGACGATGCGGCCGTTCGGCCCGCTGCCCTTCAGCGCCGTGAGTTCGAGACCGGCCTGCTTCGCCATCCGTCGCGCCAGCGGCGAGACAAAGACGCGCTCGGCGCCTGCATCGTGCCCGTTGCCGCTCGGGGGCGCGGGGCGCGGCGACTTTGCCTTGGCGACCGGCTCGGGAGCGGGAGCGGATGGCGGGGCGGGGGTGGGAGCGGGCTTGGCGGCTGGCGCGGAAGCCGGCACAGCCTCACCCTGATCGACCAGGATGGCGATCGGCTCGTTCACCTTGACGCCTTCCGTGCCGTCGGTAACGAGGATCTTGCCCAGCACGCCTTCGTCGACCGCCTCGACCTCCATCGTGGCCTTGTCTGTCTCGATCTCTGCGATCACGTCGCCGGCGCGGACATTTTCGCCTTCCTTCTTGAGCCAGCGCGACAGAGTGCCCTCGGTCATCGTCGGCGACAGTGCCGGCATCAGGATGTTGGTCGCCATGAGTTGCTCCCCCTCAGACGATCTTCTTCACGGCGTCGACCACCCATTCGGGCTGCGGCAGCGCGAGTTTTTCCAGATTGGCGGCGTAGGGCAGCGGCACATCGAGCCCGTGCACGCGCACCGGCGGCGCGTCCAGCCAGTCGAATGCGTGCTCGACTACCTGCATCGCGACCTCCGCGCCGATGCCGGCGAATGGCCAGCCTTCCTCCACCGATACGAGGCGGCTGGTCTTCTTCACGCTTTCCACAACGGTGGCGGTGTCGAATGGACGCAGCGAGCGAAGGTTTATCACCTCCGCCTCGATGCCTTGTTCAGCAAGCGCCTCGGCTGCCTTCATCGCCACGCCGACCATGATGCTGAACGCGACGATCGTCACATGCTGGCCGACGCGTTCGATCTTGGCGCGGCCGAGCGGCAGGATGAAGTCTTCGTCGGTGGGGCAATCGAAGGTGTGGCCGTAAAGGATTTCGTTCTCCAGCACGATGACCGGATTGGGATCGCGGATCGCCGCCCGCAGCAGACCCTTTGCATCAGCCGAGGACCATGGCGCCACGACCTTCAGTCCGGGCACGTGGGCGTACCAGCTCGCGTAGCACTGCGAATGCTGTGCGGCGACGCGCGCGGCGGCACCGTTGGGACCGCGGAACACGATCGGGCAACCCATCTGGCCGCCTGACATGTACAGTGTCTTGGCAGCCGAGTTGATGATCTGATCCATCGCCTGCATGGCGAAGTTGAAGGTCATGAACTCGACGATCGGCTTCAGGCCGTTGAGCGCCGCGCCGACCGACATGCCGGTGAAGCCGTGCTCGGTGATGGGGGTGTCGATCACACGCTTGGGGCCGAACTCGTCCAGCAGGCCCTGGCTGATCTTGTAGGCGCCCTGGTACTGGGCGACCTCCTCGCCGATCAGGAACACCTTGTCGTCGCGGCGCAGTTCGGCCGCCATCGCGTCGCGCAGCGCCTCGCGCACGGTGATCGGCTTGGTCGGACCCCAGTCCTTGTCAGGCTCCGCGCGCGGTGCCGGCTCCGGAGTAGCCGCAACCGGCCGCGGCTGCGGCGCTGGTGCTTCGGCACGCGGCGCCGGCTTCGCTGCTGCCGGGGCGGCTGCCAGGTCCTCGCCATTCGCTGTCAGCACCGCGATCGGCGTGTTCACCGCAACGCCATCGGTGCCTTCATCCACCAGAATCTGCGCCAGCTTGCCCTCGTCGACCGCCTCGACCTCCATCGTGGCCTTGTCGGTCTCGATCTCGGCAATCACGTCACCGGCGCGCACCTCGTCGCCAATGTGCTTGAGCCAGCGCGACAGCTTTCCTTCGGTCATGGTAGGCGACAGCGCGGGCATCAGGATCTGCGTCGACATCGTTCAGCCCTCTATCAGAACATCGGTCCAGAGTTCCGCCTCGTCCGGTTCCGGACTGCTCTGTGCGAAGTCGGCGGCGTCCTGGACGATCGCCTTCACCTCATCGTCGATGTGCTTGATCGCCTCCTCATCGACACCGAGCGCCTCGAGCTTGTGCCGCGCACCGTCGATCGGATCGTGCTGTGTGCGCATCGTCTGGATTTCCTCGCGCGTGCGGTAGCGCGCGGGATCCGACATCGAGTGGCCGCGATAGCGGTAGGTCTTCGCCTCGATCAGGAAAGGCCCCTTGCCGGCGCGGCAATGCGCGACCGCCTGGTCGCCTGCCTCCTTCACCGCGAGCACGTCCATGCCGTCGATCTGCACGCCGGGAATGCCCCAGGGTACGCCGTTCTTCGACAGATCGCGTGACGCCGATGCACGCTCGACATGGGTGCCCATGCCGTATTTATTGTTCTCGATCACGTAGACCACCGGCAGCTTCATCAGCGCGGCGAGGTTGAAGCTTTCGAACACCTGGCCCTGGTTCGACGCGCCTTCACCGAAATAGGTGACCGCGACCCGATCGTTGCCGCGATACCAGTTGCTGAACGCGAGCCCGGTGCCGATGCTCACCTGGGCGCCGACGATGCCGTGGCCACCGAAGAAATTCTTCTCCTTGCTGAACATGTGCATCGAGCCGCCTTTGCCGTGCGAATACCCGGTGGCGCGGCCGGTCAGTTCCGCCATCACGCCGCGCGGGTTCATGCCGGTTGCCAGCATGTGACCGTGATCGCGGTACGACGTGACGACCTCGTCGCCGTCGGACAGCGCCATCTGCATGCCGACGACAACCGCCTCCTGCCCGATGTAGAGATGACAGAAGCCGCCGATCAGGCCCATGCCGTAGAGCTGGCCTGCCTTCTCTTCGAAGCGGCGGATCAACAGCATGTCGCGGTAGGCTTGCAGCAGTTGCTGCTTGTCGGCGGACGGCTCACGGGCCTTGCCGCTGCGCTTCCTGGTTTCGGATGTGATGGCCATGGCACCCCCCTGCCGCAGATGCAGAGCTAACGTGCGACATCCCTGTCGTGCAAGTCGAAGTGGGCAAAAAAGCGTTATGGTGCAATGCAATAGCAACAATTAACCGGAATATGGTTAATCCTTTGGCAGCGCCGGAAACCTGGCCTCGCCGAGAAATTCGCATTACGCGCCAGGCCCGTAAGGGGACATCTTCTTTCGCGGTCCGCTGGCATTTTGCAGCGAGATTTCGGCTGTCTCCAGCTACTCGAACGCCCAGACGCCGCGGTGCGCCGCCTGCGCCGCCTGTTCCGCACTCCTGAGTTCCGGCAGTGCAGTGTCAGCACGCGCCCAGCCGGCCGCAATCACGGCGCTGTTGAGCTCGGCGCCGTTCGCCTGGCAGATCGCGTAGGGACGCCCAAGGCTGTCCATACCAGTGATCCGGCAGGCAACCGGGAGGTCGCGCAGCATTGCGGCCAGGGCGTTGGCGGCCGACGCGGCGCAGTCCTGCCCGGCGTCGTCGCGCGTGCCGCAGGGCGTGTCACGGGCGGGCGGCTCGACGCCGAACAGGCGGACCACCCGATCGCCCAACTTCAGCGTGCCGCCATCGATCACGGCGACATCGGCGGGCTGAGCACTGAGCTCGACCGCGGCTGCAATCGGCGCGGGCGGCGGCGCGTCACGATGCGGCCGCATGGCGAGCGAAACCCCCGCCGCAACCATCAGGGCGGCAACTAGTACCACCACCAGGCCCTTGGGTGTGGGCCGGGTCATCCCAGAGCGGAAAATCCGTCGCGGCTGGCCGATCGGCAAAGGCTGGTCTTCCCGTGACTTGTCGCCAGTGGCGGATGCAGCCGCGGGGGGCGTCAGGTCAAGCGCGAATTCGCAGCGAATGAAGAAAGATTCGGTGGTTAACCGGCTACAGGACGCCGTCACTCCGCAGCGTCGAGACGTCGGCCTCGGTCAGATCCAGCCACTTCCGCAGCACGTCATCGGTGTGTTCGCCAAGCACCGGCGAGGACGCGATCCGCGACGGCTTGCCGTCCACCCGTACGGGCCAGGCCGGCATCTTGAAGTCGCCGTGCACCGGATGGTGCATCACCTGCATGATGCCACGCTGCTCGAAGCTGGGGTCGTTCTGCAGTTCCATGGTGTCGAGCACCGCTCCGGCCGGGATGCCGGCAGCGCCGATGATCTGCATCGCATCGTGCTTGGTGTGTTGCCTTGTCCACTCGGCGATGATCGCGTCCACCTCGCGCTCGCGCTGCAGCCGGTCCATCGGTGTCGCATAGCGGGCGTCGCCGATCAGGTCCTCGCGGCCGATCAGTTTGAGCAGACGATCCCAGTGGTCTGGATTGGCGCGGCTGGTCATCAGGTAGACATAGTCGTTGGGTCCGCCGGGTTTGCACGGATAAAGCCCCATCGGCGCATTGTTCACACCCGGCACCTTGTCGCCGCCACGCTGCGCCGGTTTACCGGTCAGGCCTTGGGTCGCGAAGTTGATGCGCATGTAGTGCAGGATCGCGTCCTGCATCGCGACCTGCAGTCGGCCGCCCTGGCCGGTCGCGTCACGTTTGCGCAGCGCACCCAGGATGGTGATCGCCATCAGCATCCCAGTGCCGGTGTCGCCCAACGATATGCCGGGACGCGTGGGGGGGCCGTCCGGTGCACCGGTGACGCTGAACGTGCCGCCGCAGGCCTGCGCGATCATGTCGAAGGCGAGGTTGTGCTCGTACGGGCTGCCTTCGCCGAAGCCCTTGACCTGCGCATAGATGATGCGCGGATTGATGTCGCGGACGACGTCGTAGCCGAGACCCAGGCGCTCGATTGTGCCTGGCGCGTAGTTCTCCACGCACACATCGGCGCGGCGGAGCATGTCCTTCACCAATTCGAGGCCGCGCGGCGATTTCAGATTGAGCGTGATCGACTTCTTGTTCGCGTTGAACACGTGGAAATAGTACGGGTCATCGTCCGACTGGCCGGGCCGCAGCCGCCGCCCCGGATCGCCCATTTTGGGGTTCTCGATCTTCACGACTTCGGCGCCGAGCCAGGCGAGCGCCTCGGTGCAGGAGGGGCCGGCCTCGAATTGGGTGAAATCCACGATGCGAACGCCGGCAAGCATGTCGAATGCGGCGGTGTTGTCCTGCATGGTCGCGGTTCCTTCCGAAGTCGAGCGCGAGCGTGCCATAAGGCGAGGGCGTCGCCAAACTGATTTACGCAGGCGGTGTGCTGCTGACTCCGGGGAAGCAGTTCATGGGCGGTCAGAGCTAACCAGGCCATGATCCCAAGGTTAACGCGATAATGTGACGTTGAGTGACCGCCCTAATCGTTTAGAGGTGCGCCAGTTTCCAATTCACGAGGGGCGTCCAATGAGCATCTTCGGTTCCATTATGAGCAAGATCTTTCACAGCGGGCAGGCAGCGGAGCTCGCGGCACAACCGGGTGCACCGGCGGCCGGTGTGCCGCCCGCTTCAGCACCGGTCTCGGCGTCCGCTGGGACGCCCGCGGAAGCTGTGGACGTGGAGGCCGTGCTGACCGGCATGGCAGCGCAGAAGAGCGGCGGCGGAAACTGGCAAACGTCGATAGTCGATCTGCTGAAGTTGCTGGACCTTGATTCCAGTCTTGCCGCACGCAAGGAGTTGGGCGGCGAGTTGAACGTACATGCCGGTGCGGATGGCACGGGGGAGCAGAACATAGCGCTGCATAAGGCAGTTATGCAGAAGCTGGCGGAGAATGGCGGGAAGGTGCCGGATAGCTTGAGAGGCTAGCTGCGGCGGGGTGGTTTTGATCCGATAGAGGCGACCGGTTGCCGCCAGACCCACCCGGCTCACTGGTATGAATGATGCAGCACGGAGTGACGGCTTCATAAGGCAGCGTCGCGCCGGTATGGCTGCTATCGCGGCAAGCATGCCGGTTGCACTCCTGCTGTGGTTGGCAATTGCCTATCTCATGCCGCCTTTGACCGGTATGGATGGCCTGGGCGACAGGATGCTTCTTACGCTGAAATGCTGCTGCGCTGCCGTGCTGTTTTGCCTCGTGACAGGTGTGGAGGCGGTGGCGCACGAGCGGCTGTTCTCGCCCGCCTTCGATCCGCTGAGCGGATTTGAGACGCGGCGGTTGCGCGTCAATCAACGCTACCTGCAAAACACAACGGAGCAATTCCTTGTGTTTGCAGTCGGGCTCTTTGGCCTCGCGGCCTATTCTCCAGGTGGTTCCGCTATGCGAGCCGTTCTCGCAACTACTATTGTTTGGATAATGGCGCGTTTCGCTTTTTGGATCGGCTATCATTGGAGCGCCGCAATGCGGGGTCTAGGTGCGCCGGGCATGGCGCTTAGCATGATTGTCCTGCTCTATGTGGTAGGACGGACCGGTTTCGAAGTTGGTGGCTTCGTTGGCGCGGCGGTTCCGGTGGTGGCGTTTTTAGCCATTGAGGCATTTCTGTTCCGGGCAACACGACCGTTGCGGTCCGCCGATCATCCCGAGCCGCGGCACCGCGCATAGTTATTGATCAGCGCATCAGCCTGTCAGTCGGCCGCAGCCTCAGCAACGTGTAGCCATGGCAGGCGTTCTTCCGGAAATATGTGCCTCGTCGGCTCAAGTCTGGCGGCGTCATCGAATGCGCCGACATGAAAATGCATCTCCGACGAGGTTTCGCCTTCGCACGTCAAGGTCGACCCGCACCTGGCGCAGAATCCGCGCAACCTGCCGGGGGACGAACTGAACTTCGTTATCTCCCCTTCGGTCACGGTATAGGCGTCACGCCTGAATGCCACGAACACAGAGACCGGTGCGCCACTGTGCTTGCGACAGCTTTGGCAGTGGCACCATGCCACGCCGATCGGTTCGCCGGCGGCGACGAATCGCACCGCGCCGCACAGACACCCGCCTTCGGACTGTTTGCTCATCTTGGTATCCTTCCCTTTCCAGACCGACGCACGTTGTCCGCACGGGGCAAACAACAGGGCTTCAATGACCGCAGGCCCTTCCATTGACGCGAAAGCGGATCGTATGGTTCCGGCGAATTCCGCGATGAGGATACCATATGCTGACGGACCGATACGATCTTCCCTTGTCCACCGCCTCGTCCGTCGCGCGCGACGCCTATGTGCAGGGCTGCGGGGCGAAGCTGACCATGTACCCCGGCGCGATCGAGGCGTTCGATCGTGCCATCGCCGCCGATCCTGGCTTTGCCCTCGCTCATGTCGCCAGGGCGCACGTCCTGCTCGAACGCGGGGACGCGGCGGCGGCACGCGCGTCGATGGCGGCGGCCAATTCCCTCGCAGCCGGTCTGCCCGCACGGGAAGCCAGCCATATCGCGTTCTTCAATCTGCTTTCAGTGGGCGACACCGAAGCCGCCCTTGCCGCGTTGCCCGCGCACCTGGACGCGTGGCCACGGGACGCGATCGTGCTTGGCACCACCGCGTTCACCAACGGCCTGATCGGCAGTTCGGGCCGCGCCGGGCAGAAGCGCACACTGCTGGACCTGCTGGACAGGCTTGCCTCCAGCTATGGCGACGATTGGTGGTTCACGGCCCATCATGGCATGGCGCTCTCGGAGAATGGACAGCGAGACGCCGCTCGCCCGAAGGTCGATCGATCCCTCGCGCAGAACCCGAAGAATCCCTGGGCGGCTCATGCCCGCGCGCACCTGAGCTATGAGGAGGGCGACTCGGACGCCGCTCGTAGTTTCCTGGCATCCTGGCTCACCACATATCCGCGCAACGGCTTGTTGTTCAGCCATCTGAGTTGGCATCGTGCGCTCAGCGAACTCGAGGTCGGCAACGCGGCGGCGGCGCTCCGGTTGTTCAGGGAAGCCTTCTCGCCCGATGTGCACAGCGGCCCGCCGCGTGGAAAGCTGAACGATGCGGTTTCGTTCTTGTGGCGCTGCGAACTCGCCGGGCAACCGCGTGACGCCGAAGCGTGGCGCATGGTGCACGACTTTGCGAACAGTGCGTTCCCGCGCGCGGGCGCGGCCTTTTCCGACATGCACATCGCGCTCGCACAGGCCGTGGCGGGCGATGACGCTGCGTTGGAGGCGCGCGCGAGGCAGACGGAGGAGCTCGCACGAATGGGCCGTTATCCATCCGGCCATTTCGTTCCAGCCGTGGCGCACGGCTTCGCCGCTTTCGAAGGGCGAGACTTCTCCGCCGCGATCGACGCGCTTGAACCGATTGCTGGCGAACTCGAACGGATTGGCGGCAGCCACGCGCAGCTCGACCTGGTGAGGTTCACATTGTTGAAGGCCTATCTCAACCTGGAGCGTGTGGACGATGCGCGTCGGCTGCTGCGAGGGCGGCGTCCGCACAACGCGGGTGTTCCCGTTGGCGGTTGGCCGGCTGTACACTGATCGCTGCCGATGAAATTGTGGAGAACGTTGGAGCGTAGGATGCTTCAACTGACAACGCGGTGCATCAACGCGAGAGGCAGGTTTCTCTTGCAGCAAATGCCGCTGGCCTTCAGAAACAAGCCGGACGATTTTTTGGCCCTGCGTCGTCACTGGATTGCGGGCGAGCCAAAGGGCAATGACCTGGATATGACTCGTTTGGGCTTTTTGGCAATGAACGTGGCGGCCCTTGAAGCGGCCCGTGTTCCCGGCGCGTTCGCGGAGCTTGGCGTGTGGCGCGGCAATTCGGCAAAGGTGATTCACAGCCTCGCTCCGCGAAGAGAGCTGTATCTGTTGGACACATTCCAGGGCTTTCCTTCGGACGAAGTGAATTCCGATGCAGTCAGTGGGATCTCGCATCATTTTCAGGATGTGTCAGTCGAGCAGGTCCGCGACTTTGTCGGCCATTCAGAGCACATCCACTGGGTCGTTGGGCGCTTCCCCGATTCCGCCGGATCTATCCCGGCTGACGAGCGGTTTGCCTTTGTGCACATCGACTGTGATCTTTATCGACCAGCGCAGGCAGCGCTGGAATACTTCTACCCGCGAATGTCACAAAAGGGCCTGATCGTCGTTCATGATTTTGCCAGCGGCCGTTGGCCAGGCGTGACCAGGGCCGTCAATGAGTTCCTTGCAGACAAGCCGGAGAACCCGGTCCTCATCCCTGACACTTCGGGTAGCGCTGCGATCGTCTGCTGCGGAATGGGGCCTCACGCCAACTTCCAATGACCGCGGCCCAATACCGTCGTGGTGGGGCTTTGGCGGAATGAGTCGCACTTAGCGGCACTTTGGTAAAACATGTGAAGTGGCGGCCAACCGTGTTCAAGGGAGTTACGTAAGGCGGTGCGTAACATGCCGCGCTGTCCTTTATTGTTGCCACCGCTACGACCGCCTTCTACATAGCCGGAATGCTGTTTTATGAGCCGCTCTTTCTCTTCGTCTTCTTCCCCACCTTCTACCTCATCTACCTGCTTGGCGAGCGGCGTGAGGGACTGCGGCGCGGCATCATTCTCATCGCGAGCGTGCTGTTCTATACCTGGAGCGAACCGCTCTTCGTGCCTCTTGTGATTGCCTCGGCAGTAAGCGACCACCTTATCGCCCAACGTATCGACAGCCTGTTGTGCCGATCGCGGCAAGCAAAACTCCTGCTTGCCATTGGCGTCATCATCAATATCGCAATCCTCGTCCACTACAAGTACACGCGGTTTCTGATCGAGAACCTGAACGGCATTCTGCACGGTATATCTGTCGAAGCGATCCCGGTGCCCTACATCATTCTACCAATCGGCGTCTCGTTCATCGTTTTCGAGAAGATCACCTATCTCGTTGACGTCTACCGCCGGATCAGCCGTCCTGCGCAACGGTTCGTCACCTATCTGCTCTATGTGTTCTTCTTTCCCAAATTGCTCGCCGGTCCGATCATCAAATATCATGAGATGGAGAGCCAGCTCTACGCGCTACCAGTCGCGCGCTACGACGACATTTCTGCTGGATTTCTCCGCTTCATGATGGGTGTGGCAAAGAAGACGCTGATTGCCGACACCTTGGCCACCGGGGTCGACCAGATCTTTGCGCTGGACCCTGGCGGAGTCGGTTCCACTGAGGCCTGGTGCGGGGTTCTCTTCTTTGCCTTCCAAATCTACTTCGACTTCTCGGGATACTCCGACATGGCAATCGGCATCGCCCGGATGCTGGGCTTCCGCCTTCGGGAGAACTTCGACATGCCATATATCTCCTGCAGCATCACCGAATTCTGGCGCCGTTGGCACATTTCGCTCACCACCTGGATACGCGAGTATCTCTACATCCCGCTGGGCGGCAATCGGGTCCCTCCAGAGCGGGTCTATTTCAACCTCTGGATATGCTTTTTCGCCTCCGGCCTCTGGCATGGTGCGGCTTGGACATACGTCGTCTGGGGGGCATATAACGGCATATTCCTGGTGCTGGATCGGCTGTTTCTTCTCCGCGTCCTGGACCGCATGCCGCGGCCTGCCGCAAATCTGATCACCTTTGCGATTGTGGTTGTCGGCTGGACCATCTTCCGTGCGCATTCGATGGATCAGGCAATCGTATTCTTCCGTGCGATGATGCATCTGGGCCCGCCTCGCCATGTCACTGGTGTGTCGATCAGCCCCGACGTGACGTTTGTCGCAGCGGTAGCGGCTGTTGTGTGCGCCCTGCCGCGAATGCCTGGATTCGACCGGCTGCGCCGCCTGGTTTTCGCCAGCCCGGGGTGCACGCTCGCGATGCAGACGGCGATATCGCTGGTCTTCGTGCTGGCCCTGGGCAAGGCTGTTGCCGACCCGTTCAAGCCGTTCCTGTATTTCCGGTTCTGACATGGGGCGCTGGTCGGCCTGGCCGAAATTACGTTATGTGCCCCTCATCATCGGAGCGTCAATGCCGTTGATCTCGTGGTTCTATTTGATGTGGAACACGACGGTCGGTGAGATCAACCCGTCGCTTCGTTTCCGTACGAAGACGACAATTGCCGGCATCATCCAGGAGGCCGCACCGATATTGTCACTCGACGCGGTGCTCACTGGGACATACCAACGGTGGGTTTCGCGCTCGATTGGCCAGCTCTCGCCAATGTTCAAATTGGCGGTCGGCTGGAAAGGACAGCTCTACTACTCGCTGCTGGGTATGGTCCCGGAGGCAGGCGCGACCGGGCCGGACTCTGTGGTTGTAGGTAGGGGCCAGCAGTTGTTCGAGATGACCTACCTGAACGAGTATTGCAGTCGAGATCTGGTAAAATTGCAAGCCGCGGGCGAAGACTGGGCCGCGCGCATTCGTCGTATGCAGGACTTCTTCGACGCGCACGACAAGGTTTTCCTCTATATCATCACGCCTTCCAAGGTGGCGCAGGAGCCGCAGATCATTCCGGACAGCTATGCCTGCCCCGCCCACGCCAAGGATCGCGCCGAGAAGCTCGAGCTGTATGACAAGGTGCTGACGAGTCACGGGGTGCGGTTCGTCGACACCGCATCGGATCTGACCGCTGCTCGCGAGGCATATGGCGTCAGCATGTTCCCACGCGGCGGCACTCACTGGAACTCGTTGGGGTCTGCGCTCGGGACGCAGAAGGTGATAGCGGCCGTGAATGCTCAGCGACCTGCTCCGCTTCTGGCAACGCTGAAGTTCACCTGGCGCATTTCATATAATCCGCAGGGGAGTGATCGCGATCTACTGGATATCATCAATCTGCCACACCCGGATACGCATTATCCGGTGCCGGAGCTGACCTACCAGTCGGCTCCGCTGCCAAATGGCTGCCGGACAATATCGATCACGGAAGTTGGGGGCAGTTTTCTCCGCCTGCTCAACAGCACGTTGGAGAAGCTTGCCTGCCCACCCGACATAACCGACTGGTTCTACTGGGATCATAATCATATCCGCTACGCCGGCGGTCGCTTGTACGACCTGCCGCTCGATGCGGATGCGCGCCGCAAGTCTTTGCTCGATGCTGACGTAATCTTTTTGGAGGAGAACGACGCGACGGCTCCGAACAGCATGCAGGGTGAGCTGATGATGCAGGAAGTGGCAAGACTTGCCGGCGATTCGCGTTGATCTGGCACAGCGCCGGCAACGAGCCCGGATCACTCTGCCGGGCTGATCGCTTTTCCTGGCAGGCGCATCAGCAACAGCAGCAACAGCGCCGGCAACGTCGTCATGATCAGAAGGATGTAGTCGTCGGCGTAGGCAACGATCTGCGCCTGCTGGTTGACCACCCGATCCAGCAGTGCTGCGCCGTGCCGTGTCGCGGGATCGAGCCAATGATGCGGCGTCCCAAGAGCCTGCAGCGCGCGATTGAACGGCGTGACCGACGCACCGATCATCTCGTGCATTGCCTGGGAATTATGCGCCAATGCCGATGAAAAGACCGAGACGCCAATCGCCGCGCCCAGGTTTCGCAGCAGGCTGAACAGCGACGCGCCCTCGGTTCGCATCGCGGGCGCCAGCGTGACGAAGGCCAGCACCTGAAGCGGGGAAAACACCAAGCCCATCGCGGCCCCCTGGATCACGACCGCGATGATGATCTCGCGTTCCGACACGTCGGGCGTCCAGCCGGTCATCCGCCAGAACGTGTAGGAGAGCATCAGCAACCCGCTCCCCACCAACAGCCGCGCATCGACCCGCGCCGACAACCGGCCGCCTATCATGGTGGTTACCAGGCTGCCAATTCCGCGTGGTGCCATTATCAGCCCAGCCGTCTCCACCGGATAGTTGCTCAACACCTGAAGCCATGGCGTCATCAGAGCGAGGCTGGACACCATAAGGGTGCCGACCATGAACATCAGCGCGAGACCGGACGAGAAGTTGATGTCCTTGAATACCCCGGGCCGGATCAGTGGTTCAGGGGCGTAAGCGATGTGGACCAGGAACAGATACAATCCAAGGCAGGCGAGCACCGCCTCCGTGATGATTTCACGGGAGGTGAACCAGTCCTGGTCCTGGCCGCGGTCGAGCATCAGTTGCATGGCGCCGATCGCCAAGGTCAGCACGCTGAAGCCAAGCCAGTCGAAGCGCAATTTTCCCTGCCCGCTGCCGCCCGGCAGGAAAACCATCAAGCCGGCGGCGGCGAGCAGGCCGAATGGCAGATTGATATAGAACACCCAGCGCCAGCTATAGTTTGCGGTCAGCCAGCCTCCGACGGTCGGGCCCATGATCGGGCCGAGCATCACGCCCACCCCCCAGATCGCCATGGCAAAACCGCGTCGCTCATAGGGATATATGTCGAGCAGAGTAGCCTGCGACAACGGTACCAGGGCGGCGCCAAACATGCCCTGGAGCACGCGGAATGACACGATCTGGCCAAGCGACTGCGCCGCGCCGCAGAGCATGGAGGCGATGGTAAAGCCGATGATGCAACCGACGTAAAGCGGCTTGCGTCCGAAGCGTGCCGCCAGCCAGCCGACCGGCGCTGTCATGATCGCAGACGCGGTGATGTAGGAGGTCAGGACCCAGAGGATCTCGTCAAAGCTGGCGGAGAAGCTGCCCTGCATATACGGCAGCGCGACGTTTGCGATGGTCTGGTCGAGCAACTGCAGCACGGTGGCGCCGATCGCGCACGCCGTGATCATCGCCCGATGGGGCGTCTCATGGTGGACGGTTTCTCCCGGCATGATGGCGACCTTGTCGTCGTCCCGTCATCTGCAGTGCAGGCCGGGAGCATGCGGACAAGCGTCGGTCGCCGTCAAACGCTAAGTAAGCTCGCGGCGCTGCATCGTGATGATCGAGAAGGCGGACCTGCTCAGAGGCCGGTTGTGAGCACCATGCGGAAGCGGGCCTCGCCGCGCATCATCTTGTCATAAGCCTCGGGCGCACGTTCCAACGGCATGGTCTCGATGGTCGGCCGGACACCAGTCAATGTGCTGAAGGCCAAGGTATCCTCCGAGTCGATCGGAGCGCCCACGACATGGCCGGTCACCGAGCGGCTGGCCCCGATCAGGTCGATTGGGGAAACCTCGATCGGATCCATCCCCACACCGATCACCATAAGGCGGCCACGCACCGCCAGGCCAGGGATCATCGCGCTCATCGCCTTGCCGCTGGTCACGGTCGCCAGGATCGTCTTCGCGCCGCCGAGTTTCATCAGCTCTGCCGCCACATCCTGCGACCCGCTGTCCAGATAGACATGGGCGCCGAGTTGCCGCGCCAGCGCTTCCTTGTCGCGGCCGCGGGCGATCGCGACGGTGCGGAATCCCATCTTCGCGGCGTACTGCACGCCCAGATGACCGAGCCCGCCGATACCGAAGACGGCGACCACATCGCTCGGTCGCGCGCCGCTTTCGCGCAGCGCGTGGAAGGTGGTGACGCCGGCGCACAGCAGCGGCGCGGCGTCCGCGGCGGAGAGCTCATCCGGGATCCGTGCCAGCGCATCGGCGGGTGCGACCATCGCCTCGGCATAACCGCCATCATAGTTGATCCCAGGAATGCGCAGGTTGCGGCAGTCCACGAGATCGCCGCGGCGGCAGGGCTCGCACCGTCCGCAGTGGCCGCCGAACCAGCCCACGCCGACACGCGTGCCCGCTGCCCAGCCGATGACGCCGCTGCCGACCGCGTCAATCACCCCGGCAATCTCGTGCCCAGGCACGATTGGGTATGGTATTGAGGGAAACACCCCTTCCTTGGTGATCGAATCACTGTGGCAAACGCCGCACGCCTGCACTTTGATGCGCACTTCCCCCGGCCCGGGTTGCGGCAATTCCCGCTCGACCAGCTCGAAGGGACCGTTTTTTTTGCTCAGTTGGACAACGCGCATCTTCGGCATCAGCGGCCTCCCTGTAACGCTGGATTCCTCGGTGTAGCGCGAGGCTCACGCATCAGCCGTCCTGAGCCAGCGACTTGGCGCTCCCCGGCCATGAGTGCCAAGCCAGCTAGCAATCGCAATAGGGGCCGTCAAGGGTTCCGCCGCGTCGTGTGGCTAGCTCGTGGTTTGTCCGGTGTTTGTAGCTCGTGAAGTGTCCGGTCATCTGAGCCTCCAGAACTGGGGGTTTGAATGGACCGGGCACGCATTCATGAGGGGATACGTCGGATGCGCTTTTTGGATGTGCTTGGCCGAGCGGAGCGATCTGAACTGAGCCAGATGGAGGCAGCGGAGCTGCTGGGCGTGTGCGAGCGGACATTTCGGCGCTGGTGTGATCGGCATCGCGAGGACGACGCGACCGGGTTGCTGGACCTTCGCCTGCGACCGTCAACGCGGCGCGCTCCGGTGCGGGAGATCGAGCGGATGCTGGGTCTGTATCGCGAGCTCTGCCGCGGGTTCACGGTGAAGCATTTCCACGAGCAGCTGGGCAAGCGGCACAACTACACGCTGGGCTACACGGTGACCAAGCTGCATCTGCACCGCTCGGGTCTGGTGACGGCGGCCAAGACGCGCTCGGCGCACCGCAAGAAGCGGCCACGGCGTCCGATGGTGGGAATGATGCTGCATCAGGACGCCTCGACGCACGCCTGGCTGGCAGGAGACGCCGGCAAGCAAGACCTGGTGGTAACGATGGAGGATGCCACCAGCGAGCTGTATTCGGCCTTCCTGGTGGATGAGGAAGGCACAGCGTCGAGCCTGCGAGGGGTGCGGGAGGTGGTGGCGCAGCATGGGCTGTTCTGCTCGCTCTACACCGATCGTGGCAGCCACTACTTCGAGACGCCGGAGGCGGGAGCTCGTGTGTCGAAGACGGTGCTGACGCAATTCGGCCGCGCCCTGAAGCAGCTCGGCATCGAGCACATCGCGGCTTACTCGCCTCAGGCTCGTGGCCGGTCAGAGCGTGTGTTCGGGACATTGCAGGATTGGCTGCCGAAGGAGCTTGCGCTGGCCGGGATCCGCACGATTGAGGCCGCCAACCGGTGGCTCCGCGAGGTCTACATTGCGGAGCACAATGAGCGGTTCGCGATCGAGGCAGAGCAGGAAGGCTCAGCCTTTGTGGCCGATGCGATGAGTGCCTGGCGGGAGATCCTGTGCATCCAGGAGGAACGGACGGTGGGCAACGACAACACGGTGAAGTGGCACCGGTTGAGCCTGCAACTGCCACCCTCCCGATTGCGGCCGCACTTCGCGAAGGCGAAGGTGCGGGTGCACGAGTATCCGGATGGCCACCTGGCGATGTTCTGGGGGCCGCATCGACTGGCTGACTACGACGCCAACGGCTCGGCCATTCAGCAGGAACGACAGGCCGCATGACACGCTTCCAGCGCGGCCGCCCTGTGCCGGGGCATGCCCCGGCACAGGGCAATAACGAAGCGGACAGATCACGAGCTACATAAACCGGACAGATTGATTAGCTAGCGACAGGGTTCCGCCGCGTCGAAGAAGCATCACCACTGGTGCGGCGGCCGAACGTTGCGAGGACAACGTGCTCGAGGGCGCGACGCACTTTCTGATGCGCCAGTATGTGTTGATTGGTGAGCTCGCCGAATTGGCTGACGGCGTGGGCCGACCGCCTCTGACACGAAGGGGTTTCCCCTCCCGCAAAGGGAGGGGAGGACCACTATCGATTCACCCGATCGAGATGCGCCGTGGCTGGGCTTCCTTCGCCTTCGGCAGGGTGAGGGTCAGCACCCCATCGTCAAGTTGCGCGCTGATCCGCTCCTGGTCGATCTTGTCGGACAACGTGAATGACCGCGTATAGTGGCCAACGTTGTACTCGGTATAGACCGGCTCCATTCCTTCGTATTTCGCGAAGTCGATCCGGCCGTCAACGCGCAGTACGCCGTTCTCCAATGCCACGTCGACGTCCTTCCTCTCGACGCCAGGCATTTCCATCACCACGCAGAGCGCCTCATCGGTCTCGTAGATATCGCCAAACGGGACATAATAGCGGCCAGGAACGGTCTTCTCGTCCTTGCTCACCAACTCCTTCTTGTCGCGCACCGCGAGTTCTTGTGCAGTTGCCATCGTGTCCTCCTTTGCAGACTGTCACACCACCTGGATTGACCGAGGCTTGTCGCTCTCGGCGCGCGGCAGGAACAGGGCGAGGATGCCATCGCGGCATTCGGCCGTGACGCCGTCGGGGTCGACCTCAATCGGCAGTGTCACGGCCCGGTCGAAGCGGCCCGCCAGCCGCTCCCGCCGATGCAGGCTCGCCTTCTCGGGATGGCTGACCGATTTGTTGCCGGCCAGGCGGATGGTGTTGCCCTTGACCTGCACCTCGAGCTCCGACTTCTGGACGCCGGGAATCTCGGTGATGATGTAGAAGTCGTCGCCCTTGCGGAACACGTTCACCGGCGGATAGCTACCGCCGCCGCTCGGTCCAGAGGCCAGCCAGCCACTTGTCCGGAACGTATCCAGCGCCTGCTGCAGGCTTGAGAGCGCATCGAATGGATCGGCAAAAATTGCCATTGTTCTCACTCCCTCCTTGCTGCTCATGGGAAGGAAGCGCGCGACCTACGCGTCAGCCGTACCGACCCTCTGACTTGGCACTCCCTGGCCATGAGTGCCAAGCCAGTTAGGAATTGCAATGGCGGCCGTCAAGGGTTGGCGCGCCATAGTTTCCGATGCTGGGAACCCTCCCCGGGTCACAGGTCAATCGCGAAGTCACGCAGCGCCAACACGATGAGCAGCGTCGCGTTGAGCAGCATCACCACTGGTGCGGCGGCGGCAACTCCGCGATGCCAACGCCGTCCCGCAGCCTGTCCCGCGATGCCGACGGCCACCAGTGCTGGGACGGTGCCAAGCCCGAAGCTCAGCATGCCTATGGCGCCGTACGCCGGGTCGCCGCTCGCCGCACTGGTGGCCAGCGCCGCGTAGAGAAAACCGCAGGGCAGGAAGCCGAGTACGATGCCGAGCGAGTAGCCGCCGCTTGTGCGCCTTGCCAGCCGGGAGATGGCACGGGTCCAGCCGGCAGGAGCGCGATCCAGTCCCGGCAGAAGGCGCGCGACCTGCGCCAGGAACAGTGCGGCTCCCAGCAGCAGGAGGCCACCCGATGCGGCGCCGAACCAGGGCAGCCGACCCGCCCCGGCGCCACCCAGCGCGCCGAGCCCCGCATAGGTTGTCAGCCGCCCCAGGTGATAGGGCAGCAGTGCCCCACGTCTGACGCGCTGCCACTCGCACAGCCGGGTCGACGGCAGTCGCGCCATGCCGTCGGCCACCTGGCCGAGCACGAACCCGCCGCACATCGGCACGCAGTGCATCGTGCTGCCGGCCACGCCGGCCAGGAACAGGCCGAGCAGCAGTCCACCGGAGCCGACGCCGGAACCACACCAGGCAGCGAACGCGGAGATCATTGCGCCCTAAAGCTCCCCCTCACCTTGCGGGAGGGAGGCGGGGGGAGGGGGCTGTGGCGCGGGAAAACGATCATAAGCAAGTTTCTCCGTCCCTCCTTCATCCCACATTGATCCAGATCAATGATCCCTTAACGCCGGCGCGGCAGTTTCCGTGGAACCCCTACCGGAGTGTTCCATGGATATCGAGCCAAGCGACCTCATTGTCGGCCTGTTGATGGCCGCGCTCGGCCTGACCGGCCTGATCCTCGCCTCCGGCGCGATGGACGACGGGATGTACGTGTTCGGCTTCTCACTGTTCGTTTTCGCCTGCGTCTTCGAATTCGGCCTTATGCGTCGGCATTTCGACAAGCGGGAGGCCGGCCGTCATGGCTGATGTTGCACTCGCCATGCCGCGCCCCGTCCCCGATTACAACGAGGCGGTGGTCAAGAAATTCGTCATCGCCGCCGTCTTCTGGGCGATCGTGGCCTTCCTTGTCGGCGTCTACCTCGCCACCGAACTCGCCTGGCCGCAGTTCAATCTCGGCCTCTCGTTCATCAACTTCGGCCGCCTGCGCCCGGTGCACACCTCGGCCGGCATTTTCGCCTTCGGCGGATCGATGTTGTTCGGCACCTCGTTCTACGTGGTGCAGCGCACCTGCCGGACCCGGTTGTTCGGCGGCGAGGCGCTCGCGAATTTTGTGTTCTGGGGCTACCAGTTCTTCATCGTGATGGCAGCGCTGTCCTACGTGATGGGCTTCAGCAAGAGCCAGGAATACGCCGAACCGCAATGGCACATCGATCTCTGGCTGACCATCGTCTGGGTTGCCTACGCGGTCATCTTCATCGGCACGCTGATGAAGCGCGAGGAGCCGCATATCTATGTGGCCAACTGGTTCTATCTCGCTTTCATCCTGACCGTCGCCGTTCTTCACATCGGCAATAATCTCGTCGTTCCGATCTCTGTGTTCTCCTCGCAGGGCTACTCCATGGCCTCCGGCGTGCAGAACGCGATGATCCAGTGGTGGTACGGCCACAACGCGGTGGGCTTCTTCCTGACCGCCGGCTTCCTGGGGATGATGTATTACTTCATTCCGAAGGCGGCGAACCGGCCGGTCTATTCCTACCGGCTTTCCGTCGTGCATTTCTGGTCGCTGGTGTTCCTGTACATTTGGGCCGGCCCGCATCACCTGCATTGGACCGCCCTGCCTGACTGGACCCAAACACTCGGCATGGCGTTCTCGATCATGCTGTGGATGCCGTCGTGGGGCGGCATGATCAATGGCCTGATGACCCTGTCAGGCGCGTGGGACAAGTTGCGCACTGACCCGGGCCTGCGCTTCTCGGTCACCGCCGTCGGCTTTTACGGCATGGCGACGTTTGAGGGCCCGGTGATGTCGGTGCGCGACGTCAACGCGCTGTCGCACTACACCGACTGGGGCATCGGCCACGTCCATTCCGGCGTGCTGGGCTGGGTGGCGTTCATCAGTTTCGGCGCGCTGTATTACCTGGTGCCTGTGCTGTGGAAACGCAGCGCGCTGTATTCGACGCGCCTGGCGTCCTGGCACTACTGGATCGCGACGCTTGGCATCGTGTTCTACATCACCTCGATGTGGGTCGCCGGCATCATGCAGGGCCTGATGTGGCGCGCCTATGACCAGTTCGGCTTCCTGCAATACTCGTTCGCCGAATCCGTCGTCGCAGTGCATCCGTACTACGTGATCCGGCTGCTGGGCGGACTGATGTTCCTCGGCGGCGCGTTGATCATGGTCTACAACCTGATCCAGACGGTGCGCAGTCGCACGACCGAGCAGCCAGTGATGCGGCTAGCGCCTTTGGCCGGGCTCGACCCAACGCTCGCCGTGGCGGGAGAATAAGCCGATGTTCATCCGTCACGAGTTCATCGAGCGCAACGCCTTTCTGTTGCTGGTACTCACCCTGGTGACCATCGCTGTCGGCGGCATCGTCGAGGTGGTACCGCTGTTTACCATCGAGACCACCGTCGAGCATGTGAAGGGCGTGCGCCCGTATTCGCCGCTCGAGCAGCGAGGCCGCGACATCTATGTGCGCGAAGGCTGCTACCTGTGCCACAGCCAGCAGATCCGTGCGCTGCGCGACGAGGTGGAACGCTACGGCCACTTCTCGCTGGCGGCGGAGAGCATGTACGATCATCCGTTCCAGTGGGGCTCCAAACGCATCGGCCCAGACCTGGCCCGTGTCGGTGGCAAGTACTCCAGCGACTGGCACTACGCGCATCTGAAGAATCCGCAGAGCGTCGTGCCCGAGTCGCTGATGCCGCACTACGCCTTCCTCGCGGACACTCCGCTGGAGACCGACGACATCATGGCTCGGCTGCGGACGCTGCGCATCGTGGGTGTGCCCTACACCGATGACGGGATAACCAACGCGGCTGCCGATCTCGCGGCCCAGGCCAATCCGAACGCCGACAACAGCAGCCTGCTGAAGCGCTATCCCAAGGCCGTGACTGTGCCCGGCGACGGTCGCGTCGTCACTGAAATGGATGCCCTGGTGGCGTACCTCCAGGTGCTTGGCACGATGGTCGACTTCGCCGATCCCGCCAACGAGCGGTTACAGCAATGATGGCCGTGATCATGTGGGTCCAGCACAACTGGATCGCCCCGGTGATCGCCGTGTTCGTGCTGATCCTGCTCACCACCTACTGGCCGGGGCGCAAGTCCCAGATCGAGCGGCATGGCCGCATCCCGCTCGAAGACGACCGCTGAGGAGCGCCGCTGTGCCAACCAAGATCGAGAAGGACATCGTCACCGGCCAGGATACCACCGGTCACGAGTGGGACGGCTTGAAGGAGCTGAATACACCGCTGCCGAAGTGGTGGCTGTATGTGCTCTACGCCACCATCGCCTGGGCCGCGGTATGGTGCGTGCTGTATCCTTCCGTGCCCGGTATCACCGGTTACTTCCATGGCGTGCTCGGCTATTCGCAGCGCACGGCGGTCGATAACGAGGTGCGCGCCGTCGCCGAACTGCGCGCCGGTACGATGGACAGAATCAGGTCGCTGTCGTTCGCCGACATCCGTAAGGACCCGCAGCTCATGGCCGCGGCCGACACCGCGGGACGCATAGCCTTCGCCAACAACTGTCAACCCTGCCACGGCGCTGGCGGCGGCGGTCAGCCGGGGTATCCGGCGCTCGCTGCCGGCGGTTGGATCTGGGGCGGTTCGCTCGATGCGATCCAGCAGACCATCACCTACGGTATCCGCAGCGGCGACGACAAGGCACGCGACTCGCAGATGCTGCGCTTTGGTGTCGATGGCATTCTGAAGCCCGCTGAGATCCAGCAGGTCGCCGACTACGTGATGACGCTGTATGGCAACGTCGAGCCGGGCAAGGACGTGTCGGCCGGCAAGAAATTGTTCGCTGACAACTGCGCCGTGTGTCATGGCGACGCAGGACAGGGTGATCGTGAGAAGGGTGCTCCGCGACTGGCCTCCCATGTCCACCTCTATGGCAACGACCGTGCAACTGTGGTGGCGCAGATCACCTCGCCGCGGATGGGGGTGATGCCCGCGTGGCACACGCGCCTCGACGAAGCCACCATCAAGAGCCTGACGCTCTACGTGCATTCGTTGGGCGGGGGTGAGTGATGGTGCAGGCGACGGAATATGCCCCTCTCTCCGTCCCCCTCCCGCAAGGGGAGGGGGAGTAAGGGCGATGTCGCGCATCAGCAAGGCAGATCGTCTGCTCCAACTCCAGCGCGAGGAGGCTGGCGATCACCTCTACGCCAATCGCGTGCGGGTCTATCCGAAGTCGGTGCACGGCCCGGTGCGCAACGTCAAATGGGCGGTGTTGATCGTCTGTCTCGGCGTCTACTACCTGCTGCCTTGGCTGCGCTGGCATCGCGGCATCAACCAGCCGGACCAGGCGGTGCTGCTGTCGATCTGGAACGAGCGGTTCTATTTCTTCAATCTCGAGTTCTGGCCACAGGACATCTACTATCTGACCGGCCTCTTGATCATGGGCGCGGTCACTCTGTTCCTGGTCACCAGCCTGCTCGGCCGCGTCTGGTGCGGCTACACCTGCCCGCAGACCGTGTGGACCGATCTCTTCATGTGGATCGAGCGCCTGATCGAAGGCGACCGCAACGAACGCATGAAACGCGACGCAGAGGCCGCAACGTTTGACACTGCGTGGCGGAAAGCGTTGAAGCACGTCGCGTGGCTTGGCATCGCATTCTGGACCGGCGGTGCATGGATCATGTACTACGTCGATGCGCCGACGGTGACTGCGGAATTCTGGACTGGAACCGCGTCGAAGGAAGTGTATTTCTTCACCTTCCTGTTCACCGCCACCACGTATCTGCTGGCCGGCTGGGCGCGCGAGCAGGTCTGCACCTACATGTGCCCGTGGCCTCGCTTCCAGTCAGCCATGCTGGACGAACAGAGCGTCACGGTGACGTATCAGGGCTGGCGTGGTGAACCGCGCACGCGTGGCAAGCGACATGATGATGCACCCGCCGGTGACTGCATCGATTGCGGTGCCTGTGTCACCGCGTGTCCCACCGGTATCGACATCCGCGACGGCATCCAGCTCGAGTGCATCAACTGCGGTCTGTGCATCGACGCGTGCAATCATGTGATGGAGAGAACACAGCGTCCAAAATGGTTGATCACCTGGGACACGCTGGCCGATCAGGCAGCCAAGGCGGAGGGGCGGCAGACCACATTGCACCTGCTGCGCCCGCGCACGCTGATCTACGTCTCGGCGCTGGTTCTCGCGGCGGTGGTGATGACCGGTGCGCTGGCGATGCGTTCGTCTGTGGGTCTGTCGGTGCTGCATGACCGCGCGCCGCTGTTCGTGCGCCTGCCCGACGGCAATCTGCGCAACGGCTACACTGTGAAAATTGTCAACAAGGGTCCGAATGTCGCGCTGTTCGAACTGCGCAGCGACGGCCTGAACGCTGCGTCGCTGGCCGAAGCGGACGAGGGATTGGGACCGGCGAGCCGGCTTGGCTTGATGGTGAAGGGTGATAGTGTCGGCACATTTCGCGTCACCGTGGCCGGAGAACCGGGTCACCTGGTCGACGGCTCGCAGGGCATCGATTTCCTCCTGCGAAATACCGAGACAGGGGAGCAGACGGTGTACCACTCACTGTTCATGGGGCCGCGATGAGATCGATGTGGCGCTTCTTCCCATTGTGGGTCGTGGCTGGTTTAGGCCTCGTCGTCGTGGTCAATGCCGGCATGATCTATGCCGCGCTGAGCACCTTCCCCGGTCAAGCCGGCGAAGAAGACTTCGCTCTGAGCAACCATTACGACGCGGTGCTTGACCGGGAGCAGCGGGAAGCGGCGCTTGGGTGGAGCGTGGTGGCGGTGACCGACGCGGCCGGTCGACCGGAGGTGACGCTGACCGATCGCAACGGCGCGCCACTGAATGGTGCGTCTGTCGCGGCATCCGCCGAACGTCCGCTCGGGGCGCCGGAGCAGCAGGCGCTGGCGTTTCGCGAAGCGACACCCGGGCATTATGTGGCGAGTGCCGCATTGCCGATATCCGGACAGTGGGAGCTGACGCTGTCGGCATCGTTCGGAGGCCACGACATTGCAGCGACGCGGCGGGTAATCGTGCATTGAATATCTTCCACTTCTCCCCCTCCCCCGAACCCCCTCCCGCGAGGGGAGGGGGAGAGGATATCTTGTCTGCCCCAGCACCAACCCCATCAACCTGTCTGCACTGCAACCTGCCCACTGCGCGAGGCCGACGCTTTTGTTGCCCCGGCTGTGCCGCGGCCTATGAGACCATCCAGACCCTCGGCCTTGGCCGCTACTACGCGCAGCGGATCCTCGATCCGACGTTGCGCGCACTCCGCCCCGAACCAGCCGAACGTCGCGACCTGTCCCGCTTCACCGCGACCCACTCCGACGGCACCCACGAACTCATCCTCGCGATTGACGGTCTGCAATGCGGCGCCTGTGTCTGGCTGATCGAGTCGGTCCTCGCCGGCCAGCCCGGCCTGCTGGCAGGTCGCGTCAACATGACCACCCGCCGCCTGCGCCTGGTCTGGCGCGGTGCAGCCGATCGCGCGGTATCCCTCGTCGACACGATCGAGAGCCTCGGCTATCGCCTCGTGCCATTCGACGCGGTATCGCTCGCCGCCGCGTCCGACAGCACCGACCGTGCCCTGATCCGGGCGCTCGCCGTGGCAGGCTTCGCCGCAGGCAATGTGATGCTGCTTTCGATCGGCATCTGGGCCGGCGAGGTAGGCAGACTGCTGCACGACATGGGTCCCGCGACGCGCGACCTGCTGCACTGGTTCTCCGCGTTGATTGCCATGCCGGCGATCGCCTATGCCGGGATGCCGTTCTTCAAATCCGCTGCCGCGGCCCTGCGCCAATTGCGAACCAACATGGACGTGCCGATCAGTCTCGGCGTTATCCTGGTCACCGGCATGAGCCTTGTGCAGACTACGCAGGGCGGGGCACATACCTACTTCGACTCAGCAATCACATTGCTGTTCTTTCTGCTGATCGGCCGCGTGCTGGACCATCGTGCTCGCGGCCAGGCCCGTGCCACCGCCGAGCAGCTGCTGACACTGCGGACCTCTGACGTTGCGGTGATGCGATCCGATGGCAGCACCGAACGCCGCAGCCAGCATGTCATCGTGCCTGGCGACGAGATCCTGGTCGGTCTGGGTGAGCGGATCGGCGTCGATGGCGTGGTCGAGCGCGGCACATCGTTGCTGGACGCCAGTCTCGTCACCGGCGAAAGCCTACCAACGGCTGCCGCGCCCGGCTCGCAGGTATTTGCCGGCACGCTCAATCTCGGCATGCCACTGACAATACGTGCGACTGCCACCGGTAACGGCACGTTGCTCGCAGAATGCGCGCGGCTTATCGAGGCCGCGGAGGCGCGACGTTCGGGCTTTGTGGTGCTCGCCGATCGCGTGGCACGCCGATACGCGCCCGCCGTGCACATCACCGCGCTGCTGACCTTTCTGTGGTGGTACTTGGCCGCCGGCGTGTCGATCAGTCAGGCGCTACTGACCGCGGCCGCAGTGCTGATCATCACTTGCCCCTGCGCATTGGCGCTCGCGGTCCCAATGGTACAGGTGATCGCCACCGGTCGACTGTTCCGGTCCGGCATGCTGCTGAAGTCCCCGACTGCGCTGGAGCGGCTGGCCAATGTAGATACTGTCGTGTTCGACAAGACCGGCACGCTGACCGAGCCGACGATGCCGCTGGTTATTGAGCCAGACCGCGATCAGGCTGCGTTGCGCGTTGCCGCATCGCTCGCCGCGGGCAGCCGCCACCCACTCGCGCGTTCGCTGCTGGCGGCATCGGGACCCGTCGCAGTGGCGGATGATCTGATAGAGCATGCGGGACAAGGGTTGCAGGCGGGCGATGTCCGTTTGGGCAGCCGGGAATTCGCGGCATCATGTACCGACTACCGTGAAGCCGAGGGACCGGAGCTATGGCTTGCGCGTCCCGGTCAACAACCCGTGTGCTTTCGCTTTGCCGAGACATTGCGAAGGGATGCACTGGAGACTGTGGCAAGGCTGCGGAGCCTCGGCCTCGATCTGCGCCTCCTCTCCGGCGATCATGCCACGGCCGTGGCGCCGATCGCGGCCGCACTCGGAATTGAGCATTGGCAGGCAGAGCACACGCCGGTGCAGAAGGTTGCGGTGGTCGAGGCACTGGCGCGTTCCGGCAGGAAAGTGCTGATGGTTGGCGACGGCCTGAACGACAGCCCCTCGCTCGCTGCCGCAAGCGTCTCTGCCTCGCCCGCAAGCGCTGCCGATATCAGCCAGACCGTCGCCGACGTGGTGTTCCAGGGCAACCTGCTCGCTCCTGTCGCCACGCTGATCGAGGTTGCGCGGCGAGCGCGCAGCGTGATGCGGCAGAACCTCGCGCTGTCGATCGGCTACAACTCACTGATGGTGCCGTTGGCAGTGGCGGGCTTTGTTACGCCGTGGCTTGCCGCGGCGGCGATGTCGAGTTCGTCGCTGCTGGTCATGGCGAACAGTTTTCGGCTGCGCGGCCGATCGACATGAATGTCATTCTGTACCTGCTGGGCGCAAGCCTGATCCTCGGCGGCGGCGGGCTGGCGATCTTCCTGTGGTCACTGCGCTCCGGTCAGTACGAAGACCTGGAAGGCGCCGCCAACCGCATCCTGTTCGACGACGATCAGAAATAGAACTACCTCACTCCCTGTCCGGTACAGCGGGGGAGGGCACGGTGGGGGTGTCGCACAAGGTAGTCGTCCAACGCGCCGACTTCCGCGGCACTCATGTGCAATCCAAGCTTGCTCCGCCGCCACAGAACGTCCTCGGCGGTCCGCGCCCATTCGGTTCGCACCAGCCAGTCGACTTCGCGTTCGGAAAGATCAGCGCCAAAAATGCGCCCCAGCGCCACCGCCTCGCGTGCATCGCCAAGTACGTCGGCCGTCATCGTGCCATAGGCGCTGATCAGGCGACGTAGCGTCGCATCAGGCAGAAACGGGTAGCGTCGCGACAGGTCAGCGCGCACTTGCTCGATGCCGTTCCACGGAAAATCACCGCCGGGCAACGCAACGCCTGCCGTCCACGCGCCCTGCATGCCAGGAAACCAGCGCTGCAGCTTCGCCATCGCCGCCTCGGCCAGCCGTCGATACGTCGTGATCTTGCCGCCGAATACCGACAGCAGCGCCGGCTCCTCCATCGTCAGAACGTAGTCGCGTGTAGCCTCCTGCGCCTTGCCGGCGCCATCATCCAGCAGCGGCCGCACCCCGGCGTAGCGCCGCACGATATCCGACGGCGCGACCGGTGCGCGCAGATATTCGCTGACCGCGCCGCACAGGTAGCGTTCCTCATCGCCGGAACTCGCTACGTCGGAAGGATCGCCATGGAAATCCTCATCGGTGGTGCCGATCAGCGTGAAGTTGTGCTCATACGGAATCGCGAAACACACGCGGCCGTCGGCGTTCTGGAAGATATAGCTGCGATCGTGCGTATAGAGCCGCGGCACGACGATGTGGCTGCCCTTTACCAGCCTGACGCGCCGAGGCTCCGCTGCACCGAGCACATCGTGAAGCACGCGTGTCACATACGGACCGCCGGCATTCACCAGCACGCGCGCTTCGGCCGTGGCTCCGCCCTCCAGCGTCAGGTGCCACGCACCATCCGCGTGCCTGGCGCCGATGCAGCGAGTGCGCGTGCGAATGTCTGCACCACGCGCCGCTGCATCGCGTGCGTTCAGCACCACGAGCCGCGCGTCATCAACCCAGCAGTCAGAGTACTCGAACCCGCGCGTGAACTCCGGGCGCAGCGGCGTGCCGGCGGGATCCGCGCGCAGGTCCAGCGAGCGCGTGCCCGGAAGGATTTCCCGACCGCCAAGATGGTCGTAGAGGAACAGCCCCAGGCGGATCCGCCACCACGGCCGCAGCCCGGCATGATGCGGCAGCACAAAGCGCATCGGTCGAATGATGTGCGGCGCGATGCGCAGCAGAACCTCACGTTCGGCGAGCGACTCCCGCACCAGGCGAAATGCGTAGTGTTCCAGATAGCGCAGGCCGCCATGGATCAGCTTGGTTGAGGCAGACGAGGTGCCGCTCGCCAGATCGCCCTGTTCGACAAGCAGCACCGAGAGCCCGCGACCCGCGGCGTCGCGCGCGATGCCGCAGCCGTTGATGCCGCCGCCGATGATCGCGAGGTCGAACAGCCTAGTCCTGGACGAACTCACCCGACTTGCCGCCCGCCTTGTGGGTCAGGCGCAACGCCTCGATGCGCATGCCGCGATCCACCGATTTGCACATGTCGTACACGGTGAGCGCGGCCACCGACGCTGCGGTCAGCGCCTCCATCTCCACCCCGGTCTGTCCTGTTGTGCGCACCGTCGCGGCGATCTCTACCGCGCCCTCAACCACAATCAGTTCCAACGAAACCGCGCTGATCGGCAGCGAATGGCAGAGTGGTATCAGTTCCGACGTGCGCTTGGCCGCCATAATTCCAGCGATGCGTGCCACCCCGAGCACATCGCCCTTCTTCGCTCCGCCGCTGCGGATCAGCGCTGCGGTTGCCGGCTGCATGACGACACGGGCGCGCGCCGTGGCCGTGCGCTCGGTGACCGGCTTGGCGCCGACATCGACCATCGCCGCCTGGCCGCGCGCGTCGAAGTGGGAGAAATCCTCGCTCATGTGGCGCCTGTCAGCAGCGCGCGCGTCGCCGCGGTGACGTCCGGCTGGCGCATTAGGCTCTCGCCCACCAGGAAGCATTGTGCCCCTGCCGCGGCGAGGCGGCGCAGATCCGCGTGGGTGCGGATGCCGCTCTCGGCGATCAGGAAGCGATCGGGGGGCACCAATGGCGCGAGCTGATCTGTCGTGGCCAGATCGGTCGTCAATGTCTTGAGATTGCGATTGTTTATGCCGAACAGCGACGTCTCAAGCCCAAGTGCCCGCTCGATCTCGCGTGCATCGTGCACCTCGGCCAGCACATCCATGTCCAGTGCGCGCGCCAGCCCCTCCAGTTCGCGTGCCTCGCTGTCGGTCAGTGCGGCGAGGATCAGCAGGATGCAGTCGGCCCCCATCGCGCGGCTCTCATAGACCTGCCACGGATCGAGAATGAAGTCCTTCCGCAGTACTGGCAGATCAACTGCGCCGCGGGCCGCTGCCAGGTGGTCGCGGCTGCCCTGGAAATGCGGCGCGTTGGTCAGCACCGAGAGGCACGCCGCGCCGCCGTCCCGATAGGCGCGCGCCAGCTCAGGCGGATCGAACTGCTCCCTGATCAGGCCGCCCGATGGCGATGCCTTCTTGATCTCAGCGACAAGGCCAAAACGACCTTGCGCGACCGCCTCTTTCAGCGCGGAGCCGAAACCGCGAGGCGGATCGTGGCGCGCGGCGATCTCGGACTGCAGAGCTTCCACGCCGGTCTTCGCCTTGGCTTGCGCCACAGCCGCGCGCGTCTCGGAGCAGATGCGGGCCAACACGTCAGAAGCGGGGATGTGCGCCGTGTCAGACATCGGGTCCTTCAGTGCGCCGCGGTCTCGCGCCGCAGCGTTTCAAGAGCAGCGAGCGCGGCACCGGAACTGATCGAGCGGCTGGCCAGCGCAGCGCCCTCGCGGAGATCGCCCGCGCGAGCCGCGACGATAAGCGCGGCAGCGGAATTCAGCACCACTGTGTCGCGATACGGGCCGGTCGCACCCTGAAGCAATGCCCGGAGCGTCGCAGCGTTCAGCGCAGCATCGCCACCGCGGATCGCCTCGACCGGCGCGCGCCCAAGTCCGGCGTCCTCCGGACTGACGGTGAACCGGCGCAGGCTGCCACTCTGCCAGGCGGTCACCTGGTTCTCTCCGGCGACCGTAAGCTCATCCAGCCCCTGGCCGTGCACGAGCCATGCTGTCTCGGTGCCGAGCCGGCCGAGTGTCTCCGCCATCGGACCGGCCCATTCGGGAGCGAACACACCGGTGAGCTGCCGCCGCACTCGGGCCGGATTGGCCAGCGGGCCGAGCAGGTTGAAGATCGTTCGTGTCCCCAGCTCGACCCGTGGACCCGCGGCGTGACGCATTGACGGATGATGGCGTGGCGCGAACAGAAAGGCGCAATTGGCCGCGCGCAGGATGTCCGGCAGGCGTTCCAGCGGCACATCGACGTTCACGCCAAGTGCCACGAGCACGTCGGCCCCGCCGGTACGCGATGAGAGGGCACGGTTGCCATGCTTGGCCACCGGCACGTCGCAGCCGGCCACTACAAACGTCACCGCCGTTGAGACGTTCAACGTCCCGGCCGCATCGCCGCCGGTGCCACAGACATCGATGGCATCCGGTGGCGCGGCAACCGCGGTCATCCGCGCCCGCATGGCGCGCACCGCACCGGTGATTTCCGGCACCGTCTCGCCGCGCACCCGCATCGCCATGAGCAGCGCGCCGATCTGCGCCGGCGTCGCCTCGCCCGACATGATGATGTCGAACGCCGCTTCGGCGTCTGTGTCCGTGAGTGTATCCCCGGCGGCGAGGCGAGCCAGGAAAGGCTTGAGATTGTTGGACACCTTGCGCTGTCAGGCTGCGCGTGCCGGGGCGTTCGTGCCGCGGGCGATCGCCAGGAAATTCGCCAGCAGTTCGTGGCCATGCTCGCTGGCGATGCTTTCCGGATGGAACTGCACGCCGAACACCGGCAGCGAGCGGTGCCGCATCGCCATTACCAGTCCGTCGTCGGTCCAGGCGGTCGGCACCAGAACCTCGGGCAGCGTGCCGCGGTCAACGATGAGACTGTGGTAGCGCGTGGCAGAGAATGGCGATGGCAGCCCTTCCAGGATGTCGGTGCCGGCGTGGAAGATGCGGCTGACCTTGCCGTGCATCGGGACAGGCGCACGCACTACGTGCCCGCCGAACGCCTGACCGATCGCCTGTTGGCCCAGACAGACGCCGAGGATCGGGATCTTGCCCGCCGCAGCGGTGATCAGGTCCAGGCAGATGCCTGCCTCGTTCGGCGTGCACGGACCGGGGGACAGCACGATCGCCTCGAGGTCGCGCGCCAGGGCATCAGCTACGCTGATCTTGTCGTTCCGCCAGACCTCGCAGCGCCCGCCGACATCGCCCAGGAAATGGAACAGGTTGAAGGTGAATGAGTCGTAGTTGTCGATGAGCAGAATCATCAATGGGCGTCCTCGCGGGCGGCGGAGTGTGGCTTGCCCGCGTTCGGGTCTCAAGCCCCTCAGGTCGCCCCGTGTTTTGACACCGTCCCGGTCAGCCGGTCGCGTATCGCCCGGCAGCCTGCGGCGAGCGCAGGCGATCCACGCTCCAGGCTCCACCTCCCGCGACGAAGAAGTAGAAAAAGATGAGACTATAGAGGATTGCGGCATCGCCGCCGTTCAAGACGGGGTATAGGCCCCGTGGCGCGTGCGCCATGAAATAGCCGATCGCCATCTCGCCCGACATGATGAAAGCCGCTCCGCGGGTGAACAGACCGATCGCAACCAGGAACCCGCCAACGGTTTCGATGATCCCTGCAAACCAGAGGAGATGGAACGCTGCCGGCTGACTTGGCACAGGCGGGAAGCCAATGAGCTTGCCCAGACCGTGCTCCATGAACATGAGGCCGACGATGATGCGGAGGAGGCTCAGAACCCGAGGCTCCCACGCGGCCGCCAGCTTGGTTGCGTCTGCCATGGTTCGAGTCTCCGTTGGGAGATGGAACGCAATGTTGCCCCTCGACGATGTTGACAACCCAGGATAGCAACAATTTGATCGCGCGGTTTCGCAGCGTTCGCAGTGGACGTGCGGTCGGCAGGCGTGGGGCTCTGCGGGCAAATCGCAGAAATCTACCGCTGCTCGCGGCAAGATGTCGGGGGTGGTAAGCGTCAGCCGCTGAACGCGTGGCAATGGGAACCGGTTATCGCTTTCTTGGAATAGCCCAGCAACTCGCGAGGTGCTTCATCCCGATTCTGGGGTAGTAGGTCTCGGCTGCCGGCGCGGCAACGAGAATCAGCGTCGTGTTCTCGCCCGCAGCTCGATGCGTCTCGTCAATCAGGCGCTTTCCGAGACCTTGTCGTTGGTACGCAACATCGACCGCCAAATCGGAGAGGTAACAGCAGTAGGAGAAGTCGGTTACTGCTCTTGAAACGCCGACAAGACGACCTGCGTCACGAGCGGTAACGATGAGGTCTGCATTACGCAGCATCTTGTTGAGCCGAGAGAGATCATCGGCGGGGCGCCTCTCGGCGAGCGTCGAGGTGACCAGGATACCTCGAAACTCTTCGGGGGACAGCTCGGGCTCCAGGGCAAACGAAATCGGCACTTTCCCGCTCAAAATTGGCGCGGCGGTTCGATAACCCCAGCGCACGCTGCCTGCAAGGTCGACCTGCTCGACCTCCGACGCGGTCACGAACAACTGCCGGCCACCTCTTATCCCAGACGCCAGGCAACTACCCGGGAGCGTTGCCGCCCGACTTGCCGGCCGCAAACCGCACCGCCTCCTCGGCTGCGCGCATCAGCGCACGCGCCTTCTGCCGGCATTCTTCGTGTTCGAACTCGGCCTCCGAGTCCGCGACGATCCCGGCACCCGCCTGCACATACATGACGCCGTCCTTCACCAACGCGGTGCGCAGGCCGATACAGGTATCCATCGTCCCGTTGGCAGCGAAGTAGCCGATGCAGCCGGCATAGATGTTGCGCCGATCGGGTTCGAGTTCATCGATGATCTCCATCGCCCTCACCTTCGGCGCCCCTGACAGCGTGCCCGCAGGGAAGCCGCCAACCAGGGCATCCAGCGCGTCGAGCCCATCGCGCAGCTTTCCCTCCACATTGGACGAGATGTGCATGACGTGGCTGAAGCGCTCGATGGCGAAGCTCTCGGTCACCTTGACGGAGCCCAGCTCCGCCACCCGTCCCACATCATTGCGCCCGAGATCGAGCAGCATGAGGTGCTCGGCGCGCTCCTTCGGATCGGACAGCAGCTCCGCCTCCAGAGCCTGGTCTTCCTCGTATGTCGTCCCACGCCGCCGCGTTCCGGCAAGCGGCCGGATCGTCACCGTGCCGTCGCGCAGGCGGACCAGCACCTCCGGGCTCGATCCCACCACGGCAAAGCCACCGAAATCGAGGAAGAACAGGAACGGTGCCGGGTTGATCCGCCGCAACGCTCGGTACAGCGAGAACGGCGGCAATACGAACGGCACCGAAAACCGCTGGCTGATCACGATCTGAAACGCATCGCCGGCTGCGATGTAGTCCTTGCAACGATCCACCGCCGCCAGGAAATCGGGCTTCGAGAAATTCGATGCCGGCGCCGGCGGGTCAGGCAGCATCACCGGCGGGGGTGGATGCGGCAACGGCCGTTCAAGCGCCGCCTCCGCCTCCGCGAGTTGCTTCTGGGCGTGATCCCAGGCAGCCTCGGCGCTGATGTCCGCCTGCGGATAGACCGGCGCCGCGAGCGTCAGTTCGTCATTCACGTTGTCGAAGATCGCGAACAGCGTCGGCCGCATCATCAGACCTTCCGGCACACCGATCACGTCGCGCGTGCTGGCGGGCAGCCGCTCCATCAGCCGCACCATGTCATAGCCGAGATAGCCGACGAGCCCGCCGGCCATCGGTGGCAGATTGGCCGGCACCTCGAGGCGTGTCTCCGCGATCGTGGCTCGCAGGCTGTCCAGCGCCGGCCTCGGATCCGCGATGAAGGCGTGCGGTGCGGACTGCGCATAGCGGTTGATCTCGGCACGACCATCGCGACAGCGCCAGACCAGGTCAGGTTCCATGCCGATGATCGAATAGCGTCCCCGCGCCGCGCCGCCTTCCACGCTTTCCAGCAGGAACGAATTCGGCCGGCCGTGCGCCAGCTTCAGAAAAGCCGCAACCGGCGTCTCCAGATCGGCCACGCCGCGACGCCACACCAGCGTGCCGCGCCCTGCATCATAGGCGGCACGAAAGCTGGCGAAGCCAGGCGGGACCGAGACGTTCATTGCTGCTGACCAGTGACGTTGTCGAGAGCGGATTGATTGATGCGCGGCTGCGCACGCTCGCGCAACGCGTCAGCGAACACGCTGGCGAGATCGCTGCCGATCGACTGCGAAACCGCCTGGCGCACCTGCGTATAGCCGGTGGGATCGGCCTTCGGATCAGCCTCGACGATTTCAGCCGGCACCGCGACGACAAATCCGTCACCGGTTTCCACCATTGTCGGCTCGCCCTGCTTCAGTGCGAACAACGGCTGTTCAAGCTGCTGCGGCACTCCCTCGGCCGTACCGCCACGGGTGACCAGCGGTGTGCGCCGGACCGTCACGCCGGCAACCGCTGCGGCGTCGGCCAGCGACTGGCCGCCCTTCACCGCGGCCAACAGCTTCGCCGCCGCCTCTTCCTGCGCGTGTCGCTGTGCGTCATGCGTCCAGTCCGCCGTCACCTGATCCTTGACTGCGTCGAATGGTTTGACTGAGGGCGGAGTCTCGTCCTCGACGCTGAGCGCGTAATACGCAGAACCACCGGTCGACGGCGTCGGCACCTCAACGAGCCGCGGCGGATCGCCCTTCTGCGTGTCGAAAGCCGCCTTGATCAACGCGGCCTTCAACTCGGCAGGGCCGGGGATAGGTGCCGGCGTGCCATCCGCTGTGCTCCCGGCGGCATCCAGCGTGCCCAAGACCCCGGCCAGGCCAAGATCGCTCGGCATCTCGTCGAGGCTGGCACCGCTGCCCAGCACGTTGTCGACCTTGTTGGCCCGGTCGTAAATCATGTCCGCCGCCTTGGCGGCGAGTACGTCATTGCGCAACGCATCCTTCACCGAGTCGAATGTGCGTTCGCTCCCCGGCGTCACCTTGGTCACCTTCACTATGTGCCAGGCGCCCGCACCCGAGACCGGGCCGGTCACCGTGTCGGGTGTGGCGGCGAACACGGTGCGCGCGAGGTCGGCCTCCGGAAATTGCCGCTCCGTCGCATCGTCGAGTGCAATCGCCGAGCCGCCGGCATCCTGAGCCGCCTTCTGCATTGCCGCCCAGTCGGCACCACCCCGCCATGTGTCGGCGAGCGCCTTGGCCTTGGCTTCGTCAGTGACCGAGATCACATCGGCAGACCGTTGTGCCGGCTTCACATATTCCGCCTTATGCTGCTGATAGGCTGCCTGAAGATCGGCGTCGGTGATCGTGATGTCCTTCGCCAGCGTCTGCGGTGACAGAACGATAGCCTTGATCCTGCGATATTCCGGCGCCGAATACTTGTCCGGGTGATTGTCGTACCACCGCTGCAGTTCGGCGTCGGTCGGCGGGGGCGGCGCGGGCGCGGCGGCGATGGGGAACTCCACCATGTCGGCTGAGCGTTTCTCGAACTGACTCTCGAACAACGGATGCAGCAGCACGTCCGGCGTTGCCGCCCCGGCGCTGATCGCGCCGAGCAACTGCTGCTGCGCCAGGTCGCCCCGCACCATGTCGAGAAAGCGCGCCTCGGTCAGACCGTTGTTTCTCAGCACCGCCTCAAAGGTCTGCTGGTCGAACTGGCCATTGGGGCCGTGAAAAGCCGGCATGGCGAACACCGTCTGACGCACCGCCTGGTCCGGCGTGAGAATTCGCAGGCGCTGCAATTCCTGGTTCAGCGCAGCCTGGGCGATGAGGCGTTGCAGCGCCTCGTTCGCGACGCTGCTGCGCATGTCCTGGCTCGGCTCCTGGCCGGATGGCAGATTCCGCGTTTCCTGGGCCATCTCGCGCTGGTAAGCGTCCTGAAGCTGCGCGCCTTCGATCGTCTGGCTGCCGACCTTGGCGACCCAGGTGGGATTGGCGCCGATCATGCGCACCACGTCGCCGACGCCCCATGAGATGAAGGCGAACACCATGATCAGGAAGAACCCGCGTACCACCCAGGTCTCAAGGTAGCGGCGGAAGGCGGTAATCATGCGGACAGGCCTCTGCGGCGATGCGGCGCAGCATATACGAGCCGGAGCAGGGCTTTGCCAGCTTCCAGCCTTTGAGCTACCAGCGGCAAACTAGGCCAGGGAGGGACGCGCAATGCGGCAGTTGATCGCCGGCAACTGGAAAATGCACATGCTTCGCGGACCGGCAACGGAGCTGGCGACCGCCGTCCGCGCTGCCGCTCAAGGCCTGGCCTGCGATCTGCTGGTATGTCCGCCGTTCACGGCCGTCGACCCGGTCGCCGGTGTGCTGGCAGGATCGGCGGTCGCGGTCGGCGGCCAGGACTGCCACGCCAAGGGTCAGGGTGCGCATACCGGCGATGTCTCCGCGGCCATGCTGCGCGATGCCGGCGCGACCTGGGTCATCCTTGGTCATTCCGAGCGCCGTCAGAACCACGCTGAGACCGACGAACTGGTCCGCGAGAAGGTACTGGCAGCGGTCGAAGCCGGTCTCACGCCAATCGTCTGCGTCGGCGAGACGGAGGACCAGCGGAGCTCCGGTCAGGAGACGGAAGTTGTCGGCTGGCAGATCGCCGGCAGTCTGCCGAAGCCATTCACCGGCGTGGTCGCCTACGAACCGTGCTGGGCGATCGGCACCGGCAAGACGGCCACCGAGCAGGACGTCGCCACGATGCACGCGTTCATCCGCGAGGAGCTGGTGCGGCAGTTCGGCGACCCGGGGGCGGGAATCCGCATCCTGTATGGTGGGTCGATGCGGCCAGCGAACGCCGGCTCGCTGCTCGCTGTGCCGCATGTCGGGGGCGGCCTGATCGGCGGTGCGAGCCTGAAGGCGGACGATTTCCTGGCGATCGCCCGCGCGGCGCGGGATATATAAATCGACTGGGGCTAACCCACGTGAAGGAACGGACTTTGACGCAGCCGAATGGAGACGCGGCATTTGAGAGTCTGATCCGCTACATCCAGGAAAGTCGCGGCATCGATTTTCGCGGCTACAAGCGGACCAGCCTGCATCGGCGCATCTCGCTGCGGATGGAGCACCTGCACGTCGATAGCTTTACCGACTATCACGCCTTCCTGGAGGCGCATCCGCAGGAGTTTGTCGATCTGCTGAACACGGTGCTGATCAACGTGACCTCGTTCTTCCGAGATCCCGATGCCTGGGACGCTTTGAAGACAGCGGTACTGCCTCAGCTCATCGCGCCCGACCGCGGGCGCGACCAACTGCGTGTGTGGAGCGTAGGCTGTGCCTCGGGAGAGGAACCATATTCTCTGGCCATGCTGCTTTACGAGCTGCTTGGGCCGGCGGTTTTCGCCCGGCGTGTCAAGATCTACGCAACCGATCTCGACGAAGCCGCCCTGAACACGGCGCGCCACGCCACCTATCTGCCGCGTGACGTGGAAGAGCTGCCGGCGCCACTGCTGGAAAAATATTTCGAGCGAACCAACAATCATTACGTCGTCGCCCGTGATGTGCGCAAGGCGGTGATATTTGGCCGCCATAACGTCGTGGCGGATGCGCCGATCTCGCGAGTGGATCTGCTTGTCTGCCGCAACCTGCTCATTTACCTGGAGACGGAGACCCAAAATCTCGTCCTGCCGCGCCTGCACTACGCTCTGGTGGATGACGGCTGCCTCTTCCTCGGCAAGGCGGAGACACAGCTCGGGCGATCGAAGCTGTTCCAGCCGATCGACATGAAGCACCGGCTGTTCCGCAAGGTGCCGCAACAGTGGCGTCGCTCCGGTACGGGAGGCGTGCAGCTGGGTAACGCCCCACCTCCCAACCCGGGATCACCGTCAGTGCAAACGCAACTGCTGCAAGCGATTGTCGACCACTCCTCCTCAGCCTATCTGGCCATCGACAACGATGATGTCCTGACGTTTGCCAGTGCCGCTGCACGACGCCTTTTGGAAGTCGGCGACAGCGACGTCGGTCGTCCGTTCCAGGACCTGTCCGTCTCATATCGGCCGGTTGAGCTGCGCGGCCAGATCGACGAGGTGCGCCGGCAGATGCGGCCGATTCGGATTGAGCATCAGGAATATCACCGCCCGCCGGCCGATCCGATCCGCCTCACCATTGAGCTGGCGCCGCTGATCGCGCGCGACGGCGGGTCCTTTACCGTTCTGCTCACTTTCACCGACACAACGCGTACTTTCACGTTGCAGCAGGAGTTGGAAGCAGCTCAGGAAAGTCTGGAGACAACGATCGAGGAACTCCAGTCGGCGAACGAGGAACTCGAAACCACCAACGAGGAGCTGCAGTCTACCAACGAAGAACTGGAAACCACCAACGAGGAACTGCAATCCACCAACGAGGAACTGGAAACCACCAACGAGGAACTGCGCTCGGCCAATGAGGAGCTGGAGACAACCAACGACGAGCTGCGGCGCCATTCCGATGAATTCGCTGACTACCGCGTTCACACAGACGCGGTTCTCCGCAGCCTCGATGCCGGCGTGGTTGTGGTGGATACCGACCTCAAAGTGCGCTCCTGGAATCGTTGGAGCGAGAATGTTTGGGGATTGCGGGAGGAAGAGGTGATCGATGAGTCGTTCGGCACGCTGGATATAGGGTTGCCGGTGCAACAGGTCGAGCCGGTGCTCAGACAGGCAATACACGATGGGGCAGCGAGTGAGACGACGCTGGATGCATTGGACCGGCGTGGCCGAAAAATGAAGTGCCGCGTGCGGATATCACCATTGCTCTACGACGACCGCAAAGCGCAGGGCGCCGTGATTGTGGTTGACGATATCTCCGCTGCACCGAAAGGTTGACCTCGGCCACGTTGCGGCTGGATTACAACCGGGGCACGCTCATCCGGCCAGCGCGCTTCCTGGTCGACCTGACTGAGGTACGCGTGATGCGTCGGCCACCGAGCCAGACTTCCTGTAACGGAGCGTCTTCATCCCACTGGTCCGAGGCCCTGATGGCCTCGTCATCACTCGTGCACTCAATGGCCCTGGTCGCAGTTACGTGCCCCGCGATATTGAACTGATAGATCCGGTATCGCGCCATCCTCTCTCCCATGATTTGGCCGCCAGGGGGAGCGCGATGTCCCTCAGCCGTCAGTTCTGTGGCGCAGTTTCGGGCCAACGGAGATGCGGAGGTTGCCGCCGCACAAGTGTGGAGTCAACGCGCAACCACACGCGTGGTCACATCCGTGCGGACGAATCAGCAAGTCAGGTCGAGGGCTTGCGCAGGTTGGCGATGGCCTCGCCGATTACCTTGGCAGCGTGCGCGGATTCGTCCGCTCCGGCGCGCCAGCGTGACGCCGCATGCGGCATCGCCTGCGCTTCGGACTTCTCCTGCATGCGGCGGAACAGCACCACCCGTTCGCGGTGCATGCGCAGCGCACTTTCCATGGCGCGCTCCAGTTCTTCGTTCTGCGCCTCCGACAGTGCCTCCGCACTGAAGGCGTGGCCAATCTGGCAGCGGAAGCGCGTCGATCCTTCGTCAAGAACCTCGTTCAAGACTCCACCACATTGCGGGCAACTCAGGTGAGACGGGCGACCTAGTTGGATGGGCTCGCGCACCATGGATGAGGACTCCTGTGCGGCAATGCCTGTTTCCACGATCAGGTGGTCGGGGATGGGCGGCGTCGGGCCTGGCGGCTCACGGGCCAGACGACTCAGTAAGCTCGGCAGCTCGGCCGCCGGCACGCAATGGTCCACGTTATCGTGTGCCAGCGCGTTGCGTGGCATCTCCGGCCAAATCGCGTCGTTTGGATCCTGCACGACAGAAATGCCGCCGCACGCCTTGATCGCGATCAGCCCTGCGCAGCCGTCGTCGAGCAGCCCACTCAAGACCACGCCGATCACGCGTGACCGATAGGTCACTGCGGCGGAACGGAACAGCGGATCGATCGCGGGACGGGTTCGGTTCTCGTGCGGTCCGCGCCGCAACGTGACATGGCCCGGGCGCAGCAGCATGTGTGAGTTTGGCGGAGCGATGTAGATGGTGCCCGGGCTGATCGCTTCGTCGTTGGCGGGATGCCGCGCTGGCAACTTTCCGGCTCGGCTGAGCAGATCTGGCAGGACACTGCGGGAAGTCGGACTGATATGGATGACCACAAAGACGGCGGCCGGGAAATCAGATGGAAGGCCCTGGCAGATGCGCTTCAAGGCCTCCACACCGCCCGCCGAACCGCCGATCACGACAATGTCATGGCCTGCCATTTCAGTTCTGCACCGGGAACATCCTTACCATCACGGGAACGTGCAATCGTTGGTTGCAATCATGCTTTGCAATCCGGCTGCGAAACGCCACCCTCCAAAAACGAGGGGTGTACGAATTATGGATCGGCCTGACAGCCCAGAAAAGGCCTTCCGCGACGAGATCGCGCGACTGGGACAGGAACTCGAGCAGACGCATGTGGCATTGGAAGACGCGCACGCGGAAATTGCGGCGCTGACTGGCGAACTGGATGGGCTTCGGCGCCAGACGGAAAGGCTCATCCGACAGCATTCTTCAGAAATGGCCGGGCTTGTTACCGATGCGCTGCGGAATAACTCCGCGACAGGAAATCTGCGGGCAGCGTTGGAAGAAGCTTCCGTGCTCGCCGAAGAACTTCAGGTGGCCAACGAGGAACTGCACACCGCCAACGAGGCGTTGGATCAGCGGGTAGCCGAGCGGACAGTGGAACTCGGTCAGGCAAACGCCGCGCTGGAACTCGTCAATGCCGATCTGCATTATCGGGTCGAGGTCGAGACGGCAGCGCGCGTCAAGGCTCAGGCCGAACTATTCCGGATGCAGAAGTTGGAGGCGATCGGCCAGCTTACGGGCGGGATCGCGCACGACTTCAACAATCTGCTCATGGTGATCATCAATGGGTTGCAGGTCCTCGCCCAATCGGGGGACGTGCGATTGCGCGAAAGGGCGCTGCGACGGACCCAGGAGGCATCCTGGCGCGCATCCGAACTGACCCGCAGGCTGCTGGCGTTCGCCCGTCGGCAGGCGCTGCATCCAGAACGTGTCGATCTGCCGCAGCACGTCGAAGCCCTGCGCGAACTGCTCTGTCAGGGCGTACGGGAGAACATTCAGCTCCACACCGACCTAGCCGAGGATGTCTGGCCGCTCGAAGCTGATTTCGGGGCCCTGGAGCTTGCGCTCCTCAACCTCGCGGTGAACGCCCGTGACGCCATGCCGGACGGCGGGAAACTGACGATTGCGGCACGCAATATTCTGGTGGATGCGGGCATAGGGGTGCGACATGCGGTTGCGCCCGGCGAGTATGTGGAGATAGCCGTAGAGGACACCGGCACCGGTATGGCGCCGGAAATTCTGGAGAACGTCTTCGAGCCATTCTTCACGACAAAGGGCGCCGGCAGAGGCACGGGCCTCGGTCTTGCCCAGGTTTACGGGTTCGCCCAGCAGTCCAAGGGCACCGCCTGGGTGGACAGTAGGCTTGGCGAAGGGACCATCGTGAGGGTGATGTTGCCCAGGTCGCGACGCGAGATCCGGCAAGAGCCGGCGCGACTGGATTTGGTTTCGAACGCCCAACCACGGGGTGACCTGCGCGTCCTGGTGGTTGAGGACGAACCGGCGGTCGCCGACGCCGTGTTGGACATGCTGACGGAGCTTGGCCACCGTGGCACATGCGTCGCCACGGTCGCGTCGGCGCTGGCCCTTCTGGCCGACCCTAAACAGCCTGACCTTGTGCTGTCCGACGTGTTGCTGCCGGGTGGTGGCAGCGGCCTCGATCTGGCCCGAGAGATCCGGCAACGGCATCTCAGCGTCCCGATCATCCTGACGAGCGGCTATGGCGGGGCGATGACGCAGCGCCTTTCCACAATGGACCTGCCGTTCCTGCGCAAGCCTTATCAGATGGAGGCGTTGCGCCAGGCGATCGACACCGCGCTTCAATCGGCGACGCCGGAGCGGCAATTGTCGAAAGCGGCGGCGCGGGGATAGAACCCTCTGCCTGAGGGAGCCCGGCCAGTGACAACCGTCCTGTTGATCGTCCACCTGTTCGTCACGCTCGCCCTGATCGGCGTTGTGCTGATCCAGCGCAGCGAGGGCGGCGGGCTGGGGATCGGTAGCTCGCAGGGCATGGGTGCGTTCATGTCCGGCCGCGGCACCGCCAACCTGCTGACCCGCACAACCGCGATCCTGGCCACGGCGTTTATGGTGCTGTCGCTGGCCTTGGCGCTGCTGAACCGCGGCACGACCGGTGTCGGTGGCTCCCTGCTGGCGAACCCGCCTGCCTCTGCCCCAGCGTCAACCACCCAGGTTCCCGCGCCGCCCCCCGCCGCCCCGAAGGGCCCCGCGGTCCCGAACAACTGAGCGCCTCCCCTCGCGGGAGCGCATGGAGGCGGCCACGTGACGCATGCGTGATGCCGCATGAACGGGCTTCCCGTCGCCCGATTCGGGTTCGTATACTGGCCGCCCATGACCCGGTACGTCTTCATCACCGGCGGCGTGGTGTCGTCCCTCGGCAAAGGCATTGCCTCCGCATCCCTCGGCGCCCTGCTGCAGGCCCGCGGATTCACCGTGCGGCTGCGCAAGCTGGACCCCTACCTGAACGTCGATCCCGGCACGATGAGCCCCTACCAGCACGGCGAGGTCTACGTCACCGATGACGGCGCTGAGACCGACCTGGACCTGGGCCACTACGAGCGCTTCACCGGCGTGCCGGCCAACCGCTTCGACAACGCCACCACAGGCCGCATCTACTCCGAGGTCATCGCCAAGGAGCGCCACGGCGACTACCTGGGTGCCACGGTGCAGGTGATCCCGCACATCACCGACGCGATCAAGGAAGCGATCGTGCGGGACACCGCCGGCTTCGATTTCGTACTGGTGGAGATCGGCGGCACGGTCGGCGACATCGAAAGCCTGCCCTTCCTCGAGGCAATCCGTCAGCTCGGCAACGAACTCGGTCCCGAACGCGCGATGTTCGTGCACCTGACGCTGGTGCCATTCATCCCGTCGGCCGGCGAGCTGAAGACCAAGCCGACGCAGCATTCGGTGAAGGAGCTGCTGAACGTCGGCATTCAGCCACAGATGCTGCTGTGCCGTTGCGATCGCCCCATCCCGGAGAACGAGCGCCGCAAGATCGCGCTGTTCTGCAACGTGCGGCCGCGGTCGGTGATCGCGGCGCTCGACGTCGATACGATCTATGCGGTGCCGATCAGCTATCACGCCGAGGGCATGGATCGTGAGGTGCTGCGGCATTTCGATCTTCCTGCTGATGATGAGCTCGATCTGTCGCGGTGGGCGGGGATTGTCGAAGCGGTCCGCGCGCCGGAGGGCGAGGTGCGCATCGCGGTGGTCGGCAAATACACAAACCTGCTCGACAGCTACAAATCGCTGGCCGAGGCGTTGGCCCATGGCGGTATCGCCAACCGCGTGAAGGTGCAGCTCGATTGGGTGGACAGCCAGATCTTCGAGCATGACAGCGCGGTGCATCGTCTGGAGGAATGTCACGGCATCCTGGTGCCGGGCGGTTTTGGCGAGCGTGGCACGCCGGGCAAGATCGAGGCTGTGCGATTCGCGCGCGAGAAGAGCGTGCCGTTCTTCGGCATCTGCTTCGGCATGCAGATGGCGGTCATCGAAGCTGCACGAAACCTCGTGGGCCTGCCTTGCGCGTCATCGACAGAATTCGGGCCTTGCGACGAACCGGTGGTCGGCCTGCTCACCGAGTGGGCGCGCGGCAACGATATGGAGCGGCGCATGGAAGGCGGCGATCTCGGCGGCACGATGCGATTGGGCGCGTATCCGGCTGTGCTGAGCGCTGGGTCTCTGGTTTCGGCGCTCTATGGCGGTGCGACGCGGATCGAGGAGCGGCACCGCCATCGCTACGAGGTGAACGTGCACTACAAAGAATGCCTGGAACGAACCGGCATGCGGTTCTGCGGCATGTCGCCCGATGGCGTGCTGCCGGAGATCATCGAATTGCCCGACCATCCTTGGTTTGTCGGCGTCCAATATCATCCCGAGCTGAAGTCGAAGCCGTTCGATCCGCATCCGCTGTTCGCGGGTTTCATCGCGGCGGCGGTACGGCAGGCGCGGCTGGTGTAAGTTGTTGCCAGGCCAAATAGAACGCCAGCTTAGGAGAACGCAGTGATCGACCCACGTGTCTTGCTACCGTTGCTCATCGCAACCCTTATCGCGCAGCCGGCCTTTGCACAGATCAACCCGTTCCGCAACAGCAGCGCCACGCCGCTCAACGCTGCCGATATTGCGGCGCTTAACGACGCAACGAATTGTCTGCTGGATAAGCCGCACCTCGCGAGCGGCAATACCGAGACCTGGACCAATCCCGAATCAAGAGCAAGCGGCACCGTGACCGCTGGCAACGCAACACACCGCAAGGGATTGGCCTGCCGAATCATGCGCTATGAAGTCACCGTGCCCGGCCCACGACCGGAACGTGCCGCAACGCTCACCTGGTGCAAGACGAAGGATGGCTGGAAGATAGGGTAATTGCCCCGCCGGCAGCAGCGCGCATCACATGGGAGACAACGCCGAAGCGATCCACCTGGTGGCACCGAGCGGTCGATAGCATTGTGGATTATTGTAATGAAATGCCCGAACCTGCACATCCCACTCGTCCTGCTCGGCTTCGGGACTACATGCCGACACTGCCTGGAATGATTTTGCCTTCATGCAGTCCGGGACCAGATCAGCCTGAGCGGCCGGGCTTTCCAGATAGTAATGCATGCGGCACTCATTCAACGCAGTGCCCTTCGACTGGTCGGCACAGCCGAGGAGCAAGGTCGGCAACATGACTGCCAGGAAGCGGATCATGTCGTTCCCTCTAGTGGTGATGTGCGAAGGTAGCAACCTGTTGATCGCGGTGTGGATGGCTGCATGGTTTGAGTGTATTGCATAGATCATCGATGTTGAATGGCAGGACGTGATGCGGCGTATCGTGCAAGTAGGTACCCTGGCGATCGGCAATGACCTGCCGTTCGTGTTGATCGCCGGCCCGTGTCAGATCGAGTCCCGCGCGCATGCGCTGGAGGTGGCGACTGCGCTGTGCGATATGTCCGGGGCAACCGGCGTATCGATCATCTATAAATCGAGCTTCGACAAGGCCAACCGTACCTCGGTCGCCGCTGCACGCGGCATCGGCATCGGTGACGGCCTGGGCATTCTCGCCGAGGTTCGCGAGGCGACCGGACTGCCGACGCTCACCGACGTGCACTCACCCGAGCAATGCGGTATCGCAGCGCAGGCGGTCGACGTGTTGCAAATTCCGGCGTTTCTGTGCCGTCAGACCGACCTGTTGCTCGCCGCCGGCGAGACGGGAAAGCCGATCAACGTGAAGAAGGGCCAGTTCCTCGCCCCTTGGGACATGGCCAACGTCGCGGCGAAGATCGCCAGCACCGGCAACCACGACATCCTTCTGTGCGAGCGCGGCGCGAGCTTCGGCTACAACACGCTGGTCAGCGATTTCCGCGCGCTGCCGATCATGGCGCGCACCGGCTATCCGGTGGTGTTCGACGCGACGCACTCGGTGCAGCAGCCGGGCGGGCAGGGCGGCTCGTCGGGCGGGGAGCGCGAGTTCGCCCCGGTGCTGGCGCGGGCGGCGTTGGCGGTAGGCGTCGCGGCCGTGTTCATCGAGACGCACCCCGATCCAGACCGTGCACCAAGCGACGGCCCGAACATGATTCCGCTGCGCGAAATGCCAGCGCTGATCGCGCGGCTGAAGGCGTTCGACGAACTGGCGAAGCGACCAACCTGACAGCGTTCACTTTTGCTGGCGAGGGCCGTGACGGACTGGTTCGGCGCCCCAGCGCGACCCCGGATAACGCGGCAGGTCGTCAAGCAACTCGAACCACGGAAGCTGCTCGGCGGTATGCACATGGCCCTGCGGGACCAACGCCGAGGGATCGCTCAGTGTTCCGGCATAAAGATCAATGACATCGGGACGCCGTTCCGTCCGATAGTAGATCGGCGAACCACACTCGCCACAGAAACTCCGCCACACGCCTTCCGACGACGCGAACTCTTTCGGTTGCCCGCGCGTGTACCGCAACGCCGTCTTCGGCACCAGCACGAAGGTCGACACCGGCGAAGACGTCTGACGCCGACAACTCTCGCAGTGGCAATGTACGACCAGAGTCGGCTCGCCGGAATATTCGTAATGGATCGCCCCACAGAGGCATCGTCCGGTGGTCATCGCATCGTTTCCCTTCAGCGTTGCTGTTCAGGTTGAGCTGGTTGCGGCGGCTCGGGCGTGACCGGCTGAGTTGGCGTCTGTCCGAAAGGCTGCGTCGCTCCCGATGGCGCCGGTGCCGGCGACTGCTGCCCTCCCGCCCGTTGCGTCAGATCCGTTACACAACGACCGAACGCATTGCTGATGGCGGTCGAGCCGCTCAGCGCGATCGTCCAGGGTGGTTCATTTCCCGTGGGAAAGTTCACCTGCATGGAGCCGGCGCGGCGGAACTGAGCATCGAAGGTCTGCATCGCGGCGCTGTCGAGGGTCCACTCCACCTCCTGACCATTGCCGATGCCCTGCATGTTCCACGGCGCATCAAGCCCAATCTGCATCACCACCGGCAATTGCGTGCCCGTCGGTATAGTCCAGCTCGGCTTCTTGGCCTGGACCATCACCGTGTTGTCGCCGCCGATGGTGAAGCGCAGCGAAAAGCTGCGGCGGTCCGTCGGGTTGGTGTTGCCGATGCCGCATACCGGCTTGCCGTCGGCGCCCGGACCGCTGAAGGCGTCCCAACTGCCGGCATGATAATAGACCGACATGTCGGCCCACGCTGACCCGCCGAGGGCAATTGTTGCGGCGGTCGCCAGGCCGACGCGTAAGATGGTGCGCATGTCCGTCTCCTGTGCGGTGGGCTGGCACGCTGACCGGGCGGAAGTTTGGCAGATCACTGTCATCAGTCGAAGGGTTCCAACGGCTGCCCTTGGCGGGGTGAAGGGGCGGAGCGCCTGGTCGGGTTCTTGCCGGCCATCACGCGATGGCTTACGCCAACGGCCAAGCGCAACCCGGGAGGATCGCCATGGCCGACGCCTATATCTGCGACTTCGTCCGCACGCCGATCGGCCGGTACGGCGGTGTGCTCAAGGATGTCCGCACGGATGACCTCGCTGCGCATCCGATGCGTGTGCTGAAGGAGCGCAACCCGTCCGTCGATTGGGATCAGCTTGACGACGTGATCTATGGCTGTGCCAACCAGGCCGGCGAGGACAACCGCAACGTCGCGCGCATGGCGGCGCTGCTGGCAGGGCTGCCGGAGCATGTATCCGGCTCCACAATCAACCGGCTGTGCGGTTCCGGCCTCGACGCGGTTGGCAGCGCGGCGCGCGCGATCCGCGCCGGTGATGCCGAACTGATGCTCGCCGGCGGCGTCGAAAGCATGACCCGTGCGCCGTTCGTCATGGGCAAGGCGACCGAAGCGTTTTCCCGCTCGGCCGAGGTGTATGACACCACCATAGGCTGGCGCTTCGTCAATCCGCTGATGAAGGCGCAGTACGGTGTGGACGCCATGCCGGAGACGGCCGAGAACGTCGCCGAGGACTTCCAGGTGACTCGCGCCGATCAGGACGCCTTCGCATATCGCTCGCAGATGCGTGCCAAGGCAGCGCAGGAGAGCGGCTTCTTTGCCCGCGAGATCGCGCCGGTGGAGATAGCTGGTCGCAAGGGCACGGTGACGGTCGACCGCGACGAGCATCCGCGTGGTGACACAACCCTGGAGGGTCTGGCGAAGCTGCGCGCGCCGTTCCGCAAGCAGGGCGGCACCGTAACCGCCGGCAATGCGTCAGGCGTGAACGACGGAGCGGCGGCGCTGATCATCGCGTCGGAGCAAGCAGCGAAGCGGCATGGCCTGACACCGCGGGCGCGCGTGGTGGCCATGGCGACCGCCGGTGTGCCGCCGCGGATCATGGGTATCGGTCCGGCGCCGGCAACGCAGAAGCTGCTCGAGCGCCTAGGCATGAAGATCGGCGATATCGACGTGATCGAGCTGAACGAGGCGTTCGCCGCGCAGGGCTTGGCGGTCACGCGCCAACTCGGCTTGGCCGACGATGCAGAGCACGTGAACCCGCATGGCGGGGCGATTGCGCTCGGGCACCCATTGGGCATGTCGGGTGCACGCCTTGCGCTGACTGCGCTGAACGCGCTCGAAACGCGTGGCGGCAAGCGTGCGATTGCCACGATGTGCATTGGCGTGGGGCAGGGCATCGCGGCGCTGATCGAACTCGTTTAGGGAAGATTCACCAAAGGTGGTCGAAGCCTGACGCCAGCAAAAGCAGAGGGAGCGTGCCATGGCCGCCATTGCCGACATATTTGCCCGCGAGATACTCGACAGCCGCGGCAATCCCACGGTCGAAGTTGACGTGGTGCTCGACAGCGGGGCCATGGGCCGCGCCGCAGTGCCCTCCGGGGCTTCGACCGGCGCACATGAGGCGGTGGAGCTGCGCGACAACGACCCGGCACGGTTCGGCGGCAGGGGCGTGCAGAATGCGATCAGCAATGTGGAAGGCGAGATCTTCGACGCGATCGGCGGCATGGACCCGACCGAGCAGGTGAAGATCGACGAAATCCTGATCGACCTCGACGGCACCGCAAACAAGTCGCGGCTCGGCGCAAATGCTATCCTGGCGGTGTCGCTGGCCGCAGCGAAGGCCGCGGCGGAGGATCTGGGCATCCCGCTGTATCGCCATGTCGGCGGCGTCTACGCGCGCACGCTGCCGGTGCCGATGATGAACATCGTCAATGGTGGCGTGCATGCCGACAATCCCATCGACATCCAGGAATTCATGATCCAGCCGGTCGGTGCCGGAACTGTCGCGGATGGCATCCGTATGGGTTCGGAGATCTTCGCGGCCCTGAAGAAGGGGCTGCACGACGCCGGCCACAATACCAATGTCGGTGACGAGGGCGGCTTTGCGCCGAATCTGAAGTCGGCGGACGAGGCGCTGGGCTTCATCACCAAGGCCTGCGAAAAGGCTGGCTATCGGCCGGGCGAGGACGTGACCTTTGCACTGGACCCTGCCTCCAGCGAGTTCTTCAAGGACGGCAAGTACGTGCTCGCTGGTGAGGGCAAGACGCTCGATGCCGATGGGATCGTGCGTTACTACGAGGCCCTGATAAACCGCTATCCAATCGTATCGCTCGAGGACGGCTGCGCCGAGGACGACTGGGAGGGGTGGAAGCATCTGACTGCCACCCTCGGGAACCGGCTCCAGATCGTTGGCGACGATATTTTCGTCACCAATCCGGAACGCTTGCTTCGCGGCATCGAGGAGGGGTCGGCCAACGCCATCCTCATCAAGGTCAATCAGATCGGCACGCTGTCGGAAACGTTGGAGACCATGGAGATCGCCCACAAGGCCGGTTTCCGCTGCGTGATGAGCCACCGCTCAGGCGAGACCGAGGACGCAACCATCGCCGACCTGGCGGTGGCGACAAATTGCGGTCAGATCAAGACCGGCAGTCTGTCGCGCAGCGACCGGACGGCGAAGTACAACCAGCTCATGCGCATCGAGGCGGAGCTCGGTCCGGCGGCGCGGTATGCCGGTCGGACGATCCTGCGACGCTAGGCCGACGGGTTGCTTTTCACGCGCTCTTTCGCCATATGCGTGCCCGCCGGCATGCGCCGGTAATTCACACGCGGGGCGCCTTTCCCGGCTTGCCGGGTCCGGTGTCGCAAGGCCTCAAGGCCCCCAGGACTGGCCCCGCGGAGGTTCAACCGGACGAAGCGAAAGGAGCCGCCCCATGGCGATGCCCGAATACACCCTGCGTCAGCTTCTCGAAGCCGGCGTCCATTTTGGCCACCACACGCGCCGCTGGAACCCTGCGATGGGCCCCTACCTGTTTGGCGTGCGCAACCAGGTGCACATCATCGATCTGCAACAGACGGTGCCGTTGCTGGATCGCGCGCTGCGTGCGGTGCGCGACGTGACCGCCGCCGGCGGACGTGTGCTGTTCGTCGGTACCAAACGTGCTGCCGCCGAATATGTCGCCGACGCCGCCAAGCGCTGTGGCCAGTACTACGTCAACCATCGCTGGCTCGGCGGCACGCTGACCAACTGGAAGACCATCACCGGTTCGATCAAGCGGCTGCGCCAGATCGAGGAACTCCTCAGCGGCAATATCGAGGGCCTCACCAAGAAAGAGGTGCTCGACATCACCCGCGACCAGGAGAAGCTCGAACGCGCGCTGGGCGGCATCAAGGAGATGGGTGGCCTGCCGGATATCCTGTTCATCATCGACACGAACAAGGAGAAGCTCGCGGTCGAAGAAGCGAACAAGTTGCGGATTCCGGTGGTCGCCATTCTGGACAGCAATTCCGATCCAGCCGGCGTGACCTTTCCAGTGCCAGGTAACGACGACGCGATCCGCGCCATCACGATGTACTGCGATCTGGTGGCGGGCGCGGTCTTGGACGGCATCAGCGCCGAGATGGCTGCCTCCGGGCAGGATTTGGGTGCTGTCGAAAATCTGCCGCCGGAAGCGATGCCGGACGTTGAGGTCCCCGCCGAAACGGCGAACGCCTGAGGAGACCGGACCATGCCAGAGATTACCGCCGCCCTGGTGAAGGATCTGCGCGAGAAGACCGGCGCGGGCATGATGGACTGCAAGAAGGCGCTGACCGAGAGCGACGGCGACATGGAAGCAGCCGTCGACTGGCTTCGCACCAAGGGCTTCGCCGCCGCGGCGAAGAAGTCGGGGCGCGTCGCCGCCGAGGGGCTGGTGGGCGTGGTGTCCGCGCCAAGCCGCGCGGCGATGGTGGAGGTGAACGCCGAGACAGACTTCGTCGCCCGCAACGACACGTTCCAAGCCTTCGTCGACGCGGTCGCCAGGATCGCTCTCCAGGTCGGCGAGGACCTGGACGCGATCAAGGCCGCGCCGTTCCCCGGCTCCAGCCGCACCGTGGTAGAGGAACTGACGCATCTGGTCGCAACGATCGGCGAAAACATGAACATCCGCCGCGCACGCGTGCTGAACGTCGGCAGTGGCGTTGTCGCGACCTACGTGCACAACACGCTGAGACCGGGGCTGGGCAAGATCGGCGTGCTGGTCGCGGTCGAGGGCACCGGCGAGATGGCGGCACTTGAGACACTCGGTCGCCAGGTCGGCATGCATATAGCGGCAAGCACCCCGGAGGCGATCGACATCGACAGTGTCGATCCCGCTGCGCTGGCACGCGAGAAGGCGGTGCTGGTCGAGCAGGCGCGTCAGTCGGGCCGCCCGGAGAACATCATCGAGAAGATGGTCGAGGGCCGTATCCGCAAGTTCTACGAGGAGGTCGTGCTGCTCGAGCAGGTCTGGGTGCATGACGGCGAGAGCCGGGTTAAGGCGGTGCTCGCCAAGGCCGGCGTGAAGCTTGCCGGGTTCGCCCGCTTCAAGCTGGGGGAAGGCATCGACAAGCCGGAAGGACCCGCATAGCGGAGGGTGGGGCATGGCGATCGAGACGCGACCACTTTCTCCGTCGTTTGCCGCGGAGATCGTGGGCATCGATCTCACCGGGCCGATCAGCACTGCCACGCTCGATGCATTGTGGTCCGCGATAGACCGCTACGCCGTGGCGGTCTTCCGCGACCAGCGCCTCAGTGATGCGCAGCTACGAGACTTCGCGGCCCGCTTCGGCCCACTGGAGATCGGACGCGCTGCGGCTCGACCAGGACGGCGGCGCCTGGAGATTCCGCAGATTGGCGACATCTCCAATCTCGACGTGGACAACAATGTCCGCGCACTGGACGACCGCCGCCGGCTCGACAGCCTCGGCAACCGGTTGTGGCATACCGATGCTTCGTACATGCCCGTCCCAGTTGTCCTCGGGATGCTGCATGCCGTTGCGCTACCGCCGCCCTCACCGTTCGGCAACGGTGAGACCGAATTCGCCGACATGCGCGCCGCCTACGATGCACTGCCAGACAGTACGCGGCAGGCGATCGACGACCTGGTCGTGGAACACGACATCTTCTGGTCGCGCGGCCAGATCGGCTTCACCGAATTCCCGGCCGGCGAGCGCGAGCAGTATCCGCCCTCGCCGCAGCGGCTGGTGCGCCTGCACCCCGGTTCGAAGCGCAAGACCCTCTATTTGTCGGCGCACGCGTCGCACGTCGTCGGCTGGCCGGTCGCCGATGGCCGTCTGCTGCTGTGGGACCTCACCGCGCACGCCACGCAATATCAGTTCGTTTACAGCCATACCTGGCGGGTCGGCGATCTGGTGATCTGGGACAATCGTTGCACGATGCACCGCGGCCGCCCACACGACGAGCTACAGCCGCGCGATCTGCGCCGGGCCACCACGCTGGATACCTCCTGGACGCTTGATCAGGCGGCCTGACCGCGGGGAACTTGTTGCTGCCGGACTCTCTGGGTAGGGTGCGCGCCGCCATCGTCAGGGACTCGTTCCCCATGCCAGGCCGTCCGGTCTACCAGCGCGTCCTTCTGAAGCTGTCAGGCGAAGCCCTGATGGGCCGCCGCGAATACGGCCTCGACAACGACACCGTCCGGGCCATCGCTACCGATATCGGCGATGTGGTCGGCATGGGGGTGCAGGTCTGCATCGTGATCGGCGGTGGCAACATCTTTCGCGGCGTCTCGGGCGCTGCGGAGGGGATGGAGCGCGCTCAGGCCGACTACATGGGAATGCTTGCCACCGTGGTGAACGCACTCGCCATGCAGTCCGCGCTCGAGAAAAGCGGCGTGCCCACGCGGGTGCAGTCCGCGATCCCGATGTCCTCGGTCTGTGAGCCTTACATCCGCCGCCGCGCCGAACGACACATGGAGAAGGGCAGGGTGGTCGTCTTTGCCGCCGGCACCGGCAATCCGTTCTTCACCACGGATACCGCCGCCGCACTGCGCGCCGCGGAGATGCATTGCGATGCCTTGCTCAAGGGCACCCAGGTCGACGGCGTCTATTCTGCCGACCCGCGTAAAGTCGCCGATGCCAGTCGCTACGAGCAACTCACCTACCTTGAGGTCCTCGCCAACGACCTCGGTGTCATGGACGCCGCCGCGATCAGCCTGGCGCGGGAGAACGCTCTGCCGATCGTGGTCTTCAACATCCACGCGACCGGCGCCTTCGCCGCTGTGGTCCGTGGCGAGGGCCGCTTCACTAAAATCGTCGAACAGTCATAAAATACCGGGGGACGACGTCTGGGGGGCCGCCATGGCACAAGCTGATGTCAACAAACTGAAGCAGGACCTGACGCGCCGCATGGATGGCGCGCTCGACACACTGAAGCGCGAGTTCAACGGGCTTCGCACCGGGCGGGCACATCCTGGCCTGCTGGAGCCGGTGAAGGTGCAGGCCTACGGATCCGAGATGCCGCTGACCCAGTGCGGCACCGTGGGCACGCCGGAGCCGCGTATGCTGACGGTGCAGGTCTGGGACCGCAGCCTCGTCGGCGCGGTCGAGAAGGCGATCCGCGATTCCGGTCTGGGTCTCAATCCGGCCTCCGACGGACAATTGGTCCGGGTGCCGATCCCGCAGCTTACCACAGAGCGTCGCGCCGAACTGGTAAAGGCAGCGCACAAGTATGCCGAAGGCACGAAGGTCGCTGTGCGCGCCGTGCGGCGTGACGGCATGGAGCAGATCAAGACGCATGAGAAGAAACACGAGATCGGCGAGGACGTGGCAAAGGACTGGAGCACCGACGTGCAGAAGGTCACTGACCAGTTCATCAAGCGGGTGGACGATCTGCTGACCGACAAGGAAAAGGACATCCGTCAGGTCTGACCCCCTCGCCGATGCCCTACAGCGCCATCCGGCGCGCGGCCGCCGCCTCGCCAGGCGCGTGCCCCGCGCATGTCGCGATCATCATGGATGGCAACGGCCGCTGGGCCGCGTCGCGTCACCTGCCGAAGATCGCCGGCCATCGGGAGGGTGCCCGCGCAGTCCGCCGGACGATCGAGGCGGCGATCGACAGCGGTGTCGCCTGGCTGACAATCTATGCGTTCAGCAGCGAGAACTGGCGTCGGCCGATGGGCGAGGTGCTCGATCTGACCGGCCTGCTGCGCCAATACCTGAAAAGCGAGCTCGCCGAACTCCGGGCGAATGGCGTTCGGCTACGGATCATCGGCGACCGGGCGCGGTTCGATCCCGACATCCAGCAGGATCTGGCCCAGGCGGAAGCAGACACGGCGACCAATACCAGGCTCAACCTGACGGTCGCGCTGTCTTATGGAGCGCGGGCGGAGATCGCGGCCGCCGCGCGAAAACTGGCTGAAGCGGCGCGTGACGGCACGCTTGACCCCCGACAGATCGACGAAGACAGACTCGCCAGCGCCTTGGCCACCGTGGGGATGCCTGATCCAGACCTGATCATCCGCACCTCAGGCGAGCAGCGGCTCTCCAATTTCCTCCTCTGGCAAGGTGCGTACGCAGAACTGGTGTTTCTGGACGTCCTGTGGCCGGACTTCGGCGCCGAGCATTTTGCGGCGGCGCTGGCCGAATACGCGAGACGAGAGCGGCGCTTTGGTGCCCGCCCTGGCTGACTGTCCGACAGAACGCTGGGCTGACCTGGGCATACGGGTGATCTCAGCGCTGGTGCTGGCGCCCATCACCATTGTCTGCGTCTGGGTGGGAGGCGTCGTCTTCACCGTCATCGTCGCCGCGGCGGTAATAGGCCTGGCCGTCGAGTGGCTGGGCCTGTGTCGCCGATCGAGCCTTATAGTGCTGCGTCCTGCCGGTCTGGCCTACGTCATCCTCGCGGGCGTGGCGGTGCTTTGGCTGCGTCACGACCCTGTCGCGGGTCGCTCCGACGTGCTGTTCCTGCTGTCCATCGTCTGGGCTGGCGATATTGGCGCTTACCTGGTCGGTCGCTGGATCGGCGGTCCCCGCCTGGCACCCCACATCTCCCCGGGCAAGACATGGTCAGGCTCGGTGGGCGGCCTGCTCGCCGCCATCGCGGCCGGCTCGCTCGCGGCCCATTTCCTGTCCGACGCCGCGACCTGGCGAGCAATGTTGATCGCCGCCGCGCTTAGTGTCGTTGCGCAGGCCGGCGATCTGTTGGAAAGCTTCGTTAAGCGTCGGTTACAGGTTAAGGATTCGGGTCATCTCATTCCTGGCCACGGCGGGCTGTTCGATCGCCTCGACGGCGTGCTCGCCGCGGCGCCGGTTGCCGCCTTGCTGGCGCTCACACTGGGACGTGGAGTAGTTCTGTGGCAATGACCTCGGCACCGCGCAGCGTCACCGTCCTCGGCAGCACCGGCAGCGTCGGAACCCAAACGGTCCAACTGCTTGCGGCCGAACCCGAGCGTTTTCAGGTTCGCGCGCTGGTCGCCGGACGCAACGCGCGGCTGCTGGCGGAACAGGCGGTAGCCCTCAACGCGGATCGAGCGGTGATCGCCGATCCCGCCAGCTACGCCGAACTCCGTCGGGCGCTGGCAGGCACCGGCATCGACACCGCCGCGGGTCCCGAGGCCGTCGTGGAGGCTGCCGCGCTCCCGGCCGACTGGACCATGGCCGCCATCACGGGCGCCGCTGGCCTCGTCGCCACCCTGGCCGCGATCAGCCGCGGGGCGTGCGTGGCCCTGGCCAACAAGGAGGCCCTGGTCTGTGCCGGCGAGGTCATGCTGCGCGCGGTGCGCGAAGCTGGCGCCACACTGCTGCCGGTGGACTCCGAGCACAACGCGATATTCCAGGCGCTGGAAGACGGTAACCGCTCCGCGGTCGAAAAGATCGTGCTCACCGCCTCGGGCGGACCGTTCCGCACCGCCTCGCTCGACGACATGGCAGCCGCAACGCCGGACATGGCGCGCAAGCATCCGGTCTGGTCGATGGGGGCCAAGATCAGCATCGATTCCGCCACCTTGATGAACAAGGGCCTCGAGCTGATTGAGGCGGCGCGGCTTTTCTCGCTCGAGGAGCCGCAGATCGGCGTGCTGGTGCATCCGCAGTCAGTGATCCACGGTCTCGTGTTCTACCGCGACGGTAGCGTGCTGGCACAGCTCGGCTCACCCGATATGCGCATTCCGATCGCACATACGCTGGCCTGGCCGGAGCGGATGACAACGCCGTCACCCCGGCTCGACCTTGCCAGCCTCGCCAGGCTCGACTTCATGGAACCGGACACCCAGCGCTTCCCGGCACTGCGGCTCGCGCGTGACGCGCTGAGGGAGGGTGGTGGCGCGCCGGCGATCCTGAACGCGGCCAACGAGGTAGCTGTCGAAGCCTTCATGAAACGCCGAATCGGCTTCCTTGATATTGCCGGCATGGTGGCCGATGTGCTGGACGCCATGGGCACGCATCCGGCCAATACGCTCGACGAGGTGGTGGCGCTCGACGCCGCCGCCCGACGCACAGCGGATCGTTTGACTGCGGTGCGAGCCGGCTGAACCCTCAACTGAACCGAAAGCGCGCCAAACCATGCCCGCCGTGTTGCAAAGTACCCTCGCATTTCTCGTCGTGCTTGGCGTGCTGGTGTTCGTGCACGAGTTCGGACACTACCTGGCGGCCCGGCTCGTCCGCGTGCATGTCGAGGTGTTCTCGATAGGCTTCGGACCGGCGATCGCCACTTGGCGCGACCGCGTCGGCACGGTGTGGAAGCTGGCTTGGCTGCCACTCGGCGGGTACGTGAAACTGCACGGCCACGAACGTCCCGAGGTTGTGGCCGCGGACGAGCCAAGATCTGTAAGCGAGAGCAATCGCTGGATTCCGGGCCGTGTGTTCCATGAGAAGCCTGTCGCCGCACGAGCTCTCGTCGTTGCGGCCGGACCGATCGCCAACTTCCTTCTGGCGATGGTGTTGTTCGCAGTGTTGTTCGCCACCGCCGGGCGGCCCGTGATCCTACCGATTGCCGGCGGCGTGCTACCCGATAGTGCCGCTGCACACGCGGGCATTCGGGCCGATGACCGGCTGCTGAGCATCGCAGGGACTCCTGTCGAAAGTTTCGAGGACATCCAGCGCATCATCTCGGCCCATCCCGCCGATACGCTGCCCATCACGATCAAGCGGGGCAACGACACGCTGGAACTGAAGGTGCTCACCGATTCACGGGAGTCGGGCGGGCACATGGTTGGAATGCTGGGTATCCGTGGCAGCCAGGTGGAGTACCAGCGGCTTTCCCTGTCCCAGGCGCTAGTGGGCGGCGTTACGCAGACCTGGCAGGTAACCTCGGATACCGTCGCGGGTGTGGCGCAGATGATCAGTGGCCAACGCGGCACCGAGGACATCGGCGGACCACTGCGCATTGCGCAACTTTCCGGCCAGGTGGCGCAACTAGGGCTCGCAAGCCTGGTGTCGTTCATCGCCGTGCTGTCGGTCAACCTCGGGCTGATCAATCTGTTCCCGATCCCGGTCCTGGATGGGGGGCACCTGCTATTCTATCTGGCCGAGGCAATCCGTGGCCGGCCGATCCCGGCGCGGGCGCAGGAATATGGCTTCCGGGCGGGACTGGCCCTCCTTGCCGGACTGTTCATACTCGCAACGTGGAACGATCTCACGCATTTCGGGATCTTCCACTGAGGAGATACCTTCAGCTCAGCTCTCGGCGTCCCTCTCGTCCTGGACGACTGAAACCAGATCGACGCCGAGCTGGGCCAGTGGCTTAGCCGCCGTCCACGATGTGACGTACCGAACCAGGACGCGCGCCTGGTAGGCGTGCAAGCTGTCGATCGCCTTGGCCAGTCTCGCCGTGTCGACTGATGCACCCGTGTCCTGAAGCACGACGATCGCTGCGGCAAGCAGCGAGAATTCAACCAAGGGGGCCTCCATGCTGTCGGACTGGAAGCCGATGCCGTGACAGAACGGGCGCAACCGCATGACGCAATCCAGGACGCGGCTCTTGGGGACGCCTTTCGGCAGACCGGACAGTACCGAGGATGAGTCGCTCCCTCAGCCGGTTGTCGAGCGCCTGGCACGCCGCGATATAGCGCTCTGTGCGCCGACGATCGAGGAACACCTCGAAGTCGACGTTCAGCAGGACCAACAGTCCGCCACCTTGGGCGATTTCGCTGATCGCCTGGTTCGCGGCGACGCCAAGTACCAGACGATCGAAATCGAAGTTCTGGCGTTCGTTCGCTGGCAGCGTCGAATAGGCGGCGAGGATCTGCTGCTCTTGCTCGAGCGGCAGACGCGCAAAGTGCGCGGTGATGCTGCGGGTACGCCGATCGCGTACCGGTTCCAATCGGCAGCTCGTCGAATGCACCGTGCGGCGCAGCGTGTCGCGGGCACGCGCCTCGATCTCGGCAAGCCGGCTGTTAAGTCGCTCGCCGATCACCGTGGCGAGCATGTCGCCGGAACGGCCAGGATCTTGCGGCACGTCCACTGCCGCAGCCATCGCTGATACGGTCGCCGTCGCCTCTGTCTCGCCCTCACCGATCAGGCGGTTGCGAATCTCGCGCGCCATGGCAGAGGCGCGGAACGCGGCCTCGTCCTCAGTGGCGGTGGCGAAGCAGATGAGGAAGCCGCCGTCGGCCGTGCGCGACCAGGTATCGTGCGATCCGCAGCGGTGGCGGATGACATGCTCGGCGCTGGACATCGCGCGCGCTGCCACCGCGGCCCAGCGCGGTCCGAGCGCCTCCTTCACTTCGTCCAGGCCAATTAGTCTGATCTTGCCGGCGACGTGGACCGTCGTAAGCGGCCCGTCGAGCCGATGCAGCACGGTAATGATGCGGAAGTGTCGAAGGTCGTCACGCAGCAATGTGGTGGAGGTCAACTCGACCGGTATCTCGCGACCGTCGGCGCGCAGAACCCGGGTGGCCAACGAGTAGCCCTGTCGGTCCTCCTCCTGACGCTGAACTGCCGCGATGGCCGCCGGACGAAAGCTGGGCGCATTGACATCGACCGCCCGTTTGCCGACCAGTGCGCCGGGCGCATATCCGAGCAGATCGTCCATTGCCGGATTGGTCATGTGAATTAGCCCGGTGTCAGAGACAATTGACACTGGCGCCTTGACGCACAGAAACACCTTCGCGAGCAGCCCCTGGATCGCCTTCTGCTGCTGGCTCGCATGTAGTGTCTCGGTAATATCGCGCCCAAGCAGAACAAAGCACGGTGGTGAGGCCCCCCGCACAGGCATCAGGTGCAGTCCGAGCCAGAATGGCGCGCCGGATTGCCTGCTGCACAGCATCTCGGAGCGGATCGAACGGTATTCCCGGACAGCTCCCACGATCTCGGCCAAGAGCGATCGCGATCCCCCTCCTCGGCGACGAACGACGCGAAGGTTTGGCCGGTCAGCCCATCATGGCTCCGTCCTACCGCGCGACAGAAGGCATCGTTGGCTGTAGCGACAACGATGTTCTCGCAATCAGGGCCGCTCTTTTCCAGGACCACGACAAGGTCATCCGATTGGTCCAGCGTGTCGTAAAGCATGCGCTGGAGCGACGCCGGTTCGAGCAAACCATGCCGCATTCCCGTGGGCCTATTTGGCTGCCACTCGACAATACGGAGACTGTCTTAATCCTGCGCTAATGCGCGACGCGGCGTAGCCACGCTCCTGCCTTCGCCACTGCGTCACGCGCCTTCTGCACGCTGTCGGTGGCGCGCAGGAAACCGTGCAACACGCCTTGATAGATCTCGAGTTCCACCGGCACCGCGGCTTCCCGCAGCCTCGCCGCGAGCGCCTCGCCCTCCGAGCGCAGTACATCGAGCTCGGCTAGCTGTATCAGCACCGGCGGCAGGCCCGTCAGGTCGGCGCGTAAGGGTGCTGCGAGCGGATGCGAGCGGTCCGCCTCGTGCGGTAGGTAGACGCTCCAGTAGAACGCCATCTTCTCGCGCGTCAGCACGTGGCCGGTCGCGAACTCCTGATAGCTCGCTGTCTCGAACCGGCTATCGCACACCGGGTAGGCGGTAGCGATGCCGGAAATCTTCGGGCCACCATCGTCGCGCAACAACAGCGCGGTCGCCAGGGCAAGATTGCCGCCTGCCGAATCACCGGCGAGCAGGATGCGTGTCGGATCCAGATCCCAGGTCGCGCCGTCGCTGGCGACATACCGCACCACGGCAGCACATTCCTCCAGTGCCTGCGGGAATTTCGCCTCCGGCGACAGCGCATAGTCCACGCTGACGACGGCGACGTCACCCGCGGCGGCCAGCGACCGCGCGGCCGAATCGTGGGTATCGACCGAGCCCCAAACCCAGCCGCCGCCGTGGAGATACACCACGACGGGCAGCGGTCGGTCGGTGCGCGGACGATACACGCGGCAATAGATGCGCCGGCCGCGTGCCGCCACCCAGCGTTCCGTCGTCTCTGCCATCTCCGGGCCGCGGGCGCCGCGCGCGAGGCTGATTGCGTCGTTCACCGCGCGATGCGGCTCCAATGGAATTTCCAGCTTCACCGGCGGGAACTTCGCGGCAATCGCCTCGGCCGCCGCCTGATAGGTAAGCATCTCCGGATCCCAGCGCGATCTGTCGCTCATGTCTCGCCTCCTGTCATCGCGGCCGCCATGCAACGCCGCGGGCAACGTCTTGGCAATGCGTGGTAGATACTGTCTCCGCTCTCCAACTTATCCTGCTGTCACCATGCACCTGCTGCGCAACAAGCCCGTCGGGCGTTTCGGTCCCTCCTGCCTGTTCCGCCCGGAATTGATCACCGTGATCGGTGCTGGTTCGGAGGCGGGGGCGCAGGTGATGGCCAACCTCCAGTCAGGCGGCTTCAAGGGCGCGCTGCTCCAGGCGGATACCGCCGAAGGCATCGAGGCGCTGCCTTCCGGGTCGGATCTCGCCGTCATCGCGATGCCGCCCTCGCAGCAACTGTTCCAGGCACTGGCCTCCAAGGGCACGTTCGCTGCCGTTGTTGTCTGTGATTCGGACGGCCTGTCCGATCCGGAAGTCCGCGGCGGTGTGCGCGTGTTGGGGCCGGGCTCGTTCGGTATCGCTGTGCCTGCCATTGGATTGAATGCCTCGCGGGCGCATCTCGAACCGCCCGTCGGCCGGATCGGCCTCGTCTCGCAATCCGCGTCGTTGTGCCGCACCGTGCTGGACTGGGCGGGGCCGAATGGCGTGGGCTTCAGCCATATCGTCGGCGTCGGCGGACGTGCGGATATCGGCTTCGGCCTCGTGCTGGACTGGCTGTCGCGCGACCCCGGGACCGGCGCGATCCTGCTCGACATCAGGCACCTGCGGAATCGCCGTGCGTTTCTCTCTGCGGCTCGCGCTGCGTCGCGGCTGCGGCCGGTGGTGGCGATCCAGGCGGGCAGTTCAATTGAGGACCCGGGCGGCGGCACCGAACGTGCCTTCGAGGCGGCGCTGCGCCGGGCGGGCGTGCTGTGTGTCACCACTCTCGAGGACCTGCTGGCCGCCGCTGAAATCCTCGCTCGCGCCAAGCCCGTCCGCAGCGAGGCGCTGAGCATCATCACCAACGCGATCACCGCCGGTCGGATGGCCGCGGATGCCGTGCTGCGCAATGGGCTGCGGCTTGCCTCCGACATCGCTCATCTGGAGCCGGGGGATTCCGAGCGACTGGCGACGCTGGCAACTGCTACCAGCACTCCGGGCGTTGGCGGCGTGCTGGTGGTCCATGCGCCGTCCGGTGGTGTCGATGAGCCGGCGATCGCCGCACTCGCGGAATGTCGTGACAGGATGAAAGTGCCTCTCCTGGTCTGCGCCATGGGCGAGACCACCGGTGCGGCGTCGCGTCGCCGCCTGGCCGAGGCAGGCATGGCGGTGTTCGCCACGCCTGAGCATGCGGTGCGCGGCTTCCTGCACCTCGTGCAGGACCGCCAGAATCGCGCCGCGGCGCGCGAGTTGCCGCACAGCACGGTGCTGACCGTAGCGCCGGATCGAGACGCAGTGGGTGAGGTGTTCGCGTCGATGCGCCGCGCCGGCCGCCTCGCCACGATGCAGGACGAGGCGCTGGCGGTACTGTGCGCCTATGGCATTCCGGTGGTGCCGAGCCGTGCGGTCGCGTCGTCGGAAGATGCGGGCGCGGCGGCATCGCTGCTGGGCTACCCTGCCGTGGTCAAGCTCCGTCAGAGCGTGCGGCCCGACGCCCGAGCCTCCGGGGGGCTGGCGCTCGATCTGCATGACGCGAGCGAGGTCATGGCGGCAGCAGAGCGGATTGCGGCGCGGGGTCTCTGGCTGCTGGTGCAGCGCCAGGCGGTCCGTTGGCGTCAGCTTCGGATCCGGGTTGATGACGACGCCACATTCGGGCCGATCATCAGCTTCGGTCAGGGCGGAACGACGGCCGATATCGTGGGCGATGCGTCCGCCGATCTGCCGCCGCTCAATCTGGCGCTGGCGCATGGCCTGATCGGGCGCACGCGTGCCGCGTCGACGCTGGCGCGGTTCCGCGACAACCCGCCGGCGAATGAGTCGGCTGTCGCGGAGGCATTGGTGCGGGTCAGCCAGCTCATCGTCGATTTCCCCGAGATTGCCGAACTGGACCTGAACCCGCTGATCGTCGACACCGATGGTGTTCTGGCGGCGGATGCGTGGCTGCGTCTGCGCGAGGCGGGCGATGACGGTGGCGGGCTCGCAATCACCCCGTATCCGGTCGAGTTGGTGGAACACTGGATCACGCCCGATGGCGAGCGGCTGATCGTTCGGCCGATAAGGCCCGAGGACGCCGATGAGCACGGCGCCTTCTTCAGTCGTCTGTCGCCGCAGGACATTCGCTATCGTTTCTTCTCGGCGATGCGCGAGCTGTCGCCGGAGCAAATGGCGCGGCTCACCCAGATCGACTACGACCGCGAGATGGCCTTCATCGCGCTGCGCGAAACCAGCGGCGAGACGGTCGGCGTCGCGCGCCTGGTGTGTGAGGATGAGCGCCAGGGCGAGTTCGCAGTGATCGTGCAGGGAGACATGAAGGGCAAGGGAGTGGCCAGCCACCTCATGCAGCGTCTGATCGACTGGGCGCGCAGGCGCGGTCTGTCCGCGGTCGTCGGTCAGGTGCTGGCGGACAATGCGCCGATGCTGGCCTTCGTGCGGCGTCTCGGATTCGGCGTGAAACGCATGCCGGAGGAGCCGGACGTGGTGGAGGCGCGGCTCACGCTGGAGTAGTCTTCCGGGATGGGAACGTCCGCGGCGCGCCTCGCCGGCGCCGATCTGCGTGCCGCGCGACGGCATGCGATACTTTATGTGCTCAGCGCCTCGGCGACCTTCACCGTGGGATCGGCGTTGGTCAAAGCACTGACGGCTGACTTCCCGGTTCTCGAAATCGTCATGTTCCGCAGCATCGTTGGCTTCCTGGCGATGCTGCCGATGATCGTGCGCAGTGGCGGCCTGGCCGCGCTCAAGACTCGTCGACCGGTGGGCCATGTGATGCGAACGGTCTATGGCTTCATTGGCACCGTCACGTCGGTGTACGGCTTCGGCGTGCTGCCGCTGGTCACCGTGACGGCGCTTGGCTTCGCGATGCCGCTGTTCCTGACCATCGTGTCGGTGCCGCTGCTGGGCGAGCGCGTGGGGCCGCGTCGGGCCACTGCGGTGCTGGTGGGCCTGGTCGGTGTGATGGTGATGCTGCGACCCTGGCATGTCGATGCCGATTCGATGCCGCTCGGCGCGGTGGCGATCGTGATGGCCGGTGTGTTCACCTGGTCGCTGTCGATGATCAACATTCGCCAGATGGGCGATGCCGGCGAGCGCAACGTGACGATCGTCTCGTGGTACAGTTTGGGAACCGCAGCGCTGGCCGCTGTCGGCTGTCTCACCGAATGGGTGACGCCCAGCCCGTGGCAGCTTGCGACTCTGGTGAGTGCCGGCCTGTTGTCGGGGTTCGCACAGCTTCTGATGACCGAGGGCTACCGCGCGGCGGAGACGACATTGGTGGCGCCGTTCGAATATGGCGCGATCATCTACGCGACCGTGCTCGGGATCGCGATCTGGGGTGAATGGCCTGACCTGTGGAGCCTGACCGGTGTCGCGATACTGATCGCGTCCGGCCTGTATATCTGGCACCGGGAGGTCGAGATCAAGTCACTCCGCAAGCTCCGGCGCCCGGCTTCCGCAGGTTGACAACCGCGGCCTGCCCGCCGGATGCGCTTGGCACCTCGCTCCGGCGGACATTCTTTTCCTGGTCAGATGGCGACTGGTGCCTGCCGCACGGTGCTTCCAGAGACAGTCACGGGTTCTTTGGCGGCATGGGCGTGGGCGAAGGCGTGGGCGAGCCATGCTGGATCGATGCCAACTCCTTTGCATTAAGATCATCCGCGCTGCGGTCGGCATGCGTGGCGGTCATTGCGGGCATCTTATGGGCTGGTGCCGGGTGCGTCACGTGACGCGGCTGGACGGTCCCCTGGGCTGGAGCGTTCTGTGCGAACGCAGGGCCCGCAGCAAGGGCGAGCGCCGAAAGTGCAGCGATGAGCTTGATGCTGGGCATGTGGGTGTTCCTCTTCTGCCTGAACAAGCTGCCGCAATAGCACGAAACGTCACGATAGCCGAGAGTCCTGCCAAGCGGTTAGTTCGGGCTGTCGCGTGTCAGGCGTCAGCGCAGCAACGCGACCACCACAGTGACAATCCCAAGCACGAGGTTGACAGCGATCAGCTTGCGGATGCGGTCGATGGCGGCGGCGGCGGTGTTGCGGTCTGTCGTGCGGCGGAACCGCGCATAGGGGCCGAAGACGATCAGCAGGAATATCGCACTCATGATCAGGCCGAGCAGCATCATCAGGTGGACGTTCCAGCCGACGAACGCCGGTCCGCCATAGAAGCCGAAAAGCACCGCGAAGCCGGTCAACAGGATCAACGGCATGGCGTGCCATACGACCAGGAAGAAGCGGCGAAACACCTGCGTGTGGAGTGCGATGCGCTGGATCGGCTCGAGCACCGAGAGGCTCGGGCGCAGCACGACATAGGCGAAGAACATGCCGCCGACCCAGACCACCGCGCACAGCACATGCACGGCAAGCACCCAACCCCAGACGTTCATCCCATCAGCTCCTGCAGTTCGGCGAGCAGCGCGCGCAGTTCCGCGGCAGCGGTCGAGCGCGGCGCGGCCTCGGTGACGCCGAGACCGGCGGCGAAGGCATGCGCGAAGCCGGCGCGGTTGCCAAGGGCCGAACGGAGCAGTGGGAGGTTGCGGGCGCCGAGGTCGGCGGTGATGGCGTCGCGCAGCTTGGAGGTGGGCGGAGTGCGATTGAACATCAGGTGAGCCGGCCGACGCTCATCGGCCGCAAGCTTCAGCGTGCCTTCGGCCGCCCAGACGTCGGGCATGCTCGGCTGGATCGGCACCAGGACGAGGTCAGCGGCCCGCACCGCGACACGCGCATCAGTGTCGAGTTGCGGCGGGCTGTCGATCACCACCAGGTCATGGTCTCGCTTCAGTCGCTCGAGTTCGGCTGGCAGGCGCCAGCCTGAGATGTCGGAGAAGGCGAGGGTGGCCGCTTGCTGCAAGCGCGCACGGCGGAGCGAATGCCAGCGGCCGAGGCTCTTTTGCGGATCGATGTCGAGCAGCCCGACCCGGCGTTCCGTCGCAAAGGCGGCGGCGATGTTGGCGGCCAGCGTCGTCTTGCCGGTGCCGCCCTTCTGCTGCGCGACTGTGATCACCACCGCCATGGCGTGCGACTCCGCTTGTGCAGTGCACTATAGCGGATAAGGCGACGCTGCGTTTCGTCTCACCGGCGTCTCATTGCGCTGTTGGTGAGACGAGCGGAGTGCGCCGCGGGTGGGGGCCGCGCCCGTGCGGTTGAGGGGTCGGATGCCCTGCGACGGAATGTTTCGTCTTACGGACGAAGGGCGGTGTCGACGTTTTGCTGATATCGGCGATAAAGGGCGTGGATGCCGGGACCACGTCCCGGTATGACGATTGTATATGCGTGCGCTCGGCGACGGCGCGGCGCAGTTCAGGCTGCGGTGGCCGGTTCGGCTGGGGTGTCGAGCGCTTGGAGGATCAGGCTGGTGCCAGTGACGATGGCGTGCTCGGGTGATGTTGGGCCGAAAATTGCCGCCGCGCGCCAAGCCCCGCCACCGCGGCAAATGCGGCAGATGGGTGCGGGATTGTCATGCAGCCCCGCACCTGCCCCCTGAACCGCGGCAACGGACCGCCGCGGTTCAAGGCTGAGCACCCAATTGCCGTGTTACTCGACGATAACCTGGCCATACATCCACGGGTGCGGAGTGCAGATGTAATAGTAGATGCCGGGCTTGTCGAACTTGATCGTTTTCGACTCGCCCGAGTTTAGCGGCCCGGTGTCCCAGTTCCCGATTTTCCCGTTGTCAAACGACGTCGCCGTATGCGGCGTGTCACCGGCATTGGTGAAGGTCACAGAAGACCCTGCCTTGATACGGTCTCTTTTCGGGAAGTAACCAAACTCGACATTGGCGTCCCCGATCTTGATCGTGCTGGCATTATCGGCAATCGGTCCGCTGGCGGGTCCCGCGACGGTCGGCGGCAGGGGCGGCGGCCACAACGGGTTCACTTGCCCCTTCAACGAGAAGGTCCACACAGCATCGCCATTTGCGCTGCCGTTGCCCTGATTACCGCCTGCTGCGATGGCGACGTACTCATCGCCATCGACTTCGTAGACCATTGGTGTTGCTTCCGCGCCAAAACCGGTCTGGAATGCCCAGAGCAGTTCGCCGGTCTTTGCAGCGCGCGCCTGGATTTCCCCGCCAGGATCTCCATGAAACACGAGAGCGCTCGCCGTCGTTGTCGATCCACCTCCAGTGCCGACGCGGAACGGCACATTTTTCTGCCAGGCAATCTTGTTTGAGGTACCACCGATCGCGGTCCAGGTGCCGCTCATAGGCGAGCCGATCGGCGCCGCTTGCGAGCCTCCGTTGTATTGCAGACCCTTTTTGAACTTGTCCCCGTAGCGCACAAAGGCAGCGGTGCGGACGGTGCCGGGAACATAGAACAACCCGGTGTCCGGATTGTACGACATGGGCGACCAGTTCGTGCCGCCGACACCCGATGGCTGGACCAATGTCGGCTCGTCCCAGAAGGATTCAAAGATACAGCCAGACCTTTCGTATCCCTCCAGCGGTTGGGCGCATTGCGGTACGGTCGCGTCGCCGATCGGATAAGGCTGCGTTTTCGCAGTCTTTTGCCGCGGCTCCTGAGACACCGCTCGTTCCTCGATGCCGACCAGTGGCTTGCCGTTCGTACGGTCGAGAATGTAGACCCAGCCGGTGCGTCCGGCCTGGGCAATACCCTTGCGTGGCTGGCCGTCGACGACGGTGTCGAAGAGAATGACCGGGCTCGCTGCGTCGTAATCCCAGATGTCGTGGTGCACCTCCTGGAAATGCCAGGCGTATTCGCCGGTCTTGGCATTTAGTGCGACAACGGAAGAGCAGAAGAGATTATCGCCTTCACGTATCGACCCGTCGTAGTCCGGCCCGCAATTGCCCGTGGCGAAGTATATAAGTCCGAGTTGCGGATCGACGGCCGGCGTGTTCCAGATCGAGGCGCCGCCATGCAGATAGGCGTCGGTGCCGGCCGGCCAGCTATTGCCGCCGACCTGTCCCGGCGCAGCCGTGGTATACCATCGCCACAGAATCTTACCGGTCTTGGCATCGAGCGCGGTCAGGCGGCCGCGCACTCCATATTCACCGCCGGTGATCCCGCTGTAGACGATGCCGTTGTAATAGAGCGGCGCACTGGTGATCCCATAGCCGTCTTGCCAGGACTCGATCTTCGTACTCCACACTTCCTTGCCGGTCTTGACGTCGAGCGCTACGACGTTGGCATCGAGCTGGCCGAGGAACACCATTCCCTCCCCCATCGCCAGCCCACGATTGTCCCAGCCACAGCAGACGCTGGTGAGCTTCTGGTCGATACCCGACCAGCGCTCCCACAGGAACTGGCCTGTCTTGGCGTTCAACGCGAATACATCGTCGTTGCCTGTGACGATGTACATGATGCCGTCCTTAACGAGGGGTGTCGCTTCGAACGAGTATTTACCGCCGTACCCGGAGCCCTTCAGGCGGGTCATCCAGGCGCCCTTGAGTTGCTTGACGTTGCTCGCGTCAATCTGTTTCAGGGTTGAATAGCGCTGATTGGTCAGATTGCCGCCATTTGTCACCCAGTCCTTGCCGACCGGGTTTTGCAGCAATGTGTCGATCTCGGGATCCGCCGCCCGAGCAGCCCCCGCGAGCAGCACACCAAGAGCTGCCGAAATCAAGACTTGATGTACGAGCCGCATTGTTTCCTCCTTTTCTTTTCGGCTTATTATCGGTCCTCGACGTTAGCCTAAGCCAGTGTTGGACCCGTTGCCAACACGCTGGGCCGGGGCGGGAAAACGCGGCTTCGGCGGAACCGGAAAACCAGATCGAGAATACAGGCTGCCGGACAACTCACGCGCCACATGACCAGGACATCTTACGCGCTACCGACACCTGAAGGCTGTGTTGGCGCGAGCTTGGCGCGATATGCCGGCGGCATTCCATGAGACCGGGCTGGTGCAGAATTGTTGCATTGGCAGCCGAGATGGCCGAACTAGTCGACTGGGTCGGCAGGGTACGTCCCATACTGGTGAATCGTGGTTGAATGGAGTGGAGAAATCCCATGGTCGACATGCGAGCAGAACAAGACAGCCTCGGGGTGGTTGAAGTACCGGCGGACAAGCTGTGGGGCGCTCAAACCCAGCGCTCGCTCGAGCATTTCAGCATCGGCAGAGACCTCATTCCACGCGAAATGATCACCGCCTATGCCACCCTGAAGAAAGCCGCTGCCGCCGCGAATCACGCTGGCAAGCGGCTGGACGATCAGCGTTACAAGTTGATCGTGCAGGTTTGCGATGAAATCCTCGCCGGGCAGCATCATGACATGTTCCCATTGCATGTCTGGATGACGGGCAGCGGCACCCAGTTCAACATGAACGTCAACGAGGTGATCTCCAATCGTTGCTGCCAACTTGCGGGGACGCCGCTCGGGACCAAGGCGCCGGTGCACCCGAACGATCATGTCAACATGGCGCAGTCGTCCAACGACTCGTTTCCGTCGGCCATGTACATCGCGGCGGCAGTCAACGTGAAGCAGCGCCTGGTACCCGCGGTCGCCGCCCTGCATGATGCAATCGACGCCAAGGCGAAGGCGTGGAGCGACATCGTCAAGATCGGGCGGACCCATATGCAGGACGCCACGCCGTTGACATTGGGCCAGGAATGGTCCGGCTATGCTGGGATGCTCGCGGACGATCTGGCGCGGATCGAATCTGCGCTGCAGGGTGTGTATCGGCTCGCCCTGGGCGGTACCGCGGTCGGAACGGGCATAAACTCGGCTCCTGGCTTTGCCGAGGCCGCCGCCGCCGAGATTGCAAGGCTCACGGACCTGCCCTTCGTGACCGCGCCCAACAAGTTCACGGTACAGGGCGCCCACGACGCGCTGGTCCAGTTGTCCGGCACGCTTCGTACCCTGGCGGTATCGCTGTACAAGATCGGCAATGACATCCGCCTGATGTCGTGCGGACCGCGCGCCGGATTTGCGGAACTGACGATTCCGGAGAATGAACCTGGCTCCTCGATAATGCCGGGCAAGGTCAATCCAACCCAATGCGAAGCTCTTACCATGATTGCCGTGCAGGTGATGGCCAACGACGTCGCGGTGGGCTTCGGCGGTGCCGGTGGCTATCTCGAAATGAACGTCTACAAGCCGCTGATCATCTTCAACATCACGCATTCCATCACGATCATGACCGATGGCTGCGTAAACTTCCGCAAGTTCCTGGTCGAGGGCACGAAGCCCAATCTGAAGAAGATCAACGAGTATGTGGAGCGCTCGCTGATGCTGGTGACGGCGCTTGCGCCTGTGATCGGCTATGACAAGGCATCGAAGATTGCCCACCACGCCATGGACAACGATCTCACGCTCAAGGAGGCCGCGTTGCAACTGGGCGTCAGCGAGGCTGAATTCGATCGCGTCGTCGATCCCCAAAAGATGGTGCAGCCATATGTGGCGACCAGCGCTTAACGCTCAGCAATGAGTGTCGACAATTCTGCGACAGCAGTCGGTCCCGGCACGTTGCGGCGCGACCAAGGTAATAGGACGCCGGAGGAGCGGGCCAATCTTATCCTCGCCTTCGTTCGGGTTCTCTACGTCAATGGTCAGGCCACGGACCAGGTGTTGGCTGCGGGCCAGCATTTGGGCAAGAGCCTTGCTCTGCGCGCCAGCATCATGCCGCGCTGGGGCGAGCTACAAATTCGGACCGAGGAACCCGATGCGCGACTGATATCCGCCGTGGCAGCCGAACCCGTCGGGGTGGACATGGATCGCGTGGTCTCCGCCACGCGCGCAATTGGCGACCTCGGTGCCGGTCGACTTGCGCCGGATGGCGCAATGGCGGCGATCGAGGCGATCTCGCGGAAACCGCCGGCATCTACATGGTTGTTCACGCTCGCGGCTGCGGCGGGTGCCACCGCGCTGGCGGTGATCTTCGGCGTTGATTATCTGTCAGCGACCGTGCTGATAGCCGTAAGCGCGGCGGCCGGCGCCGTGCTCCGCCGCGGCGTGGCGCAGTACAGCACAAACCTTTTCCTCCAGCCGTTCTGCGCAGCGCTGCTCGCCGGCTTTGTCGGCGCGGTGGCGGTTCGGTTCGAACTGAGCTCCACACTGCGTCTTGTTGCGGTATGTCCATGCATGATCCTGGTGCCAGGGCCGCACGTGCTCAATGGCGCATTGGACCTCATCGCTGGCCGCGTGCACCTTGGCGCGGCCCGCCTGATCTTCGCGTTCCTCGTCATCCTGGCGATCTCGACAGGACTGCTGCTCGGCCTCGCGCTCCTCGGCGTCTCTCTGCCGGTTGATCAGGCCGGCAGGGCCGTGCCCTTGTGGCAGGATGTCATCGCCGCCGGAGTTGCGGTCGCAGCCTACAGCGTCTTCTTTTCGACGCCGCTGTATATGCTCGGTTGGCCGGTTGCGGTTGGCATGCTGGCCCATGCATTCCGATGGGGCGTGCTGACTGTGTTGGGCGTCGGTGCTGCAAGTGGTGCGTTGGCCGCCAGCCTGATCGTCGGAACGATACTGACGCCCGTCGCGCGCCGTTGGCACATGCCGTTTGCGGCCATTGGCTTCGCCTCCGTGGTGTCCATGATCCCAGGCGTCTACCTGTTCAGGGCAGCGAGCGGACTGTTGCAACTTGCCGACGGCTCGCATACGACGTTGGAGCTGATCAGTGCGACCATCGCCGACGGGGTGACCGCCGTCACGATCACCCTGGCGATCAGTTTCGGCCTCATTGTTCCGAAGCTGGTCATCGATTGGCTGTGCGAGAAAGCAATGTTGCCGAAGCCCGCGACCGAGGGCAAATGACGATGACCGCCGCAGATGCAGTCGTCCGACGATCCTGGCCTGCATCACCGGACCATTCGGCCGCAACATGGGAGCCACATCCGCGATGACCATCAAGCTCTACGCCTTCACCTGCGGCACGGTCACCGGAGAGTCCGGACGCCTGATGGAGGGTGGCGAGGGCGACATCACCCTGCCGATCCCGGTCTACCTCATTGAGCATCCCAAAGGCCGTGCGCTGTTCGACACGGGGCTGCACCCCGATTGCCAGCACAGTCCTGCCGAGCGGCTCGGCACGCGGCTCACCGAGCTGTTCCGCATCGCCTTCGCGCCGGGCGAAGAGGTGAGCGCGCGGCTCACGGCGATCGGCCGCGATCCCGGCAAGATCGACCTGCTCATCAACTCGCATTTCCATTTCGACCACGTGGGCGGCAACGCGCTGATCCCCAACGCGACGATGCTGGTGCAGCGCCGCGAGTGGGATGCCGGCATGGACGCCGAGACCGCCGCGCGGCACGGCTATAATCCACGCGATTTCGACCTCGGGCACAAGTTGCGCCTGGTCGATGGCGAGCACGACGTGTTCGGCGACGGCTCGGTGGTGTGCCTGCCGACGCATGGGCACACGGCGGGGCATCAGTCGCTGCGGCTGCGGCTCGACAGCGGCGATGTCGTGCTGGCGGCTGATGCCTGCTATTTCTGCCAGACGCTGCGCGAGCGCCGCCTGCCGCGAAACGTGCACGACCGCGCGGCGATGCTGGCTTCGCTGGACCGGCTCGAAGCGCTGGAACGGGGCGGCGCGCGCGTGTTCTTCGGCCATGACCCGGAGTTCTGGAGCAGCGTGCCGCAGGCTCCCGACCCGATTGCTTGATTACGGCAACAGGGTGACCCGGTTGCGTGCGATCGAGTGAACCGTCCGGTAGGCATCCAACGCGCGTTCCAGCGGATAATTGGCGCTCTCCACCATTGCCATCGGCCTGAGCTGTCCGCTGGCAAAGCCAGGCAGCAGTTCGCGCAGCAGTGCCGCCGAGGCGTGCGCATCCAATGCCAGCGAGTCAACGCCAACGAATGTGTGCTCGCCGCGGTAGAACGTGAAGATATCGAACGGCACTGGACGCTCGACCGTGGATATCAGAATCTGCCGTCCGCCATGCGCCATCGCCTGATTGGCGGCATCGAAATACGGGCTGCCGACAGTGTTGTAGACGATGTCCGCGCCGTGGCCGTCGGTCTCGTCACGCAGGACCGTGGCGACATCTGCATTCGATGCATCGATCATGAAGACCGGGCAATGCGGCTGAACGAACGCCTCGGCGCGCCGGGTGACGCCGAACACGCGCGAACCGCGCATTGCCGCGATCTGTGCGGCTGCCTGACCGACCATGCCGTTCACAGCGGTCACCAGCACGACGTCGCCCGGCTGCGGCATGCCGGCGCGATGGAAGCCCTGATGCGCGGTGACGAACGGCACGCCGAGCGCGCCGGCTTCCTCCAGCGTCAGGGTTGCGGGCTTTTCCACGACTGCGTCCTGATGCACGACAAGCTGGCTGGCATGCGTGCCGTCACGGGTGATGCCCAGATCGCCACCGGCACCGAACACTTCACGGCCGATCAGATCCGACGGCCCCTCCGCCACCACACCCGACCAGTCGCGGCCCGGTGTGCGCGGCCACACCGCCTGCGGCATACGTCCCATCGCCGCAGCCACATCGCTGCGGTTCACGCCGGCGGCGCGCACCTCTACAAGCACCTCGTCGGCACCGCGTGGCGGCGCATCGCAGGTTTCGATCCGCAGGTCGATGTCGTCGATCGTTTCCGCTTTCCGCAGAACGCGCAGCCTTCGCATGGCAGTCCCCTCTGTCGCCAGTCGCGCGCAGTCTGCCCTATCCTGGCAGGAACGGTTTCGGAGGCACCCGCATGAACACCCCGCTGGCAGGCATCACTGTGCTGGATTTCGGTCAGATCTTCCAAGGCCCCTATGCCACGCTGCTGATGGCCAAGGCTGGCGCCAACGTAATCAAGATCGAGCCGCCGCACGGCGAGCCGGGCCGGCGACGCGCCGAGGCCGGCAAGAGCACGACGCTGCCGGTCGCGATGCTGAATGCCAACAAGCGCGCGATCACGCTCAACCTGAAGTCGGAACGCGGCCGTGCGCTGCTGCGCCAGATGGTCGAGCGCGCGGACGTGCTGCTGGAGAATTTCTCGCCGGGCACATTGGATGAGCTGGGCGTCGGCTACGAGGTGCTGAAGGCGATCAATCCGCGGCTGATCTATGCGACCGGTTCCGGCTTCGGCATCACCGGGCCGGATCGCGATAATTTGGCGATGGATTTCACCATTCAGGCGCAGTCAGGCATCATGAGTGTCACCGGCTTTCCCGATGGTCCGCCGGTGAAGGCGGGCCCGACGCTGGTTGATTTCATGGGCGGCATTCACCTTTATGCGGCTGTCGTCACCGCGCTGCTCCAGCGCGAGCGTACCGGGATGGGGCAGCTTGTCGAAGTGGCGATGCAGGAGACGGTGTACTCGTCGCTCGCGTCCAGCATGGAGTACCATGTGAGGACCGGCGAGCTGCCGCCGCGCACCGGCAATCGGCAGTCGGCTCTGGCCAGCGCTCCGTACAATGCATTCCCCACTGCCGATGGTTGGGTCGCTATACACGTGGTGACGGAAGCGCATTGGAAAAATCTGGCAAAGGCGATGGGGCGTGCGGAGCTGGCGGATGATCCGCGCTTTGCCACCAATGCGGCGCGCACGGCCAATCTTGAGGCGACCGACGATGTCGTGGCGGCGTGGACCAGGACGCTGGGCAAGATGGAGGTGTTCGCGGCGGCGAAGCGCTATCGCATTCCGTGCGCGCCGGTGCGTACGGTGCCGGAGGTGATGAACGATCCGCACATGCACGGCCGCGGCATGCTGGAGCGCATCGATCATCCGGAGCTTGGCAATATCGTGGTGCCGACCACGCCGTTGCGGCTGCATGGCGCGGAGAAGGTGGCGACCGTGCCGAGCCCGACGGTGGGACAGCACAACGAGGAAGTGTATGGCGGCTGGCTAGGGTTGCCGGCTGATGAGATAGTGGCACTGAAGCAACAGGGCGTCATCTGATACAGGGAGATGAAGCATGACCAAGGTAGCTGTACTCGACGACTGGCAGGGTGTGGCGAAGACCAGCGCTGACTGGGCGCCATTGCAGGCTCGTGCGGAGGTGGTGTTCTTCGCCAAGGCGTTTGACGGTGAGGACGATGCAGCGCGCCAGCTCGCCGATTTCGATGTCGTGCTGTCCATGCGGGAGCGCACGCCGCTGCCGGGCTCGCTGATCAATCGGTTGCCGAAGCTGCGCATGCTGGGGATGACCGGCGCGCGCAATGCTTCACTGGATACGCCGGCCTGCACGGCGCGCGGGGTGGTGGTGTGCAACACCACCGGCGGCGGCGGCAGCGAGGCCGCAACTGCAGAGCTGGCGCTCGGCCTGCTGATCAGCGCGGCGCGCGCGATCCCTGCCGGCGATGGCAACATCCGCGCCGGAAGATTCCAGGAGGGCGTGCCGATCGGCTACGCGCTGCAGGGCAAGACGATGGGGGTGATCGGGCTGGGGCGTCTGGGTTCGCACATGGCGCGTTACTGCAAGGCGCTGAACATGAACCTGCTCGCCTGGAGCCAGAACCTGACGGCGGATCGCGCGCAGGCGGCGGGTGCCACGATGGTGTCTAAGGAGGAGCTGCTGTCGCGTTCCGACGCGGTCAGCATCCACCTGGTGCTGTCGGATCGCACGCGCGGACTGATCGGGGCGACAGATATCGCGCGCATGAAGCCGGGCGCGATCCTGGTCAATACGTCGCGCGGTCCGATCGTCGATGAGAAGGCGCTGATCGAGGCGGTGCAGGCGCGTCGCATCGTGGCTGCGCTCGACGTGTTCGATCGCGAGCCGCTGCCGGCGAACCATCCGCTGCGCAGCGCGCCTAACGTCGTCATGACGCCGCATCTTGGTTATGGCGTGCAGGAGACCTGGGTGGGTTTTTATCCGCAGAGTGCGGAGAACGCGCTGGCGTTTCTGGATGGCAAGCCGGTGCGGGTCACCAACCCTGAGGCGCTGGCGAAGGCGGGTTGACCGGCAGGCGTCCCGCCTTATCCCACCGCAATCTAACTCACACAGGAGACCTTCTCATGCGCGCCTGGGCCGTGGTCGAGAATGGCAAGCCGTTGCAGGAACTCGAACTGCCGACGCCGGAGCCGAAGGGCACCGAGGTGCTGATCGAGGTGACGCATTGCGGCGTCTGTCACTCGGATCTGCATATCTGGGAGGGTTACTACGACATCGGCGGCGGCAAGAAGATGTCGCTGAAGGACCGCGGTGTGGTGCTGCCGCTCGCGATGGGGCACGAAATCGTGGGGCGTGTCGTGAAGCTTGGCCCTGACGCCAAGGGCGTGAAGGTTGGTGACCTGCGCATCGTGTTTCCCTGGCTCGGCTGCGGCACCTGCGACAAATGTCTGGCGGAGGAGGACAACATGTGCCTGACGCCGCGCAGTCTCGGCGTGTATGCCAACGGCGGCTACGGGACACATGTGATCGCGCCCCACCCGCGGCATCTGGTCGATCTCGGCACGCTTGATCCGGCGGTGGCCGCGACCTATGCCTGCTCGGGCGTCACAGTGTATTCGGCGATCCGCAAGGCGATGCCGATCCCACCCAGTGAGGCGATCGTCGTGGTCGGCGCCGGCGGCCTGGGGCTGAACGCGATCGCCGTGCTGCGTGCAATGAAGCATCAGAACATCGTGGTGGTGGACATCAGCGCGGAGAAGCGCGAGGCCGCGTTGAAGGCCGGTGCGCACAAGGTGGTGGACGGCAGCGGGGAAGGCGTTACGCAGCGTATCATCGAGATGGCCGGGGGGCCGGTGCTCGCGGTAATCGATCTGGTGAACGGCACGCAGACCGCGCGTTTCGCCTTCGATGCTTTGCGCAAGGGCGGCAAACTGATCCAGGTTGGCCTGTTTGGCGGCGAACTGACCGTGCCACTGCCACTGATGGCGATCCGTGCTCTGACCGTGCAGGGAACCTATGTCGGCGATCCCAAAGAGCTGCGGGAGTTGGTAAAACTGGCCCAGGAGGGAACGCTGCCCGCATTGCCTGTTGCGACCGTGCCACAGAGCCAGGCCAATGATGCGCTGATGCGGCTGCGCGACGGCAAGGTGACGGGGCGGCTGGTGTTGCGCAGCGACGCGGCCTGATCGCCTACAGAGTCAAGCTGGTCCACAGCAATATGAGCGTCGTGATCATGCCGATCGCACCGAGGATGGCTGTAGGCTGAACGTCGTCGGATCGGCGACGGGCGATGGCGATGGAACGTGAGGCGTTGGTGCGGCGCATGCTGCGATCTCCTATCCGAGGCGCGGCGGCAAGGCAGCACAGGTTGGGTGCGTGGTGGAATGCGGAAATCTCCGTACGGACATCGACGGTGGCGATGCCCACCATGGGCTGCGACGAGGCAATCCCCAGCAAGGTGCGCACTTCGATGGAGGTTGCTTCGTCGTTGCGCTTCTAACAAGAAACCTCTAGCCCGGCGATGGGATCTGCACGGAGGGCACAGCCATCATGCGGCTTGGGCGAGCGGTTGGAGCTTCGCCTCGAAGCCAAGCCTGGAGAGTTGAGCGACCAACCGCCGGACTTTGGTCTCAGGCGAGCGGCGATCGAAATAGTCGGCGCCAAGATCGTGATGCGGCACGCGGTTTTTCAGCATGTGGTAGATGGCCGTGAGGATGAAGGGGGCGACAGCGCATATGGCCTTCTGCCGCCAGCGCCGGCTCTTCAGCCGCTGGAACTGGGCCATGTAGTAGCTGTTCTTCTGGCGTTTGGCCGCCCAGGCACATTGTACCACGCGCTCGATCCGGCCATCGACCTCCTGATCGATCTGCTGGATCGCCGCATCCAGCGCACCCCACTGTGCGAGGTGGAGCTGCAAAGGGAAGCGGTGATGCTCCGTCAGCCGCCCATGCAGCGCATCGTAGAGTTCCTTGGGCGATGCCTTGATGCCCCGGTGGGCCAATTCCGCCAGCCGATGCGGGTTGCGCACGCCGGCGATCATGGCTTCGATCATCCGCCGGCCGCTGACACCCACGATGTCGCTGATCACCGAGTCCAGCGCCGCAGCTGCTTGCGGGTACGCATCAGCGCGCGCAGGTCCTGGATGTCTTCCGCCGGAACGAAACTCGCCCTGATCAGCCCGCACGCCTGCAGATCGGCAATCCACATGGCATCGTTGATGTCCGTCCCCCGGGTCGAGCCCGAGGGCAGGCTTGCGGCCAGGAACGTTCTTGATGTGCGCCGCATTGGCCACCAGCAACTCGAACTCACCCTCGCTCAGGATCTGCCATACCGGCGTCCAGTAAACCCCCGTTGCCTCCATCGTGACATGCGTGCACCGGCACTCCGTCAACCACGCCAGCAGGGCCAGCAGCCCCGCCGTCGTCGTCGCGAAAGTCCGACACTCCCGCCTGTCGGCGCCCGCGCATCAGCCGCGCACAGGACACCACCGTCGCTTTGTGGACGTCGAGCCCGGCGACCCGCTTGTGCATCACTTCCATTCTATATATCGCCTCCATACCTGCGCCGACGGCATGGGGGCCTCGCACAAACAAAATCTAACAAACGTGCTCCAGGGCGCGAACGCCCTTCAGCGCCAGTTGGCGGTCTTCAAGGCTCCTCCGGTCCAACTCGCAATCGGGCTCTCCAGCACCATGGAGCGCCGACCTCCGGCCGACGGCACTAACAACTTTACACCATGCCAACGCGGCAGGTTTCATTCAGCGCAGGTCCGCCGCCAGGCGGGTGTGGAACTCGCAATGACAATGTCGCTCCCGTTTCAACGATAGTGGTTACTAGCCGAGCCCGATGCGCTGGCGGAAATCGTCGTCGCGCAGGGAGAACTCCTTGCCGGCAAGATCGTCCGCCTCCTTCGTGCAGAGATAGACGATGGCACGCGCGGGCTGTGCAACCGGCGTAAGCTGCTCGCGCGGGATCTTGCTGATCACGTTAATGCCCGAGGCACGGATCGTCACCTGCATGTCGGTATCCGTCGTGCCGGGCTGGAAGCCGAACGCGCGGATGCCGGCGTTGCGATGCTCCAGATCGATGGCGCGTGTCAGCATCGCGAGACCGGCCTTGCCGGTGCAATAGGCGCTCCAACCTTCCAGCGGCCGCATCGCGGCGCCGGAAGACACGTTGATGATGGCGCCACGGCTGCGCTCGATCATGCCGGGTAGCACCGCGCGGATGGCATAGTAAGCCCCGATGAGATTGATCCGGATGCTGCGCGCCCACTCGGTGGGATCGGCCTCGGCGATCATGCTGATCGGTGCGATTACACCGGCATTGTTCACCAGCACATCGGGTGGACCGAAACGCTGCGTGGTTTCCTCCACCAGCCGCTGGCACGCGGCATAATCCGACACATCGCAGGCAATTGCCGCCGCCTTGCCGCCGGCTGCGCTGATTTGCCGAGCGTTCGTTTCCGCCTGCGCGATGGTGCGTGCTGCAAGTACAACCGACGCACCGGCCTCGCCCAGCGCCAGCGCAGCGGCGGCACCGATGCCTCGGCTCGCGCCCGTTACGATTGCAACCTTTCCGGTCAGAGCTGGCATTGCCGAACCTCCGCTTGTTATCGCCGTTCTTACGGCACTCCCGGACAATTGGACAAGCGAGGCTACCGGCGAGTATTCTCAGCGAGATGCAAGTGCCGGAGGGGGGCCTGATGCCAAGCAGCGTGACCTGGAAAGAAAGCGCGATGACGATCGCCGGGAGCAACGTGCACCTGATGCGCGGAGGCAGCGGGCGACCGGTGCTTGTGCTGCATCACGATATCGGCACGGTCGATCGTCTGCCATTCTACGATGCGCTGGCGCAGAATTTTGACGTAGTGGTGCCGCACCATCCCGGTTGGGGGAAGTCGGAGCGGCCGCAATGGCTGCGCAGCGTGCGCGACATCGCCGCTATTCATAGCTGGCTTCTGAGCGAGCTCGGGCTGAGCGATGCGTCGCTGGTCGGCCTGGGTTTCGGCGGCTGGATCGCGGCCGAGATGGCGAGCCAGTCGCCCACCGCATATCGCAAGCTGGTGCTGGTCGGCGCGATGGGCATCAATCCGCCAGGCGGCTACATCGCCGACCAGGCGATCGTGTCGTACCTCGACTATCCGAAGGCGGGGTTCCACGACGAGGCCGCGTTCGCGCGGGTCTATGGCGATGTGACAACGGATCAGCTCGAGCAGTGGGACATCTGCCGCGAGATGGTGTTCCGTACCGCGTGGAAGCCGTACATGTACAGCCAGACGCTGCCGCATCTGCTGGGCGGCGTGAAGGCGCCGGCGTTGGTGGTGTGGGGCGACGATGACCGACACGTGCCGAAGAGCGCGGGCGATGTCTATGTGAAGGCGCTACGCAATGCGCGGCTGGAAACGGTGGCTGGCTGCGGACACTATGTGGATATGGAGAAGCCAGATGAGCTGGCCAAGCTCGTCTCGGCATTCGTCAACGCGAACTGAAGGGAGCACGCCATGCACCTGATGTATTTCACCGAACAACCGATGGCCGCCTACGATGCGAAGGAGGGGCTGAAATACGGCGCGACCGCGCTGACCTTCTCCAACAGCCACTACGATCCGGTGCAGGCCAGCCGGCTGTACAACGAGTACCTCGAAGAATACATCATGGCCGACGAGTGGGGCGTCGACGGCATCATGCTGAACGAGCACCACAATGCGCCGTTCTGCATGCAGGCGCGGACCAACATGTTCGGCGCGATCCTCGCGGCGGTGACCAAGCGTGCGAAGATCGTCTTCCTGGGCAATCCGCTGCCGCTGTCCGATAATCCGGTGCAGCTCGCGGAAGAGATCGCGATGATCGACATGGTCTCGAAAGGCCGTGTGGTGTCGGGTTTTGTGCGCGGTGGCGGGCAGGAGCAGTTGGCCAACGGGGTCAACCCGGCCTACAACCGTGAACGCTTCGTCGAGGCGCATGACCTGATCCAGAAGACCTGGACCACGCCGGGGCCGTTCCGCTGGGAAGGCACACACTACCAGCATCGCGTGGTGAACCCGTGGGCTGTGCCGTTCCAGAAGCCGTATCCACGGGTGTGGATACCAGGTGTGTTGTCGCGCGAGACCGTCATCTGGACCGCACAGCAGCGCTATCCGTACATCGCTCTGAACACCGCGATCGATGCGACCAAGACGATATGGGACACTTATTCCAAGGCGGCGGCCGACGTCGGCTATACCGCTGGCCCGGAGAACTTCGGCTACCTGATCCGCGTGCATGTGCAGGATACCGAAGAGAAGGCGTTGCAGAACGCACGGCAGTTCATGTGGATGCAGGGCGAGTTTACCGGCCTTGCGCATCCCGTGTGGGCGAACCCGTCGGGCTACTTCTCGCCATCCGGCCGCCGCGGCTTCGTCGAGTTCGCGGTGGGGCGCGCGAAGAACCCGCGCGGCCAGCCGACATTCGAGGAGCAGGTTGCCGACACCATGATCATCGCCGGCACGCCAGACCAGGTTATCGGGCGGCTGAAGTATCTGATCGAGCACACGCGTCCCGGCATCATGGGTCTGTGGGGCAACGATGGGACGGTGTCCGCCACCGATCGTCGCCGCTGCATCGAGCTGTTGGTGAAGGAGGTCATGCCGGCGGTGCGCGAGCACGGCAAGTCGCTGGGCCTGAAGGATCCGTGGGAGGCGAATGCGCCGGTGCACCTGCGGTACTCCACCGACATTCCAGTGCAGCGCGCCGCGGCGGAGTAGAACCTGTTCCGGTAGGGCGTTCCCGTACGGGGATGCACCTACCGGGCTCATCTCAAGCTTGAGCAAGTGGTCTCGCTAAGTGCATTGGTAGCCGACTTCGCCGATGCGTTGGTTGGTGTCGACGCCGATCGGCTCGCGCACAAACAATTTGCGCCCGGAATTGGCCCCTACGGGGAAACCGAAGCAGTCCGATCCGCCTTGATCAAGCTGCAAAGCACCAAGCCAGTCCCGTATGCAGATGCCGTTGTCAAGCGCGTGCCCGATTTGCTGATCCCGGGCCAGTGGGCCGTAGAGTTCAAGATAGCCCGACCGTTTGGCGACAATGGGCGTCCAGCCGAACACTGGTCCGAAAATCTCCTCCACCCTTATGCGGGAAACACCAGTTCGCTTGGCGACTGCCTAAAGCTGTTGTCCTCCGGCCTTGCCGAGCGCAAAGCGGCAATTATCTTTGGCTTCGAGCATATGCCGCCACGGGTTTCATTGGATGCAGCAATTCTTGGATTCGAAGTATTGGCAAAGGAAGTTGTGAACCTGCATCTCACGCCCCGAATAGAGGCGTTGCGAAGTGGGCTAATCCACCCGGTGCACCAACAATTGCGCGTATTTGCCTATGAGGTGCTAGGATTACGGACCAGTTGATGCGGCGGTCGACGGTAACGCGGTCAATCGGACCGCGTTCTTCCTTGAGCTAGAGTATCGGCTGCGGGATCGTAATTGTGTGCCGCTATCAGTTCTGAAAGGATACGCCGTGCGTCAGATGGTCCTGGTGGGTTTCCTGCAAGCGCAGAACTGCACGACGCTGGCAAGCGCGTGGCGCCACCCAGAGTCGCGGACCGATTTCACGACGGCTGCGTATTATCAAAAGATTGGCCAGGTGCTGGAAGCAGGGAAATTCCAGCTCGCGTTCTTCGATGACAGGCTGGCGATGCCGGACATCTATGACGGCGGTAACCCAGGTGAGGTAGTGGCAAACGGTGTGCGCGTCGTGAAGATGGATCCGGTGGCCACGCTGCTGGCCATGGGTTTCGGCACGCAGCGACTCGGCATCGGTTCGACCGCATCGACCACATATTACGAGCCATTCGATGTGGCGCGCCGGTTCCAGACCGTCGATCACATGCTGGGCGGGCGAGCCGCGTGGAACGTGGTGACATCCGTCAACGATGGCGAGGCGCAGAACATGGGCCGCGGGGTGCATCTCGCGCACGACCTGCGGTACGACCGCGCCGACGAGTTCATGGAGATCGTGCTGAACTGCTGGGATGGGTGGGAGGACGATGCGCTGGTTGTCGACAAAGCATGCGGGCTGTTCGCTGATCCCGCCAAGGTGCACCGGCTGGAATATCGCGGGAAATATCTGACCTCGCGCGGCACATTCACAGTGCCGCGTTCGCCGCAGGGTCATCCTGTGATCATTCAGGCAGGATCGTCCGATCGCGGCACGCGGTTTTCCGAGCGTTGGGCGGAAACCGTGTTTGTCGGCTACCCTGATTTCGAGGAGGGCCAGCGGCGCTACGCGGCTTTCAAGCAGGGCATCGCGCGGCATGGGCGCGACCCGGACCTGGTGACTGTCAATACGATTGCATATCCGGTCGCGGCGGCCACCAGGGCCGAGGCGGAGGACAAGATGGCGATCATCGAAAAAGGCTACCGCGAAGTGGACGGATTGTCGCTGCTGTCCGAGGCTTTGAACTTCGACTTTGCGAAGAAGGGCATGGATGAGGCATTCACCGACGAGGAACTTGAAGGCATGTCGGGCATGCAGGCAATGCGAGACCGCGTGATGCGGGTGATCGGCCGCAATCCGACAGTGCGGGATTTTCTCAACGTGACGCGGCGTGGCCGGCCGCGCGAGGCTATCGTCGGAGGGCCGAAGGAAATCGCCGATCGGCTGGAGAAGTGGTTCGTCGAGCGTGCCTGCGACGGCTATGTGGTTGGCGGCACGCACACGCCGGGCACGTTCGAGGATTTCGTCAAGTTCGTCGTGCCGGAGCTACAGCGGCGCGGTATCTTCCAGAAGGACTACAAGGGAGCAACGCTGCGGGAGAATCTCGGATTGCCGTGGCCACAGCGTGGCTGGTGGAAGGCGGGCAAGTAGGAGACAGCAGATGGCCGGAACCGACTGGCAGATCAGCGGCGAATACATGGAGAGCTGCAACTGCGATTATCTGTGCCCTTGCGTCTACACCAACCCGCAGGGCGAAGTGACGCATGACCACTGCACCGCCGCGCTGATCTTCCGGATCGACAAGGGGCAGCGTGGCAATACCGATTTGTCGGGGCTGAGCTTCGCGCTGGTGATCCGCTCCGGCAAGATCATGGCTGACGGCGACTGGGTGTTTGCAGGGGTGGTCGATGAGCGGGCTGACGCGGCGCAGCGTGCGGCCTTATCGGCTATCGTCAGCGGTGACGCCGGCGGCCCTCCAGGCATGATCCGCAGCAATTTGGTAAGCGACTTCCGTGGTGTCGCATTCAAGCCGATCGAGTTCAAGGTTGAAGGGTTGAAGCGCTCGGTCTCGATCCCGGATGTTTTGTCGTTCGACATTGAAGGCGTCGCATCGCGCAACCGCAGCGGCGAGCCGTTCTACATCGACAACACGTCCCATCCCGCTGGCAGGCGCCTTGCTTTGGCACGTGCGGCGCAGTTCCATATGCACGGCTTCGGCCTCGATCTCGACATGGTGGGCGAGGGCAACAACGGGCACTTCGCGCCGTTTGCCTGGGCGGCGTAGGCGCGCATGAGCCTGGCGCCGGCGCAGCTACTGCGGCGCGAGCGTGTCGTTATCGTGCTGGCGCTTGCTGGTGTTTCGGCGATTGCCTGGCTGTATCTGGTCATGGCTCGCCAGGGCATGGACATGTCGGCGCAGACGATGGGCGACATGCCCGACATGGCGATGCCGTTCGCCGCGCCATGGGTCTTCGCCATGTGGTGGGTGATGATGGTGGGCATGATGCTGCCGAGTGCCGCGCCGATGATCCTGACGTTTGCCGCACTGCAGCGGCGGAAGCGTGACCGCGATGAACCCTACGTGCCGACAGCGATGTTCGTCGCGGGCTACCTGATCGTGTGGGGCGCGTTCTGCCTGGCGGCGACCGCGGCGCAGTGGAAATTGCAACAGAGCGCTCTGCTGTCGCCGATGCTCGCGCTCGTCAGTCCGATGGTTGGTGGCGTTTTGTTCATTCTTGCCGGGATCTACCAGCTCACGCCGTTAAAGAATGTCTGCCTGCGCCACTGCCGTTCGCCGTTCGCCTTCGTGTTGAACCACTGGCGAGACGGCGGGGGCGGCGCTCTCCGCATGGGCATCAGCCATGGCGCATATTGCCTCGGATGCTGCTGGGTGCTGATGGCACTGCTGTTCGCGGTCGGCGTGATGAACCTGATTTGGGTGGCAGCGATCGCGGCGTTCGTGTTCGCCGAAAAGCTGCTGCCCGGAGGCGTTTGGGTCGGCCGGGGCGGCGGCGGAGCGATGGCGGCATTCGGCGTGTGGCTGCTGGTGCAGTGACTACACGCGTTCGAATATTGCCGCGATGCCCTGGCCGCCGCCGATGCACATGGTGACGAGCGCGTAGCGGCCGCCGATACGCTCCAGTTCGTAGAGCGCCTTGACTGTCAGGATGGTTCCTGTTGCGCCGACCGGATGGCCGAGCGCAATGCCTGACCCGTTTGGATTTGTCTTCGCCGGATCGAAGCCGAGGTCCTTGGCCACCGCACAGGCTTGCGCTGCGAATGCCTCGTTGCTTTCGATGACGTCGATATCGGTTAGCGCCAGACCCGCGCGCTGCAATGCCAACCGCGTCGCGGGCACCGGGCCGATGCCCATGATCTTCGGATCGACCCCGGCGTGTGCATAGGCCACCAAACGTCCCATCGGCTTCGCGCCACGCTTTTCCGCCGTCTCGCGTTCCATCAGTACCGACTGCGGCAGCGCCATCGTTGATGCCCGATGCGTTGCCGGCCGTCACCGTACCGTTCTTGCGGAAGACCGGCCGCAGCTTCGCGAGATCATCGACTGTCGCATCGGCGCGGGGATGTTCGTCGGTGTCGAATACCGTCTCGCCGCGGCGCGTCTTCAGCTTCACCGGCAGGATCTGTTGCTTGAAGCGTCCCTCGGAGATTGCGCGGGAGGCGCGGCGATGCGATTCGAGTGCCAGCGCGTCCTGGTCGCCGCGGGTGATCTGGTGGCTCTCCGCCAGGTTCTCGGCGGTTTCGCCCATATGGATGTTGTCGAACGGGTCGTGCAGCGCGGCCAGCATCATGTCCACCATCGTCGCGTCGCCCATGCGCGCGCCCCAGCGCACACCCTGCGCGATGTACGGCGCACGGCTCATGCTCTCGGCGCCACCACCCACAGCAATGTCGGTATCGCCAAGCATGATCGTCTGCGCGGCCGACACGATCGCCTGAAGGCCTGAACCGCACAACCGGTTCAAGGTCAGCGCTGGGGTCTCCTTCGCCACGCCGGCGTTCATCGCTGCGACGCGCGCGAGGTACATGTCCTTCGGCTCGGTGTGGATCACGTTGCCGAATACGACCTGGCCCACTTCGTCGCCGGCGACACGCGCGCGCGCAAGCGCCTCGTGCACAACCTGCGCACCGAGTTCGGTTGGCGCCACGTCCTTGAGGCCGCCGCCGAAATCGCCAACTGCGGTGCGCACGCCGGAAACGATGACGACCTCGCGCTGTGTGTTCATGTCAGTGCTCCCGCACAACCGGATTGCGCAACGTGCCGATGCCGCTGATCTCGATCTCGCAGACATCGCCGTGCTTCATGTTCTCTGTGGCACCCTCGGTGCCCATCCACAGGACGTCACCGGGATACAGCGTCAGGTACTTTGTCATCGCCACCAGGAAGTCGACCACACCGAACACCATATGGTTGGTCTGGAACGCGATCAGCTCCTTGCCGTTCAGCCGCACCTTGGTGACCAGGTCGTCCAGCTTCACGTTGGTTTCGATCCACGGGCCCATCGGCTTGAACGTGTCGGTGTTCTTGGCCCGCCACAGCGTGCGGTCGCTCTTCTGCCAGGTTCGCTCGCTCACGTCGTTGCCGATCGTGAAGCCGAGTACCGCCGACAGCGCGTTGTCGCGCGTCAGGTGCTTGCACTTGCGGCCGATCACGGCGACGAGTTCGCCTTCGTACTGTACCTGGTCGGTGGCGTCCTTCGGGATAACGATGGCCTCGCCATGTGCGATCAGCGCGTTGTTGGCGCGGTAGCCCGCATCCGCCTGTGTCGGCAACTGCACCTTCAGGCCGATCTTCTCAGCCGCCTCGCGCACATGCTCGGCATAGTTCAAGCCGGCGGCATAGAACGTCGGCGGCACCACCGGCAGCAGCAGCTTCACACTTGCCAGTGGCAGACGGGCGGCAGTTCGTTCCCACATGTCGAACGGCGAGCCGCGGACCGGGATGATCTCCTCGCCTTCGACCACGCCGTAGGTCGGTGTCCCATTCTGCTCAAAGCGTGCCCAGCGCATGTGCAGGTGTCCCTCCTAAGCGGAGAGCACACCATACACGCGCGCAGTCTTCTTGTCACAAAGGGGCGCGAGCGCGCCCGGCGTTACATCGGAGGCACAAGGCCATCCTTGCCAACTGAGATCCGCGTCGCCGTCATATTGCCGTCAGGGGTTCGCCTCCCCATCACGATGACATGTGCATTTGGCACCAGCAACGCGGGTGAGCCCGGCTCGTAGGTCACCACCGGTGTGTCGGGCGGCACGACGATGGTCTGCTTGCCGCCTTGGTAGGTGATCGTCAGGGTGCGGCCGATGGTCCCGGTCAACGCACCCACGGTGCCGTTGGTCATCGTGCTCTGCGGCTGCAGATCGAATGGCCGATACCCTTCGCCGGTGCCACGCATGCTTTCCGGGAACACGTGCACTTCGAGTGCGCGCTGCGTGCCGTCTGGCTCCGGCATCGCGGCGCAACCGATGAAGGAGCCTTGCTTGATGTCCTCCAGCCGGACCGGGACAATCGCGACAACAGCCACATTGGGCGCGAGCGAAACGGTCAGCTTGTCGCCGGTCCGTGTGGTCAGGCTGAGATTGTTGCCATTGACCGCCTCGATCGTGGCGCGAACCCGTGCAACCTGCTGCGCCTTTCCCGCAGCGGCGCCGATTGTCGCGAGCAGGACGGCCCACGCGATAAACCTCCCGACGTGCTGACGTGCGAGTGGCGGATGCGGCATGCGTACCCTCCTGCGGTGGCTGGCGTTGTGCCGCAGATGTGGTGCCGGTCCGGAAAAGCGAAAGGTCAGGCTGTCGCGTCTTCCTTGACACCTAGATCCGTCGTCATTCGTTCGCGCATGATGAACTTCTGGATTTTTCCCGTCACCGTCATCGGGAACTCATCGACAAAGCGGATATGCCGCGGCACCTTGTAGTGGGCGATCTGGTCGCGGCAGAACTCGCGCACCTCCTCCGCGGTCAGCGTCTCGCCGGCGCGCAGTCTGATCCAGGCACACAGCTCCTCGCCGTAGCGTTCGTCCGGCACGCCGAACACCTGCACATCCTGGATCTTGGGGTGACGATACAAGAACTCCTCGATCTCGCGCGGGTACACGTTCTCGCCGCCGCGGATCACCATGTCCTTGATGCGGCCGACGATGTTGCAGTAGCCGTCAGCGTCCATCGTGGCGAGGTCGCCGGTATGCATCCAGCCGGCCGCGTCGATCGCCTGGGATGTGCGCTCCTCGTCGTCCCAGTAGCCGAGCATCACCGAATAGCCGCGGGTGCAGAATTCACCTGGCGTGCCACGCGGCACGATGCGGCCTTCGCTGTCGACGATCTTGACCTCCACGTGCGGATGCACGCTCCCGACAGTCGAGACACGCCGCTCCAGCGGATCATCCAGCGCCGTCTGCGTGCTGACCGGGCTTGTCTCCGTCATGCCGTAGCCGATGGTCATCTCGGCCAGGTGCATGTCACGGATGCAGCGGCGCATCACCTCGATAGGGCAGGGGGCGCCGGCCATCATGCCGGTGCGCAGGCTCGTCAAATTGAACTTGTTGAAGTCTGGATGGTCCAGTTCAGCGATGAACATGGTTGGGACACCGTACAACGACGTGCAGTGTTCGTCTGCCACCGCCTGCAACGTTGCGAGCGGATCGAAGCCTTCGCCGGGGAGCACAATTGCCGAGCCGTGCGTGATGCACGCCAGATTGCCGATCACCATGCCGAAGCAGTGATACAGCGGTACTGGGATGCAAACCTTGTCCTGCTCGGTGTAGGCCATTGCCTCGCCAAGGAAGTAGCCGTTGTTGAGGATGTTGTGGTGCGTGAGCGTGGCACCCTTCGGCAGCCCGGTGGTGCCGGAGGTGAACTGGATGTTGATCGGCTCGTCGAACTGGAGAATGCCGGCCAGTTCCGCCAAGTGCGCCTGCTCCGAAGCGCCGCCCGTCGTGTATACGCTGTCGAACGGGATCGCGCCTGGCACCGTATCCGCGCCGATCTGGATGACGATGCGCAGCGAGGGCAGTTTCGCCGCGTCCAGGTGGCCTGGACGCGCGTGCAACAGTTCCGGCGCCAGAGTGTTGATCATCCCGACATAATCGCTGGTCTTGAACGATGTCGCGGTGATCAGCGCGCGGCAGCCGACCTTGTTCAGCGCATATTCAAGTTCGGCCAGTCGGTATGCCGGGTTGATGTTCACCAGGATCAGGCCGGCCTTCGCGGTGGCGAACTGCGTTACCACCCACTCGGCATTGTTCGGCGACCAGATGCCGATGCGCTCGCCCGGCTTCAGTCCCAGCGCGATCAGTCCGGCGGCGAACGCATCGACCTTTTCGCCAAGCTCGCGATAGCTCCAGCGGACGCCTTGCTGGCAGGCGATCAGTCCGGGCCGGTCGCCCCAGCGCGTAACGGTTCGGTCGAAATGGCGGCCGATCGTTTCGCCGATCAGGGCGATGCTGCTGGTGCCATGCGCGTAGCTTGGCGCGGCCTCGGGCATAGACGTGCTCCCATGTGATTTTGTGATGGTGATATTGTGCCGTTTCGCGCCCACATGGCCAGAGCCGTCTGGCGGCGATAGTCTGCCGCCCCAAATCAGGAGAGCCAGATATGGACGACATCGTCATCGTCTCCGCCGCGCGAACCCCGGTGGGCAGTTTCAGCGGCGCGCTGGGTACACTGTCCGCACACGAACTCGGCACGGTTGCATTGCGAGCTGCCTTTGAGCGAGCCGGGGTCGAAGCCGGCGACGTCGACGAAGTGATCCTCGGGCAGGTGTTGGCCGCCGGCGAAGGGCAGAATCCTGCCCGCCAGGCCGCGCGCGCCGCGGGGTTGCCCGATGCCAAAACCGCGTTCGGCATCAACCAGGTATGTGGCTCCGGCCTGCGCGCGGTGGCGCTCGCCGCACAGCAGATCCGCACCGGCGAAAGTGCCATCGTGGCCGCCGGCGGCATGGAGAGCATGAGTACCTCGCAGCACTCGGCGTATCTGCGCGTGGGGCAGAAGATGGGTGGCGTCGAGTTCATCGACACGATGCTGAAGGACGGCCTGTGGGACGCGTTCCACGGCTACCACATGGGCAACACGGCGGAAAACGTCGCCAGCAAGTACCAGATCACCCGTGAGCAGCAGGATCAGTTCGCTCTCGCCTCGCAGCAGAAGGCAAGTGCGGCGCAGAAGGCCGGCCGGTTCAAGGACGAGATCGCGCCGGTGACGGTGAAGACCCGCAAAGGTGACGTGGTGGTGGCCGACGACGAATACATCCGCCATGACGCGAGCATGGAGACGATGGCGCGACTGCGGCCGGCGTTCAGCAAGGATGGCACGGTGACGGCCGGCAATGCGTCCGGCATCAACGACGGCGCGGCGGCGTTAGTGCTGATGAGCGCGTCGGAAGCGGCGAAGCGTGGCCTGAAGCCGCTGGCTCGGATCGCCGCCTTTGCCACGGCCGGTGTCGATCCGGCGGTGATGGGCACCGGTCCGATCCCGGCAACGCGGAAAGTGCTGGCGCGGGCGGGCTGGAAGGCCGACGACCTTGACCTGGTCGAGGCGAACGAGGCGTTCGCTGCACAGGCGCTGGCGGTGAACAAGGACCTGGGCTGGAACACCGACAGGGTGAACGTGAACGGCGGCGCGATCGCCATCGGGCATCCGATCGGCGCATCCGGTGCGCGCGTGCTGATCACGCTGCTTCATGAGATGCAGAAGCGAGATGCCAAGAAGGGTCTGGCGACGTTGTGCATCGGTGGCGGCATGGGTGTCGCGATGTGCGTCGAGCGCTGAGCCATGACGGTCAGGCACTTCGACCATCTGACGATCGTGGTGCGGGATGTCGAGCGGGCGAAGGCGTTCTTCGCCCTGCTCGGCTTCAAGGAAGCGGTCTCGGTAGTGATCAAAGGGCCGATGTTCGCCGGCTATATGGGTGTGCCCGGCATCGAGGCGGAGCACGTCACGCTGGTGCTGGAGAACGTGGCGCCGCGCACCGAGATCCAGTTGCTGCATTACCTCAACCCTGAGATGCTGCCGGATCCGCATATCCGCGATCTCAACAAGCTCGGGCTGAACCATGTCTGCTTCGCGGTGGATGACATCGAAGCAGAGGTGGTGCGGCTACGCGGCGCGGGCTTCCGGACGCGCAACGAGATCATGGATTTTCATGCGCGCAAACTGGTGTTCATCGAAGGGCCGGAGGGCGTGGCAGTCGAACTGTCGCAGTGGCACGCGAATTAGTGCACTATCGCGAACCGCCATCTGTCATGGGGCGGGTTCACTAGGCGTCAGTTGGCACGCGTCCCTTGATCGCGTTGGCGCGGGCGCCACAGACGATGCGGCCCTGCGGATCAGCGGGCAGGCTTGCGCGCACGCGTTCCTTGAGACGTTCGGCATCGGCTTGCGTCATCGTGCCGAGCAGCTGACGCATGGTTCCGGTCGTCCCCGTGCTCGTCGACCAGAACTCTTCGAAATCGACGAACGTGCGTTGCGCCGCGATCTCGCGGGCCTCGACCGCCTCGATCCCTGCTGCCGTCCATAGTTCGCGCAGCGCGTCCATGCGGGATATCTCCACGCTTGGCGGCGTCGGCGGCGTCAGGCCTTGCGCGCGCAGCTCGACCTGGATCGGCTCGAACGGGAATCCCCCGCCCAGCATATCCCACGCATACGCCGCGATCGTCCCGCCGGGGCGAACCACACGCAGCATTTCGGCGACGCACTTGGCCGGGTCGGGAACGAAGAAGATCACCAGCGCCATCGCCGCGGCATCGAAGCGGTCTTCGGGGAAGGGCAACGCCATCGCATCACCCAGATGAAACGTCGCACCACGCGCTCCCGGCCGGCCGCGCGCGAACACGAGCTGCGCTTCGGACGGATCGACCCCGTGCGTTTCAGACGGTGCGCAGTGCTGAACCAGCAGCTCGGTGAAGGCGCCGCTGCCGCAGCCGATGTCCAACCATCGCAGGCCCGCCGGCAGTGCCAGCCAGTCGAGGAAGGTCTGGCCGGCGAGCGCGCTCCAGCGTCCCATGCCTTGCTCATAGGCCGCTCCGTCTTCGAAGCGAATTGCCGATTCAGCCATGCTATGTCCCCTTCTGCCGCTGATAGTGCCGGTGCGCCTTCGCGCGGTTGCCACAGGCACTCATCGAACACCAACGCCGGTTCCCGCTCTTGCTGTCATCGAGGAACAGCCAGCCGCACGCCGGATTGGCGCACGATCGGTACTCGCAATAGCTGCCGGCCGACCAGCAGGTCCGCCGCCGACCACAGCACTGGCGCCAGCAGAACGCTGGCTGTGGCTGCCGGCGCCTCGATCTCCCATCCGCCGAGCCGCACCCGTTTCCGTGGCGGCGCTTCGGCCAGCTCAGCATTGAGCGCCGTCAGGTCAGGCGCGTGCCCTGCTGCCGTTGCAGCGAAGCAGCGATGGATCGCCTCGCGCAGCTCGATCGTGTGGCCGAACACGCCGGCGTCGCGTTCGAACCGGCGCAGCAGCGCCGCTGGAAGGCGCTCGACCTTCTCTATCCAGCCAAGCAGATCGTCCGGTGTGCCCAGCTCCTCGGTCGGCGTCGCAGTGCCGCGCCAATAGCGTGTGTTGGCGAAGTTCAGACAGAGATCAGCATCGGGAGCAGGGATCACCTCGCCGGTTCGGTTCGCCATGGCATCTGATACCTAACCGGATACGGGGTTGACAATGCGCCAAGGGTCTGGCCTCTTCTAACCGTCATCATGGTTAGTAGGAGGGAAATCCAATGATCGCCCACGTATCCATCGGCGCACGCGACATCGCCCGCGCCCGCCGCTTCTACGACGCCGCGCTCAAACCACTGGGCTACGATTGCCTCAGTTCCGACGAGGGTTCGCTGGGCTATGGCGCCGAGGGGCCGGATTTCTGGGTCTATGGGACTGCGCATCCGGTACCGGCCGACGAGCGGTCAGGCCTGCACATCTGCTTCGCCGCACCGGATCGCGCGTCGGTCGATGCCTTCCACAAGGCGGCCCTGAACGCTGGCGGCGCTGACAATGGCACGCCTGGCCTGCGTGTGGATTACGGGCCGAACTATTACGCCGCCTTCGCGGTCGATCCCGACGGCTATCGGATAGAGGCCTGGTGCGGCAAGAAATCCTGATCCGCGCGCTTTCGGTTCTTCCCTGTGGTGTTAGGATCACGCAATTCAAACACAGACAGGGAGGGACCGATGGCACGGGTCGCATTGGTGACAGGCGGAACACGGGGCATTGGTGCAGCCATCAGCACCGTGCTGAAGGACCAGGGCCGAACTGTGATCGCCAATTACGCCGGCAACGAGACGGCGGCCGCCGCATTCCACGAAAAACACGGCATCCGCGTGGCCCGCTTCGATGTCGGCAACTTCGAGGCATGCCAGCAGGCGATCGAGCAGATCACGACCGAGGTGGGGCCGATCGAGGTTCTGGTGAACAATGCCGGCATCACCCGTGATGCCACGCTGCAGCGCATGTCGCGCGACATGTGGGAAGCGGTGATCGATACCAATCTCGGTGCCTGCTTCAATCTCTGCAAGCTCACGTTTCCCGGCATGCGGGAGCGTGGGTTCGGGCGCATCGTCAATGTCGGCAGCATCAATGGTCAGGCCGGACAGTACGGCCAGGTGAACTATGCCGCCGCCAAGTCGGGCATCCATGGGTTCACCAAGGCTTTGGCGCAGGAAGGCGCGCGCTTCGGCATCACGGTGAACGCGATCGCGCCGGGTTATGTGGATACAGACATGGTTCGCGCCGTGCCGCACGACGTGCTGGAAAAGATCGTCGCGCGAATTCCGGTGGGGCGGCTTGGCCACGCGGTGGACATCGCCCGCGGGGTTGCCTTCTTGACCGCGGACGAGGCGGAGTTCATCACGGGTTCGACGCTCTCGATCAACGGCGGGCAGCATATGTACTGAGGCGTCGCCTTGCTCGAAACCGCGCGCCTCGTTCTGCGCCCCTGGCGCGACAGCGATCTGTTGCCGTTCGCCGACCAGAACGCCGACCCCATCGTTATGCGGTTGCTGGGCGGCGTGCTCAGTCGCGAGGAAAGTGACGCCTATGCACGCCGTGCCGAAGCGCATCTGGCAACGCATGGCTTCTGCAAGTGGGCGGTCGAAGCGCCCGGCGTCGCGCCGTTCGTCGGCGCGGTTGGGCTTTCCTATGTCAGGTTCCAGGCTTCATTCACGCCGGCGGTCGAGGTCGCATGGCGCCTTCACCGTGCGTTTTGGGGACGTGGCTACGCGACTGAGGCGGCGCGCGCTGCGATCGACGACGGCTTCAGGCGGGTCGGACTGAAGGCGATCGTCGCGATGACCGTGCCCGACAATCGCGCCTCGCTACGGGTCATGGAGCGCCTCGGTATGACGCGGTCCATCGAGTTCGATCATCCGAACTACGCTGTGGGTCATCCGCTGTGCCGCCACGTGCTGTATCGTCTGCCGTGATACCCCGCCTGACGCAACGACGGATCGACGCGGAAAATCGGGAGATGCTGAAGCGCCAGGCGCGGTTTCGTGCGGCCGCCGACATGGTGACCGACGCGCTTGTCCGCTTTGCGGAAGTCGAGGCGGTCGCATTGATCGGCTCCGTTGCCCGCCCGTTGTGGAAGGAGGTGCCGCGCTTTTGGCGACAAGACGTCGAGATCTGGCATGAATGCAAGGATGTCGATCTGGCGGTGTGGCTCAGCCGCCTCGACCGGCTGCGCGAGTTGAACCGTGCGCGCAATGTCACGGCGGGTCGCACCTTCGAAAAGTTGGGGGTGGGTGTGGCAAACCACGAAGTGGACATTTTCATTCTCGAGCCGGGCACCGATCGCTACCTCGGACGCCTGTGCAATTTCGCGCAGTGCCCCAAGGGGAATCGTGCCTGCGAGGTGCCGGGCTGTGGCGCCGAAGCCTTCCTGAGGCAGCACGAGGACTTCGTGTTCCGGCCTGACGCGCTGAATGCGGATCGAATGATCCCGCTCTACCGACGCGGTCAGGGCATTAATCAGCGCGCGGTCGACATCCCGCGCACAGGCCAGGAGCCGGTTTGATCCCTGGTCTGATCCGCGTGGCCCTTCACCCGCGTCGGCTTCCGGTGCATCATTTCGGCAAAGGAGACCCTTGCCCATGAATGCTCCGCGCAACTCGCAGTATCGCTACCTCGAGACCCAACGGATCGCCGGCTCGTGCGGCGCCGAGGTGTCGGGGGTCGATCTGTCCGAGGACCTGCCCGATGACGTGCTGGCCGAGATCCGCGCGGCATTGCTCGACAACTGCGTGATCTTCTTCCGCGACCAGAAGCTGACGCCCGAGCAGCAGCTTCGCTTTGCCCGTCGCTGGGGCGAGATCCATCTGCATCCGTTCATGCAGGGGATGGCCGACTATCCGGAGATCCTCGAGATCATCAAGACGCCAGAGGACAAGAAGAATTTCGGCGGCTCCTGGCACACCGACCAGATGTTTTCGCCGCAGCCGGCGATGGGGACGATCCTGTATGCGCTGGAAGTGCCGTCGGCCGGCGGTGACACGATGTTCACCAACCAGTACCTCGCCTACGAGAGCCTGTCCGACTGCATGAAAGCGCTGGTCGGCGAGTTACAGACGGTCTGTGTCGGTGACAACTTCAAGCAGCACGGCGGCCAGTCGCGTGCGCAGCGCTACGACCGTGCGATGTCGCACATGAAGGTGAAGGACCCGGGCAACGTGCAGACGACGTCGGTGCATCCGCTGGTCCGCACCCATCCCGAGACCGGGCGCAAGGTGCTGTATATCGGCGGCCATGTGCAGCACTTCGACGGCATGACCGACGAAGAGAGCGAGCCGCTGATCGACTTCCTGAAGAAGCACTCGACGCGGCCGGAGTTCACCTGCCGGTTCCGTTGGGAGAGCGGGTCGCTGGCGTTCTGGGACAATCGGTGCACACAGCACTTCGCGATCAACGACTATCCGGCGGAGACGCGCATCATGCGTCGCATCACGGTGTGTGGCGATACGCCATTCTGACGGGGGCGAACAGCGCGCCGGGGTCGCGCCCGCCCCAATCGATAGCCGACGCCGGCCAGCACGCCGCTTCGCCCTTGCTTATCAAATGCATCGAGTACGGTGCTGTGCGTCTTTTCCCGCGGTGCAGGATCCGGCGCGTGTCGCGCCAACGCCGTCCAACCTCTTGCGAATTTGCCTACGGCGCTGGTGGCACACCCGTCGGTAGCCGAGTCAGACCTTGTGGGAAATTGTCAATCACCGTTGACGCCACGACCCATGGGTGCATGTCCTCTTCATACATGGAAAAGGTCGGCGGTGGAAAGTCTGGATCAGCGAAACTGCCGACCGTGATCCCGTAGCCGTTGGGATTGCGATCTCCGTCGAAAAACACGTTGCTGCCGCAGTTCTGACAGAAATGGAAACGGGTCTTGCGCCCACTGGCAGTCTCACGCTCATAAATCTTACTTTGACCTTCAATTCGAACCTGATCCTTCGGATACGAACAGCCGGAATGGACGACCGCACCGGTGCGTCGCTGACAAGCCTTACAATGACAAAGATACACGAAGGTCGGCTCGCCAGCGGCGATTATCCGAAGTGAGCCACAATGGCATTGCGCCACTCTCTCCATCGTTCCCTCCCTGGTTCCAACGGATCGAACACCGTAGGTTGCCAACACAAGCGTAGCAACTGACTCACAGGCATCATCGCGGCGGCTGGAGGACAGGCACCGAAGCTGCTTCCCACCCCAGTTCTGTTGTGCAAACCTCAAGACAACTGCATTGAAACCAAATTATTGATAGGGTTTGGTCTTTCTGATGCATTTATCTGATGCATTTATCTGATGCATTACTTGGTCGCGCCTCGACCGACGCCTAATGACCTCAAAAATCAGGGTGGCAGCATCCACCTATGCAACGCACGTGCCCGCTCGAATGTTGCGGTTGCCACCTCCACCGCCCTACCCGAGCGCATACTCGACCTCCGCGGTATAGATCGGCTGGTCCTTGCCCAGCAGCGAGCTGAACAGCGTGAAGTGCTCCATCGGCACGGGATCGGCGCGGAACAGATTGTGCGCCTGCACGAATCCCGCGACCTTCGCCTCCGCACCAGTGTCCAGCCGCGCCAAAGTCATGTGCGGCTGAAACCGTCGCCGTTCGGGCTCCAGTCCGCAGCGCTGCAGCGCTGTTTCGATCTTGGCTCGCAGACGATCGAGTGGTTCGCTGCGCTCCACACGGAGCCATAGCGTCTGGCTGCGCCCACCCTTGACGAATGTCCCGATGCCGGCCAACGTCAGCGGGAACGCCGGCGCCCTCAGCGCTGCCAGCGCGTGGTCGATCTCTTCGGCCAGATAGCGCGGCGCCTCGCCGATGAAGCGCAGTGTTATGTGATAGTTCTCCGGCGGCACCCACCGCGCGCCGGGAATGCCGGCGCCCGCCAGCATCGCCACCCGTTGGCGTAGCTCCCAGGGCAGCTCGAGACCGACGAACAGCCTCATGCCGGTGGCACCTCTGCGAGCAGCTTCTCGACCAGTGGCAGCAACCGGCCAACGATGTGCCTCACGCCCTCAGCGTTGGGATGCAGCCCGTCGGACTGGCTGAGCGACGGCACGGTCGCCACGTCCGTCAGGAAGAACGGATCGTACAACACCCCAGGCCGGGACCCCAACCGGTCGAACACCGCGCGGAATTCTGCTGCGTAGTCCTGACCGAGATTTGGCATCGCATACATGCCGGTCAGCAGCACCGGGATGTGGCGCGCCGCCAGCCTGTCGAGGATCCCGCGCAGGTTCTTCTCGGTATCTGCGGGATCGACGCCGCGCAGCCCGTCATTGGCTCCAAACTCGACAATGGCCGCATCCGCGCCGTCGCCCAGCGCCCAGTCAAGCCGCGCCAGGCCGCCTGCCGAGGTGTCGCCGGACACCGCACCGTCGACAATCGCCACATCGTGGCCGCCCGCCCGTAAGGCCGCGCCGAGCTGCGCCTCAAACCCGTCGGGTTGCGCCAGGCCGTAGCCGGCAGAGAGCGAGTCACCGAGCACGAGCAACCGAACGGGCGCTCCCTCGGTTACGGTCGGCAGCATGAGGGCAAGTGCGATGATGGCTTTCCGCCACCGGCCGCGGACGCCATATGGTGCCGCCATGGATGCCACCTTGCCGTCTCCGGTTCCGCTGGTGCAAGTGAGGAACCTGCACCTGACCGTGCCTTCGGCCGCCGGACCGGTCAACATCCTGCGTGGCATCGATCTCGATATAGTGGCGGGCGAGGCCGTGGGAATCATCGGCCCGTCCGGGTCGGGCAAGACGAGTTTGCTGATGGTGCTGGCCGGGCTGGAGCGTGCCAGTTCCGGGAGCATCGTGCTGGCTGGGCGCGCCGTCACCGCGATGGATGAGGATGCATTGGCCCGCATGCGTCGCGAGGCTGTCGGCATCGTATTCCAGGCGTTTCACCTGATCCCGACCATGACGGCACTGGAGAACGTCGCTGTGCCGCTCGAGCTGGCTGGGGTGCGCGACGCCCTGGCCCGAGCGCGCGCCGCGTTGGATGCGGTGGGGCTGGCACATCGGCTGACCCATCTGCCTGGCCAGCTTTCCGGCGGCGAGCAGCAACGCGTGGCGCTGGCCCGCGCCTTCGCCGCACGGCCTCGGCTACTGCTGGCCGACGAGCCGACCGGCAACCTGGACCAGGCGACCGGTGATGCGGTGATCGACCTGCTGTTCCGTCTGCGCGCCGAGACCGGCACCACGCTGATGCTAATCACCCACGATGCCCACCTCGCCGCCCGTTGCTCGCGGAGCATCCACCTGGCGGATGGGAGGGTGGTGGAGATCGATCTCTCTCCGGTCCGCGCCGAACCGGTCATCTGATGCTGGCCTTACGTCTTGCCCGTCGGGAACTGCGCGGTGGTGTGCGCGGCCTCTGGGTCGTTTTGTTGTGCCTCGCGCTGGGGGTCGCCGTCATTGCCGCGGTTGGTTCGCTGCGTGCGGCGACGGATCGCGGACTGGCGGAGGACGGCAGGCGCATCTTGGGCGGCGACCTGGAGGTCGAGAGCGGTTCGCAGCCTTTGCCGGTCGCATTGCGCGATTGGCTGCGCGCGCGGGGGGCCGCGCTGTCGGATGTCGTGCAGATGCGGTCCATGCTGGTCGCGCCGTCTGGTGAGCGGCAGTTGGTGGAGCTGAAGGTTGTCGATGCGGCCTGGCCGCTGGTGGGCGAGGCTGCAGTCGCGGATCGGCCGCAGCGCCCCCTCCCCCCAACCCTCTCCCGCAAGGGGAGGGGGAGCGATGAAGCCACAGAGCCTCCCCCTCCCCTTGCCGGAGGGGGTCGGGGGGAGGGGGGCAAGCCGAGCGATATAGCCGCCGCGCTGTCCAACCACGGCCTGCTTGCCGAACCCGTCGTCCTCGATCGCCTGAACCTTCGCGTGGGCGATACCGTGCGCCTTGGCAACGCCAGCTTCACTATCCGTGGTGCACTGATCTCCGAACCTGATCGCGTGGCCGCTCCACTGATCCTCGGCCCCCGCGTGCTGATCGCCGCCGATGCACTACAGTCGACCGGCCTGATCGCGCCCGGCTCAATGGTGCAGTATGCCATCCGAGCCGCACTTCTCGATCCCGCTGCCGCACCTGCTCTGCTTGCCGCTCTGCGCGAAGCATTTTCCGATCACGGCTGGCGTATCCGCGATCCGCACGACGCCGCTCCCGGCGTCACCCGTTTCATCGACCAGACCAGCCTGTTCATGACGCTTGTCGGCCTGATTTCTCTGCTGGTCGGCGGTATCGGTGTGGCCAACGGCGTGCACGCCTGGCTCGACGCCCGCGCTCGCACCATCGCGACGCTGCGCTGTCTCGGAGCCTCGTCCGCCCTCGTGTTTGCGCTCTGCCTGATCCAGGTTCTGGCATTGGCCCTGTGCGGCATCGTCATCGGGCTTGTCGCCGGTTCGCTGGCGCCACGCGCGCTTGCCGCCGTGCTCAAGGACGTGCTGCCGGTGCCCCCGGTCATGGGCCTTTATCCCGCTCCGCTCGCCCTTGCGGCATGCTTTGGCCTGCTCACCGCGCTGGCTTTTTCGCTTTGGCCGCTTGGCCGGGCGGCGCGTATCCCCGGCGGCGCGCTGTTCCGCGACGCTCTGCTGCCTGGACGGACCCGTCCGTCGCGCCCGCTGCTGGCAGCCAATGCCGCCGTGGCAGCGAGCCTGATCGCGCTGACCATCGCCACTGCCGCCGACCGCCGATTTGCGCTGTGGTTCTGCGCGGCCGCTCTTGGCACGCTGATCGTATTCCGTCTCGGCGGCACTGCCGTGATGCTGGCGGCGCGCGCCGGCCGCTTGGTGCGAAGCCCTGCCGGTCGGCTCGGCCTTGCCAACCTGCATCGGCCGGGTGCTGCCACGCCGCTCATGCTGGTATCCGTGGGCCTCGGCCTTTCGACGCTCGCTGCCGTCGCGCTGATCGAAGCCAATGTGCAGCGCGAAATCACCGAGCAGCTTCCGGCCGATGCCCCGAGCTTCTTTTTCGTCGACATCCAGGACAGCCAGTTGCCGCAGTTCGAGTCCCTGGTGATGGCGCAGCCAGGGGTCGCGGAGATGCAGCAGGTGCCCAGTCTGCGCGCCCGCATCGTGTCGGTGAACGGCGTGGCCGCTGACAAGGTGCATGCCACCGCTGAGACCCGTTGGGCACTCCGTGGCGACCGTGGTCTCACCTACGCCGCGACGCAGCCGCGCGACACCCGCATCGTCGACGGCCATTGGTGGCCGGCCAATTACGATGGTCCGCCGCTGGTCTCGTTCGACGCCGAGCTGGCCCGTGGCTGGGGGGTCGGCATCGGCGACACCATCAGGGTCAACGTCCTGGGCCGCGATATCGACCTGCGAGTCGCCAGTCTGCGCGACATTGCCTGGCAGAGCCTGTCCCTGAACTTCACCATGGTGGCGAGCCCCGGCCTGCTGCAGCACGCGCCACACACCCACATTGCCACCGTCCGCGTAGCCGACGCTGACCAGGGCCATCTGCTCCGCGCGGTGACCGACGCGTTGCCTAACGTCACCGGTATCCGCGTGGCGGACGTGCTCGCTGCGGTCGCGGGGCTGCTGGATCAGGTCGCCGCCGCACTCGCAGCCACGGGGTCCCTCACGCTGGTCGCCGGCGCCCTCGTGCTGGTCAGCGCGGTCGCCGCCGGCCAGCGCCGCCGTACCCAGGAGGCGGTCATCCTGAAGGCACTGGGCGCCACGCGCCGACAGATCCGCACTGCCTGGATGGTGGAGTTTGGTGTACTGGGTCTCGCCGCGGGCCTGATCGCAGCGCTGGTGGGCACGATCGCCAGTTTCGGCGTCGTCCGCTACATCATGCACATCGGCTGGGCGTTCCTGCCCGGCACCCTCGCAGGGACCCTGATTGCGTCCCTCGCCATGATGCTCACATTCGGCTATGTTGGCACCGCGACCGCGCTGCGGGCCAAGGCGGCACCAATGCTGCGGAACGAGTGAAGGCCGGGGACACGGAACGGGGTTACCGAGCTTTCATTACCACTTTGGCTTGAACCGCCGCGGCCGCTCGCCAATTTGAGAGGCTTCGGACAACCTGCCTCAAAGGGCAAAGAGGACAACCATGGCCTTCAGTCCCGACTACCGGACCTACCCAAGAGCATCGGCCGCCACGACCGCTGCGGTCCTGGATGCCGGGCTCCGCGCTTATATGCTGCGGGTCTACAACTGGATGAGCTCCGGTCTGCTGCTGACCGGTATCATCGCCTATACAATCGCCAACACCGATCTGATCAACCTGTTTTACCCCGTGGTCATGACCCCGATGGGGCCGCGACACACGGCATCGGCGCTGGCGATGATCTCCATCTTCGCACCACTCGCATTCGTGCTGGTGCTGAGCATGGGGGTGAACCGGCTATCGCGCACCACCGCACAGACGCTGTACTGGCTGTTCTGCGCCGCGATGGGCGCGAGCTTGACCAACATCTTCCTGATCTACACGAGCGAATCCATCGTCAGGGTGTTCTTCATCACGGCCGCGACGTTCGCTGCGATGAGCATCTATGGCTACACGACGAAGGCGGACCTCAGTCGCTTCGGCAGCTTCCTGATGATGGGGCTGTTCGGCATCATCATTGCCAGCCTGGTGAACATCTTCCTCGTGAGTTCGGCGTTGCAGTTTGCCATCAGCATCATCGGCGTGGTCGTGTTCACCGGCCTGACCGCGTACGATACGCAGCGCATCAAGGCGACCTACGTGCAGCATGCCTACGCCGAAGGACCGGACGCAGCGGCGAAGCGCAGCGTATATGACGCGCTGAGCCTTTACCTGAACTTCATAAACCTGTTCATGTTGCTACTGCAGTTGCTGGGCAACCGGAATAGCAACTAGCTGACCACGCGCCCATGCTACGAAGGGCCTCGGGGCAACCCGGGGCCCTTTTGCATGAGAGGAAAGCACGATGGCGGCGACGATCGACATGCGAGCCGGTGGCTATCGCTATATCCCGTTCGCGTTCCAGTATTCCGGCGGCGTTGCGGCACTGGACGGCTTCCGGATCGAGCGGGTGACCTTCAGCGAGCCGTTGCCGCTCAACGCAGGCTTCGCCTGGATCGAGCGGTTCCTTGGCGGACAGGGTCTGCCTCTCGCGGCGTTCTGTGCCTGCGAGCTGCGTTCATCGGAGCAGTTCAGCGACACGGGCTTCATTGAATTCAACAGGCGCTACGCCGGCACGCTACAGCGGTGGGGCGTGATGACCGGGGACGACAACCCGGTGGCGCGCAGCAATGTCATCCCGCCGATCCACAAGCCCGCCGAACCCAGCTTTTACGCGTTCTGCTTAGCGCGCCCTGCCGCTGGCGCGTCAGGGTCCTTCGTCATTGCCGGCAGCGGCGAGGCCGGAGACGGACCGGCACCGTACCGCGAGCGCACGGTGCGTTACGGCGAGACCGGCCCTGACGCCATGCGCGAGAAGGCGCGGTTCGTAGTGGGGCGGATGGAGGAGCGGATGGCCATCCTGGGCAAGACCTGGGCCGACACCACGGCGACGCAGGCGTACACGGTGTACGATGTCCACACCTCATTTGCGGACGAGATCGTGCGGCGCGGCGCGGCGCGGCATGGACTGGTGTGGCACTTTGCCCGACCGCCAGTCGTCGGCCTGGAATACGAGATGGACTGCCGCTCGGTTCCCCTCGAGCACAACGTCACGGTGTAGGGCAGCAGCCTCCGTGCCTTTGGGCAGAGATCGCGTCTACACCGTCTTCAGAAAGTTCGTCAGCTTGGTCGCTGCGGTGAGCTTGTCGGTCTTGTCGAGCGCTGCCAGTTCGGCGGCGAGACGGTCCATCGCCGCCTCGTAGATCTGGCGCTCGGAAAAACTCTGGTCGGGTTGCCCGGCGTTGCGGTGCAGGTCGCGCACCACCTCGGCGATCGCCAATGGGTCACCGGAATTGATCTTGGCTTCATACTCCTGCGCCCGCCGGGACCACATCGTGCGCTTGATCCGCGCTCTGCCCTTCAGCACCGCCAGCGCCTCGTCGAACAACTTGCGTGTGGCGAGCTTGCGCAGACCAGCAGTGCGCGCCTTGGCCACCGGCACGCGCAGCGTCATTCGGTTCTCCTCGAACGTGATGTGGATCAGTTCGAGTTTGTGCCCGGCGATCTCCTCCGTCGCGATCCGTTCAACCTTGCCGACCCCGTGCGTCGGATAGACGACGTGATCACCCTCGACGAAGATCTCAGCCTTACCCAGGGGCCTGGGCGGGAGGCGGTCCGGCATGACCGGTCGGCGATCCGGCGCAGGCGATGGCCCTGCGCGTACCGGAGCCGCCTCCGGGCGAGGCGGCGGAGCCTCCTGTGCCTTCGGCTGCTGCACGACCTCCGGCGCCTTCGGTGACGCGCTCGCGGCTGGCGCGGTTACGACTGGCTTGGCCTCCGGCTTGGCGGGCGCCGATCTCCCCACCGCTGGCTTCCCCGCGGGCGGTGCCTTCGCGGCCGGCTTGGCAACGGCTTTTGGCGGTGCCGGCTTGGCTGACTTCGTGGGGGCCGCCGCCGTTTTCCTTACTGCCGCCGTCTGCGCCGCCTTCGCGGGGGTCGGGGCTGCCGTGCGACGTGGCGGAGCCGCATTGCGCGAAGCCTCAGCTCCACGACCTTTCACCGCGGTTCCGGCCGATACCTTCATGCTTGACACCTTCTAACCGTGCCCCTTGCGTCATTGCGATCCGCTCGGTGGTCAGGCGGGCGTAGCCCTCAGCCGGCCCGGCTCCGAACGATCGGCTCCTGGGAATGCAGCAGCTGTCGCATCCCCTGCGGCTGCCGTTGGTTCTAATATAGCATCACGGCGGCGTTACGTCATCGGGTAAGGCACCCGACATAACGCGATGAACCGTAACACTTCCGGTTGAGGCGGCTCCGATGGCTGCTGGCTCATGCCTTGCCAGGATTGGGCGAGAACAGATCGGCCTTGTCGGTCTTGTCCTTCCAGTCATCGGCGTCTGCCGGCGGCTCGCCCTTCCGGGTTATGTTCGGCCACAACGCCGCATAGGTGCGGTTCTGTTCCAGCCAGTCGGCCGCCTTGTCGTCGCTGTCCGGCACGATCGCCTCGACCGGACACTCCGGCTCGCATACGCCACAATCGATGCACTCGTCCGGATGGATGACCAGCATGTTCTCGCCGACATAGAAGCAGTCGACCGGGCACACCTCAATGCAGTCCATGTACTTGCAACGAATGCACGACTCTGTGACCACGTAGGTCATGCTCAGTCCCCGGGCGCGGCTGTCAGAAGGCGGCGATATGCCGATGAATGAGCTCAGACGCAAGGTCCGCCGTGCGGCTCATTGATCTCTTCGTAGAGCATGCGTGCCTCGGTCGCCGGTCCACGCCGTCCAGCCAACGAGACCACGCGCACCACCCGCACCGAGTGATGCACGGGCACCGTGAGCACGTCGCCGATGCGTAGCCGGGCGTGGGCCTTGTCGGTCGGCTGGCGGTTGATGCGGATCAGGCCCCGAGCCACGAGCGCGGCACAATCACTGCGTTGGCGCATGAACCGTGCGCACCACAGCCACTTGTCCAGCCGCTGCCAGTCGCGGTCCTCCGTATCGGCGATTTCTGCCCCCCTCGTCGCCTTTTGGGCTCAGTTCTCCGATCCTATGGCAGAAAATTGCGTCGTGTTAAGTCTGACAGGCTGCCAGCACCGGAGTTCCGCCAGGACCGTCACCCGACCCGGTGCGTCGCCCGCCGCCTAGCGCTTCAACGCTGCCAGGGCAGCGAATGGGCCATGGACCTGGACTGACAGCGGGTGGGTCGCGACGGCCCGCCGTCGCCGCAGCGGCAGCAGCATCGCCGGAGCCGGGGGGCCAAATTGGTCCGCCGGCAGAACACCGGCCGGAACGACGCGGAATCCGAGGCGCCTCAATACAACCGGAAGCAGATCGACCTTCAGCGAGAAGCGCGATGCCAGGCCAGCGGGCAAGGCTGTCGGACCACGGCGAGTCGCCCAGGCGAGCTCCGCAGCGACTCGCTCAGCGATATCAAGTCGCAGCAACACGGGTCCCGCCTCCAGCCAGCCCATGGCATCGGCGAACCCGGTCGGCCAGTCTGGACGACGGGGCAGCGAGACCAGATCAGGCGATGGCAATGCTGGCACGGCGACGCCGTTCTGGACGCCCCACAGGCGGCCCCGCATGGCGGCGGCACGCGGTTTCAGCAGTGCAGGGATGAACAGGCCGAAGCGGCCGGCCTTCACGCCAATCGCCTTCAGCGCGGCACGCACCGGAGGCGGCAGCGCATCACCCTCGTCGCCAAGGATCAGGCCCAGTGCCTCGGTCAACCGATGCAGCAGGCCTCGGAAATCGGGCTGAGTGTCTCCCTTACCGGCTGCGGCTAGCAGTGGCGCCAGATCGTGGCTGATCCTGTCGTCGAGGAAGCGCTGCAGTCTGATGCGCAGTCGCTCGCGCTGTGCGCCGTCGAGGAACTCGCTGTCGAGCATCTGCACGCGCGGCCGCAGCGCGCTGCTACCGCGCTTCAGGCGGGCGATCGGCACGCCGTCCCAAGTGAGCGTGTTGCCATCGCCAAAGGCGAAGGCTCCGTCTGGTCCCGCCTCCACCACGGCGACGCGGCGCGGCATCTCCTCGCGCAGGGCCCGCCGTGCAGCGCGGAGCACGAGGCGCTTCTCGTCGCCCTGCGCCGCAGGGTCAGGAAAAAAGTTGAAGCCGCCGACCCTGCCGACCGGGTGGCCCTCGACGATGACCTCGCCGCGGCGAGTGACGGCCGACAGCAGCTCCTGGGTCTCGCCTGCCTCGAGACGGCGCATCAGGTGCGCAGCCCGGCGGTCGACGAAGCGACTGGTCAGTCGCTCGTGCAAAGCGTCCGACAGCAGATCCTCGACCTCACGCGCCTGCCCTTGCCAGTGCGGACTGTCCTTCACCCAGTCGCCCCGCGCTGCGATGTAGGACCACACGCGAACCCCTGCGAGCCGCTGCATCAGCGTGTCGATATCGCCGTCCGAGCGGGCCAGGGCGCCGATCTGACCCGCCAGCCAATCAGTCGGCAGATGCTGATCGCGCCCGATGTGGCCGAAGACCCGCGCGCAGAGCTTGGTGTGCGTGTCGTCCGTGAGCTTGCGGAAGTCGGGTATCTGGCAGGCTTCCCATAGCCGCCGAACCTGCCGCCGCCCCTGCGCGAGGCGGCGTATCTCTGGCTCGTGCGCCAGTGCGGCAAGTGTTTCCAGGTCCGCGGCGTCGTTGCCTTTCACCAGTCCAGGCCCAGGCGGCGGCTCCATCAGTGTGGCCAGCAGGGCATCGACATGGCCGAGGTCGAGGTCGCTGTTGCGCCAGCAGAGCTGATCGAGCGCATCAAAGCTATGGGCTTCGACAGCGGCCGCCACCTCGTCGCCTAGCGGCAGACATTGCGCCGTGGTGCCGAACGTGCCGTCGCGCATACCGCGGCCGGCACGACCGGCGATCTGGGCTATCTCGGCCGGCCTGAGCCGGCGCGGGCGATGGCCGTCGAACTTGCCCAGGCTGGCGAAGGCGACATGATCCACATCCATGTTTAGGCCCATGCCGATCGCGTCGGTGGCGACCAGGAAGTCGACCTCCTTGTCCTGGTAGAGCGCCACCTGAGCATTGCGGGTGCGTGGGCTCAGTCGCCCCATTACCACCGCGCAGCCGCCCCGCCTTCGGCGGATCAGTTCGGCGATGGCGTAGACTTCGGCGGCGCTGAACGCGACCACCGCGGAGCGCGCCGGCAGGCGCACCAGTTTCGCGGGGCCGGCGTGGCTAAGCTGCGACATGCGCGGCCGGGTCTCGACGTGGGCCTGCGGCACCAGGCGCTGGAGCAATGGGCGGATCGTCTCGGCGCCCAGGAACATGGTCTCGACCAGCCCTCGGGCGTGCAGCAGTCGGTCGGTGAACACATGGCCGCGGTCGGGATCGGCGCATAGCTGGATCTCGTCCACCGCCAGGAATTCGGCGTCGCGATCGAGCGGCATGGCCTCGACCGTGCAGGAGAACCAGCGCGCGTCCGGCGGAACGATCTTCTCTTCGCCGGTGATCAGGGCCACGTGGCGGACGCCCTTCTGGGCCACCATGCGATCGTAATTCTCGCGAGCGAGCAGGCGGAGGGGAAACCCGATGATGCCCGAGGCATGGCCCAGCATGCGCTCGATGGCGAGGTGGGTCTTGCCGGTGTTCGTCGGGCCGAGGACGGCTTTGACGCGGGGGGCGAAACCGGAATCCAGGCCGGGCATGGGCAGATGGTTGGATGTTGCGGCACGGAATGCAAGCGGTTCCGGTTAATCGCTGATCAGGTTGACAGACAAGACGCTGGCGATAGCATCGTCCCGAGGGGTTGCGGACACGCCAGACGCCATCACCGTGGTGCGGTCTGCACTCCGCTGCGCTGGATCGCCTTGCCGCTATCGTGCGCGCCGCGGGCACGGACGCACCCGATCCTCCCAGGCGGCCGGATTGCTCGCCGCCTCGCCTGGGTTCTTCCGCAAATACCGCGGCGACCTCACTCGCTCGATGCGACAATGGCGCTGTCCGGCGCATTCCATCGCTGGGCGCGTGACGCTATCGGTGAGACGCACACCGGGCCCATGCACACAAGTGGAGGCCGTACATGCCAACGCTGACATCGGCGTCCGTGGCACTGCTATGGCGCGGTGACATCGAAGCCCGCCGTAACGCAACACCGGTTAACAACCGATGGCGCCTCGTGTTTGCGGCCCTGAAGGAGGCCGGAATTCATGCGGAACCGGCAGTCTATTGTGAGGAAGCGGCGAGCGACGTACGCCAGCAACTGCTGAATGCAGACGGTGTGCTTGTCTGGGTCGATCCGCTCTCCGATGGTCGGACCAGATTGGAACTTGATGCCATGCTACGCGAGGTTGCCAGCAGCGGGGTCTGGGTCAGTGCCCATCCCGATGTGACGCAGAAGATGGGCGTGAAGGAAGTTCTCTACACGACCCGCCACCTTGGCTGGGGGACAGACACCCAGCTTTATCGCACATATGATTCGTTCCACGCCGAATTTCCGCGGCGGCTGCACGCCGGAGGGCCGCGTGTCGTCAAGCAGAACCGCGGCAATGGCGGGCAGGGCGTCTGGAAGGTGCAGGTCATGCCCGGCGGGTCGGTATCCGTGCTGGAGGCGCGTCGCGGCAGCGAGCCACGAACGGTCGCGCTCGATGCGTTCATGTCAGACTGTGCTGCGTATTTCGAGCAAGGCGGGTGCATCATCGACCAGCCGTTTCAACAGAGTCTCACCAGCGGAATGATCCGATGCTATATGGGCACCGATCGGGCGGTCGGCTTCGGGCATCAGGTACATCACCGCGCTGCTGTCGTCGGCCGAACCGGGCCCTCGGATCATGCATCCGGCTTCGGCACCGGAGTTCCGGGCGCTGCGAAGCAGGATGGAAACCGAGTGGATGCCGCAGTTGACGCGGGAACTCGGCATAGAGCGAGACGCTCTGCCGATCATCTGGGACGCCGACTTTCTATACGGTCCTGGTGAGGACGACTTCGTGCTGTGCGAGATCAATGTCAGTTCTGTCATGCCGATTCCCGACCAGGCTCCGCGTGAAATCGCCAGGCTTACACGGGACCGTCTTCTGTCATCGACCCGAGCCTGATGCGTGCTGCGGTGCTGTCGTCGAAGATCTTCCTTGCGGGTGCCTTGCTCTTCGCGCTGCCGCGGAGCGTTCGGGCGGCTGAACCGTTGGTGCTCGACAGGACGATTGCGCTCAATGATGTGTCTGGCCGCATCGATCACATGGCGATCGATCTCGGGCGCCAGCGCCTGTTCGTGGCCGAACTCGGCAACGGAACGCTCGATGTCATCGACCTCGTGCAGGGGAAGGCAGTTCGCCGCATTGGGGGCCTCAAGGAGCCGCAAGGCGTCGCCTATGCGCCTGGCGCTGATGTGGTCGCAGTCGCCAATGGCGGCGATGGGACGGTTCGCCTGTTTCGTGGAGCGGATCTGGTTCCGGCTGGCAAAGCCGAATTCGGCGAGGATGCGGATAACCTCCGGTTCGATGCACGCACCGGCCTGCTGGTTGTGGGCTATGGCAGCGGCGGGCTGGCGATGATCGATCCGGCAACCGCCAGTCTGATCGGTCGGATCCCGCTTCCAGCTCACCCCGAGGGCTTCCAGCTTGACCCGGCAAACCATCGGGCCTTCATCAACGTTCCGGACGCACGGCAGATCACTATTGTCGATCTGGCCGCTTCACGGCAGACCGCGACTTGGCGGCTGCCGAATTTTCGGGCGAATTTCCCCATGGCGTTCGACGCTGAGCGGTCCAGGGTCGCAGTTGCGTTCCGCAGCCCCCCTCGCCTGGTGATCCTCGACGCGAACGACGGGCGCGTGATTGGCAATCTCCCGAGCTGCGGAGACGCCGACGATGTGTTCTTCGATGGGAAGCGGAACCGCATCTACGTGAGCTGTGGTGACGGGACCGTCGATGTCTGGCTGCAACAGGCGAGCGGCTACGGGCGTCTCGGTTCAATCCCGACCAGCCCGGGTGCTCGCACCGCGCTTTTCGTGTCTCAGATCGATCGGTTGTTCGTCGCGGCGCGCGCCGGCTACCCAGGCCTGGGTTCGGCTGCCGCCATCCTGGTGTTCCGGCCAGCCGACTGAGTGATCAGCCCCACATTGAAACAAGCGGCCATCCGTCGCATATCGCGGCCCGCAGGGAGGTGCGGGCGATGAACGATGCGGTGGCGGAAAAGCATGATTTCGGCGCCGAGGTCGGGCGGCTGCTCGATCTCGTGGTGCACTCGCTCTATTCCGAGCGGGAAATATTCTTGCGTGAGCTGGTGGCGAATGCCGCCGATGCGATGGACCGGCGCCGCTTCGAGGCACTGACGGACGCAGGGCTTGCGCCACCGGCCGAGGCGAAGATCCGCATCGTGCCTGACAAGGGCGCCCGCACGCTGCTGATCGCCGATGACGGCATCGGCATGGGCCGGCAGGACCTGATCGACAATCTGGGCACCATCGCCCGTTCCGGCACGCGCGCATTCGGCGCGGCGCTGGCCACCGCCAAGCCCGAGGAGCGGCCCAGCCTGATCGGCCAGTTCGGCGTCGGCTTCTACTCCGCCTTCATGGTGGCGGACCGTGTGGAGGTGACATCGCGGATGGCGGGCTCCGAGGAGGCGTTCACCTGGGCGTCGGACGGCGCGGGCCAATTCACCCTCGCGCCGGCAACACGTGAAACCGCCGGCACCGACGTCGTGCTTCACGTGAAGGCGGATGCCGACGAGTACCTCGACCCGATCCGCCTCGAGGCGGTGGTTCGCAAATGGGCCGATCACATCACGTTGCCGATTACGATCGCCCGCGATGGCAAGGACCTGTCGGCCAACGAAGGCACCGCACTTTGGCGCAAGCCGCGCGCCGAAATTTCCGAACAGTCGTATAACGAGTTCTACCGCCATCTCGGCCATCTGTTCGACACGCCATGGGCCACGCTGCACTGGCGCGCCGAGGGCATGCTCGAGTTCTACGCGCTGCTCTTCCTGCCCGGCATGAAGCCGTTCGAACCGTTCGAAGGCGATCGTGAGTCGCATGTGAAGCTGCACGTGCGGCGGATGTTCATCACCGACAAGGCCGAGCTGCTGCCGTCGTGGCTGCGCTTCGTTCAGGGCGTGGTGGATACTGAGGATCTGCCGCTCAACGTCTCGCGCGAGATGCTGCAAACCACGCCGGTGCTCGGGCGAATTCGCAAGGCGCTGATCGGTCGCGTGCTGTCAGAGCTCAAGAATCGCGCGAAGGACGCCGAAGACTACGCCAAGTTCTGGGACGATTTCGGCGCCGTGCTGAAAGAGGGTGTGTGGGAGGATGCCGAGCACCGCGCGGAGATCGCGCCGCTGCTGCGGTTCAGATCGTCCGCGCAGGAAGGCTGGACCTCATTGCCGGACTATCTCTCACGGATGCAGGCGGGACAGGACACGATCTGGTACCTGGCCGGCGACAATGCGGATTCGCTTCGCGCCTCGCCGCAACTCGAAGGTTTCCGCGCGAAGGGAGTGGAGGTCCTGCTGCTGTCCGATCAGATCGATGCATTCTGGCCGGAACGGCTGGATAGTTTCGAAGGAAAGCATCTGAAGAGTGTCACCCAGGCGCCCGAAGAAGCGGACAAGGACGCAGATCAGCCGGATATCTCGCCCCTGTTGGCAGCTCTGAAGAAGGCGCTGGGCGACGAGGTGGCCGACGTCCGCGCCACCGGCCGGCTGACCGACAGCGCGGTTGTGCTGGCGGCTAACGACAAGGGGCCCGATCTGCAGATGCAGCGCCTGCTGCGCCGTGCCGGCCGAGCCATGCTGCCTGCGGTACCGGTGTTGGAAGTCAACCCGAGACACAGCCTGATCGAGGCGTTGGCGGCAAAGCTGCAGAACGAAGAACTGATCGGGAATGCTGCCGGAACGCTGCTCGATCTCGCGCGCGTGCAGGAGGGCGACCTGCCGCGCGACCCGGCGCAATTTGCACGACGTGTCACGTTGCTGCTTGGATCATCGCTGGGTTAGCGCGCCGACGATGAGTGAGAGAGAGTTCGATGCTGGAACAGAGACTCGAATGCCTGGTCGACAACGCCGATGCGACGCGGCCGTTGTTTGCCGTGCGCCCGTCGGGGCTTGCCGCGTTTCTCGACGGCCTGCCACCGGCACGATCGCGCTTTCTTCGCCAGCTCGATTTCACGGCTGCCGCGCAGGAACTGCTGTTCCTGCCGGGCGACGCAGGCGTTGTCGGTGCGGTGCTCGGTCTTGGCGACGATAAGTCGCCCACAGCGTTCGGCAGTCTGGCGTTCCGTTTGCCGGAAGGCGCACCCTGGCGTTTTCAGGAAGGCGAATACGATCTCGCATGTGCCACTCTCGGCTTTTGCCTCGGCGCCTATCGCTATGCAGCGCTGAAGGCAGCCAAACGCGGACCAGCGAAACTGTTGGCACCCGGGCAGCAGCAGCGCAGCCGTTCAGCCGCCGCCGCAACGTGCATGGTGCGCGACCTCATCAATACGCCCGCCAATCTCCTGGGCCCCGCGGAGCTTGCTGAATTCGCCGCCTCGCTCGGCAAGCATTACGGCGCCGCGGTTGACTTGATTTCCGGCGACGCGCTGGTGGAAGCCTATCCGACAGTTGCCGCTGTCGGCCGTGGGTCCGCGCGGCCAGCACATGTCACGATCCTCCGCTGGTCCGGCAGCACCGCACATGCCGAAGCGCCGCTCATTTCGTTATGCGGCAAGGGCGTCTGCTTCGATACCGGCGGTTACGACATAAAGTCGTCGAGCGGCATGCTGCGGATGAAGAAGGACATGGGTGGTGCTGCTATTGTCCTCGGGCTAGCCCGCATGATGATGGAGGCAGACCTTCCGGTTCGGCTCGCGGTGCGTGTTGGCTGCGTGGAGAACTCAATCTCCGGTACTGCAATGCGGCCGCTTGACGTGATCCGCACGCGCAAAGGCTTGACGGTGGAGGTCGGCAACACCGATGCCGAAGGACGGCTGGTGTTATGCGATCTCCTCGCGGAATCGTGTGACGAGTCACCCACGCTGCTGGTGGATTGCGCCACTCTGACCGGCGCGGCCCGCGTTGCACTCGGCCCTGATCTGCCCGCGATGTTCTGCAACGACGACGCCTGGGCTGACGTATTGTTGCGTCATGGACAAGCGCAGCACGATCCATTGTGGCGACTGCCGTTGTGGGCACCATACGACCGCTGGCTGGACAGCCCGGTCGCCGATCTCAACAACGTGTCCTCGAAGCCGCATGCCGGGGCGATCACAGCAGCATTGTTCCTCAATCGATTTGTTACCTCCGGTATTGCCTGGACCCATCTTGACCTCTATGCCTGGAACGATCAGTCATCGCCCGGGCATCCGGAGGGTGGCGAGGCCTACGGTATGCGTGGATTGTTCGCCGCGCTGGCGGCACGGGTTGAAGGTGCGCAACCGGATCGAGCACGTTGAATAACGTCTACGCGAGCGACATGAAAAGACTTCGCTTGTGCAATGGAAGGGGAATAGCCTGGCCGTTTCCTGGCACCGTTAGGCGCCCTGCGCTTCAACAGACCAAAGCGATCAGAAAAAGCTGTCCGGGAGCATGAAAGGAACACCCATGGCTGTCAGTCCTCCGTCGGCCGACCAGATGGTCGGCATCCTTCGCGAAACGGTCGTAGCCTTGGTGCGACGCGACGGCCCGGACCTTTCGGCGCGCCAGCTCGGCGTGTTCCTGACGTGTTACCTTCACGACGGCGGGCACACGGTGCGCGGTCTGGCGAGCGATCTTAACGTTTCGAAGCCGGCGATCACCCGTGCGCTCGATCGGCTGGGCGAGCTCGATTTCGCGCGGCGCAAGGTGGACCCGCTGGATCGCCGAAGCATCTTGGTACAGCGCACATTGAAGGGTGCCGCCTTCCTCCGAGACCTGCGCTCGATCATGGGCGACGCCACGACAGCCGCGAAGAAGGCACCGCACTCGGCAATGAATGAGGCGCCGGGCCGGCGTATCGCGACGGTATAAGACCGGGGCTCATCCCCAGCAGGTGACGCCCGCGCTCTGAGCGCGACGCGCCACAAAGCCAAGCCAGCACAGCTGGGGCGGAAGCGTCAGCAACGGAATGAACGGCTTTGCTGGTGTGGGAGCGGCCACGAACAGCAGCGCGCAGATGCCGCCGAAGCCAGCGAAACCCCAGTGAACCAGCGTGACGGCCACAGCGGGCAGGCCTGAGCGCTGGGCCACTTGGTAGAGATGACCGCGGTGCGGCTCGGTCAGGCGCTCACCAGCGAGCGCCCGGCGGATCAGGGTGAACGCGACGTCGAAAAGCACGCCGGACAACAGCATCGGTACTATCAGGAATGACAACTCTGCGTTGTCGAAGCGGCTGGCCACAACGGCAAGGATGGCGAGGATGAATCCGCAGAACTGACTGCCGACATCACCCATGAAGATGCGCGCGCGCGGGAAGTTGAACGGCAGGAAGCCGGACAGGCCAGCGAGGAGCAGCAACGCCGCGAAATAGGCGAACCAACCGCCATTCGCCGCCGCGATGCCGGCGAGGAAACCGGCCGCGATCAGCGCCACGCCGCCGGCAAGGCCATTCAGCCCATCGATAAAGTTCATCGCATTGGTGGCGAACAGCAGCCACAGAACCGTCAACGGCGGCGCCAGCCAACCGATGTACAGCGGCCCGACATACGGGACGCGATAGTCCACCACGTAGATACCGCTCGACACCGCGACCACCGCGGCCAGGATCTGGGCACCGAGCTTGATGGTGAACTTCCAGTCGTACAGATCGTCCAGGAATGCGACGACGGCGATCGCCATCGACGCCTCGATGACGCCGGTGAAGTATGGATCGGCCAGGCGGGCAAATTCGGCGAAGCGGTAGAGAACCGCGATGCCGATCAGGAATGCCACGACCACGCCGACGCCGCCGCCCTTCGGTGTATCCCGCGTGTGTGCCTTTCGCGCGTCCGGACGATCCAGCACGCGCACTGCGATCATCGCTTGCACCACGGCGGCGGACAGCAGCGCCAGTCCAGTGGCGAAGGCCAGATGGCGCAGAACGGCGACAAAAGTCATGCGGGCCCCTCCCGAAGGAGGAGCCCGATAACAGCGATCAGTGGTCGATGGCCAGCGCGTGCCGGCCGGGAGTCATCAGCGGAGGAAGCCTTCCAATTCGTCCTTCGCCCAGGCGATCGACTGCTTGATCGTCTGGCCTGACATCAGGCGCGACACCATGCCTGGTTGGATGTTGCGGTTCCAGATCTGCACGGCGATGTCGGGCGGGGCCGATGAGCCGGGAACGTAGTATTGCGCATCGTGCCACGGCCGCACGGGATAATTGTAGATCGTGCCCTTCGGCGGCTCGACGTCGGCCCAGATTGGCAGATCTGACATCGAATCAAACGGCGGAATGTCATAGCCGACAACCGCCTCCGACAGCGTCTCGACCTGTTCGCGCTGCGACAGCCACTCGATGACCTCCTTGGCCGCGGTCTTGTTCCGGGAGAACGACCAGACGCCCCAGAAATAGGGTCGGTGCGGCACCAGGCGGCCCTTCTGTCCCAGTGGATTTGGGAACGTCCAGCAATCCGCCGCCACGTCGGGCGCATCGCGCTTGGCGACCGCCCAGGCCGACGGCGGGTTCCAGATATACGCCGCCTTGCCCGAGATAAGTGCCCGGTTGTTGGAGGCATCGTCCCAACTCACGGCATCGGATGGCATGAACTTCACCATCTTCGCGACGTATTCCATGCACTGCATCACGTTGTCGGATTCGACCGTGATGTTCTTGTTGCCATCGACCAGATCGGCACCGAACGCCCCGAACGTCGCACCCCAGGTCTGGTTGGCGTCGGGACCGTTGGAGCCACAGCCGAAGCCGATGGGATAGCCGGCCTTGAAGCTTGCTTCCGCCATCTTGAGCTGAGTGTCGTAGGTCCAGTCCTTCGCCGCATCCGGTGTCGATTGATGCGCCGGATACCAGGCCTGGATGTCGATATTGGCGAACTTCTTCAGCAGGCTGATGCGCCCGCATGAGGTGAGGGGTGCGGATCCCCAGCCGACCGGCACAGCCAGCCAGTGTCCGTTGGCGACGCCGAGATACTCGTAGGCGTGACCCAGCTTGCCGTATTTCGCGATGAGGCGCTGCATTACGTCGTCCATCGGATCAAGGGAGTCGCCGAACTGCTGGACTGTCCATGAATTGAATGCGTAGACGTCGTGGCCGGTCTTGGCCTGGGCTTCGGCGGCCATGGTAATGTTGATCTTGCTGCCGATGGAGGTGAGAAAGTCGAGTTCCACCTCAACCTTGTTCTTCTCGGCCCACTGATCGACCAGCTTTTTCATGGCGGCATCGCCGGTGGGCACCCAGTGATCCCACAGCGCTAGCTTCAGTTTGCCGGCGGCGCCGGCGGTGCGGATGTGCACCAGTGGCAGCGCCGTCACGGCGGCGCCCAGCTTGAGCGCATTACGGCGCGTCACACGGTGGCTCGATGGCATAGCGTACGCTCCCTTCGCGGCGCGGATAGTTCCGGCCGTGTTTGTGGATCCGACCCGTTGCGGGGGCGTGGCTGACGGCAAGTGGCCTGCCCACGCGGCTGTGAATATCAGGCCAATCGTGTTGAATTGCGATAGGCAATCCGATTGCCCCGCCAGGCGATGGGATATGACGGCTTGGTCCGCTGCGTTATAGGGACCGCATGGCAGCCCGCCCGCCAGTGCGAATCGCGCTGAATATTGCAATCGACGGAGCCTTGGCGGCACTCGCTGTGCCGCTCGCGCGGGCTGTGGCGGCTCCTTCAAGCGATTGGCTGCACCCGTGGTGGCTCCCGGTCGCCGGTGCGGCGACACTTTTGCTGGCGGGACTGCCGTTCCGGCTGCCATGGCAATTCTGGCGTTTTGCCGGGATCGATGACCTGCTCGGGGTGGCCTGGTCCAGCGCGCTCGGCGCCGCCCTGCTGGGCTTCGTGCTCGCGCTGACCGGCGCTGCATCTGGCAATCCCGCCTTCCCGGTCGTGTATGCGCTGACCCTCCTGGTGCTGCTCGGCACGCCGCGTGTGATCTATCGCCGCTGGCGCCACCGCCGCAGTGGTCTGCCCGCTTCCAGCTATACCCCAGACATTCCGTCGGCGCTCGTGGTCGGGGCCGCCGAGGACATCGACCTGTTCCTGCGCGCGCTGGCCTGGGATCGGCGGCAGGCGCTGCAGGTCGAGGGGCTGCTGGCGGTCGGCTCCCGCCAGACTGGGCGGCGCATCCATGGCCACCCGTTCCTTGGCTCAATTGGGGACGCCGCCGCGGTGCTGGAGCGCCTGAGCGGCGAGGGGAGGCTGCCGGACACTTTGGTGGTGGCCACGCCGGATCTCCCGGGGCAGTCGCTGGCGATTTTGGTTGAGCAGGCGGAAAGGCACGGCATGCGGATTTGCCGAGCGCCGCGGCCGACTTCGCTGGATCCCGCCGGAACGACGGACCGCGGGCGTCAGCTCGAGCTGCGGCCGATGGCGATCGAGGACCTGCTGAACCGTGCGCAGGTTCCGCTCGACCGCGAGGGCATGGCGCGGCTGATCCAGGGACGGCGGGTCATCGTCACCGGCGCCGGGGGCACCATAGGCAGCGAACTGGCGCGTCAGGTCGCAGCCCTCGGGCCCGAGCGGCTAATCTTGATCGACAACGGCGAATACGCGCTGTGGTTGATCGACCTCGAACTGGCCGAGCGCCATCCGCACGTCCCACGCGAGTCGCTGCTGGTCGACATTCGCGATGAGCCGCGCGTGCGCGATGTGTTCGAGCGCTGGCGGCCGGAACTGGTGTTCCACGCCGCGGCGCTGAAACACGTGCCGATGGTCGAGGCCAATCCTCTGGAGGGGCTGCAAACGAATGTTGCCGGCACGCGCCATGTCGCCGATGCGGCACGCGGTGTGGGAGCGCTAGCGATGGTGCTCATCTCCACCGACAAGGCGGTCAACCCGACCTCGGTGATGGGCGCCTCGAAGCGGATGGCCGAGATGTACTGCCAGGCGCTGGACATTGCGGCGCGCGGCAGTGGGCGCGGCATGCGCTGCATCACGGTACGCTTCGGCAACGTGCTGGGCAGCACCGGATCGGTGGTGCCGCTGTTCCAGCGCCAGCTGGAGAATGGCGGCCCGCTGACCGTCACGCATCCCGACATGCAACGCTACTTCATGACCGTGCGCGAGGCGGTGGGTCTGGTGTTGCAGGCGAGCGTGGTCGGTGTGGGCGATGCCGCGCTGCCGTCGGGGGAGAAGGGCGGCATCTTCGTGCTCGATATGGGCGATCCGGTGAAGATTGTTGATCTGGCGCGACAGATGATTCGGCTGGCGGGCCTGACCCCGGAGCGCGACGTGGAGATCCGCTTCACCGGTCTGCGTCCAGGTGAAAAGCTGCATGAGGAGCTGTTTCACGGCAAGGAGCCGCCGGTACCGACGGCGTTTCCCGGCCTGTTGATGGCGTCGCCGCGGACGGCCGATCCGGCAATCGTCGGGCGGGCGATCGACGAAATCGCAGCAGCCTGCCGCGGCGGACAGTCACGTCTCGCGCTTACCCTGCTAGGGCGCCTTGTGCCGGAGTTCGAACACAACAGCGAAGGACTGATGCCTGTGGTGAATCGCCCATGACTGCGCGTCCGCCCATTCCGTTCATTGACCTGAAGGCGCAGCAGGCGCGCATCGCGGGCGAGCTGCGCCGTCGGCTGGATGGCGTGCTGGCGCATTGCCAGTTCATCCTCGGCCCCGAGGTTGCCGAGCTCGAGGCCGAGCTGGCGCGGTTCTGTGGTGCCCGGCATTGCGTGGCAGTCAGTTCCGGCACTGACGCGATCCAGATCGCCTTCATGGCGGAGGGCATCGGGCGCGGTGATGCGGTGTTCCTGCCGGCCTTCACCTACACCGCGACGGCTGAGGTGCCGCTGGTATTGGGTGCGACACCAGTGTTCGTCGATGTCGATCCGCGCACCTTCCAGATCGATCCGATACATCTGGCGCATCGCGTCGCAGAGGTTCGGCGGGAAGGGAGGTTGCGGCCACGCGCGCTGATCGGTGTCGATCTGTTCGGACAGCCGGCTGACTGGCCGGCGCTTGCTGCCATCGCGCAGCGCGAAGGCTTGTTCACGCTTGATGACCTTGCTCAAAGCTTTGGCTGCACGCTGCACGGAAGCCGACTGGGCGCCGCCGCTGATGCCACCGCGACCAGCTTCTTCCCGTCGAAGCCGCTGGGAGCCTACGGCGACGGTGGCGCACTGCTCACCGAAAGCGATGAACGCGCCGCACTGTATCGCAGCTTGCGCACACACGGTGAAGGCACTTCACGCTACGAGGTGCTGCATACAGGGATGAACGGCCGGCTGGATTCGATGCAGGCGGCGGTCTTGTTGGCGAAACTGACAGTGTTCGCCGATGAGCTGGCAAGCCGCGAACGCGTCGCCCGTTACTACGATTCGCGCCTCGGCAATGCAGTGGTGACGCCCGCGCGTGTTCCCGACAGCACAAGTTCGTGGGCAATCTACGCTATCCTGCTGCGCGATGCGGCGATGCGTCAGCACGTGCAGGCCTCGTTGCGCGGGGACGGCATCCCGACAGCCATCTACTATCCACGCCCGCTGCATTTGCAGCCGGCCTATCGTGGTCATCATGACGGCACGCGTCTGCCAGTGTCAGAGGACTTGGCGGAGCGCATTCTTGCTCTGCCGATCCATCCCTATCTCGGCGCGGCTGATATGGCGCATGTCTGCGACCGCCTGCTCGCCGCGGTGAGTTGACGGAGCCACGCGGCGATCGATCACGTTGTGGGGTTATTTCCCGATGGTGGTCCCCACTGGTTCGCTCTCCATGGCCGCCAGCTCCAAGGCGCGTTCGATCGCCGCCGCGATGCGTCGCTCCTCCTCCAGAGAGCGGTCGGCCGGGCGCAGGTCGAAGAAAATCCGTGCGACACCGGAGTGCTCGACGCACGTGGCAATCAGCGACATCAATGCACCGAGACGAGAGTCATGTCATTCTCGGACGCTAGCTCGAAGGCGATCTCGATGTCCTCCACGACCGCCATCGCCGTGCCATCGGCGGCATGAATGGCGCAGGCCGTCTGGCCTTCAAACGTCCTGCATCGCAGATACACCACTCGCGGCATGCCAAGCTGTCGGAGTTGCGCGCTGGTCATACGTCGCGCATCGGCGACGGAGACGGCTGATCTGTTGGGTTCGGCGAAATGCATGAACAATCCTATTCGCGACGAAGTCGGCCGACTGTGGCCGACAAACGTTACGATATCGTGCTCGCCGGATCGTTGCATTGACGTGGATCAAATGATGCGAGGGAATGCGGGCGGCGGGGTTCGAACCCGCACGGCCATGGGCCAAGGCGTTTTAAGCGCCTTATGTCTGCCAATTCCATCACGCCCGCGCGTTCCGAATGCTATCACAGCCGTGCCGTGCGGCCATCGCTCCGGCCCGGCGTTGGCTTAAAATGGCCGACTGGGCTAAGTCAGGATCGCTGTTTCCAGGTCGAGCAACGAAGTCGATCACGGGGAGGGCCTATGCAGACGGCGGTCGATCTGATTGGCGCCGTGCCGCTGTTCGAACGGCTGGACGCGTCTCTGCTCGAGCGGATCGACGCGATCACCGAGCAGGTGACCGCCGAACCCGATCAGACCCTGTCGGAGCAGGGCGCCATGCCGGAATGCCTGCATGTCCTGCTGGATGGACAGGTGGCACTGTCCAGCACGGCTGCTGACGGCACAACCGCCCTGGTCGAAGTGCTGCACCCGATCGACCACTTCGTCATGGCCTCCGTGCTGACCCGGCTGCCCTACCTGATGACCGCCCGGACGGTGACCCGCTGCCGGCTGCTGGCGATCGATGCGGCAGGACTGATGGACCTGGTGGAACACGAGGCGCCGCTGGCGAACACCCTGTTGCGCTCGGTGTCGCGCGAGTTCCGCACCATGGTGCGCCAGGTGCGCGACCTGAAGTTGCGCACCGCAGCCCAGCGGCTGGGCTGCTATCTATTGGCGCGGGTGAAGGACGGTGAGGCGGTCAATGCTGACTTTCGCCTGCCGTTCGACAAGGGGCTGTTGGCGGCGCGGCTGGGCTGCCGGCAGGAGAACCTGTCGCGTGCCTTCGCCACACTGCGGGCGTATGGGGTCGAGACGCACGGCTCGCGTGTCATCCTGCACGACATCCCGCGCCTGAACGCACTGGCCGTGCCGGATGATCCAGGCGATCCGGAGGGGCCGTAGGAGGCATCGGACCTCTGCCGTACTCCTTACGAACTCGACGCTGGAGGGGCCAGAACATTCGCCTGGCCTGGACAAGGGCAAGATGCGTGAGGTGCGCGCCACTGCGGTTGGCGCTACCCTGACTGCGTCATGTCGGCACAGAAATTCTCGCTCTTCGCTACGACGGTTGGACAATGCGGCATCGCGTGGGGGGCGCACGGCGTCCTCGGCGTCCAGTTGCCGGAGCGGAGTGAGAGTGCGACGCGGGCTCGCCTGCAACGGCGATATCCGGATGCGCAGGAAGCCTCTCCGTCAGGCAATGTCCAAGAGGCGATCGACGACATTGTAGCTTTGCTTGCCGGCAACGCACGCGACCTGTCAGCCGTTGCGCTCGACATGCAAGGCGTGCCGCAGTTCAACCAGCGCGTCTATTCGGTCGCCCGAACCATCTCCTTTGGCGCGACGCTCTCCTACGGCGAAATTGCAGCGCAACTTGGCGATCGCGGCGTGGCGCGCGAGGTGGGCGTGGCATTGGGACAAAATCCGTTCCCGATCATCGTGCCGTGCCACCGCGTAATGGCGTCGGGGGGCAAGCTTGGCGGTTTCTCGGCAGCCGGGGGCGTCACAACCAAGCTCCGCCTGCTCAACATCGAAGGCGCACAGGTGGGCGAGCCGCCGACGCTGTTCGAAAGCCTGCCGCTGGCGGCGCGGCCACGCCACCGGTAGACCGGCCCTTACCTCCCTAGCGTCGGCATCACGTACTCCGCTCCGCGCCGCGCGCCGGTCGGCCAGCGCTGGGTGATCGCCTTGTAGCGCGTGTAGAAGCGAACGCCCTCCGGCCCGTAGATGTGGTGGTCGCCGAACAGCGAGTGCTTCCAGCCACCGAACGAGTGAAATGCCATCGGCACCGGGATCGGCACGTTGACACCGACCATGCCGATGCTGATACCGGCCGCGAAATCGCGCGCCGCGCCGCCGTCCGAGGTGAAGATCGCAACCCCGTTGCCGTATTCGTGCGCGTTCACCATCCGCACCGCGCCCGCCATGTCGGGCGTGCGCACCACGCCCAGCACCGGGCCGAAGATCTCGTCCTTATAGATACGCATGTCGGTGCCGACGTGGTCGAACAGCGAGCCGCCGAGGAAGTAGCCATTCTCGTAGCCCTGCAGCGACAGGCCGCGGCCATCGACCAGCAGCTTGGCGCCCTCCTTCACGCCGAGATCGATGTAGCCCTTCACCTTCTCGCGGTGCTCTCGCGTGACCAGCGGGCCCATTTCCGCATCCGGATCGGTGCCCGGCCCGATCTTCAGCGCGCGCACCCGCGGCTCCAGCTTCTGCACCAGGCGATCGCCGGCGGATCCCACCGCCACCGCGACCGATACCGCCATGCAGCGCTCGCCCGCCGCGCCGTAGGCCGAGCCCATCAACGCATCCACCGCATCGTCGATGTCGGCATCCGGCATCACCACGAGGTGGTTCTTCGCGCCGCCCAGCGCCTGCACGCGCTTGCCGTGCGACGTGCCGCCGCGATAGATCGTCTCGGCGATCGCCGTCGATCCAACGAAGCTGATGGCGGCGATGTCGGGATGCGCCAGGATAGCCTCGACCGCCTCTCGTGCGCCCTGCACCACCTGGAACACGCCATCTGGCACACCAGCCTCCGCCAGCAGCGCCGCAAGCTTCAGCGACGCCGACGGGTCCTTCTCCGACGGCTTCAGGATGAAGCAGTTGCCACAGGCCAGCGCCACCGGGATCATCCACAGCGGCACCATCAGCGGGAAGTTGAATGGCGTGATCCCCGCGACGACGCCGAGTGGCTGGCGGATCGACCAGGCGTCGATGCCGGTGCCGACAGCTTCGGTGAACTCGCCCTTCAGCAGGTGTGGGATGCCGCAGGCGAACTCCACCACCTCAAGGCCGCGCTGCACCTCGCCGTCAGCGTCCGACAGCACCTTGCCGTGCTCTGCCGTGATGATGGCGGAGAGTTCCTTGCGGTCGCGCTCCAGCAGTTCCTTCAGCTTGAACATGACACGGGCGCGGCGCAGCGGCGGGGTCGCGGCCCATGCTGGCCACGCGGCGACCGCCGCGGCCACCGCCTTGCTTACCTCGGCGGCATCGGCCAGCGTCACGCGAGCGATGACTTCTCCGGCGGCAGGGTTGAACACGTCGCCGAACTTGCCGCTGGTGCCGGCAACCGGCTTGCCAGCGATGAAATGGCCGATGTCCTTCATGAACCGCCTCCCTGCGAACCACTGAGGCGGATTAGGACGAATTCGGCCTGCCCGCTAGTGGCGCGGACGTGTGGATCGTCTACCGGGCGGGCTTGTAAGCACCGGCTACGGAAGCGGCCTTCGTCATTGCGGCCACGCCGTCCGCGCCGCTCATCAATGCTGTCGTCTGGGCAGATTTGACAGCGCCGCCAGCACCGATCGCGAGTGCGATTGCCGCCATGCATTCGGCATTGGGCACGTCGGCAATGATCATCAGGTCATATTCGCCGAAGCAGTACCAGCCGCCGACAAGCTTACCCCCGACTGCCTCGCATACCGCGCGTCCCACTGTCTCGGCGCGATTTTGTGGGTTCTTCAGTTGCGCGGCCCAGGATTCGGCTGTGTATGCAGCTTGATACATGAAAAGCGCCATCGTTGCCTCCGCGGTTTTCTTGGTTCTGTTGGACGACGGGTGTACGGCCATGTTGGCAGACGGCTATTGTCTGCGATCGTAGTGTTGCGCACGGTGCCCAGATCTCCGCCACGCGTCAATCTGCTGCGTCGGGCGTTGCAGTGGTCAGCGATTTAGCACGAACTCGCTCTGCTGTTGCGAGATCGACGTGGAGGTGTCATGCGTGCACGCGACCTGGGGCTCGCTTGTGGGACATTGCCGACCGGAGAGCGCAACAGCATCGCCGACGTGCCTGGCGTCACTGTTGGGCACGCGACGCTGATGGAGGGCGACGTGCGCACCGGTGTCACCGTCGTCCTGCCGCACGATGGCAACCTGTTCCACGACAAGGTGGTAGCGGCCGCGGCGGTGCTTAACGGCTTCGGCAAGAGCATCGGCCTGGTGCAAGTAAACGAACTCGGCACGCTGGAGACGCCGATCTTGCTGACCAACACGTTCGCCGTCGGCACCTGCGCCACTGCGCTGATCCGCCGCGCGGTCGCGATTGATCCGGAAATTGGCCGGCAGACCTCGACAGTCAATCCGGTCGTGCTGGAGTGCAACGACGGATACCTCAACGACATCCAGGCGCCGGCGATCACTGAGGCGCATGCCGATGCAGCGATCGAAGCGGCGAGCGAGGAGTTCGCGGTCGGCTCGGTCGGAGCCGGAACCGGGATGAGCTGCTTCGGCCTGAAGGGCGGCATCGGCAGCGCATCGCGCCGGTTGCGGTTGGAGGGGAAGACCTATCACCTCGGCGTTTTGGTGCTGGCGAATTTCGGCCGCGCCGGCGATCTGCGGCTGCCCGACGGAAGGCGGATCGATCCACCGTCACTGCCGTCGATAGAGGCCGGTTCATGCATCGTGGTGATGGGCACCGACATCCCGTTGGATCATCGTCAGCTCACACGCGTGGCGCGCCGTGCAGGCGTCGGACTGGCATGGTGCGGCGCGTTTTGGGGCCATGGCAGCGGGGACATCGCGCTGGCCTTCACCACTGCGAACCACGTGCCGCACAACGCCGATCGGGACCTGATCGAGCAGCGCGTCTTGGCGGAGAGCCGCATTGACCGGTTGTTCCAGGCGGCGGCCGCAGGAAGCCGTGCTGGACGCGCTGGCAGCGGCTGAGTTGATGGTAGGGCGGAATGGGCACCGACGATACGCACTGACTCACATGTTGCGGGTTGCGCCATAGCGGTTTCGTCTCGCGCGAACCTGTTCTAGGGTTGCGATCCTAACGAAAGATTCCAAGGACCCAGCGGCGTGCAACTCTGGTTGCATGAAGCGGACGTCGGCATGCATCTGGCTGTCTCCTACGGATCGGGCGACGCTGGAAGGTTGGATTTCGGCCCGGAATACGCCGCAGAAGCTGGTTTGGCGGAGCCGGATCGTGTTGCAGTCGGCTGACCGTGTGGGGGTGATGGCCACCGCGCGATCGGTTTGGGTAAGAGCAAGTTGACAGTCTGGCGCTGGCAGGAGCGCTTCCTGCGCAAGGCCTCGTCGGGCTGCGCCGAGATGCGACGCGACCTGGGCGCAAGCCGCCACTGAGCGCCGAGACGATCGAGCGGGTCGTGCACAAGACCTTGCACGAGAAGCCGGTGACAGGCACCCACTGGAGCATCCGTAAGATGGCTCGCGCGACTGACCTCAGCTACACCAGCGTGCAGCGCATCTGGAAGGCCCACGAACTCAAGCCGCATCTGGTCAAGACTTTCAAGCTGTCGAACGACAAGCGCTTCGTCGAGAAAGTACAGGATATTGTCGGCCTCTACCTCGACCCGCCGGACAAGGCATTGGTGTTCTCGATCGACGAAAAAGCCAAATCCAGGCGCTTGACCGTACGCAGCTCGGCCTGCCGATCAAGAAAGGCCGCTGCGGCACCATGACGCACGACTACAAACGCCACGGGACAACGACGCTGTTCGCAGCACTCGATGTCGCCACGGGCAAAGTGATTGGCCAGTGTATGCAGCGACATCGCCATCAGGAATGGCTCAGGTTCTTGCGCCGCATCGAAGCCGAGACGCCAAAGAAGCTTGATTTGCACTTGATCGCCGACAACTACGCCACACACAAGCATGCCAGCGTCAGGGTCTGGCTCAAGCGGCACCCGCGGTTCCATATGCACTTCACGCCGACTTCGGCGTCCTGGCTCAACCAGGTCGAGCGCTTCTTCGGCCTGACCGAGGACCGCATCCGCTGCGGCGTGTTCAACAGCGCCGCGCAACTCGAAGCCCTCATCCAGCAATACCTCAAAAACCACAATGCCCATCCCAAACCCTTCATCTGGACCGCTTCCGCCACCACAATCCTCGAAAAGGTGGCCCGTGGGAGACAAGCGTTAGAGTCGGTACACTAGCAACGTCTCGCGCACGGCATGGCGATCGAGAGCCAGCGCCTCGTGCTGATTGCCGAAGCTGAGCAAGCATTCATAGCACGCAGCCTGACAGTCCGGCTTCAGGTCCTCGCCATGCTCATCGAAATGACAGCGGGCAAGAGCCGCAGCGGCGATGCGCGCAATAGCATCAGCCTCCTCAACCAGCCGACGCAGTACTCCGGCTCCGCCCTCCGTCGCCTCATAGAGCAGCATCGCCCTATGTGCGCCGTCGCCGACGCGTTGCGCGCTAAGCTCGCTCTCCTCAAGTTGAAATACTTCGGTGGCGTTGACACGCCAAAACAGAAAGGCCCCGAACGGCTTCCTCTCATCAGACTATCGAAGAAATGACAGATTTGTTCGGGGCGCCAGACAAACTCTCTCTAAATCGCGGGCAACACGTAACGATTCTATTCTATGTTTGTCAGAACTTCTCTGACGGTGCCGCCGGCTCGCTCCTCTCGGCCGACAAACCGAATTGCCTCCCAAATCGGCAAAGCGTGATCCGTCTACTCGCGATTACAGTAAGATGCTCCTCCTTGATCTATCCTCGGCCTGGGCTACACGGGAACGGCGGTTGTGCACGCGGCCCCTGCTACCGGCTTCTCCGTCACAGGAACTGTGCGCTCGGCTGGCGGGAGGATTGCCTTCAGTGATGCGGCCGTGCCGATAGCGTAGGCGACGCACCTGCTTTCCACCGTGCCCCCCGACGCGTCAGGCGACCCGGTGCTGTCGCGCTATGCCGACGCGATCACCGAGGCGCCACGGCTGCGCTGGATCGGCTATCTGTCCACAACGGGTGTCTACGGCGATCGAAAAGGTGGCTGGGTCGATGAGGGCACCGAGCCCGCCCCGGTGTCCGATCGCAGTAGCCGGCGGCTTGCGGCAGAGCAGGCGTGGGGTCGCCTGGCCGATCGGCGCGCGGTCGATGTGTTCCGGCTGGCGGGCATCTACGGGCCGGCACGCTCAGTGTTCGACGATCTGCGCGCCGGGACCACGCGGCGTGTCAGCAGGCCTGGTCATACCTTCGGGCGCATCCATCGCGACGACATCGTGTCCGCCGTGATCTCGGCGATGCAGCAGACACGCGAGAGCGGTGTCCGCGTCCTCAACCTGGTGGATGACGAGCCCGCGGAAAGCGCGGAGGTGATAGCCGAAGCGGCACGATTGCTCGGTGTTGCTATGCCCGAATCCGTGCCGTTCGAGTTGGCATGGACCACGATGAGCCCGATGGCGCGCAGCTTCTGGGCAGAGCATCGCAAGGTGTCCGGTCGGCGAACGCAGCAGATGCTCGGCCTGCGCTGGCGCTATCCGAGCTATCGCGAGGGACTACGCGCCATCCTGGCCGAGGAGAGCGGCGAGCGTCCGGCATAGGAGAGAAAGGTCCTGCGGGCGCGAGAGGCGGTGGTCGCCGTCCTTCACCAGGATCACCTGCACGTCGTTGCTGCTGACCCGCTCGGCGATACGCAGCGCCAATCTCCAGGGCACGTCTCGGTCGTGCTGCCCATGCAGCAGGCGCACTGGACGGTCGAGCTCTATTGGCGCGTTCAGCAGCAGCCTGGTGCGTCCGTCCTCGATCAGCGCCCGGGTGATCGGGGTGGGCTCGCCGTACTGACTGGGTCTGTGGACGACGCCGTCCCGCTCCAGGGCGGCCCGCTGCTCGGTGGTCATTGCCGGCCATATCAACGCCTGGGTGAAGTCAGGCGCCGACGCGATGCCGATCAGCGCGGCGACGCGATCCGGGCGGGCGAGGGCGGCGAGCAGTGCGATCCAACCACCCATCGAGGACCCGACAAGGACCAGCGGACCGTCGGTCCGGCGATCGATCATCGTCAGGGCGTCCGTCAGTCCAGCGGCTGATGGTGCCATCCTCGAACCGACCGCCGCTTGCGCCGTGGCCCGAGTAGTCGAAGCGCAGCATGGCCTGACCGCGCCCCGCACAGAACGCGGCGAGCGCCGTCGCCTTCTCACCGGCCATGTCGCTGCGGAAGCCGGGCAGGAACACCACCGTCGGACCCGTTCCATCCTGTCGCGCCCAGGCCAGTTCCACGCCGTCGCCGCGATCGAGCCGTCCGCTGGTTTGCATGGCGTCAGATCCCGAAGAACAGCCAGTCGAGCGCACGGGAAATGTCATCGCGATGCTGAGCGATGGAGCCGATCGATGAGCCAAGCTGGCGTGCCGGTAGAAATCCCAGAAGACGCATCATCACCACATAGCCCTGACCGTCATGCATCACCCGCGGCAAGACCCGCGTCGGCGGATTCGGCACGATGGCCGTCGTGGTCAGTGGTGCGACAATTCGGCTCTCACCACCGACGATATCCGCTTGCAGATCGACCAAGAGCGGATAGATGGCTCTGCCACGGCGACTGGGATTGACGAATAGATCATGCTGCATCGTCACTCGCGGAATCGGGGTCGAACAGCCCGAACTCGGGGAACGGCAGGCCATGCCTGGCGACCAGATCGTCCGTGATCCTCACAGCTTCACGGATTTCTTCGCGGATCTTTGCCACCTCCGCTGCCTCAAATGCCTTTATCAGGGCGGCCTCTGCCGTGCGGGATATGTTGATGCCCAGGGCAGACGCCTTGCTCACGAGGTCGGCGTTCAGCGTCACGCTGACCGTCTTGCGGCGTGCATTGACGTCGTATAGAGGCGTGCGCATGGAAGAAATGCCACCTGTTAAAAGACCCGTGTTGGTATAGGCATTGGGTACGACGGCTGGCAATATCACCGTGCTCCAGGTGCTGCCTTCACTCGTTACGGGCGGCGTCGAGCGCGGCACCATCGAGATAACCCAGGCGATAGCGGCAGCCGGGTATACTGCTCTCGTGGCGAGTGCCGGAGGGCGCCTGGTTCCGGCGATCGAGCACGCCGGCGGTCGTCACTTCACTCTGCCGCTGCGCAGCCGCAATCCGATGACGATCTGGTCAAATGCAGCGCGGCTGGAGGGACTTATCCGTACACAGGGCGCGACAATCGTCCACGCCCGGTCGCGCGCGCCGGCCTGGTCCGCGAGCCTGGCCTGCAGGCGCACCGGCGCGCATTTCGTCACCACGTATCATGGCACCTACAACGAGGACCTGCCGTTCAAGCGCCGCTATAACTCGGTCATGGCGCACGGCGAGCGGGTGATCGTGGCCAGCCGCTTCATCGCTGACCTGATCAACCGGCAACATGGCACTGACCCCGCGCGGGTCCGGATCATTCCACGCGGCGTTGACCCCACGGTGTTCGATCCAGGCGCGGTCGCGGGTCATCGGGTGGCGCGGCTGGCACTGGATTGGCGGTTGCCCGACAGGGCTTCGGTCGTGCTGCTGCCCGGGCGGTTGACGAGTTGGAAGGGACAGGCGGTGCTGATCGAGGCGCTGACGCGCCTGTCCGGCCGCAATGTGTGTTGCGTGCTGGTGGGATCGGACCAGGGACGACGGCGCTATTCCGCCGGCCTGATCCGCCAGGCCGAAGCGTTGGGCGTTGCCGACCGGCTGCGTCTGGTGGGTGAGTGCCATGATATGCCAGCGGCGTTGCTGCTGGCCGACGTGGTCGTCCATGCCTCGACGCAGCCGGAAGCGTTCGGCCGCGTGGTGATCGAGGCACAGGCCATGGGCCGGCCCGTGGTCGCGTCCGACCTGGGCGCCCCGATCGAGACGGTCGAGCATGGCGTCACCGGCTGGCGCACGCCGCCCGGCGACGCCGGCGCTCTCGCCGCTGCCATCGAGATGGCGCTGGCACTGCCGCCCGAGGAGCGACAGGCTCTCGGCTGCCGGGCGCGGGCCGCGGTGCTGCGTGGCTACACGGTAGGCGCCATGCAGGCGGCGACATTGGGCGTTTACCGAGAGATCATGGGACTTGCGTAGCAGTTGCCCCGACGCCATAGACAGGCGTTTCCGCTGTGGAAGGAGCCGAAACGCCCATGCCCGCCATTACCCTGCCCGACAAGTCCGTGCGTCGCTTCGACGGGCCGGTGACGGGCACGACGGTGGCGGAAGCGATCGGCCCTGGCCTCGCCCGCGCAGCGCTGGCCATGAAACTCGACGGCAAGCTGGTCGATCTGGCCACTGAGATCGGACACGACGCCGATGTTGTGTTCGTCACCCGCCGCGATCCCCAGGCCCTGGAGCTGATTCGACACGACGCGGCGCACGTGCTGGCCGAGGCGGTGCAGGAGCTGTATCCCGGCACTCAGGTGACCATCGGGCCGGCGATAGCTGACGGGTTCTATTACGACTTCGCCCGGAACGAGCCGTTCACGCCGGAGGATTTCGGTCCGATCGAGGCAAAGATGCGCGAGATCGTCGCGCGCGGGGAAAAATTCGCCCGCCAGGTGATCGACCGCGACGACGCCATCCGGCTCTTCCAGGACAAGGGCGAGAAGTACAAGGCTGAGATCATCCAGGACCTGCCGCGCGACGAGACCATCACGCTCTACCGCCAGGGCAACTGGTTCGATCTGTGCCGCGGACCGCACATGCGCTCCACCGCCGATGTCGGTCCGGCGTTCAAGCTGATGAAGGTCGCCGGCGCGTATTGGCGCGGCGATCATCGCAACGCCATGCTGTCGCGCATCTACGGCACCGCGTGGCGCGACCAGAAGGAACTCGACGCCTACCTTCATATGCTGGAGGAGGCGGAACGACGCGACCACCGCCGCATCGGCAAGGAGATGGACCTGTTCCACCTCCAGGAAGAGGCGGTGGGCAGCGTGTTCTGGCACCCCAAGGGCTGGAAGCTTTACCTCACGGCCGAGGCCTACATGCGCCGCCGTCTGGACGCGGCAGGCTACCAGGAGGTCAAGACCCCGCAGCTGGTTGACCGCTCGCTGTGGGAACGCTCCGGACACTGGGAAAAGTTCCGCCAGAACATGTTCGTCGCCCGCGTGGAGGACGAGGACAAGGTCCTCGCGCTGAAGCCGATGAACTGCCCGTGCCACATCCTGATCTTCCGCCACGGCCTCCGCTCCTACCGCGAACTGCCGCTGCGGCTGGCGGAGTTTGGCTCCTGCCACCGCTATGAGCCGTCCGGCGCGATGCACGGGATCATGCGGGTACGCCAGTTCACCCAGGACGATGCGCACATCTTCTGCACTGAGCAGCAGATCGCGGCCGAAACGGTGCGGTTCGTCGAGCTGCTGTCCTCGATCTACCGCGACTTCGGCTTCCCGGAGTTCACCGTGAAGTTCTCCGACCGCCCGGCGTTGCGCGTCGGCTCCGATGCGGTCTGGGACCACGCGGAGAACGCGCTGAAGGAGGCCTGCGCCACCGCCGGCGTCGACTACACGCTGAACCCCGGCGAGGGCGCGTTCTACGGCCCCAAGCTGGAGTTCGTGCTGCGCGACGCGATCGGGCGCGACTGGCAGTGCGGCACACTCCAGGTGGACTTCAACACGCCGGAACGGCTCGACGCCGAATACGTCGGCGAGGACGGCGCCCGCCACACTCCGGTGATGCTGCACCGCGCCATCATGGGCAGCTTCGAGCGCTTCCTCGGCGTGGTCATCGAGCACTATGCCGGGCGCTTCCCGCTCTGGCTGGCGCCGGTGCCGGCGGTGGTCGCGACCATCGTCTCGGACGCCGACGCGTATGCCGGCGAAGTGGCGGCAGCGCTGCGGCAGGCGGGGCTGGCGGTGGAGCTGGACCTCTCCAACCAGAAGATCAACGCCAAGGTGCGCGAGCACAGCCTGGCCCATGTGCCGGTGCTGGCGGTGGTCGGGCGGAAGGAGGCGGAGAGCCGGACCGTGGCGCTTCGCCGGCTGGGCGGGTCTGCTCAGGAGGTGGTTCCGCTGGACGAGGCGGTGCGGCTTCTTGCGCTCGAGGCCACGCCACCCGATCTCAGGGCGTGAGGAGAGGCGCCTTATGCGGAGAACCGCCCCGGGGCAGCCCTCGGTGACGACCGCGTGAAACTTTTCCTTTAGCTTGATCAGCTACCGATGGATCGGCCAGACTTGTGGCCGGCTTAGGTTAACCAAGACAGGAGAAGACCATACCAAGAGGACCAATGACCGCTCCGCCGACCCGCGACGGGCCACGCGTGAACGATGAGATCAGAGCACAGCAGGTGCGGCTGATCGACCAGGACGGAGAGATGCAGGGGGTGATGAGCGCCCGCGACGCTTGGCTGCGGGCGCAGTCGGTCGGCCTCGACCTGCTGGAGATCAGCCCCAACGCCGACCCGCCCGTGGTGAAGATCCTCGATTTCGGCAAGTACAAATACGAACTGCAAAAAAGAGGAACGAGGCCAAGAAAAAGCAGAAGGTCATCGAGATCAAGGAGATCAAGGTCCGCCCGAACATCGATGAGAACGACTACCAGGTGAAGATGCGCGCCATGAAGTCGTTCATCGACGAGGGGGACAAGGTGAAGGTGACGCTGCGCTTCCGTGGCCGCGAGATGGCGCACCAGGAGATCGGCATTCGCGTGCTTGAGCGGATCAAGAACGAGATGGACCCGACGTCCAAGGTTGAGCAGATGCCGCGGATGGAGAACCGGCAGATGGTGATGGTGCTGACGCCGAGGTAGCGCTCGGCCTGTCAGCAGTTTGGCTCCGTCGTCCTACCCGCCCTGATCGCCACTTGCCGTGTAGGCCATCGCCACCGGGCTCGACCCGATCGTTGGCCTCGGCACCATGTGTGGACGGTAGGGGAATCGCATTTGACATTTGTCGGGGTACGGAGGGTTGCGGCGCAGCATGGTGTCGAGTTCGAACCATGGAATTCTGCTGCGTGGGGGTTCCATGGAGAGGTTTGCGGCCTGCTTTGCCGCGTTGGAGGGTCCCGCGTGAGGTCAATACACCGCACGATCTGCACGATATCCCGGTGATCGGCTTCTGTACCATGTTGTGCGGCGGCGAGGACTGCTCGGACATGGCGGTGTTTGGCCGCGCCAAGGCGGCGTTCCTGCGGCAACTTCTACGGCTTCGCCACGGTGTTCCGAGCCACGACACGTTCAGCCGGGTGTTCCGGCTGCTCGATCCGGCGCAGTTCCACGGGTGTTTCCTGCGCTTCATGCAAGATGCCATGGGCGTCGCAGGGCGTGATCGCGATTGACGGGAAGTCACGCGGTTGATCGGTGAATGAGACAGGTTCGCGCGACTGGGCATTTCCTCCCACCCGAGTGTCGAGGTGATCAGGTGGCGCACCCGGTCAACCTGCACAGGGCTCCCCATAGGAGGCCGTCACAGGACCAGCGCGCAGATCGCGCGCAACGCTGCAATGATGCCGCCGGGAGCGCGCGTCACGGCTTCAGAGAGTCAAGCCCCCGCCACATTAAGCCGCCGGTGCGGGCAGAGACGGCTTCGTGCCTACGGGTGCAGCGCTAGGCGCTGGCTCTAGTCAGGGAAATGTTTTGTCTCCGTCTCGTTCAGGAGCTTCGCCAGCGTCCTCCAGCGTTCCATGATCTCGGCCGCCGCGTAGCGGCCTATGAAAATGGAATGCCATTCAAACCGCGCTCCGGCGGTGCTTGGTCTGCGGGATGTAGTCTTTTGCGGCGTCTAGAAGTTGCGCGACACCGAAAAGGACCGCCCACACAAAGGCATAGTCCTTCCAGATCGCCCATGCGCCGATGGTGCTGCTCGTCACCACCGCCTTGAATATGCCGATCCAGTTGATCCACCTACCTTGCTCGTCACGGTAGCGGCGCACATAGCAGGCTACTACCTTCACTAGAACCAACTGGTTCCAGTAGGTTGCTGCTCGCCATGTCCAGCATCGTTCATCCCGCCTCACATCCCCACCAAAAGCGCGATGGCCGCCCCCATATCCGCCCCGTACAGCAAGGGGCATAGTTGTGGGGCCACTGTCTCGCTGCTCCGGCGACGCCTAGGTCCGCTTAACCCTTGGTACCGAAAGAGCTAGGGTCGGGGCAAAAGCAGATATTCCCGGCTCACCGCAAGCGAGGCCGGGAAACGAGGAGAGAGATCGCGCCGTGGTTGGGGCTTTGCGTGCTGCCGGTATCGGATCTGCCGCTCCCAAGGAAGGCAACGGCACCGGCGAGATCAGACGATCCAGGCTTGCGTGATCAGGGGTAGCGCAACCGTCGCCGGCAGCACGTGGCATGGCTGCGGCGGCAGCAGACCGTCGCTACTTGTTTTCGACGCAGGGCATCTGAGCCAGGGCCTCCGCCTTACGAGTTTGGGCGTTGACCGACCCCACGCCGCCGCCCTCGGACTCGGCCTTGCTGGTCTGGGCATTGACCGATCCGACGCCGCCAGCTTCGCCCGCTTTCCGGGTCTGAGCGTTTACCGATCCTACGCCGCCAGCTTCTCCGGCCTTGCGGGTCTGTGCGTTGACCGATCCTACGCCGCCGCCCTCGGCCTCGGCACGATGATAACCCGCCGGGCAGCCTGTATACGGCGCTGCTGCAATCGCCGGTGTCGCAAGGGTCGAAGCCAGCAACAGCGCGGCAAGCGATTGGTTAGACCACAGATTCATGACTGAACCCTCCCATCCCCGTTGCTTTTAGCACAATACCGGTCATCGGATAGATCGCGGGGCAGAAAAAAGATCCGCCAGTCACGCTTACGCGGAGAACGAAAGGACCCGTCCAAGTGAAGACCCCGGGCAACTTGGGGTGGGGGTGGGGGTCGAGAGCGTCCGTTGGCCACTCGCGCGCTATCCCAAGCCGACGGCTCAGGCGAATCCAGTGGACAGCAGTCTTACACGTGCCAATCCACAGTTTCCACCTTGAGCCGAGACGCGCTCGGGTGTTACCGCGCGTCTGCATTAAACCATAACTCTCTGAAATCCCTTGGCGTCCCCTGCGGGATTCGAACCCGCGTTGCCGCCGTGAGAGGGCGGTGTCCTGGGCCTCTAGACGAAGGGGACATCGGTCCGGCCGCGCCTTCTAGGGCAGCCCGCGAGCAAGTTCAACCCGGCTCACGGCGCACGCAATGCAATCCGCCCCGCAACACTGCCGCTGCGCGGATCGACGAGCAGCACACGATCCGGGCCTCCACCCTGCAACTGCACTGCCAGCCGATCCCCCGCCGAAGCGATCGCCGCAATCCGTGTGCCCGATGGCTCGTCCAGCAGCACCTCAATCGAAGCCGGTGGACCAACACCTCCGCCAATCCGCCGCGCGATCAGCACCACGAGCACAGTTGTTGCCACAACTATCAGCACGCCCATGGCAATGGTCAGGACTTTCAGGATCCGCATGCCGGCCTCGCCGCTTCCCTGCCAGCACCAATCGCGTTATCCGCTGCCCGCATGCAAGACCGCGCGCCGCGTGCAGCCCCGTTCACCACCATCGCCGAACCGGCAGCACGAGGCCAGCGGCTCGATCGATTCCTGGCCGACGCCATCGGGACGTTGTCGCGGTCGCGCGTCAAGTCACTGATCGAGCAGGGATATGTCCGGGGCGATGGTCGCCTGCTCGATGAGCCAGCCGAGCCAGTGCGGCCCGGAGCCACCTACCAGCTTGATCTGCCCGCACCGGCGCCCGCCACACCTCAGCCGCAGGCAATCCCGTTCACGATCCTCTACGAGGACGCCGACCTGATCGTGCTTGACAAACCGGCCGGCCTCGTCGTGCATCCCGCTCCGGGCAACGAGGACGGCACGCTGGTCAACGCCCTGCTGGCGCACTGTGGCGATCAGCTCACGGGTATCGGCGGTGAACGTCGGCCCGGCATCGTACATCGGCTGGACAAGAATACATCCGGCGTCATGGTGGTGGCCAAAACCCAACTCGCCAACACCGTCCTGACCGCGGCCTTCGCCGCCCGCAACCTCGACCGCGCCTATCTTGCACTGGTGTGGGGCCTGCCCAACCCGCTTTCCGGCGAAATCGAGGGTGCCATCGGTCGCGACAGGCGCGATCGCAAGCGGATGGCGGTCCTCACCCACGGCGGCAAGCCCTCCCTCACCCGTTACCGCACACTGCGCACCTGGCACGGCGCGGTCACCCAGTTGGAATGTCGGCTCGCCACCGGGCGGACGCATCAGATTCGTGTGCACCTCGCCGCCCGCGGCAACCCGGTGGTCGGAGACCCGCTCTACCTGCGTCGCGTGCCTGCAGCCGCCAGCACGCTGCCCGAGCCGGTCCGCCTCAAGCTTCTGGACTTCCCCCGCCAGGCGCTGCATGCGGCCCGGCTCGGGTTCGCCCACCCACGCACCGGAGCGGCATTGAGCTTCTCCACTGAGCCGCCCGCCGACATGCTGCGGCTGATCGACGCACTCGGTTGTGAACTGCGGCCAACGCAGGGCTGATATAGGTCAGAATTCTTGACAGGACCAATGCGGTCCGGTATACGACCCAGGCTGATACGAAAGGGTGTTTTGTATCGGCGGGGACGTCCGGAATCGCCGCCGCCAGGATGGGGTGGATATCCGGGACGTGATGTCCCTCCCGCACCCATGACTGGTTCAGTCACAATGAGGCCTTACTCTTGCGCCGAAATGGGCAAGAAGCAGGCACGACGAAAGGAGCCTTCCCTTGGCCTCTGCCGTCATTAACGTCGCTCCTGAGGGCAACCTCTCAAGGTATCTTCAGGAGATCCGCAAGTTCCCTATGCTCTCGCCGGAGGAGGAGCTCGCTCTCTCCAAACGCTGGCGCGACCATGAGGATATGGAAGCGGCACACAAGCTTGTCACATCACATCTGAGGCTCGTGGCAAAGATCGCCATGGGATATCGCGGCTACGGCCTGCCGGTCGGGGAGCTGATCTCCGAGGGCAATGTCGGCATGATGCAGGCGGTCAAGCGGTTCGATCCGGACCGCGGGTTCCGCCTCGCTACCTACGCGATGTGGTGGATCCGCGCGGCGATCCAGGAATACATCCTGCATAGCTGGTCGCTGGTGAAGATGGGCACCACCGCGGCGCAGAAGAAGCTGTTCTTCAACCTGCGCCGGCTTAAGGGCCAGATGCAGGCGATCGACGACGGCGACCTGCAGCCCGAGCAGGTGGCGAAGATCGCGCGGATGCTGGACGTGCCTGAGCAGGATGTGGTCAGCATGAACCGTCGGCTTGCTGCGCCGGACCACAGTCTGAACGCCACGGTGCGCCAGGACAGCGAGGGCGAATGGCAGGACTGGCTGGTCGATGAGACCGAAAGCCAGGAGTCGTCTTATGCCGACCGCGAGGAGCTGTCGGGACGCAAGGCTCTGCTGTCGAGCGCGCTCAAGACATTGAACGAGCGCGAGCGGCACATCCTGATCGAGCGGCGCCTCAAGGACAATCCGACCACTCTTGAGGAGCTGTCGCAGCAGTACGGCATCTCGCGTGAGCGGGTACGGCAGATCGAGGTCCGTGCATTCGAGAAGCTGCAAAAGGCGATGAAGGCACAGATCGCGGAGCGCCGGCTGCAATCGCACTCGGCTGTTGCGGCGCGTCAGGCATCAGGTCGGCCAGCGGCTGACCACTAATCGTCCTGGGGCGCATCCAAGCCCCAGGTCTCGACCAGTTTCGCGCGCTCGGCGTTCAGCCGGGACGCGCGGGCGACGCTCACTCCCTCGAGCGCCGCTCGCACCCCGATCGGTATGATCTCGGCAAGCAACCAGCCCGCCGCGGCTGCACTCCACGCGATTCCCACCACCCGAACGTTGCTCAGCAGCGCCGTCGCGGTGGCAATGGTGTGCCCGACCGTCCATAGCGTCCGCAACGGATCGATCGATGCCGCCATGCTGCATAGCGCAATGCTGCGGGCGCGCGGTCGGCCCGGCTCGTGGTCCAATAGGATCGCCAGAAGTGCCGGGCCGAGCAGAACGCCGAGAAGCAGCGCTGTCGGTGTTGCCAGCGTCGCCATGGCGCCACACAACAGGCCCTGTACCCAGACCAGCGAATGCTGCCTCGGTTGCGGCTTGGTACCGGGGGGCGGAGTAGTCTTCTGCTTGGCCATCGCCAGCTCACGTCAGCCCAGCGCCGCCACCGCGAGGGCGGTGGCAAGCGCGGTAAGGCCGAATCCCGCCGCGATCTCCTGTCCGACTCGCGCCGCTGCGGCTGCTCGTTGTTGTGCGCCGCTGGCGATCTGCGCCAGTTCATGGTCGATTCGCACAAGCTCCCGCGCGGCTTGATTCGCTTCCCTGGTGTCGGAATTGCGTCCGGCGGGATCTTCGAGCAGCTGCAACATCGGTGCCAGAAAGCCGGCCGACATCAGCCTCTGCAACTGCTCCTCCAGACCGGAACGGCGTTCGCGGTTGTGCCAGGTTGCCAGCACCGGTCCCGCCCTCGCGGCCAACCAGGCGGCGATCGCCGGCAGCGGTCTTGGGTGCAACCGTGACTGCAACTGTGCCAGCATCCGAAGTTGTGCAAGGCAGACCGCCGCAGCATGGCCGCCCTCAACTGCACTCGTTTCGAGGTCCATGCGCCTTTCCAGGCGAGCAGAGATGAAGGCCGTAATATGCGGATCCACCGGTTCGGAGTGCTGGCGATCGATCTTTGCTGCAGTTGTCTCCAAGGCCGGCAGCAGGTCCGCTAGCTGCGCGACCCAACTATCGCCCATCAGCGGACTGGCGCACGGCATGAGCGGATTGAGCAGATATGTCAGACACGGCGTTCCGCCGCCCTGACCTTGCCGATGCAGCCAACCGTGGTGCTGACGAGCCTCGACGCGCAGCACGGCGAGATCGCATCGATCGGGCCGTAACGCCCCCCAGTTGCTGGCCTCCTCACGGGTGACGATTTCCTGCAATCGCAAGGTCAGATCGGGCTCGTTGCCTTGGGCAGCGGCGAGTGCCGTGCCTATTCCGTCCGGCCAGAGTGCCACCCCGCGCCAGCAAAGTGGCGCAAGCGGATCGAGCAATGCGATCGAGCGCATTACCAACCCCGCCTCGCCCCCGTCGTCATCCGGCAAGGTGTCCAGGCTCCGGTGACGCACCAACTCTTCCACCCGGGTCGCGAGCGTGGAGTCACCCAATACGCGGCGGAGCCATTGTTCGACGGCACCGCTCCGCACAGCGCTCACACCCGGCTCGGGCTCTTCGGCAAGCGCGTAGGCCAGCGACCGTGCATTCCAGACCTCGTTGCCCGCCATGATGATCGGCCGCTGCGCCCGCCGTGGCGGCCGAGCGGCAACCCGACGCCCCCGCGCGCTTGCCGGATCGAGCAACAATGTCGGTGTCGGCCGATGCTCAGGATCCTCCGCCAGCATGCCGCGAACCAGATCGCCGATGATCGGGGGCAGGCGGTCATCCCGCGCCAGCGCAGCGTATGTGCCCAGCTCCAGCTTGCGGCGCAGGATCGTCGCGTCGTCCAACTCCGCAAGCGGCGCACGCCCGAGTGCCAGACACAGCAACAGCACGCCAAGCGCATATACATCATCGGCGATGCTGCCGTCACCGCGCCCTGCTGGCAGGCACATCGCCGAATAGGGTGGTTCGAACAGCGCTGGCTGAGCCATCGCCGGTGGCGTTTCCCAGGCGGGGCCGAGGAGGACCGGTTGGCCCGGTGCGCTCTGAAACACATTGTCGAGCCGGATGCCGCGATGAGTGATGCCCCGCCCTTGCAGATGCTCAAGTACGTGGGCAGCAGGGCGAAGCACGCAATCCAGCAGCTCCGGTTCAGGCCAGGGGCGCGATCGGCTCTGCAAACTTGGCCCTGGTGGTGCGGCACAGATCGAGTAGCAGGCGCCCCCAACGGGTCCGTAGGCAATGGGCGTCAGCAGGCCCTCGATTGGTGCTGCGAGCGCCTGAAGGGCGCGCGAGCGCGGCGGCCACCGGCGACTAAGCTGGATTGCTATCAGATCCGTTCGGCCGGTGAGACGATCGATTGCACCGAATGCGGCCAAACCGCTCACAGGAGGCAGCTTCCTGTTGGGGTCAACCTGATATTGGTTGGCGACCAGAGTGCCGTCAGTTCGAGTTGCGTCAGGACTGGCCATCTCCGGGCCATCCTTGGTGACAAAGGTTGAGGATCGGTGATCGTTAGCGATCGATGGGCGCGCCGAAGCGAAGTTATCCTTCGAACGGATCCTTCATCAGGATCGTGTCGTCACGCTCCGGGCTGGTGGAGAGCAGTGTGACCGGAGCCTCGACCAGCTCTTCAATCCGTCGCACATATTTCACCGCCTGCGCAGGCAGGTCCGCCCAGGAGCGTGCGCCGCGCGACGAGCCGGTCCATCCCTCGATCACCTCGTATTCCGGTTCCGCCGCAGCCTGTGCACCAGGTGCAGCGGGCAGATATCGGTAGCGCTCGCCGCGAATCCGATAGCCGGTGCAGATCTTCAGCTCGGGCAGTCCGTCCAGCACATCCAGTTTGGTGAGCGCGAGGCCATTGATGCCGCCTACCTTGACCGCCTGCCGCACCAGCACGGCGTCGAACCAGCCACAGCGCCGACGGCGTCCGGTGTTCGTGCCGTACTCGTTGCCTCGATCCCCCAGCAGCTGCCCAGTCGCGTCGGTCAATTCCGAAGGGAACGGGCCAGATCCGACCCGCGTGCTGTACGCCTTCGCAATGCCCAATACGAAGCCGACCGCTGCCGGCCCTACCCCGGATCCGGACGCGGCGGTAGCCGCGACGGTGTTGCTGGAGGTGACATATGGATAAGTGCCGTGATCGACATCGAGCATCACGGCTTGTGCCCCCTCAAACAGGATGCGACGACCGGCCCGCCGCGCCTCGTCCAATCGCTCCCACACAGGCTCGGAGAACGGCAACACCTTCGGCGCCAGCGCGGTCAATCGGGCCAGCACATCCGTCTTCGAAAATGTCTCGGCGCCAAGGCCTTGCAGCAGCGTATTGTGATGGAGCAGCAACTCGTCAAGCTTGTCGTCCAGGGTCTGTGGCTCGGCCAGATCGGCGATCCGGATGGCTCGGCGCGCGGCCTTGTCCTCGTAGGCCGGCCCGATGCCACGTCCGGTAGTGCCGATCTTGCGGTCGCCGCGTGCCGCCTCGCGCGCCCGATCGAGCGCCGGGTGCATCGGCAGGATCAGCGTCGCGTTCTCGGCGATCCGCAGCGAGGCCGGTGTCACGTCGATGCCTTGCGTCCGCACCTTCTCGATTTCGGCCAGCAGAGCCTCGGGATCGACGACGACACCATTGCCGATGATGCCGATCTTGCCGCGCACCAGGCCCGAGGGCAGCAGCGACAATCGGTAAGTCTCGTTGCCCACCACCAAGGTATGGCCGGCGTTGTGACCGCCCTGGAAGCGCACGACGATGTCGGCGCGGCTAGCCAGCCAGTCCACCACTTTTCCCTTGCCCTCATCGCCCCATTGGGCGCCGATAACTGCGACATTCGCCATGCATCAGGTTCCAGAAGTCAGGGGTACGGCGCTGCCGTTCCTCAGTATATGTGAACACAGCAGCCGGCGCGCTTCGGCCGCAGGATCTCCGTCGGGTGCGAGCGCGGCGATCGTGGCATAACCCAGGCGCCGCATGCGCGCAGCCTCGTCGGGGTCGGCGCCCGGAGGGATGTAGAGCCGCTGCCGTGCCTTGCGCAGCGGAGCGGCGCGCAGCACGGCATCCGGGAATAGAGTAAGGCCCGTCGCCGGTTCCGCCTCGCCGCAGATATAGCGCCCCCCGCGTCCAAGCTCCTCGTGCCGGCCAAGCGCGTAGATCGTGACCGAGACACCGGTTTCGTAACGGAAGCCGCGGAACTCGACGGGATCGACGGTCAGGCGCAACGCCGGTGCACGAGCACGGATCGCCGCGATCGCCTCGGCCAGGCGATCAGCGAGGTCACGCCCCGTCCGCGGCAACCTGGCTGCCGCCAGAGCCAGCAAAGCGCGTTCAGCGGGACCTGCGGCCAGCAGCAGTTCGGTCAACGTCGATGCCAGGCTGCCGCCGTCGCGTGCCACAGACGCGGCGTCCTTTCGATCCAGCGCCCGTGCTAGCGCAGCCCTGGTCGATCCCGTGATTCCCGCATCGTCAAGCAGAACTGGAACCAGCGTCGGCAGCGTGAGATCGAAGCTGGTTCGCATCAGCCCCACAGACGCCAGCGCCTCCGCTCCAACCAGCACAATCTCTGCATCAGCGGCGGGATTGTCGCAGCCAATCAGCTCGATGCCGGCCTGGGCGATCTGCCGATCGGGCGCAAGCTGACTGCCGCGCACGCGCAGACACTGACCGGCATAGGACAGGCGTAGGGGCCGCGGCGCCTGAGCCAGCCGGGTCGTCGCGATGCGCGCGACCTGGGGCGTGGTGTCGGCGCGCAACCCCATCATGCGCTGGCTTTCCGGGTCCATCAGCCGAAAGGTCTGTTCCGCCACCGCCGCACCCGAGCCAGCCAGCAGGCTGTCCTCGAACTCCAGTAGCGGCGGCTTCACCCGCTGATAGCCGTGGGCCGCGAATACCTCCATCAGCGCCTCGACTGAGCCCGCCTCGGTTTCGGCATCCGGTGGCAGCAGATCGCGCAGCCCTGCCGGCAGCAGTGCGCGGTGGTTGGAAACATCATCGCTCATCGCGCCATCCAGCTATCAGCTATCGCGTCGCCGCGAAACCACCGTTTACCCTTGGTTATGCCGACAGCGAGACACTCGCGTCTCGCACGCCATGCTGTTCAATTCACCCGCATTCGTCATGGGTTTCCTGCCGCTCGCGGTGGGCGGGTTTTTCCTGGCGGGGCGGGTAGGGGGGCCACGATGGGCGCTCCGCTGGCTAGTCGCCGCCAGCCTGTTCTTTTATGGCTGGTGGAATCCGAAATTCGTTTTCTTGCTGCTTGGATCGATTCTTGCGAACTACGGCTTCGGTCAGCAGATCCTTCGTCTTGCACGCGGTGGCAGGCCACAGGCGGCGCGACGCTGGCTGATCGCCGGCGTTGCTGCGAACCTGGCGCTGCTCGGTTGGTTCAAGTATGCAAACTTTCTGGTCCAGGGTGTGTTGCGGCTGCACACGCCAGAGCTGGACATTTTCCTGCCGCTGGCCATCAGCTTCTTCACCTTCCAGCAGATCATGTTCTTGGCGGAGAGTGAAAGCGGCAATCGGATCGATGCCGGACTGCTGCCCTACGCGTCCCTCATCGCGTTCTTTCCGCATCTGATCGCTGGCCCGATCGTTCGGCCGCGCGAGATCATGCCGCAATTACTGGCCGTCGATCTGGTGGTGCCGCGCGCGCAAAACATCGCCGAGGGCTCGACGATCTTTCTGCTCGGCTTGGCGAAGAAGGTCGTGCTGGCTGACACCTTTGCGCGCTTCTCCGACGTGGGCTTCGCCGCCGCCGCGCATGGTGCGTCGCTCAGCTTCATCGAGGCCTGGTACGCCGCGGCATCCTACGCGCTGCAGATCTATTTCGATTTTTCCGGCTATTCCGACATGGCGATCGGCTTGGCGCGCATGCTGAATGTGCGCTTTCCACTGAATTTCGCCAGCCCCTACAAGGCGACGAACATCGCCGACTTCTGGCGACGCTGGCATATAACGCTCAGCCGCTTTTTGCGCGACTACCTCTATATCCCACTCGGCGGCAACCGGCACGGCGAGGCGAGGCGCAATGTCAACCTGATGGCCACGATGCTGTTGGGTGGGCTGTGGCACGGCGCGGCGTGGAACTTCGTGCTGTGGGGCGGCCTGCATGGATTGTATCTGATCGTGCATGGCCAGTTCCGCTGGCAGCTTCCTGCGTTTGTCGGCCGCGCATTGACGCTGCTTGTTGTCATCGTCGCCTGGGTGCCGTTTCGAGCGAGCGGAATGGGCGCGACGATCGCAATGCTGCGCGGCATGCTGGGATACAATGGCATCGCATTGCCGCAGATGATCGTGCATGCTTTCCCGCCATTGGCCGCGATTGCGACACCGGTGCCATTGCTGCCTTATCTCGGCGATGCACGCACGCTAAGCTTTCCTGAGGTCACTGCCTGCCTGGCTGTCGGCTGGACGATCGTGCTTGGATCACCTGCCGTGCATGAACTATCGGCACGCGCGCGCGGCTGGGCGCTCACCAGCGGCTTTGCGTTCACCGTGCAGGCGCTGTTCTTCGCGCCGCACGTGACGCCATTCCTGTACTTCCGGTTCTGATGCGAGCCTCCGCTGTCGGCGTGGGACGCTCAGGCTGCACGCGCCTCCTTGCCGCCTGTCTCGCGTCACTGCTGATTTACGCGGTGGCATTCGGTGTCATCCTTGACCGCCCGCTCATGCTCGGAGACCTGCAACGACAGATCGACGCGAAATTGGCGCGGGCCGCAACGATCGCCAGCCCGAAGCTCGTGATACTCGCCGGCTCCAATGGCGCCTATTCGCATCGCTGCGAGACCATTGAACCGATCATCGGTATGCCCTGCGTCAATGGTGGCGTGGCCGTCGGCATCGGCCTCGACTACCTGTTTGCCCGCTGGCAGCACGTTCTGCACGCCGGCGATATTGTGTATTTACCGATGGAGGAAGCGCAGTATGTTCGCACACGCGCCGCAACTGTGGTGGGACCTGACGCTGCCATCATGTTCCGCCATGACTGGCGAACGCTGGCCTCACTTCCTCCCGAACGCTGGCTTGCCGCTCTGTTCTCGTTCGATCTGCGTGCCGCGCTGATGGGGCCGATCGAAGCCGTCCTCATCGTCGCACACTTTCATGACCCGCGTCCTGAGGCGACCGGCACGATAAACGCGTGGGGTGATCACATTGGTCATACGGCCGAACTCGCCGCGACCAGTCGGACAGTGCTGGCGACCGCACCGTCATACCATGCGTCGGCCGAACAGATCAGAACAGGCTATGGCACCACGCTGATCGGCGGGTTTTCCCGGTGGGCCGCCACGCACGGCGTACGCGTCATTGGCGGCCTGCCAACCGAGTTCGCCGACGCGCCGATGCCGGATGCAACGTTGCAGGCAATCCGATCCGTCTATGCGCTGAATGGTGACGACTTCGTCGCTCTACCGAATTTTAGCCGATACCCGCGTTCCGCGTTCTTCGATACTGGCGAACACCTGAACGAGACGTGGCAGGTCGTGCACTCGAAGCTGCTCGCCGAGCAGCTGCGATGGCATTGCGCGTCCATTGCAGCAGTTCGTCCCGCTGATCCAGCAGGCCCTCCGGCACCACGTAATAAGCCGACAGACTGACCTCGCGCTCACCACGCCGGTAAGTGAATGCGCCGCTGCCCGCGCGCTCGAATTGCTCGCGCGTCGTCTCGTCAACGCGCAGATACATCGTGTCGCGCACCAGAAGGCCAAACATCACGCCGCCGTGGAACAGCCCGACCCCACTGAACATGCGGCGGGACACGGGGTTAAGCGGCTCAAGCAAGTCCAGGACGAAATCCTGGAAGCCGCAACTCACCGCCATTGCTCAGAACGCCAGCGAAGTCGCCTGGACCACCAGCGGCAAGGTGCGCACCAACGACAGCACGTCCTCCGGCACCTCCCCGTCCACCGACACCAGGCAGATCGCATCGCCGCCCTGACTCGCACGGCCGAGGTGGAAGGTCGCTATATTGATGCCGGCGTCCGCCAGCGTGGCACCGAAGCGGCCGATGAACCCAGGTTTGTCCTGATTGGTGACGTACAGCATGTGCGGGGCGAAGTCGGCCTCGACCTTGATGCCCTTGATCTCGACGAGGCGCGGCCGCGATCCGGCGAACAGCGTGCCGGCAACTGAACGCGTCAGTCGATCGGTTTCCAGCGTGACGCGCACCAGCGTCTGGTATTCGCTGTCTCGGTCATGCACGGTCTCGGCCACGTCGATGCCGTGATCGCGCGCCGCGACCGAAGCGTTCACCATGTTGACGCCTTCCATCACCGGCGTCATCAGTCCGGCGAGGACCGCCGCGCCCAAGGGACGCGTGTTGAGCGCCGCGGCCTGGCCTTCGAACTCGATCAACACGCGGCGGATCACGCCTTCCCGCGCCTGAGTTAGCTGTCCGGCGAAGGCACCGAGCAACCGGCACAGTTCCATATATGGTTTCAGCCGTGGCGCGTCCTCTGCCGACACGGATGGCATGTTGATCGCGTTGGCGATTGCGCCGGTCAGCAGGAAGTCACTCATCTGTTCGGCGATCTGCAAAGCCACGTTTTCCTGCGCCTCGGCGGTAGCGGCGCCGAGGTGCGGCGTGCACACAACATTCTCCAGCGCGAACAACGGTGATTGCGTCGCGGGTTCGGTCTCGAACACGTCGAGCGCTGCACCGGCGACATGACCCAATTCGATCGCCTCGGCCAACGCCAACTCATCCACCAGCCCACCGCGCGCGCAGTTGATGATGCGCACGCCGCGCGTGGTCTTCGCCAGCGCTTCGCGCGAGATGATGTTGCGCGTCGCGTCGGTCAGCGGCGTGTGCAGCGTGATGATGTCGGCTCGCGCCAGCAGATCGTCGAGTTCGGCCTTCTCCACGCCGAGATCGAGCGCACGCTTTTCGTTGAGGAACGGATCGTAGGCGAGAACCCGCATCTTCAGACCGACTGCTCGGTCGGCAACGATGGAACCGATATTGCCACAACCGATCAGGCCCAGAGTCTTGCCCGTCAGTTCCACGCCCATGAAGCGGTTCTTCTCCCACTTGCCGGCCTTGGTGGAAGCGGATGCCTCGGGAATCTGGCGAGCCAACGCGAACATCATCGCGATGGCGTGCTCGGCAGTGGTGATCGTATTGCCGTGCGGCGTGTTCATCACCACCACGCCACGCGCGGTGGCCGAGCGAATATCGACATTGTCGACGCCGATCCCGGCACGGCCGACGACCTTGAGGTTGGTCGCCACGTCGAGCAGTTCGCGCGTCACCTTGGTGGCAGAACGGACGGCAAGCCCGTCATACGGGCCGATGATCGCGCGCAGGTCGGCAGGCGACAGGCCAGGCTTCAAATCCACGTCGATCCCGCGGCGGCGGAAGATTTCCACCGCGGCCGGGGAGAGTTTGTCGCTGATCAGGACTTTGGGCATGAGATCACTCACTGATTGTGGCCCCCTCCTCTGTATCTACAGACAGGATACTCCCCCACCCCTTGCAGAAGGGGAGCGGCGAGGGGGCGTCGCTTATTCTGCCGCCTTCGCCGTCGCGTGTTCCGCGGCCACGACGTCGTGCGCCCAGTCCAGCCACGGGAGCAACGCCGCGATGTCCGCGGTCTCCACCGTCCCACCGCCCCAAATGCGCAACCCCGGTGGTGCATCGCGATAGGCCGCGATGTCATAGGCTGCGCCTTCCTTCTCCAACAGCGCCGCGAGCCGCTTCGCAGCGGCTGCCTGGCGATCCGCGGGCAACGTCGTGAACCATGGCGCAACCAGCTTCAGACAGATCGACGTGCAGGACCGTGTCTGCGTCTCCTCGGCGAGGAAATCCACCCAATCGGTCCGCGCCACCCAACTTGCGATCGCGGCAAGATTCGCTTCCGACCGTGCGATCAGTCCATTGAGCCCACCAATCGATTCGGCCCAGCGCAGTCCGTCGAGCGCATCCTCGACGCACAGCATCGAAGGTGTGTTGATCGTCTCGCCCTTGAAGATGCCTTCGATCAGCTTCCCGCCGGACGTGAGACGGAAAATCTTAGGCAACGGCCACGCCGGCTTGTAACTGAGCAGACGCTCCGCCGCGCGCGGCGACAGCGCCAGCATGCCATGCGCCCCCTCGCCACCCAGCACCTTTTGCCAGGACCATGTGACGACATCGAGCCTGTCCCAGGCGAGCCGCATTGCGAATGCCGCCGACGTGGCGTCGCAAATCGTCAACCCCTGCCGATCGTGCGCGATCCACTCGCCGTTCGGTACCCTGACGCCGGACGTCGTGCCGTTCCACGGGAAAACCACATCGTGGCTGAAATCGACGGAGCCAAGGTCCGGCAATCCCCCATACGGCGCCGACAGCACGCGTGCATCCTCCAGGCGAAGCTGCTTGACCACGTCGGTGGCCCAGCCCTCGCCGAAACTCTCGAATGCCAGCACATCGACGCCTCGCTGTCCGAGCAGCGACCACAACGCCATCTCGACTGCGCCGGTGTCCGAGGCAGGCACTATCCCCAGCCGCCAATCAGGCGGCATGCCAAGAATCGCGCGCGATCGCTCGATGACTTCGGCCAGGCTAGCTTTGGGTTCGCTGGCGCGGTGACTGCGCCCGAGCATGGCGCCAGACAACGCTCCCGGCGTGAAGCCAGGGCGCTTGGCACAGGGACCGGAGGAGAAATTGGGATTAGCCGGACGTTTGTCCGGTTTCAGCTTGATCGCCATCTGCGGCTCTCCCTTACAGAAGAGAAGCGCCCCGGTGGGGGGGCGTGACCCGGCGCGGCGTATAGCGAGAAGGTTGCTACTGCGTCAACGACATACGCCTCGGTTGGCAGGCGAACGCCGCCAGGAAGTAACTATTCTAGTCCGCCAACAGCCGGCGCAACGTAGCCGCAGGGTCGTTGAGGAAGGCACGCGTCACCCGCACGTGTTCCAGGTCGTTCCAGGCGTGCGGCCGCAACCGCCCATCCTCGGCAAGCAGGATTGTCGCGTCAGGCAATGCCAGCAGGATGGGCGAATGCGTGGCGATGACGAACTGGCAGCCTTGGCGTACGCGGTCAGCGAGCACCGCGATCAGCGCTAAAACCCGCGTCGGCGACAGCGGCGTCTCCGGTTCGTCCAGGAAATAAAGCCCGTTCGGCACCAACCGCGTCTGGAGCAGGGCCAGGAACGTCTCCCCGTGCGAGCGTGCGTCCGGATCGACACCGTAGCGGTGTGCCAGTGCCCCTCGCTGGCCACGAGCGACACCCATCGCGCGGTCGCGACCGGGTCCCTCCGGCAGCTTCGCGAGTTCCTGTTCGATCTCGCCGAGTTCCGCCATGTCCGCCGTCAGCCGGCCAGTGTAGCCGAACACGTCCTCGGCGCGCAGGAACAGCCGCGTACGAGCATGGCGGCGACGGACAAAGACGAAGCCGGCAGCAAGGTCGCGAGCAGCCTGCAGGGTGGGATCGCGTTTCAGATCACGCGCGCCGGCAGCCACCGCGTCCATGCCCGCCGCGATGCCTTCGAGCAGCGTCGACTTGCCGCTGCCGTTCTCGCCCACCAGGAAGGTGACCGGCGTGGTGAACTCGAGCGACTCGAGATCGCGTACCAGGGGCAGATTCCAGGGGAACCGTCCCGGGTCCGTTGCGGCGTCAGGCCGCCGCCGGAGGGCTGACAGGAATACCATCGAGTTCAGCCGGCGATCGAGCCGCAAAGCGTCAGCATAGTGCAGCCCTAATCAGCGCACCGGAGCCGGTCAACGCCATGATTTGCCATTGGCATCGCGGCAGCGCGCATGCGATGAGGGGCAGGGTTCTTCGGAACAGCGAATTCCATGGGCGAGGTCCGCACGCGGTATAAGGTGGCGCCGATCTCGGCGGCCGAGGCCAGCGCCGAGCTGATCGGGGTTATCGTCGCGGTCACCGATGGCGAGCCGCGCGTCTTGACCATTGACGATGGCCAGGCACTGCCATCGGGGCCGTTCGAGCTGACGCACCGGTCGTTGCAATCGGGCATGCGATCCTGGGTGGAGCGACAGACCCACCATCCGCTGGGTTATGTCGAGCAGCTCTACACCTTCGCCGACCGTGACCGAACACGGACCGGCCAGCGCATGGTGTCCATCAGCTATCTGGGCCTGGCGCGGGAGGCACGCGCTTCAGGCGAGCCGCGCGTGGGATGGCAAAGCTGGTATCGCTATTTTCCCTGGGAGGACCGCCGCGATGGCACCGCCTCGGTCGAGGAACCGATCGCCGCGAAACTCCGGGCGTGGGCAAACGACACCGACGAAGCGGCAATCCGACGTGAGCGCCAGCAGCGGATCGGCATCACCTTCGGCCATGACGGCCGCACCTGGAACGAGGAACTGATCCTGCAACGCTACGAACTGTTGTGGGAGGCGGGGTTGGTGCCGGAGGCCCCCCAGGCGAGCGCTCCCGTGCAAGGCGAGCCGATGACGCACGACCACCGCCGTATCCTTGCCACCGGCATCGCGCGGCTTCGCGCCAAGATCAAATACCGCCCCGTGGTGTTCGAATTGATGCCGCCACGCTTCACGCTGTTGCAATTGCAGCGCGCGGTGGAGGCGTTGGCTGGGCGGCGGCTGCACAAGCAGAATTTCCGCCGGTTGATCGAGCAGCAGGACCTGGTGGAGGAGACCGGCGACGTGGCGACCGAGACCGGCGGTCGGCCGGCCAAGCTGTTCCGTTTCCGCCGCGACGTGGTAGCGGAGCGGGCGGTCTCGGGCAGCAAGCTGCCGCTCGCCCGGTAGACCGCCCTCTGCCGATCGTGGCGGCGTGACGATAAGGCCCTTGACACCCTTATGCTCAGCATTAGTATAAGCAAGTGAAATGCTCATGTAGAGCATAAGGGAGAAGTCCGCATGTCACATGGTGAAACGCTCGCCCGCACCGCCCCGCTGTACGACCGGGTCAAGGCGTTCGTCCCGCCGATGGAGTGGCCGGTGTTCGCCGACGACATCGATGCCATCCTGGCGCTGAAGCGCCGGCGCAACGCGGTGATCCTGGGCCACAACTACATGACTCCAGAGATCTTCCACTGCGTCTCGGACATCGTGGGCGACAGCTTGGCCCTGGCGCGCGAGGCGATGAAGGTGGACGCCGATGTCATCGTGCTCGCCGGCGTGCACTTCATGGCGGAGACGGCGAAGCTGCTGAACCCGTCGAAAACCGTACTGATCCCGGATACCCGCGCCGGCTGCTCTCTGGCGGAATTGATCACCGCGGCGGACGTGCGCCTGCTGCGTGAGCGCTATCCCGGCGTGCCCGTGGTGACCTATGTCAATACATCGGCGGCAGTGAAGGCCGAGTTTGACATTTGCTGCACGTCGGGCAACGCCCGCAAGGTCATCGAATTGCTGGGGGTCGACCGCGTGATCATGTTGCCGGACGAATTCCTGGCGCAGAACATCGCGGCGCAGACCGGGGTGAAGATCATCACCTGGGCTGGTCATTGCGAGGTCCATGAGCGCTTCACCGCCGCGCAGATCCGCGAACTGCGCGCCGAGAACCCCGGCGTCGTGGTGCTGGCGCATCCCGAGTGCCCGCCGGAGGTGGTGGCCGAGGCGGATTTCACCGGCTCGACCGCGGATATGTCGGGCTATGTGGGCAAGCAGAAGCCGGCGAAGGTGGTGCTGATCACCGAATGCTCGATGGCCGACAATGTGTCGGTGCATCATCCGGACGTGCAGTTCGTCCGTCCGTGCAATCTCTGCCCGCACATGAAGCGCATCACGCTGGCAAACATCCGCACGGCGCTGGAGGAGATGCGCCACGAGGTGACGATCGACCCGGCGGTGGCGGTGGGTGCCCGTCAGGCGGTCGAGCGTATGCTGGCCGTGCCATGATCCCGCCCTTGCCCTCCATCATGGTCGAGCCCTCGGTGCGCGCAGCGCTGCTGGAGGATCTCGGCCGCGCCGGCGACCTGACGACGGATGCGATCGTGCCGGCGAGCGCACGTACCGAATGCGCGCTCGTGGCGCGCCAGGCCGGTGTAGTGGCAGGACTGGACTACGCGATCACCGCGTTTCGCCTGATCGATCCTGCGATCGCGGTGATCGTCGAGCGCGCAGACGGCAGCCGGCTGGCGCCGGGCGATCTGATCGCGGTGATAAGCGGACCGGCACGGGGTATCCTGACGGCGGAACGGACGGCGCTGAATTTCCTGTGCCATCTGTCAGGCGTCGCGTCCGCGACACGCGGCATCGTCGATGCGATTGTCGGGACCAAGGCGCAGGTAGTGTGCACACGCAAGACTATGCCGGGATTGCGCGCGGCGCAGAAATACGCCGTGCGTGTCGGCGGCGGATCGAACCACCGGTTCGGGCTGGATGATGCGGTGTTGATCAAGGACAACCACGTGGCGATCGCCGGCGGCGTGCGGGCCGCGGTGGAACGCACGCGCGCCGGTGTTGGGCATCTGGTGAAGATCGAGGTGGAGGTGGACACGCTGGCGCAACTTCAGGAGGCCATGACGTTGCGCGTCGATGCCGTGCTGCTCGACAACATGGGGCCTGACATGCTGCGCTTGGCGGTCGAGATCGTGGGGGGCCGGGCGATCACTGAGGCATCCGGGCGTATACGACCCGATACTGCGCCAGCGATCGCTGCGTCGGGGGTCGATCTGCTATCGGTCGGTTGGCTCACGCACAGCGCAACGGTGCTGGATATCGGGCTGGATCATCGCGGGTGAGCGAAGCAATCCTGGTGGGGATTGCTTCGTCGCTTTCGCAATGACAGATGAATTAATTTAGCGCCTTGCTCTTGGTATCGATTGCACTGAGCAGATCCTTCCAGGAATTGACGAAGCCTTTGGCGCCTTCATCCTGAAGCTCCTTGGCCAGCGCCTCGACATCGACGCCGGCTCGCGTGATGGCAACCAGCACCTGCTCGGAATTGCTGCCGTCCCGTGGCATCGTCCGATCGACCTGGCCGTGGTTGCCGAATGCCAGCAACGTCTCTTCGGGCATGGTGTTGACCGTGTTCGGCGCCGCAAGCGCGCTTACATAGAGTATGTCCGGCGCCTCTGGATCCTTGGTGCTGGTGCTGGCGAACAAGAGCCGCTGCGGACGTGCTCCCAGGCCTTCGAGCCGTTGCCACCGATCGGACTCCAGGAGGTCGCGATACGCCTTGTAGCTTTGCTGCGAGACCGCGATGCCCAGTCGGTCCCTGAGGGCCCGCGGCACCTTATCCAAAGTCGCCTTGTCCCAACGGCTCACAAACACCGATGCGACCGATCGCACGTCCGGGCTCAGTCCCGCAGCGACCCGACGCTCCAGACCACGCAAGTAAGCGTCCGCCGCCCGCACATAGTGATCGCGCGAGAACAGCAAGGTGACGTTGACCGGCACACCCGCAAAGATCGCCTCTTCGATGGCGGGCAGCCCCTCCAGCGTGCCTGGAATCTTGATGAACAAGTTCGGGCGGCCGGCCTTCCCATGCAGTGCCCTGGCCTCAGCAATCGTCCGCGCCGTGTCATGCGCCAGCAGCGGCGAGACCTCAAGCGACACCCAGCCATCGACGCCGGCGGTTCGCTTATGGATCGCGGCGAACATGTCGGCAGCCTTGGTGAGATCCTGAACCGCGAGTTCAAAGAACAGCGCCTCGTCCGACTTGCCCGCGTCCACCAGGTGCTTGATTTCGGCGTCATACGATTTGCTGTGCGTGACGGCGTGATCAAAGATCGAAGGATTCGAGGTGAGGCCGGTCACCGACAATTCGTCGATATAGCGCTGCAGTGTGCCGCTGGTCAGCAGATCGCGGGTAATGTTGTCCAGCCAGATGCTCTGCCCAAGGTTATGGAGCTGTTCAGTCGCTTTCACCGTCCCACCCTCCCGTCACTGTTTCACATAGTCGGAAAAGTCGTGGCTAACGAGGTCTCCGATGCGGTTGAGCTGAATCTCGCCATGCGGATATTGAGCCAGGATCTCGGGATCGGTGGCGTAGTGCCCCTGACGCGGGAACACAGTTGTGACGCGTGTGCCCCAGATCTTCTTCATCGTATCCAGAATGCGAAGCTTGTCGTCGATCATCACATAGTGCTTCGCTGGATATAACCGCTCGACGTCGTCCAGCTCTTCTTCCTTATGGATGTAGATAAGCACGTGACCCTCGAATGCCTGCCATAACCCGGCCCGCTCGACCTTGCGCGGCTGAAACACCGCGTCACCATCGGACAAAATGACCACGGGTCCCCATTGCCTTGCGTGCCTCACTGCATCGAGCGCACCTGGGTAAACCCGTTCGGCGAACGGATAGTCCACCAACCAGTTCGACATTCGCAGCAGTCTCGGGTCGTGCATCTCCTCCAACCGGTAGCGTTCCAGCGCACCCAGATAGTCAGCGTAGCCCAGCTCGCTGCGCAGCGCCTCAAAGATTTCCCAGTACCGATTGCGCGCCGCCGTTCCATGCTCCACGCCGATATGCACGTCGAGATCCGCCTGCACGCGGTCATTGTTCAGTAATGTGTTGTCGACATCGAACAGGAAGACGAGGTCGTGCATCATTTGGATTGCTCCATCTCCGGGTTCGGGTTGCGCCACGGCCCATCGGAACCGATCAGCGCCTCGGCCTCGCTGGGACCCCACGTGCCCTTTTCATATGGATAGACCGGCGTCACATCGTCCAAGATCGGCTCCGCGATACGCCATTGCGCGTCGACGATATCGTCACGCCCGAACAGCTCTCCCAACCCGCGCACCGCATCACCGAGCAGACGCTGATACGGCGGCAGCATGCTTGGCGCATGCTCGGTCAGAATCATCTCGACGTCTTCGCCGACCATGCGTTCGCCGGGCAGCTTCACGCGCACGCCCATTGCGATACTCACATCCGGGCTGATGCGCATCCGCACATGACCGGAGCTCAGCGGCACGAGCTCGTCGAAGGTTTCGCGTGGCGGACGTTTGAAATGCACCACTACTTCAGTTGCTGTCACCGGCAGTTCCTTGCCGGCACGGATGTAGATCGGCACACCGGCCCAGCGCCACGTCTCGATGAACAGCTTCAGCGCGACGAATGTTTCGACGGTAGAACCTGCGCGAACACCCGGCACCGCCTGATAGCCGGCATACTGCCCGCGCACAACGTGTGCAGGATCGAGCGGGCGCACCGCCTTCAGCAACGCCGCCTTCTGGTCGCGCATCGCCTCGTGCTCTTCGCCGGTCGGCGGGTCCATCGTCAGTTGCGCCAGAACCTGCAGCATGTGGTTCTGTACTACGTCGCGGATCGCGCCGGTCTCGTCGTAGAAGTTGCCACGGTCCTGGACGCCAAAATTCTCCGCCATGGTGATCTGGATACTGCTGACGTGCTCACGGTTCCACAGCGGTTCGAACATCGAGTTGGCAAAGCGGGTATAGACGATATTCTGGACTGGCTCTTTGCCAAGGTAATGGTCGATCCGGAATATGTTCTCCTCGGAAAAGTACTGCTCCAACAGTCGGTTCAATGTGCGCGCAGTTTCGCGGTTATGGCCAAAAGGCTTCTCGATCACCAGACGAGCGTTGTCAGCGCAACCCGACTTCGCGAGTGCCTGCGCCACGGTCGCAAACAGGCTTGGGGGCACCGCGAGATAGTGCAGCGGCCGCTGCGCCTCGCCAAGCTGTTTGCGCAGCTCGGTGAAGGTCGCAGCGTCGTTATAGTCGCCATCGACATAGCGCAGCAGCGACATCAGCCGCTGCATCGCCTGCGGATCTGCACCGCCATGGTGCTGCAGGCTGTCTGCCGCGCGCGTCTTCAGTTGGTCGAGATTCCACCCGGCCTTGGCGACGCCGATGATTGGGACATCCAACCCCTCATCGCGTACCAGACCCAACAGCGACGGGAAGATCTGCTTGTACGCAAGATCGCCGGTGGCGCCGAAGAAGACAATCGCGTCCGACCGTTGCTCGGCCATTCAACTACGCCTTCTTCTCGACGTGGCCGCCGAAGGCAAAGCGCATTGCCGATAGGACCCGGTTGGCATAATCGGCGTTGCCACGCGATTCGAACCGCGAATAAAGTGCCGAACTGATCACCGGGGCGGGCACACCTTCATCGATCGCGGCGAGCACCGTCCAGCGGCCTTCACCAGAATCCGACACGTGGCCCTGGAAGTTCGCCAGATCGGCATTTTCGCGCATGGCGCCGGCGGTAAGGTCCAGCAGCCACGAGCCGACAACGCTGCCGCGCCGCCACAGCTCGGCAACCTGTCCGACGTCAATGTTGTACTTGTAGTGGTCGGGATCGCGGAGTGGCGTCGTCTCAGCATCTACCTCGTGCGTTTTCAGGCCGATATTTGCATTCTTCATGATGTTGAAGCCCTCGGCGAATGCCGCCATCATGCCGTATTCAATGCCATTGTGGACCATTTTGACGAAGTGGCCAGCACCGTTCGGGCCGCAGTGCAGATAGCCATACTCCGCCTGGCTCGGCGTGCCAGTGGCGCCAGGCGTGCGCGGCGCGGTCTCGACACCAGGCGCCAACGAACGGAAAATTGGATCGAGGTGCTTTACGGTCGCGTCCTCGCCACCGATCATGTGACAGTAGCCGCGCTCGAGCCCCCAGACGCCGCCGCTGACGCCAACATCGACATAGTGAATCCCTTTGGGCTTCAGCTCGCGTGCACGTCGGATGTCGTCGTGATAGTAGGAGTTGCCGCCTTCGATCACGATGTCTTCCGGCTCGAGCAGCGGCACCAATGAATGCAGCACTGCATCGACCGCCGCAGCCGGCAGCATCAGCCAGACGGCTCGCGGCTTCGACAGAGACTTGACGAAATCCGGCAGACTGGTGGTTCCCTTGGCCCCCTTCGCCACCGACTGCTGCACGGCGTCGGCGTGGTTGTCAAAGACCACGCATTTGTGACCGGCCTTCATCAGCCGCTCAACCATGTTGGCTCCCATACGGCCAAGGCCGATCATGCCCAGTTCCATTTGTGTTCTCCTCAAACTGCCTGTGTGTGGCCCATGGCCCTTTTGGCCGCAGCGACGACGGTGTCCGTTGTAAAACCAAAATGCTCGGCCACCACCTTCATGGGAGCCGACATGCCGAAGGTGCGCATGCCTAACACGACGCCGGTCGGTCCCGCGTAGCGCTGCCAACCTAGTGGCGAGCCCTCTTCGACGGTCACCCGCGCCGTCACCGAAGGCGGCAGCACACTGTCGCGGTACGTCGCATCCTGTTCTTCGAACAACTCCCATGACGGCATGCTGACGACTCGCGTCGTGACGCCTTCCGCGACGAGCTTGTCGCGTGCCGTGAGGCATAGCGTGACTTCGCTGCCGCTGGCGATGAGGATGACGTCTGGCTTCGCATCTGGCGCATCGGTCAGGACGTAGGCACCTTTCGCGAGACCCGCAGCCGGCGCGAATTTCGTGCGATCGACGATCGGCAACGGCTGCCTTGAACAGATCAGCGCAGCGGGGCGGTGCTGCAACTGCAGAATGCAGCGATAGGCTTCGGACATCTCGTTGGCGTCGGCGGGACGGATTACGACCATGCCGGGGATCGCGCGCAATGAGACCAGTTGTTCGATCGGTTCGTGCGTAGGGCCGTCCTCGCCGACACTGATCGAATCGTGGGTCCAGATATGCAGAACCGGCAAGTCCATCAAAGAGGCGAGCCGGATCGCGCCGCGCGCATAATCAGTGAAGATCAGAAAGCCGGACCCGAAGGCGCGCAGTCCGGTCAGGGTCATGCCGTTGACGGCGGCGCACATCGCGTGCTCGCGAACACCGAAGTGCATATTGCGGCCACGGCGATTGCCGAGTGGCTCACCGGGCTGGAAATCGCCAGCGGTTTCGAAGGTGAGCCGTGTCTTGGTACTCGGCGTCAGGTCCGCTGCGCCGCCCACAATCCACGGTATCCGTTCAGCGACCGCGTTCAGCACCCTGCCGGAGGCGTCGCGCGTAGAAAGCCCGGTCGCGCTCGGCGGGAAGTCCGGCAGTGCCGCCTCCCATCCGGACGGGAGTCCACGCTTGCTCATGCAAACGACCTGTTCGGCCAGGTCGGGATACTGATTGCGGTAGCGCTGGAAGGTGTCTTGCCATTCTGCGTTCAAGCGCGCTCCGCGGGCGCCGAGTTGTGCGGAAAAATGCTGGCGCACGCCATCAGGAACCACGAAGTCCTGCGCTGGATCGAAGCCGAAGAATTCCTTGGTGAGCCGCACTTCCTCCTCGCCGAGCGGCTCGCCGTGCGCTTCCGGCGAATCCTGCTTGTGCGGGGCTCCATAGCCGATATGGCTGTGCACGATGATCAGCGTCGGCCGGTCCTCGGTGCTCAAGAACCCGTGATAAGCACGTTCGAGCCGCTCCGTGTCATTGGCATCGGTCACGCGCAGGACGTTCCAGCCATAAGCCAGAAAGCGCGCCGCAACGTCCTCGGTGAATGCGATATCGGTATGGCCCTCGATGGTCACGCGGTTGCTGTCGTAAATCCAACACAGGTTGGACAATCGCAGGTGGCCGGCCAACGAGCCGGCCTCGCTGGCAACCCCTTCCATCATGTCGCCATCGCCACAAAGAGCATAGACGTTGAAGTCGAAAAGGTCGTAGCCCGGCCTATTGTAATTGGCGCGGAGCCATTGGCGAGCGGCAGCCATGCCGACGCTCGTCGCCACGCCCTGGCCGAGCGGACCCGTTGTCGTCTCGACACCCGACGTCCAACCTGTACTCGGGATGTCCGGGGCAGCGGCTTCCGGCCTGACGAAACGCCTTGATATCGTCCAGCGTTACGGCGTCCCTGCCGACCTCTTCGTAGCTTGGGTTCGCTGCCTTGATGGCCGCCAGATGGATCAGGCTATAGAGCAGCATCGATGCGTGACCGCTGGATAGGACAAAGCGATCGCGATTGATCCATCTCGGATCCGCGGGGTCGTAGCGCAGCACACGTTGCCACAAGGTATACGCTGCTGGAGCCGCATCCATCGGCGTGCCAGGATGGCCGGACTTCGCCTTTTGTACGGCATCTACGACCAACATTCGAATGGTGTTGATCGCAAGCTGGTCAATATCCGACTGCGTTCGCATCTTTTGACCTTCGCAAGTTAGACGAAGTGTTTCCCCTAGGGCGGTTGATCGGATGCGCTAATGCGCGCTTCATTGCCGGCTGCTTGATCGCAGCAAACACTGAAACGCGGGCCACGAGACTTGATCCAGGCGAGGCCACGTTAACATCTACGGACGAAGTGCCTCAAGTCCGCCCCGCGGGGTGCGGGACAGCGGCCTGTCAAGCCGCTTTGCTGCGGCCTGGCTGGGAAGTTGGCAACGTCCCGGCGTATCGGACTCTGGCTTAGTCTCAGATTTCAAGTCTCGCCCTTAGAGCCATGGCGGCAGTGAGTGAGGAGCTAGCCCGATTGGCGCGCCATGCGGTTCTCAGGAGTGCGACCGAGAACGGAACACTTGCGTTGCCCGGGGAGAAGTTGCCGTTCGCGGCGTCGGGGCCGTGTCCGCCAAGCAGGTGTAGGTTCGTGGTGTGGCGACGGCATTCATCGGCGCATTGGCACCGGTGGAGTCGAAGCTGACTGGATCGTCCGGTGCGATGGACGGCGGGACTGATGGTGCTGCCGCCGTGATCGCCGCGATCAAGCCCTGCGCCTTCGGGGCTTACACGGTTGAGCGTCGAGCATTTGGTGCCGTCAACGGCGCAGTTGTCTCTCGCTGAACAGCCGCAACACGACCTGCGGCGTCCTCGCAGAAATTACACCATGGACAAGCATAACAACGACAGTTCGCCGGAGTCGCCTGAATTCCTCGGCGCTGGTTGGTTCGATCCGATCGAGGCGGCCATCCGGGATCGGGTTCGTGGGTTCATCGAGGAGCTTGTTGATGCGGAACTGGACGCGGCACTTGGTCGCGCTATCGTCGCTCGGTGTCGGCAGAAGCGGCTGGCGGAGCAGCCGGATATCGGCATGGACGACGGAACCGCCAATAGAAGTCCAGCTGAGGCGGCTGAAGGCTGAAGTGGAATCTGGCCGATTATCGGAAT
>CAWFUF010000007.1:0-38778 GCA_963818775.1 uncultured Alphaproteobacteria bacterium | reverse complement strand
AGTTGCAGCTTGCGGTGTTTCCGAACGAGGCGGGGTTGGATGCCCAAGGCGACAACCTCTATCTGCAGACTGCAGCATCTGGACAGCCGGTCACCGGCAATCCTGCCACGCCTGGCTTCGGCTCGGTCATGCAAGGCTTCATCGAGACGTCCAATGTGAATGTCGTCAGCGAAATCACCAATCTGATCACGGCACAGCGGGCCTACGAGATGAACAGCAAGGTGATCACCACAAGCGACGACATGCTGTCCACCCTGACCAACCTGCGGTGACATGATGATCCGATTGCCATTCGCCGTTCTGGCGACCTGTCTCGCGGGCGCGACCGCGCAGTCCGCGACACTGCGCACGGTGACCACGCTGCACGCGCCGACCGTGCGGCTGTCAGATCTGTTCGAGGATGCGGGCGCCAATGCCGACCGTGTGCTGGGTCCCGGGCCAGGCGCGGGCGGGCGCATCGTGGTGGAAGCGGCGCAGCTTGGCGCCATCGCACGGCAATTCGGTGTGGATTGGCGGCCGACATCATCGGCTGATCGCGCGGTACTCGATCGGCCCGGCCGGCCGCTGCAGCGCGAGGATGTGCTGGATGCTTTGAGGAGCGCCCTGATCGAAGGCGGCACGTCGCCAGACTGCGACATCGAGCTGGCCGACTTTTCGCCACCACTTGTGCCATTCGAGTCAAATCCACGGCCAGTGGTGTCCGACCTTAACTACGACACCAATGCAGGTCGGTTTACCGCAATGCTTTCGGTTGCCGGTGAGTCCATGGAACCAATCTACATGCGCCTCGCAGGCAAGGTGGATGACACGATCGAAGTGCCAGTGGCCACCGCGCGCTTGCCGGCAGGCAGCGTTCTACGCCCCGAGGACGTTCACGTGACGCGCGTGCATACCTCACTGATCCACGGTGAGGTGGTGCACAGGATCGCTGACGCAGTCGGCATGCAGACGAAGCGGCAGATTGCCGGTGGCGCACCACTCGGAGAGGCGGAACTGATGCGCCCGTCCATGGTGCAAAAGGGTGCCACCGTTTTGATGATGCTCGACAGTCCTGGGATCGTACTGACCGCACAAGGCCAGGCGATGGAAGCCGGTGCGATCGGTGAGCGCATCCACATACTCAATCCTGCATCGCACGCGGTGATCGAGGCGGAGGTGATTGGGCCTGACCGCGTGCGTGTCGCGCCGAGCGCGGTGCCGCTGAAAGTGAGCGTGCGATGAAGCGGAACGTTCGACTGCTGGCGCCCGCGCTCGCCTGTATGCTCCTGGCTGGCTGTGGATCGCTTTCCCGCCTGTCCGAGGTCGGACGAGCGCCGGCCATGACGCCGACTGCGGATCCCACGAAGGATCCGACCTGGCGCCCGGTGACCATGCCGATGCCGGCGCGAGAACCCACCCCGAATGAGGCGAACTCATTGTGGCGATCCGGCTCGCGCGCATTCTTCAAGGATCAGCGCGCGGCGCAGGTGGGCGACGTCGTCACCATTCTGGTGAGCATGAACGACACCGCCAACGTGCAGAACGCGACGACGACGAGCAGGACGAGTGCGGAGACGGGCAGCATGGCCAGTTTCTTCGGCATGCAAGCCGGTCTACCGAAGACGATCACCGATCCCTCGAAGATCCTGAACGTCGGCAGCACCAGCAGCAACGGCGGGTCGGGGCAGATCCAGCGCAGTGAGGTGGTGACGATACGCCTCGCAGGCGTGGTGACGCAGGTGCTGCCGAACGGCAACCTCGTGGTGTCGGCGCGGCAGGAGTTCCGGGTGAATAACGAGCTACGCCAGCTCGAGGTGACGGGCGTCATAAGACCGCAGGATATCGCCTCGGACAACACGGTTCCGCACGATCGGATGGCCGAAGCGCGGATTGCGTATGGCGGGCGAGGCGAACTCACCGAAGTCCAGCATACGCGCTGGGGTCAGCAGTTGATGGACATTCTGCTGCCATGGTAGGCCCTTCCCGGCGCCCACGATGGTCCGCCATCGGAGGGATCCAATCGGCGGGAAACGGTCAGCCCGCATCCCCGCGCATGTAGGTGGCCGAGGCAATCGTCTCGCACAGGTCATCGACCATGTGCCCGATCAACGCCTCGTCCTCGCCTTCCGCCATGACGCGAATCAGAGGCTCGGTGCCGCTCTCCCGGATCAGCAGGCGGCCGCAGCCATTCAGTTTTGCCTGCGCTGCCGCGATGGCGTGCTGGATATTCTTGTTGAGTAACGGCGAGGTGCCGGTGAAGCGGACATTCTTCAGCAATTGCGGCAATGGAGTGAACACGCGGCAGATTTCGCGCGCCGAGCGCTGTTGCTCGACGATAACAGCGAGGACCTGCAAGGCGGCGAGGAGACCGTCACCGGTAGTGGCAAAGTCTGACAAGATCACGTGCCCGGATTGCTCGCCGCCCAGGTTCATGCCTGTCTCCCGCATGCGCGCGACGACATAGCGGTCGCCCACCCGGGTGCGGTCCAACGCCAGCCCATGGCCGGCGAGGAAGCGCTCAAGCCCAAGGTTGGACATGACCGTTGCGACGATACCGTCGCCACGTAGCCGACCGCTAGTGGCCCAGGATCGCGCGATCAGCGCAAGGATCTGGTCGCCGTCGATCAGTTGGCCCTTCTCGTCAGCAATCAGCAACCGGTCAGCGTCGCCATCCAGTGCGATGCCGAGTTGCGCTTCATGCTCCACGACCTGGGCACAGAGATACTGCGGCACCGTGGAGCCACAGTCGCGGTTGATATTGAAGCCGTCGGGCGCGACCCCGAGCGGGACCACGGTTGCGCCAAGCTCCCACAGCACAGTCGGGGCCACGCGGTAGGCCGCTCCGTGCGCACAATCGACCACGATCTTGAGGCCGTCCAGGCGCAGGCCGCGCGGGAAGCTCGCCTTGGCCAACTCAATGTAACGCCCTGCGGCGTCGTCCAGGCGAGTAGCGCGGCCGAGCGACGGGGGCGCCGCCAAGCGTTGGCTCATATCGCTGGCCATCAGGGCTTCGATCTCGCTTTCGGTCTCATCGCTGAGCTTGAAGCCGTCCGGACCGAACAGCTTGATGCCATTATCCTCATACGGATTGTGCGACGCGGACACCATCACGCCGAGATCGGCCCGCAGGCTGCGCGTCAGCATCGCGATCGCCGGGGTGGGCAGCGGACCGACCAGGGTCACGTCCATGCCTGCACCAATAAAGCCTGCCGTGAGCGCCGGCTCCAACATGTAGCCGGACAGCCGCGTGTCCTTGCCGATCACGACGTGATGGCGGTGGCTGCCGCGGGTAAACAGCAGTCCGGCAGCCTGACCCAGTCGGAGCGCCATCTCGGCGGTCATGGGATCGGTGTTTGCCGTGCCGCGGATACCATCGGTTCCGAACAATTGTCTCACGCAGGGCATAGATCGTTCGCCTTACATATCGAAAGACATGATGCATGTATCGACTTAGTAATGGAAGTACAATCATTGTGCCAAAGTGTGCCAAGTCCTTATTGCCTGCAAGGTTTCAGGCACGTCGTGGACGCGCAGGATCGAAGCGCCGCGGGACAGGGCAAACAGGCCGGCAGCGAGCGAGGCCGGCAGGCGGCGTCGCGGGTTGTTCTCACCCGTGACCACCCCAAGAAACGACTTACGCGAAACGCCCACAAGAATAGGCCGGCCGAGCGAGCCAAGCTCCGGCAGACGACGTAGCAACTCCAATGACTGCTCGGCAGTCTTGGCAAACCCGATGCCGGGATCGATGACAATCTGGTCCCTGGCGATACCGGCGCCTACGGCGGCTTCGATGCGATGGCCAAGTTCGCGGGTCACGTCGGCTACCACGTCATCATAGCGCGCTTCCGCATACATGTCGGTCGGCGTTCCACGCATGTGCATGAGGACGACCGGACAACCGCGGGCGGCCACGAGGGGTGCGGCGGATGGATCGAAACCGAGAGCGTAAATGTCGTTGACGACGGTTGCGCCCGCATCGAGCGCTGCCGCCATTGTGGCGGCATGGCGTGTGTCAACAGAGACGCGGAGCCCCGCTGCAGCAAGGCCCCATATTACTGGCAGAATACGGTTCTTTTCAGCAGCTTGCGAGGTGGGCCTCGCCTGAGGCCGCGTGCTCTCTCCACCCACATCGATGATATCCGCGCCGGCCGCCGCCATCGCGAGGCCCGCAGCGATCGCTCTGTTGGGATCCAGAAACTCTCCCGCGTCGCTGAAGCTGTCGGGCGTAATGTTCAGCACACCCATTACGCGGGGGCGGTCGAGGCTGAGGCCAGCCCAATGCTGGAATGGGGCAGCCGTGGAGGCCTCTCCCGGTCCCGTCCTTATGCTTCCGGGTCAGCCTGGCTGCGGCGCCGGGCCGAGGCCCCCTGCGGGCGGGGTCTGTGCGGCCGGGCGGCCCGCGGTCGGCACCGAAGCGCGGCGGCTCTCAGGCGCTGGCTCATCCACCACCTTCCGGATTACCGGCTCACCACGCAATACCGTGCGGATTTCGTCGCCACTCAGCGTCTCGTGTTCCAGTAGCCCTCGCGCGAGGCGGTGCAATTCCTCGACGTTCTCGGTCAGGATACGCCGTGCCTTGGCATAGGCGCGGTCGATGATCTCCTTGATCTCGCCGTCGATCTCGCGCGCGGTGGCTTCCGACACGTTCTTGTTCTGCGTCACCGAGTGGCCGAGGAACACCTCCTGGCTGTTGTCGCCGTAGGCGATCATGCCGAGCTTGTCGCTCATGCCCCACTCGGTGATCATCCGACGCGCCTGATCGGTCGCCATCTTGATGTCGCCGGCCGCACCGTTGGATACCTTGTCCGGCCCGAAGATGATTTCCTCCGCCGCGCGGCCCCCCATCGCCATGGTCAACTCGGCCAGCAGCTTGGACTTGCTTTTCGAGTAGCGGTCGCCCTCCGGCAGGCTCATCACCAGACCCAACGCTCGCCCGCGAGGAATGATCGTCGCCTTGTGGACCGGATCGCATTCCGGCTCATGCATGGCGCACAGCGCATGGCCGCCCTCGTGGTAGGCGGTCATCCGCTTCTCGGCCTCGGACATCACGAGCGAACGTCGCTCAGTGCCCATCATCACCTTGTCCTTGGCCGCCTCGAATTCCGCCATCGCGACCACGCGCTTGCCCATGCGCGCCGCCAGCAGCGCTGCCTCGTTCACGAGGTTCGCCAGATCGGCGCCGGAGAAGCCGGGCGTGCCGCGTGCAATAACCTTCGGGTCTACGTCAGACGCCAAAGGCACCTTGCGCATGTGAACCCGGAGGATCTTTTCGCGGCCGTTGACGTCCGGATTTGGCACCACCACCTGCCGGTCGAAGCGCCCGGGGCGTAGCAATGCAGGGTCCAGAACATCCGGGCGGTTGGTCGCCGCGATCAGGATGACGCCTTCATTGCTCTCGAAGCCGTCCATCTCGACCAGCATCTGGTTGAGTGTCTGCTCGCGTTCGTCGTTGCCGCCTCCGAGGCCGGCGCCGCGGTGGCGCCCGACCGCGTCAATTTCGTCGATGAAGATGATGCAGGGAGCATTCTTCTTGCCCTGCTCGAACATGTCGCGGACGCGCGACGCACCGACACCGACGAACATCTCGACGAAGTCGGAGCCCGAGATGGTGAAGAACGGCACGTTCGCCTCGCCCGCGATGGCGCGCGCCAGCAGCGTCTTGCCAGTGCCGGGTGGGCCGACCAGCAGCACCCCCTTGGGGATCTTGCCGCCAAGGCGCTGGAACTTCTGCGGATCCCTGAGGAATTCGACGATCTCCTGCAGTTCACCCTTGGCCTCGTCGATGCCGGCCACATCGTCAAAGGTCACTCGCCCCTGCTTTTCGGTCAGCATTCGGGCACGCGACTTGCCGAACCCCATGGCGCGTCCGCCACCTGCCTGCATCTGGCGCATAAAGAACACCCAGACGCCGATCAGCAGCAGCATCGGGAACCATGACAGCAGGTAGTGCAGCAGCGGGTTGACGTCCGAGTCCTCGGGCTTGGCGATCACCCGCACACCCTTGTCCGTCAGGCGCTGGACCAGAGTGGAATCCTCAGGCGTATAGGTCTGGAACGTGCGGCCATCGGTGAGTTGGCCTGAGACGGTACGACCTTGGATCACCACATCGCGGACCCGGCCGCCGTTCACCTCGTTGATAAAGTCGGAATAGGCCACCTGGGTGGCCGCGGTGTGTGTTGCCCCAGGCTGGAACAGGTTGAACAGCACCACGAGCAACAGGGCTATTATTACCCAAAGAGCCAGATTGCGACCGAAATTGCTCATCTATCTTTGCTCACGTCCACGCGGTGCTGCACACGATGCCAGCCGGAATGACAACGAAAGGTGAACCGGCCGTATCAGCTTACCCCAACATAGGGTGTCAGCGTCCTTCATGCATCCCCAAACCAAAACGGCGTGGCCGCTGCCGGTCGCGGGGGGGCAAATAGCACTGGGAAGCATTCCCATCCATTACAGTCAGGATACAGCAGATGCGGCACCGCGAGAAGTACGGAACCGCATCGGACGGCCGGGAGGGTCCGCAGCACCGCGGACGGAAGTGGCGATAGCCGGCGGAATCGTGCCGCATCGTCCCCCAGCGGCCCCAAAGTCGCGTCTGACGGTACCCGAGCCTCGGCACCGAGGCGGAAGCGCCTATCCCAGACTGCGCCGGGTCGTGCTGGGATTGGCGGTGCCATGGCGGCGGCCTCACGCACCGCCAGCAGGCCCGTCCCTAGCCGGCCCGCCGGCGCGAGCCGGACGCCCGCGAGGGTCGCGGGCCTGGGTGCAGCGGCGAGGGCAGAAACGGCCCGGGTGGCGGGCGGAAATGCCGCCCCGGCGATGGTCTGCATCAATGCGGCGAGAACTGCGGGCTCGATTGGCTGCCCCGACAGTATCGCAAACCCCTCTGGCCGCAACGCAACACATTCTGCCAGGGTGGCGGCGACGCGGGTGTCCTGCTCGGCGCGCAGACGGCCGGACGCCACGGAGGCAGCAACCAGAGCGGTCGTCGCCGAGCCAGAACCTTCGCTGTCGCCTCGCAGCCGGCGCAGTCGCGGGCGCAGCGCTGCCACATCGACGTTCGACGGGTCCTCGAACCACTGCACGCCGACGGATGTCAGGATCGCGCGCAATCGCCCCGGCAGCACCGTCAGAAGCGGACGCAGCAATCGCAGGTTTGTCTTCTCAACGAGGGGTGCCATGCCGGCCATGCCGGTTGGACCGCTGCTACCGAGCGCCCTGATCTGCAAAGTTTCTGCCTGGTCGCCCGCGTGGTGTCCGAGCAGCAGGTGCAATATACCCGCTTCGGTGCACGCCGCTTCCAGCGCAGCAAAGCGGGCGTGCCGGGCTCGCTCGGCGAGTCCGGGACCGGGGTCAAGGCCTTGGATCACCAGAATTTTTGCCGCGATGCCACGCCCACCAAGCCGTGCTACCGTTTCCGTTGCCTCCCTGCCGGACTCGCCACGAAGGCCATGGTCGACGACCAGCGCCTGCAACGATCCGCCGCGCTGGCGTGCCCAGGTGTGGGCCAGTAAGGCCAAACCCATGCTGTCAGCACCGCCTGAGACACCGGCCGCAATCCGCAGCGCCGGCTCGAAAGGGCCGAGCGCTGCCATGCGAGAGGCAAATTCCTCGTCAGTGACCACTCACTTGGGGCCAATCACCTGCAACCGGCGCGTTGACCGGATGCGGCCATCCCCTCGCGGAGATCAGGTCTCGGGCTGGGATATTCGCCGTGTAGCTTCGCCAGCGTATCGCAGGCTGCTTTCTTTTCGTTGATGGCGATCAACGAATTGGCCAGGCCGAGCAGGGCATCGGGGGCATGCGCGCCCTTTCTCGACCGGTTGTAGGTGTCGTCGTATGCGATGGCCGCCTGCGAATACTGGTGCTGGCCGATCAGCGCCTGGGCAAGCAGGAATTGCGCGTCATAGGCACGGGGTGAGGTGCGATTGCTCGTCAGCACCTCGCGCGCCGCCTGTTCGGCAGCCGGATAATCGCGCCGAGCCAGAGCAGCGTTGCCCTCCTGCATGACGAGCTCGGGCGTCCGCCGGGCTGGTACGGACGGCGCGGCTGCCGCTGGTGCACCAAGCGAGGAGGGAGGCGGTGTCATCGCCAGGCTGCCAGGCTGCGGCGACGCTGTCGGAGGAGATGGCCCGCCCCGAGGGTTCTGAGCCTGAAATGCCATATCGTCGATCCGCTTGCCCAGGTCGGCACCCTGGCGCTGCACCTCGTTCTGGGTCTCATCAACTCGTCCCCTCAGCTGACGCACCTGCTCCTCGAGAGCATCGACCCGGGACAGCAGTTGCGCCACGAGGTCGCTGCCGCCGGTCGATGATTGTGGATACGCGCTGCGGCCGAGATTGGTTGGGCTCCCACCTCCCCGGTTCGCCTGGTCCTGCAGCGTCTGCATCTGACGCCGGAGTTCAAGGATCTGGTTCTGCAACGCTATCCCCTCGCGGCTCTCCACCTGCGCAACCGCCGGCATCGCCGAAGCCAGCAGGACTAGAGGCACGATCAGCCGCCTCGCCAACGCTCTGCTCATTTTCACTCTTCTCGCCGCCAAGACGGGACTCGGGATGCGCCTATGATGCAAGAGGTGGGCGGTCGTGTGGCCGACACAGAACAGAGCGGAACCGGCGGCGTTGTGCGCCGGCTCGCTGTCAATACGCCCGCTCGGAACCCGTCGGTTCAGCGGACCGAAGTGATGGTGTTGCGGTTCTGCGCCCAGGCCTGCTCGTTGTCGCCCAGGGCTGTCGGACGGTCCTTGCCGTAGCTGATAGTGCTGATCCGTGAATCGGCAACGCCGCGAGCGACCAGATAATCACGGCTGGAGTTGGCGCGACGCTGGCCAAGCGCGAGGTTGTACTCCTCGGTTCCGCGATCGTCGGTGTTGCCAGCAACCTGCACGTTGACCTGAGGATACTTGGCGAGCCAGCCCGACTGTCGATCGAGCGTCGCACGCGCATCCGGTTTCAGCGTCGAGCGATCGAAGTCAAAAAAGACACGGTCGCCCACATTGGCGACAAGGTCCTCCTGACTGCCCGGGACCGGACCCGAGGTTGCCGCGCCGGCGCCCGTCGAGGCACCAGTGTTCTTATCCGCGCACGCCGCCAACAGGGCGACGGCGGCCAAAGCGCCGAGGATCTTGCTGTTCATGCCACTACGTCCCTGGTTGAGGGTGACATCAGAGGAAGGCACGCCAAGCCGGCGGATCGGTAATCCGTTCCGCCACTGGATGCGATTAGCCGGTTGTGACGAATCGGGTCAAGTTCGCGCGAACCCTGTCGGGATCGATACAACCAGTGAACCTGGGCATGATTACCTATGCCGCCAGGGGGGACCACGCCGGGTCCGATGCGTCTGTCGGCGTGCTGACCACCCGTTCGTTGAAGCCGGTGATATCGACCGAGACCAGACGGGACGAAAACCCCGATCCCCGGCTGTCGCGCGCCGAGCTCTGACGCCAGAACATGAGGACACGGCCATTTGGCGCAAACGTGGGGCCTTCGACCGAGAATCCTTCAGACAGAATGCGTTCCCCTGAGCCATCCGGGTGCATGACCCCGATCGAAAAGTTGCCGGATTCACCCCCAAACCTGGTGAACGCAATCAGATCCCCACGCGGCGACCAGACCGGCGTGGCGTACCGACCAGAACCAAAACTGATCCGCTTTGCGCTGCCGCCGCCGGCGCCCATCACGTAAAGTTGCTGATCGCCGCCGCGATCTGAGTTGAACGCGATCTGGCTGCCATCGGGGCTGTAGCAGGGACTTACATCAATCGCGCCGGAGTTGGTGAGGCGCCGCGATGCGTGGCTGCCGAGATCGACGCTGACGATGTCCGAGCCCTGGCCGGTCGCCAACGACATGATCACGCTGTTGCCGTCCGGCGAGAAGCGTGGCGAGAACGTCATGCCGGGGAATTCGCCGAGGACCCTTTGCTGGCCGCTGCCGAGGTTGAACAGGTAGACCCTTGGGCGATTGTTGGCGTAGCTCATGAAGGCAATCTCGTCGCGCGTTGGATGGAAGCGGGGCGTAAGAACCAGCCAGGAGCCGTCCGTGAGAAAGCGGTTGTTCTCGCTGTCCTGGTCCATGATCGCCAGACGCTTGGTCTGCCGGCCACGCGGACCGGTCGCGCCGATATAGACGATGCGCGTATCGAAATAGCCCTTCTCGCCGAGCAGCCGCTCATAGATCACATCGGCAATAATGTGGGCGATCCGCCTCCAGTTGGCTTGGCTGGTGGTGTAGGCAGTGCCCTGAATTTGGGTCTGCGGCAGGACGTCCCATAGGCGGAACTCGACGCGGATCTGCCCGCCGCCCTGTGCCTCAGCCCGGCCGGTGACCAGCGCCTGCGCGCCGATCGCCTTCCAGTTCTGAAAGTTGGGCGCCTCGCCCTGGCTGGATCCCGCCTGGATATACGCCTGCTGGGCGATCGGTCGGAACAGACCGGAGCGGGCGAGGTCATTGGTCACCACTGTCGCGATGTCCTGGCCGAGCTGGGCGGAGTTGCCATCCCCGCCGCCGAGGGCCGGAACAGCGATCGGAATAGGGTCGGTGCGCGCACGGTTCACGTCGATTACCGCGCTCTGGCCGCCGCCCCCGGAACCCGCCTGGGGTGGCGCGAGTGGCTGAGCAGCGAACGCGGCGGGAGCGGCGAACAGAGAGCCTGCTACGCCTGCAAGCAGCGAGCGCCGGCTGAATGGAAGCACGGGCGATACTGACATGTCTGGGCCTTCCTTCAAGTGAGTCATCTCACGGTCGGAAACGGAATGTGAACGTGCGCACCTGACCCATCAGGTTGGGCGGCAGCGGCAGGTTGGCGCAGTTCGGGTCCATCACGGCGCGGACCGCTCGCTCGGAGAACACGCGAAGACGCATGCTGCTGGCTACGCGGCCCGCATCCTCCGGTGACACGACTGCGCGGCGGACGACGCCGCCTCCGTCGGTGGTAACGGTCAGCAGTACTTCCATTTTGTCGAGATCGAGCATTCCGGGATCGGTTGTCCAACAACGACGGACGAAGTCGCCGATCGCGCCGCGCTGTGAAGTGCTCAGGGCTGAGGTGTCATCGCTCTGCGGATTCCCTCCGCCATTTGGCGCACCGCCGGATTGCGGATTATAGCGCGCCCTTGGCGGCTGGTTCTGACGCTGCAGACTGCGCAGCTTCTCCAGCGTGTTCTCCAGCGCGTTACTCTGTGGTGCCGGGTTCTTGGTTGGGTTGGGCTGCGAGGTCGCGCTCTGGGGACTGGGAGGCACGGGCGACGGCGGTGGCGGCACAGGCAGAGGTGGCGTGGGCAGTGGCTGAGCCTGCTGCGGTGAGGGTATCGCGGCCGGGGGAGGCGGTGTGATCTCAGGGGCCGGCGACGGCATTGGCGGGGGGACCGGCAACGGCGGCGTTGGAAGCGGAGGCGCCGCTGCCTGAAGCGGAGGTGGTGATGGCGGTGGAGGCGGCGGAGGTGGCGATGCCTCGGTCGGTTGTGGCTTGGGCGGCTGCTGCGCCGGCGGTGCGGGCATTACGTCAGGCGCGGGAGCCGGTGCAGGGACAGCGGCTGGCGCCGCAGCGTGAATTGAGGATTCAGCTGTGCCATCGAAAACCATCGCGATCGCGGTTTCCTGCGGTTCCGGTGCTGGCTGCGCGAACGGCAGGCCAAGCAGCAGGAGCAGCAGAATGACGAGATGGACAGCCGACGAGATGATCGCGCCAGTTCTTAACCCCGGATTGATTCCGTTTGTCCGGTTGTCCAGATGGCCAACCCCATGCAGAACGCGCTGCAGCACGCGCTGTCCTCATCCAGCCTTGGGAGGAGCCGCGGCGGCTGGCTTGGCGGGCTGCGCGATCGGTTGCTCCGCCAGTAGCGCGACCTTCGTGAAGCCGCCCTGGGTGATCGTGCCCATGACCTCCATGATCCGCCCGTAGGCAAGATCCTTATCCCCGCGCACGAAAATACGGCGATCCTGGTTGTTCTGCGCGATCGCCTGCAGCTTCGTCACCAGCTCCGCGAGCTGAACCTCCTGGTCCTGCAGGAAGATCTTTCCGCTTGCGTCGATGCTCACCGTCAACGGCTGGCTGTCGGTGTTGAGCGGCTTGGCGTCGGTCTTTGGCAGATCAACCGATACGCCAGACGTCATCAGCGGAGCAGTGACCATGAAGATGATCAGGAGCACCAGCATCACGTCGACCAACGGCGTGACGTTGATTTCCGATAGCGGCCGGTATCTGCCTCGCGTCAGAGGTCGGCCATTCAGTGATACAGCCATGGTCAGGCGCGCTCCTCACTCTGGCGCGACAAGATGGCGCTGAACTCGGCACCGAAGCCCTCCAGGCGTGCCGCGAAGCGGGCCAGGTCGTTGCTAATCTTGTTGTAGGCCAGCACGGCCGGGATAGCCGCCACCAGACCGATCGCTGTGGCGAACAGCGCCTCGGCGATGCCCGGTGCCACAACGGCGAGATTGGTGTTGTGCATGGCCGCGATTGCGGAGAACGAGTGCATAATTCCCCACACAGGTACCCGAACAGGCCGATGAACGGAGCGGTGGCGCCCACCGAGGCGAGAAAGATCATCCAGCGTTCCATCCGATCCATTTCGCGCTGGACGGTCACCGTGATGGCACGATCAATCCGCTCACGAACGGAGGTGCGGCTGATGTCGGCGCCGGCAACCCGCACCGAGCGGCGCCATTCGCCCATGGCGGCACCGAATACCGCAGCCATCGGGTGTGCCGGATTGGTCGCCTCGTGCTCGAACAGGTCCTCGAGGCTACCGCCGGACCAGAAACGGTCCTCGAAGCCATCCGCGTCGCGATTGACCTTGCGCAGACTGGACCACTTTTCGAACACCACAGCCCAGACCCACACGCTGGCCGCGAGCAGGCCGAGCATCACGACCTTCACGACGATGTCGGCCTCAAGGAAAAGTCCCCAAAGCGAGAGATCCACAACCGGCGTGGCCAAGTTCGCCGCATCAACTGCTCGATCCACCTGCTACTCCTTATCCAGCGCAGCCTTCGCTGCTGCGCACATGTCGGTCAGGACCACGCGCCAGCGCTGCGGCAGACGCGCCGGCTTTCCGTTCCCCAGCGTTACGCATGCAAGCCGCACCGTCAGCACGGCACATGACCCTTCCCGCCCGCGGACATCCTGACGCAGTGTCACAGTTGCGCCCCCCACCGAGAGAGGTTCAGTTACCACGATCAGCGAGTTGTCGATGTGCGCCGGGCGGAGATAGTCCACTTCGATGTGGCGCACCACGAACATCGAGGCGAATTGCCGCACGAGTTCAGCATGTGGGATTCCCACGTCGCGCAGGGCTTCGGTGCGAGCCCGTTCGGCGAACCGCAAATAGGTGGCGTGATAGACGACACCACCGGCATCGGTGTCCTCGTAGTAGACGCGCACCGCATAGCAATGTTTGCCATCCGGGGAAATGGAGGGCGGATTTCCATTCATTCACTAATGTCAGCTTCCTTCAGATCGCCTTCTATATGCTTGATTCCACTGGCGTTTGTCGCGCCGCGACCTACCACGAGCGCACAGGAGTTGGCTAATTAAAGTTTAAACAAGCCTCGCAAATTCCTACCGGGACGCCGCGGCCAGCACTACCGAAGCGGATCCAAATGCCTCACCGGCATGGGAGCCATCAGTTTGCACAGCCTGCGCATCCTCTGCGAGTGAAAGGACCGGATGCAATGCCTGAGCAAAACAGCAACCTCGACGAGTTCCTGCTGACCGCGGCGGGCCTACGGGCGATGGGCCTCGACATGAGCGACGGACACGGCATCAGGTTGGGCGCCGAAGGGTGGCGTCCGCGAGCCGACGTGCGCTGTCCGAAGGCGGCCGGCTGTGGCGGTGCCGTGAGACAATAGGGCAGCCGATCAGCGAGCGCAGAGTCGCTGTGCCACGACCTGCGGGCCGGGTACTGGGACGGCGACCGGCGACGGCGTCAGCAACGCTATCTCTGCCAGCGCAGGGGACCCCACGGCGGCCTTGATCAGCGGCCTTGATCAAGGGCGGATCGGCAGCGCGGGCAGGCACGCGATGGTCCGTGCGGACGAACACGAACCTCTGGCTCTTATCCGACCCTGCCGACGCCTCAATGGCTGCGCGATGTATGTACGATCCGACGTCAGGACTTCCATAATAAGGATGCCAATCGCCCGCCAGCCGGTAGCGAGATAGTCTCCTTGCATCGCTCCAGAGCAGCCAACAGTTCTGCCCGGCGCCAGCGCACACCACTGACATTCAGGATCAGGTTGCGCTCAACCATGAACCGTCGCGCGAACTCAAGCCCCCTCAATGCAATTATGGGCCAGGAACTCCGCCCCCGCCTGGCGGTAATAATTCCGATAATTCGGCCAGATTTCCACTTCAGCCTTCAGCCGCCTCAGCTGGACTTTATCTGGCGGTTCCGTCGTCCATGCCGATATCCGGCTGCTCCGCCAGCCGCTTCTGCCGACACCGAGCGACGATAGCGCGACCAAGTGCCGCGTCCAGTTCCGCATCAACAAGCTCCTCGATGAACCCACGAACCCGATCCCGGATGGCCGCCTCGATCGGATCGAACCAACCAGCGCCGAGGAATTCAGGCGACTCCGGCGAACTGTCGTTGTTATGCTTGTCCATGGTGTAATTTCTGCGACGGCATGCCGGAGGTCGTGTTGCGGCTGTTCAGCGAGAGACAACTGCGCCGTTGACGGCACCAAATGCTCGACGCTCAACCGTGTAAGCCCCGAAGGCGCAGGGCTTGATCGCGGCGATCACGGCGGCAGCACCATCAGTCCCGCCGTCCATCGCACCGGACGATCCAGTCAGCTTCGACTCCACCGGTGCCAATGCGCCGATGAATGCCGTCGCCACACCACGAATCTACACCAGCTTGACGGACACGGCCCCGACGCCGCGAACGGCAACTTCTCCCCGGGCAACGCAAGTGTTCCGTTCTCGGTCGCACTCCTGAGAACCGCATGGCGCGCCAATCGGGCTAGCTCCTCACTCACTGCCGCCATGGCTCTAAGGGCGAGACTCTGAATCTGAGCTAAGCCAGAGTCCCGATACGCCGGGACGTTGCCAACTTCCCAGCCAGGCCGCAGCAAAGCGGCTTGACAGGCCGCTGTCCCGCACCCCGCGGGGCGGACTTGAGGCACTTCGTCCGTAGATGTTAACGTGGCCTCGCCTGGATCAAGTCTCGTGGCCCGCGTTTCAGTGTTTGCTGCGATCAAGCAGCCGGCAATGAAGCGCGCATTTAGCGCATCCGATCAACCGCCCTAGGGGAAACACTTCGTCTAACTTGCGAAGGTCAAAAGATGCGAACGCAGTCGGATATTGACCAGCTTGCGATCAACACCATTCGAATGTTGGTCGTAGATGCCGTACAAAAGGCGAAGTCCGGCCATCCTGGCACGCCGATGGATGCGGCTCCAGCAGCGTATACCTTGTGGCAACGTGTGCTGCGCTACGACCCCGCGGATCCGAGATGGATCAATCGCGATCGCTTTGTCCTATCCAGCGGTCACGCATCGATGCTGCTCTATAGCCTGATCCATCTGGCGGCCATCAAGGCAGCGAACCCAAGCTACGAAGAGGTCGGCAGGGACGCCGTAACGCTGGACGATATCAAGGCGTTTCGTCAGGCCGGAAGCCGCTGCCCCGGACATCCCGAGTACGGTTGGACGTCGGGTGTCGAGACGACAACGGGTCCGCTCGGCCAGGGCGTGGCGACGAGCGTCGGCATGGCTGCCGCTCGCCAATGGCTCCGCGCCAATTACAATAGGCCGGGCTACGACCTTTTCGACTTCAACGTCTATGCTCTTTGTGGCGATGGCGACATGATGGAAGGGGTTGCCAGCGAGGCCGGCTCGTTGGCCGGCCACCTGCGATTGTCCAACCTGTGTTGGATTTACGACAGCAACCGCGTGACCATCGAGGGCCATACCGATATCGCATTCACCGAGGACGTTGCGGCGCGCTTTCTGGCTTATGGCTGGAACGTCCTGCGCGTGACCGATGCCAATGACACGGAGCGGCTCGAACGTGCTTATCACGGGTTCTTGAGCACCGAGGACCGGCCGACGCTGATCATCGTGCACAGCCATATCGGCTATGGAGCCCCGCACAAGCAGGATTCGCCGGAAGCGCACGGCGAGCCGCTCGGCGAGGAGGAAGTGCGGCTCACCAAGGAATTCTTCGGCTTCGATCCAGCGCAGGACTTCGTGGTTCCTGATGGCGTGCGCCAGCATTTTTCCGCACAACTCGGCGCCCGCGGAGCGCGCTTGAACGCAGAATGGCAAGACACCTTCCAGCGCTACCGCAATCAGTATCCCGACCTGGCCGAACAGGTCGTTTGCATGAGCAAGCGTGGACTCCCGTCCGGATGGGAGGCGGCACTGCCGGACTTCCCGCCGAGCGCGACCGGGCTTTCTACGCGCGACGCCTCCGGCAGGGTGCTGAACGCGGTCGCTGAACGGATACCGTGGATTGTGGGCGGCGCAGCGGACCTGACGCCGAGTACCAAGACACGGCTCACCTTCGAAACCGCTGGCGATTTCCAGCCCGGTGAGCCACTCGGCAATCGCCGTGGCCGCAATATGCACTTCGGTGTTCGCGAGCACGCGATGTGCGCCGCCGTCAACGGCATGACCCTGACCGGACTGCGCGCCTTCGGGTCCGGCTTTCTGATCTTCACTGATTATGCGCGCGGCGCGATCCGGCTCGCCTCTTTGATGGACTTGCCGGTTCTGCATATCTGGACCCACGATTCGATCAGTGTCGGCGAGGACGGCCCTACGCACGAACCGATCGAACAACTGGTCTCATTGCGCGCGATCCCCGGCATGGTCGTAATCCGTCCCGCCGACGCCAACGAGATGTCCGAAGCCTATCGCTGCATTCTGCAGTTGCAGCACCGCCCCGCTGCGCTGATCTGTTCAAGGCAGCCGTTGCCGATCGTCGATCGCACGAAATTCGCGCCGGCTGCGGGTCTCGCGAAAGGTGCCTACGTCCTGACCGATGCGCCAGATGCGAAGCCAGACGTCATCCTCATCGCCAGCGGCAGCGAAGTCACGCTATGCCTCACGGCACGCGACAAGCTCGTCGCGGAAGGCGTCACGACGCGAGTCGTCAGCATGCCGTCATGGGAGTTGTTCGAAGAACAGGATGCGACGTACCGCGACAGTGTGCTGCCGCCTTCGGTGACGGCGCGGGTGACCGTCGAAGAGGGCTCGCCACTAGGTTGGCAGCGCTACGCGGGACCGACCGGCGTCGTGTTAGGCATGCGCACCTTCGGCATGTCGGCTCCCATGAAGGTGGTGGCCGAGCATTTTGGTTTTACAACGGACACCGTCGTCGCTGCGGCCAAAAGGGCCATGGGCCACACACAGGCAGTTTGAGGAGAACACAAATGGAACTGGGCATGATCGGCCTTGGCCGTATGGGAGCCAACATGGTTGAGCGGCTGATGAAGGCCGGTCACAAATGCGTGGTCTTTGACAACCACGCCGACGCCGTGCAGCAGTCGGTGGCGAAGGGGGCCAAGGGAACCACCAGTCTGCCGGATTTCGTCAAGTCTCTGTCGAAGCCGCGAGCCGTCTGGCTGATGCTGCCGGCTGCGGCGGTCGATGCAGTGCTGCATTCATTGGTGCCGCTGCTCGAGCCGGAAGACATCGTGATCGAAGGCGGCAACTCCTACTATCACGACGACATCCGACGTGCACGCGAGCTGAAGCCCAAAGGGATTCACTATGTCGATGTTGGCGTCAGCGGCGGCGTCTGGGGGCTCGAGCGCGGCTACTGTCACATGATCGGTGGCGAGGACGCGACCGTAAAGCACCTCGATCCAATTTTCCGTTCGTTGGCGCCTGGTGTCGAGACCGCGCCGCGCACGCCTGGCGCCACTGGCACGCCGAGCCAGGCGGAGTATGGCTATCTGCACTGCGGCCCGAACGGTGCTGGCCACTTCGTCAAAATGGTCCACAATGGCATTGAATACGGCATGATGGCGGCATTCGCCGAGGGCTTCAACATCATGAAGAATGCAAATATCGGCCTGAAGACGCACGAGGTAGATGCTGAGACGACGCCACTCCGCGATCCCGACCACTACAAGTACAACATTGACGTCGGACAGGTTGCCGAGCTGTGGCGGCGCGGCAGCGTTGTCGGCTCGTGGCTGCTGGACCTTACCGCCGGCGCCATGCGCGAAAATGCCGATCTGGCGAACTTCCAGGGCCACGTGTCGGATTCTGGTGAAGGCCGCTGGACGGTGCTCGCCGCGATCGATGAAGGTGTGCCCGCCCCGGTGATCAGTTCGGCACTTTATTCGCGGTTCGAATCGCGTGGCAACGCCGATTATGCCAACCGGGTCCTATCGGCAATGCGCTTTGCCTTCGGCGGCCACGTCGAGAAGAAGGCGTAGTTGAATGGCCGAGCAACGGTCGGACGCGATTGTCTTCTTCGGCGCCACCGGCGATCTTGCGTACAAGCAGATCTTCCCGTCGCTATTGGGTCTGGTACGTGATGAGGGGCTGGATGTCCCAATCATCGGCGTCGCCAAGGCCGGGTGGAATCTCGACCAACTGAAGACGCGCGCGGCAGACAGCCTGCAGCACCATGGCGGTGCAGATCCGCAGGCGATGCAGCGGCTGATGTCGCTGCTGCGCTATGTCGATGGCGACTATAACGACGCTGCGACCTTCACCGAGCTGCGCAAACAGCTTGGCGAGGCGCAGCGGCCGCTGCACTATCTCGCGGTGCCCCCAAGCCTGTTTGCGACCGTGGCGCAGGCACTCGCGAAGTCGGGTTGCGCTGACAACGCTCGTCTGGTGATCGAGAAGCCTTTTGGCCATAACCGCGAAACTGCGCGCACATTGAACCGACTGTTGGAGCAGTACTTTTCCGAGGAGAACATATTCCGGATCGACCATTACCTTGGCAAAGAGCCAGTCCAGAATATCGTCTATACCCGCTTTGCCAACTCGATGTTCGAACCGCTGTGGAACCGTGAGCACGTCAGCAGTATCCAGATCACCATGGCGGAGAATTTTGGCGTCCAGGACCGTGGCAACTTCTACGACGAGACCGGCGCGATCCGCGACGTAGTACAGAACCACATGCTGCAGGTTCTGGCGCAACTGACGATGGACCCGCCGACCGGCGAAGAGCACGAGGCGATGCGCGACCAGAAGGCGGCGTTGCTGAAGGCGGTGCGCCCGCTCGATCCTGCACACGTTGTGCGCGGGCAGTATGCCGGCTATCAGGCGGTGCCGGGTGTTCGCGCAGGTTCTACCGTCGAAACATTCGTCGCGCTGAAGCTGTTCATCGAGACGTGGCGCTGGGCCGGTGTGCCGATCTACATCCGTGCCGGCAAGGAACTGCCGGTGACAGCAACTGAAGTAGTGGTGCATTTCAAACGTCCGCCACGCGAAACCTTCGACGAGCTCGTGCCGCTGAGCTCCGGTCATGTGCGGATGCGCATCAGCCCGGATGTGAGTATCGCAATGGGCGTGCGCGTGAAGCTGCCCGGCGAACGCATGGTCGGCGAAGACGTCGAGATGATTCTGACCGAGCATGCGCCAAGCATGCTGCCGCCGTATCAGCGTCTGCTCGGTGATGCGGTGCGCGGGTTGGGAGAGCTGTTCGGGCGTGACGATATCGTCGACGCGCAATGGCGTATCGCGGAGCCGATCTTGGACGATGTGACGCCGGTCTATCCATATGAAAAGGGCACGTGGGGTCCCAGCGAGGCCGAGGCGCTGATCGGTTCCGATGGGCCGTGGCGCAACCCGAACCCGGAGATGGAGCAATCCAAATGATGCACGACCTCGTCTTCCTGTTCGATGTCGACAACACATTACTGAACAATGACCGCGTGCAGGCGGATCTCGACGTGCATATCGGCGTAGAGCATGGAACGGCGGCGCGCAATCGGTACTGGGAAATCTTTGAGGCGCTGCGCAGCGAGCTGGGCTACGCTGACTATCTGGGTGCGCTGGAACGCTACCGGTTGGAGGAGATGCACGACCCGAGACTGCTGCGAATGTCGAACTGGTTGGTGGACTATCCGTTCGCCGAACGGGTTTACCCAGGTGCGCTCGATGCAGTGAGGCACGCAAGGCAATGGGGACCCGTGGTCATTTTGTCCGATGGTGACGCGGTGTTTCAGCCGCGCAAGGTCGAGCGGGCCGGGTTATGGCAGGCATTCGAGGGTCACGTGCTTATCTACATCCATAAGGAAGAAGAGCTGGACGACGTCGAGCGGTTATATCCAGCGAAGCACTATGTGATGATCGACGACAAGCTTCGCATTCTGGATACGATGAAGAAGATCTGGGGCACACGCGTCACAACTGTGTTCCCGCGTCAGGGGCACTACGCCACCGATCCCGAGATCCTGGCTCAATATCCGCATGGCGAGATTCAGCTCAACCGCATCGGAGACCTCGTTAGCCACGACTTTTCCGACTATGTGAAACAGTGACGGGAGGGTGGGACGGTGAAAGCGACTGAACAGCTCCATAACCTTGGGCAGAGCATCTGGCTGGACAACATTACCCGCGATCTGCTGACCAGCGGCACACTGCAGCGCTATATCGACGAATTGTCGGTGACCGGCCTCACCTCGAATCCTTCGATCTTTGATCACGCCGTCACGCACAGCAAATCGTATGACGCCGAAATCAAGCACCTGGTGGACGCGGGCAAGTCGGACGAGGCGCTGTTCTTTGAACTCGCGGTTCAGGATCTCACCAAGGCTGCCGACATGTTCGCCGCGATCCATAAGCGAACCGCCGGCGTCGATGGCTGGGTGTCGCTTGAGGTCTCGCCGCTGCTGGCGCATGACACGGCGCGGACGATTGCTGAGGCCAGGGCACTGCATGGGAAGGCCGGCCGCCCGAACTTGTTCATCAAGATTCCAGGCACGCTGGAGGGGCTGCCCGCCATCGAAGAGGCGATCTTTGCGGGTGTGCCGGTCAACGTCACCTTGCTGTTCTCGCGCGATCACTATGTGCGGGCGGCGGACGCTTACTTGCGTGGTCTGGAGCGTCGGGTCGCTGCGGGACTGAGCCCGGACGTGCGATCGGTCGCATCGGTGTTTGTGAGCCGTTGGGACAAGGCGACTTTGGATAAGGTGCCGCGGGCCCTCAGGGACCGACTGGGCATCGCGGTCTCGCAGCAAAGCTACAAGGCGTATCGCGACCTCCTGGAGTCCGATCGGTGGCAACGGCTCGAAGGCCTGGGAGCACGTCCGCAGCGGCTCTTGTTCGCCAGCACCAGCACCAAGGATCCAGAGGCGCCGGACATACTCTATGTAAGCGCGCTTGCGGCGCCGAACACGGTCAACACCATGCCCGAAGAGACGTTGCTGGCATTCGGCAACCACGGCCAGGTCGATCGGACGATGCCACGGGACGGCAGCGATTCCGAGCAGGTGCTGGTTGCCATCACGCGAGCCGGCGTCGATGTCGAGGCGCTGGCCAAGGAGCTTCAGGATGAAGGCGCCAAAGGCTTCGTCGATTCCTGGAAGGATCTGCTCAGTGCAATCGATACCAAGAGCAAGGCGCTAAATTGATTCATCTGTCATTGCGAAAGCGACGAAGCAATCCCCACCAGGATTGCTTCGCTCACCCGCGATGATCCAGCCCGATATCCAGCACCGTTGCGCTGTGCGTGAGCCAACCGACCGATAGCAGATCGACCCCCGACGCAGCGATCGCTGGCGCAGTATCGGGTCGTATACGCCCGGATGCCTCAGTGATCGCCCGGCCCCCCACGATCTCGACCGCCAAGCGCAGCATGTCAGGCCCCATGTTGTCGAGCAGCACGGCATCGACGCGCAACGTCATGGCCTCCTGAAGTTGCGCCAGCGTGTCCACCTCCACCTCGATCTTCACCAGATGCCCAACACCGGCGCGCGTGCGTTCCACCGCGGCCCGCACGCCGCCGGCGATCGCCACGTGGTTGTCCTTGATCAACACCGCATCATCCAGCCCGAACCGGTGGTTCGATCCGCCGCCGACACGCACGGCGTATTTCTGCGCCGCGCGCAATCCCGGCATAGTCTTGCGTGTGCACACTACCTGCGCCTTGGTCCCGACAATCGCATCGACGATGCCGCGTGTCGCGGACGCGACGCCTGACAGATGGCACAGGAAATTCAGCGCCGTCCGTTCCGCCGTCAGGATACCCCGTGCCGGTCCGCTTATCACCGCGATCAGATCGCCCGGCGCCAGCCGGCTGCCGTCTGCGCGCTCGACGATCACCGCGATCGCAGGATCGATCAGGCGAAACGCGGTGATCGCGTAGTCCAGTCCTGCCACTACACCGGCCTGGCGCGCCACGAGCGCGCATTCGGTACGTGCGCTCGCCGGCACGATCGCATCCGTCGTCAGGTCGCCGGCGCGGCCGAGATCCTCCAGCAGCGCTGCGCGCACCGAGGGCTCGACCATGATGGAGGGCAAGGGCGGGATCATGGCACGGCCAGCATACGCTCGACCGCCTGACGGGCACCCACCGCCACCGCCGGGTCGATCGTCACCTCGTGGCGCATCTCCTCCAGCGCCGTGCGGATGTTTGCCAGCGTGATGCGCTTCATGTGCGGGCAGAGATTGCACGGACGGACGAACTGCACGTCCGGATGATGCACCGACACATTGTCGGCCATCGAGCATTCGGTGATCAGCACCACCTTCGCCGGCTTCTGCTTGCCCACATAGCCCGACATATCCGCGGTCGAGCCGGTGAAATCCGCCTCGGCCACCACCTCCGGCGGGCACTCGGGATGCGCCAGCACCACGACGCCGGGGTTCTCGGCGCGCAGTTCGCGGATCTGCGCGGCGGTGAAGCGCTCATGGACCTCGCAATGACCAGCCCAGGTGATGATCTTCACCCCGGTCTGCGCCGCGATGTTCTGCGCCAGGAATTCGTCCGGCAACATGATCACGCGGTCGACCCCCAGCGATTCGATGACCTTGCGGGCGTTGCCCGACGTGCAGCAAATGTCAGACTCGGCCTTCACTGCCGCCGATGTATTGACATAGGTCACCACGGGCACGCCGGGATAGCGCTCACGCAGCAGGCGCACGTCCGCCGCGGTGATCGATTCCGCCAGAGAGCAGCCGGCGCGGGTATCCGGGATCAGTACGGTTTTCGACGGGTTCAGCAGCTTCGCCGTCTCCGCCATGAAGTGCACGCCGGCGAGCACGATGACATCGGCGTCCACCTTCATCGCCTCGCGCGCCAGGGCCAAGCTGTCGCCCACGATGTCCGAGACGCAGTGGAAGATCTCTGGAGTCATGTAGTTGTGGCCCAGGATCACCGCGTTGCGCCGGCGCTTCAGCGCCAGGATGGCATCGATGTCGTCGGCGAACACCGGCCACTCCATCGGCGGGACGAACGCCTTGACCCGGTCGTACAGCGGGGCGGTGCGGGCGAGCGTTTCACCATGTGACATGCGGACTTCTCCCTTATGCTCTACATGAGCATTTCACTTGCTTATACTAGTGCTGAGCATAAGGGTGTCAAGGGCCTTATCGTCACGCCGCCACGATCGGCAGAGGGCGGTCTACCGGGCGAGCGGCAGCTTGCTGCCCGAGACCGCCCGCTCCGCTACCACGTCGCGGCGGAAACGGAACAGCTTGGCCGGCCGACCGCCGGTCTCGGTCGCCACGTCGCCGGTCTCCTCCACCAGATCCTGCTGCTCGATCAACCGGCGGAAATTCTGCTTGTGCAGCCGCCGCCCAGCCAGCGCCTCCACCGCGCGCTGCAATTGCAACAGGGTGAAGCGTGGCGGCATCAATTCGAACACCACGGGGCGGTATTTGATCTTGGCGCGAAGCCGCGCGATGCCGGTGGCAAGGATACGGCGGTGGTCGTGCGTCATCGGCTCGCCTTGCACAGGATCGCTCGCCTGCGGGGCCTCCGGCACCAACCCTGCCTCCCACAACAGTTCGTAGCGTTGCAGGATCAGTTCCTCGTTCCAGGTGCGGCCGTCATGGCCGAAGGTGATGCCGATCCGCTGCTGGCGCTCACGTCGGATTGCCGCTTCGTCGGTGTCGTTTGCCCACGCCCGGAGTTTCGCGGCGATCGGTTCCTCGACCGCGGCGGTGCCATCGCGGCGGTCCTCCCAGGGAAAATAGCGATACCAGCTTTGCCATCCCACGCGCGGCTCGCCTGAAGCGCGTGCCTCCCGCGTCAGGCCCAGATAGCTGATGGACACCATGCGCTGGCCGGTCCGTGTCCGGTCGCGGTCGGCGAAGGTGTAGAGCTGCTCGACGTAACCCAGCGGATGGTGGGTCTGTTGCTCCACCCAGGATCGGATGCCTGATTGCAGCGATCGGTGCGTCAGCTCGAACGGCCCCGACGGCAGCGCCTGGCCATCGTCGATCGTCAACACGCGCGGCTCGCCATCGGTGACCGCGACGATCACCGCGATCAACTCGGCGCTGGCCTCGGCCGCGGAGATCGGCGCCACCTTGTGCCGCGTGCGGACCTCGTCCATCGAATTCGCTGTTCCGAAGAACCCTGCCCCTCATCGCATGTGAGCTGCCGCGATGCCAATGGCGAATCATGGCGTTGACCGGCTCCGGTGCGCTGGTTAGGGCTGCGCTATGCTGACGCTTTGCGGCTCGATCGCCGGCTGAACTCGATGGTATTCCTGTCAGCCCTCCGGCGGCGGCCTGACGCCGCAACGGACCCGGGACGGTTCCCCTGGAATCTGCCCCTGGTACGCGATCTCGAGTTGCTCGAGTTCACCACGCCGGTCACCTTCCTGGTGGGCGAGAACGGCAGCGGCAAGTCGACGCTGCTCGAAGGCATCGCGGCGGGCATGGACGCGGTGGCTGCCGGCGCGCGTGATCTGAAACGCGATCCCACCCTGCAGGCTGCTCGCGACCTTGCTGCCGGCTTCGTCTTTGTCCGTCGCCGCCATGCTCGTACGCGGCTGTTCCTGCGCGCCGAGGACGTGTTCGGCTACACTGGCCGGCTGACGGCGGACATGGCGGAACTCGGCGAGATCGAACAGGAACTCGCGAAGCTGCCGGAGGGACCCGGTCGCGACCGCGCGATGGGTGTCGCTCGTGGCCAGCGAGGGGCACTGGCACACCGCTACGGTGTCGATCCGGACGCACGCTCGCACGGGGAGACGTTCCTGGCCCTGCTCCAGACGCGGTTGGTGCCGAACGGGCTTTATTTCCTGGACGAACCGGAGACGCCGCTGTCGCCGACGCGGGTTTTAGCGCTGATCGCGGTGCTCGCTGACCGCGTACGCCAAGGCTGCCAGTTCGTCATCGCCACGCATTCGCCCATCCTGCTGGCATTGCCTGACGCGACAATCCTGCTTGCCGAGGATGGGCGGTTGCGGCCGCACGCCTGGAACGACCTGGAACACGTGCGGGTGACGCGTGCCTTCCTCAACGACCCTGCGGCTACGTTGCGCCGGCTGTTGGCGGACTAGAATAGTTACTTCCTGGCGGCGTTCGCCTGCCAACCGAGGCGTATGTCGTTGACGCAGTAGCAACCTTCTCGCTATACGCCGCGCCGGGTCACGCCCCCCCACCGGGGCGCTTCTCTTCTGTAAGGGAGAGCCGCAGATGGCGATCAAGCTGAAACCGGACAAACGTCCGGCTAATCCCAATTTCTCCTCCGGTCCCTGTGCCAAGCGCCCTGGCTTCACGCCGGGAGCGTTGTCTGGCGCCATGCTCGGGCGCAGTCACCGCGCCAGCGAACCCAAAGCTAGCCTGGCCGAAGTCATCGAGCGATCGCGCGCGATTCTTAGCATGCCGCCTGATTGGCGGCTGGGGATAGTGCCTGCCTCGGACACCGGCGCAGTCGAGATGGCGTTGTGGTCGCTGCTCGGACAGCGAGGCGTCGATGTGCTGGCATTCGAGAGTTTCGGCGAGGGCTGGGCCACCGACGTGGTCAAGCAGCTTCGCCTGGAGGATGCACGCGTGCTGTCGGCGCCGTATGGGGGATTGCCGGACCTTGGCTCCGTCGATTTCAGCCACGATGTGGTTTTCCCGTGGAACGGCACGACGTCCGGCGTCAGGGTACCGAACGGCGAGTGGATCGCGCACGATCGGCAGGGGTTGACGATTTGCGACGCCACGTCGGCGGCATTCGCAATGCGGCTCGCCTGGGACAGGCTCGATGTCGTCACATGGTCCTGGCAAAAGGTGCTGGGTGGCGAGGGGGCGCATGGCATGCTGGCGCTGTCGCCGCGCGCGGCGGAGCGTCTGCTCAGTTACAAGCCGGCGTGGCCGTTGCCTAAGATTTTCCGTCTCACGTCCGGCGGGAAGCTGATCGAAGGCATCTTCAAGGGCGAGACGATCAACACACCTTCGATGCTGTGCGTCGAGGATGCGCTCGACGGACTGCGCTGGGCCGAATTGATTGGTGGGCTCAATGGACTGATCGCACGGTCGGAAGCGAATCTTGCCGCGATCGCAAGTTGGGTGGCGCGGACCGATTGGGTGGATTTCCTCGCCGAGGAGACGCAGACACGGTCCTGCACGTCGATCTGTCTGAAGCTGGTTGCGCCATGGTTCACGACGTTGCCCGCGGATCGCCAGGCAGCCGCTGCGAAGCGGCTCGCGGCGCTGTTGGAGAAGGAAGGCGCAGCCTATGACATCGCGGCCTATCGCGATGCACCACCGGGGTTGCGCATTTGGGGCGGTGGGACGGTGGAGACCGCGGACATTGCGGCGTTGCTCCCGTGGCTGGACTGGGCGCACGACGTCGTGGCCGCGGAACACGCGACGGCGAAGGCTGCAGAATAAGCGACGCCCCCTCGCCCCTCCCCTTCTGCAAGGGGTGGGGGAGTATCCTGTCTGTAGATACAGAGGAGGGGGCCACAATCAGTGAGTGATCTCATGCCCGAAGTCCTGATCAGCGACAAACTCTCCCCGGCCGCGGTGGAAATCTTCCGCCGCCGCGGGATCGACGTGGATTTGAAGCCTGGCCTGTCGCCTGCCGACCTGCGCGCGATCATCGGCCCGTATGACGGGCTTGCCGTCCGTTCTGCCACCAAGGTGACGCGCGAACTGCTCGACGTGGCGACTAACCTCAAGGTGGTCGGCCGTGCCGGGATCGGCGTCGACAATGTCGATATTCGCTCGGCCACCGCGCGTGGCGTGGTGGTGATGAACACGCCGCACGGCAATACGATCACCACTGCCGAGCACGCCATCGCGATGATGTTCGCGTTGGCTCGCCAGATTCCCGAGGCATCCGCTTCCACCAAGGCCGGCAAGTGGGAGAAGAACCGCTTCATGGGCGTGGAACTGACGGGCAAGACTCTGGGCCTGATCGGTTGTGGCAATATCGGTTCCATCGTTGCCGACCGAGCAGTCGGTCTGAAGATGCGGGTTCTCGCCTACGATCCGTTCCTCAACGAAAAGCGTGCGCTCGATCTCGGCGTGGAGAAGGCCGAACTCGACGATCTGCTGGCGCGAGCCGACATCATCACGCTGCACACGCCGCTGACCGACGCGACGCGCAACATCATCTCGCGCGAAGCGCTGGCGAAGACCACGCGCGGCGTGCGCATCATCAACTGCGCGCGCGGTGGGCTGGTGGATGAGTTGGCGTTGGCCGAGGCGATCGAATTGGGTCATGTCGCCGGTGCAGCGCTCGACGTGTTCGAGACCGAACCCGCGACGCAATCACCGTTGTTCGCGCTGGAGAATGTTGTGTGCACGCCGCACCTCGGCGCCGCTACCGCCGAGGCGCAGGAAAACGTGGCTTTGCAGATCGCCGAACAGATGAGTGACTTCCTGCTGACCGGCGCAATCGCCAACGCGATCAACATGCCATCCGTGTCGGCAGAGGACGCGCCACGGCTGAAACCATATATGGAACTGTGCCGGTTGCTCGGTGCCTTCGCCGGACAGCTAACTCAGGCGCGGGAAGGCGTGATCCGCCGCGTGTTGATCGAGTTCGAAGGCCAGGCCGCGGCGCTCAACACGCGTCCCTTGGGCGCGGCGGTCCTCGCCGGTCTGATGACGCCGGTAATGGAAGGCGTCAACATGGTGAACGCTTCGGTCGCGGCGCGCGATCACGGCATCGACGTGGCCGAGACCGTGCATGACCGAGACAGCGAATACCAGACGCTGGTGCGCGTCACGCTGGAAACCGATCGACTGACGCGTTCAGTTGCCGGCACGCTGTTCGCCGGATCGCGGCCGCGCCTCGTCGAGATCAAGGGCATCAAGGTCGAGGCCGACTTCGCCCCGCACATGCTGTACGTCACCAATCAGGACAAACCTGGGTTCATCGGCCGCTTCGGTGCCACGCTGGCGGACGCCGGCATCAATATAGCGACCTTCCACCTCGGCCGTGCGAGTCAGGGCGGCGATGCGATCTGCCTGGTGTCGGTGGACGGGGAGGTGCCGGAGGACGTGCTGTCGTTGGTGCGCACCTTGCCGCTGGTGGTCCAGGCGACTTCGCTGGCGTTCTGAGCAATGGCGGTGAGTTGCGGCTTCCAGGATTTCGTCCTGGACTTGCTTGAGCCGCTTAACCCCGTGTCCCGCCGCATGTTCAGTGGGGTCGGGCTGTTCCACGGCGGCGTGATGTTTGGCCTTCTGGTGCGCGACACGATCTATCTGCGCGTTGACGAGACGACGCGCGAGCAATTCGAGCGCGCGGGCAGCGGCGCATTCACTTACCGGCGTGGTGTGCGCGAGGTCAGTCTGTCGGCTTATTACGTGGTGCCGGAGGGCCTGCTGGATCAGCGGGACGAACTGCTGCAATGGACGCGCAATGCCATCGCAGCTGCTCGGCGAGCAGCTTCGAGTGCACGACCTGCCACGTCTCGTTCAGGTGTTCGCCAGTATCGAAGAACGCGGAACGCGGGTATCGGCTAAAATTCGGTAGAGCGACGAAGTCGTCACCATTCAGCGCATAGACGGATCGGATTGCCTGCAACGTTGCATCCGGCATCGGCGCGTCGGCGAACTCGGTTGGCAGGCCGCCAATGACGCGTACGCCGTGCGTGGCGGCCCACCGGGAAAACCCGCCGATCAGCGTGGTGCCATAGCCTGTTCTGATCTGTTCGGCCGACGCATGGTATGACGGTGCGGTCGCCAGCACTGTCCGACTGGTCGCGGCGAGTTCGGCCGTATGACCAATGTGATCACCCCACGCGTTTATCGTGCCGGTCGCCTCAGGACGCGGGTCATGAAAGTGTGCGACGATGAGGACGGCTTCGATCGGCCCCATCAGCGCGGCACGCAGATCGAACGAGAACAGAGCGGCAAGCCAGCGTTCGGGAGGAAGTGAGGCCAGCGTTCGCCAGTCATGGCGGAACATGATGGCAGCGTCAGGTCCCACCACAGTTGCGGCGCGTGTGCGAACATACTGCGCTTCCTCCATCGGTAAATACACAATATCGCCGGCGTGCAGAACGTGCTGCCAGCGGGCAAACAGGTAGTCGAGGCCGATGCCGACGGCCACGCCACCATTGACGCAGGGCATACCGATGATCGGTTCAATGGTCTCGCAGCGATGCGAATAGGCGCCATTGGAGCCGGCGAGTATCACGAGCTTCGGGCTGGCGATCGTTGCGGCCCGCGCCAATTTCGCGTCGATTTGTCGTTGCAGGTCTCCGAGCATGAGCGGGCGGTCAAGGATGACACCGAATGCCACCGCGTAAATCAGCAGTGACGCGAGACAGGCGGCAAGGAGGCGCGGGCAGCCTGAGCGTCCCACGCCGACAGCGGAGGCTCGCATCAGAACCGGAAGTACAGGAATGGCGTCACGTGCGGCGCGAAGAACAGCGCCTGCACGGTGAACGCAAAGCCGCTGGTGAGCGCCCAGCCGCGCGCGCGTGCCGATAGTTCATGCACGGCAGGTGATCCAAGCACGATCGTCCAGCCGACAGCCAGGCAGGCAGTGACCTCAGGAAAGCTTAGCGTGCGTGCATCGCCGAGATAAGGCAGCAATGGCACCGGTGTCGCAATCGCGGCCAATGGCGGGAAAGCATGCACGATCATCTGCGGCAATGCGATGCCATTGTATCCCAGCATGCCGCGCAGCATTGCGATCGTCGCGCCCATTCCGCTCGCTCGAAACGGCACCCAGGCGACGATGACAACAAGCAGCGTCAATGCGCGGCCGACAAACGCAGGAAGCTGCCAGCGGAACTGGCCATGCACGATCAGATACAATCCATGCAGGCCGCCCCACAGCACGAAGTTCCACGCCGCGCCGTGCCACAGCCCACCCAACAGCATCGTGGCCATCAGGTTGACATTGCGCCTCGCCTCGCCGTGCCGGTTGCCGCCGAGCGGGATATAGAGGTAGTCGCGCAGAAAGCGACTGAGCGTGATATGCCAGCGGCGCCAGAAGTCGGCGATGTTCGTCGCCTTGTAGGGGCTGGCGAAATTCAGTGGAAAGCGCACATTCAGCATGCGCGCCAAGCCGATCGCCATGTCGGAATAGCCGGAAAAATCGAAATAGATCTGCAGCGCGTAGGATGCCGCGGCGTACCAGGCCTCGATGAAGCTGAGCGACGCACCATGCGCGGCAGCGGCGAAGCCCACGTCGGAGAAGCGCGCAAAGGTGTCAGCCAGCACGACCTTCTTCGCCAAGCCGAGCAGAAAGATCGTCGAGCCCTCGGCGATGTTTTGCGCGCGCGGCACCACCAGATCGACGGCCAGTAATTGCGGCATGATCTCGCGCGGCCGAACGATCGGGCCAGCGATCAGATGCGGAAAGAACGCGATGAGGGACGCGTAGGGCAGCAGTCCGGCATCGATCCGATTGCCGCTTTCACTCTCCGCCAAGAACATGATCTGCTGGAAGGTGAAGAAGCTGATGGCCAGCGGCAGGAAAATGTCCAGCTCTGGCGTGTGCAGCCGCAACACACCCTGGACCAGAAAGTTTGCATACTTGAACCAACCGAGCAGCGCCAGGTTCGCAGCAACGCCGGCGATCAGCCAGCGTCGCGCCGCCTGTGGCCTGCCACCGCGTGCAAGACGAAGGATCTGCTGACCGAAGCCGTAGTTCGCAAGAATTGATCCAAGCAGCAAGAAAACGAATTTCGGATTCCACCAGCCATAAAAGAACAGGCTGGCGGCGACTAGCCAGCGGAGCGCCCATCGTGGCCCCCCTACCCGCCCCGCCAGGAAAAACCCGCCCACCGCGAGCGGCAGGAAACCCATGACGAATGCGGGTGAATTGAACAGCATGGCGTGCGAGACGCGAGTGTCTCGCTGTCGGCATAACCAAGGGTAAACGGTGGTTTCGCGGCGACGCGATAGCTGATAGCTGGATGGCGCGATGAGCGATGATGTTTCCAACCACCGCGCACTGCTGCCGGCAGGGCTGCGCGATCTGCTGCCACCGGATGCCGAAACCGAGGCGGGCTCAGTCGAGGCGCTGATGGAGGTATTCGCGGCCCACGGCTATCAGCGGGTGAAGCCGCCGCTACTGGAGTTCGAGGACAGCCTGCTGGCTGGCTCGGGTGCGGCGGTGGCGGAACAGACCTTTCGGCTGATGGACCCGGAAAGCCAGCGCATGATGGGGTTGCGCGCCGACACCACGCCCCAGGTCGCGCGCATCGCGACGACCCGGCTGGCTCAGGCGCCGCGGCCCCTACGCCTGTCCTATGCCGGTCAGTGTCTGCGCGTGCGCGGCAGTCAGCTTGCGCCCGATCGGCAGATCGCCCAGGCCGGCATCGAGCTGATTGGCTGCGACAATCCCGCCGCTGATGCAGAGATTGTGCTGGTTGGAGCGGAGGCGCTGGCGTCTGTGGGCCTGATGCGAACCAGCTTCGATCTCACGTTGCCGACGCTGGTTCCAGTTCTGCTTGACGATGCGGGAATCACGGGATCGACCAGGGCTGCGCTAGCACGGGCGCTGGATCGAAAGGACGCCGCGTCTGTGGCACGCGACGGCGGCAGCCTGGCATCGACGTTGACCGAACTGCTGCTGGCCGCAGGTCCCGCTGAACGCGCTTTGCTGGCTCTGGCGGCAGCCAGGTTGCCGCGGGCGGGGCGTGACCTCGCTGATCGCCTGGCCGAGGCGATCGCGGCGATCCGTGCTCGTGCACCGGCGTTGCGCCTGACCGTCGATCCCGTCGAGTTCCGCGGCTTCCGTTACGAAACCGGTGTCTCGGTCACGATCTACGCGCTTGGCCGGCACGAGGAGCTTGGACGCGGGGGGCGCTATATCTGCGGCGAGGCGGAACCGGCGACGGGCCTTACTCTATTCCCGGATGCCGTGCTGCGCGCCGCTCCGCTGCGCAAGGCACGGCAGCGGCTCTACATCCCTCCGGGCGCCGACCCCGACGAGGCTGCGCGCATGCGGCGCCTGGGTTATGCCACGATCGCCGCGCTCGCACCCGACGGAGATCCTGCGGCCGAAGCGCGCCGGCTGCTGTGTTCACATATACTGAGGAACGGCAGCGCCGTACCCCTGACTTCTGGAACCTGATGCATGGCGAATGTCGCAGTTATCGGCGCCCAATGGGGCGATGAGGGCAAGGGAAAAGTGGTGGACTGGCTGGCTAGCCGCGCCGACATCGTCGTGCGCTTCCAGGGCGGTCACAACGCCGGCCATACCTTGGTGGTGGGCAACGAGACTTACCGATTGTCGCTGCTGCCCTCGGGCCTGGTGCGCGGCAAGATCGGCATCATCGGCAATGGTGTCGTCGTCGATCCCGAGGCTCTGCTGGCCGAAATCGAGAAGGTGCGGACGCAAGGCATCGACGTGACACCGGCCTCGCTGCGGATCGCCGAGAACGCGACGCTGATCCTGCCGATGCACCCGGCGCTCGATCGGGCGCGCGAGGCGGCACGCGGCGACCGCAAGATCGGCACTACCGGACGTGGCATCGGGCCGGCCTACGAGGACAAGGCCGCGCGCCGGGCAATACGAATTGCTGATCTGGCCGAGCCACAGACCCTGGACGACAAGCTTGACGAGTTGCTGCTCCATCACAATACGCTGCTGCAAGGCCTTGGCGCGGAGACATTTTCGAAGACGGATGTGCTGGCTCGACTGACCGCGCTGGCGCCGAAGGTGTTGCCGTTCTCCGAGCCTGTGTGGGAGCGATTGGACGAGGCGCGGCGGGCCGGTCGTCGCATCCTGTTTGAGGGGGCACAAGCCGTGATGCTCGATGTCGATCACGGCACTTATCCATATGTCACCTCCAGCAACACCGTCGCGGCTACCGCCGCGTCCGGATCCGGGGTAGGGCCGGCAGCGGTCGGCTTCGTATTGGGCATTGCGAAGGCGTACAGCACGCGGGTCGGATCTGGCCCGTTCCCTTCGGAATTGACCGACGCGACTGGGCAGCTGCTGGGGGATCGAGGCAACGAGTACGGCACGAACACCGGACGCCGTCGGCGCTGTGGCTGGTTCGACGCCGTGCTGGTGCGGCAGGCGGTCAAGGTAGGCGGCATCAATGGCCTCGCGCTCACCAAACTGGATGTGCTGGACGGACTGCCCGAGCTGAAGATCTGCACCGGCTATCGGATTCGCGGCGAGCGCTACCGATATCTGCCCGCTGCACCTGGTGCACAGGCTGCGGCGGAACCGGAATACGAGGTGATCGAGGGATGGACCGGCTCGTCGCGCGGCGCACGCTCCTGGGCGGACCTGCCTGCGCAGGCGGTGAAATATGTGCGACGGATTGAAGAGCTGGTCGAGGCTCCGGTCACACTGCTCTCCACCAGCCCGGAGCGTGACGACACGATCCTGATGAAGGATCCGTTCGAAGGATAACTTCGCTTCGGCGCGCCCATCGATCGCTAACGATCACCGATCCTCAACCTTTGTCACCAAGGATGGCCCGGAGATGGCCAGTCCTGACGCAACTCGAACTGACGGCACTCTGGTCGCCAACCAATATCAGGTTGACCCCAACAGGAAGCTGCCTCCTGTGAGCGGTTTGGCCGCATTCGGTGCAATCGATCGTCTCACCGGCCGAACGGATCTGATAGCAATCCAGCTTAGTCGCCGGTGGCCGCCGCGCTCGCGCGCCCTTCAGGCGCTCGCAGCACCAATCGAGGGCCTGCTGACGCCCATTGCCTACGGACCCGTTGGGGGCGCCTGCTACTCGATCTGTGCCGCACCACCAGGGCCAAGTTTGCAGAGCCGATCGCGCCCCTGGCCTGAACCGGAGCTGCTGGATTGCGTGCTTCGCCCTGCTGCCCACGTACTTGAGCATCTGCAAGGGCGGGGCATCACTCATCGCGGCATCCGGCTCGACAATGTGTTTCAGAGCGCACCGGGCCAACCGGTCCTCCTCGGCCCCGCCTGGGAAACGCCACCGGCGATGGCTCAGCCAGCGCTGTTCGAACCACCCTATTCGGCGATGTGCCTGCCAGCAGGGCGCGGTGACGGCAGCATCGCCGATGATGTATATGCGCTTGGCGTGCTGTTGCTGTGTCTGGCACTCGGGCGTGCGCCGCTTGCGGAGTTGGACGACGCGACGATCCTGCGCCGCAAGCTGGAGCTGGGCACATACGCTGCGCTGGCGCGGGATGACCGCCTGCCCCCGATCATCGGCGATCTGGTTCGCGGCATGCTGGCGGAGGATCCTGAGCATCGGCCGACACCGACATTGTTGCTCGATCCGGCAAGCGCGCGGGGGCGTCGGGTTGCCGCTCGGCCGCCACGGCGGGCGCAGCGGCCGATCATCATGGCGGGCAACGAGGTCTGGAATGCACGGTCGCTGGCCTACGCGCTTGCCGAAGAGCCCGAGCCGGGTGTGAGCGCTGTGCGGAGCGGTGCCGTCGAACAATGGCTCCGCCGCGTATTGGGTGACTCCACGCTCGCGACCCGGGTGGAAGAGTTGGTGCGTCACCGGAGCCTGGACACCTTGCCGGATGACGACGGGGGCGAGGCGGGGTTGGTAATGCGCTCGATCGCATTGCTCGATCCGCTTGCGCCACTTTGCTGGCGCGGGGTGGCACTCTGGCCGGACGGAATAGGCACGGCACTCGCCGCTGCCCAAGGCAACGAGCCCGATCTGACCTTGCGATTGCAGGAAATCGTCACCCGTGAGGAGGCCAGCAACTGGGGGGCGTTACGGCCCGATCGATGCGATCTCGCCGAGCTGCGTGTCGAGGCTCGTCAGCACCATGGTTGGCTGCATCGGCAAGGTCAGGGCGGCGGAACGCCGTGTCTGACATATCTGCTCAATCCGCTCATGCCGTGCGCCAGTCCGCTGATGGGCGATAGTTGGGTCGCGCAGCTAGCGGACCTGCTGCCGGCCTTGGAGACAACTGCAGCAAAGATCGATCGCCAGCACTCCGAACCGGTGGATCCGCATATTACGGCCTTCATCTCTGCTCGCCTGGAAAGGCGCATGGACCTCGAACCGAGTGCAGTTGAGGGCGGCCATGCTGCCGCGGTCTGCCTTGCACAACTTCGGATGCTGGCACAGTTGCAGTCACGGTTGCACCCAAGACCGCTGCCGGCGATCGCCGCCTGGTTGGCCGCGAGGGCGGGACCGGTGCTGGCAACCTGGCACAACCGCGAACGCCGTTCCGGTCTGGAGGAGCAGTTGCAGAGGCTGATGTCGGCCGGCTTTCTGGCACCGATGTTGCAGCTGCTCGAAGATCCCGCCGGACGCAATTCCGACACCAGGGAAGCGAATCAAGCCGCGCGGGAGCTTGTGCGAATCGACCATGAACTGGCGCAGATCGCCAGCGGCGCACAACAACGAGCAGCCGCAGCGGCGCGAGTCGGACAGGAGATCGCGGCGGGATTCGGCCTTACCGCGCTTGCCACCGCCCTCGCGGTGGCGGCGCTGGGCTGACGTGAGCTGGCGATGGCCAAGCAGAAGACTACTCCGCCCCCCGGTACCAAGCCGCAACCGAGGCAGCATTCGCTGGTCTGGGTACAGGGCCTGTTGTGTGGCGCCATGGCGACGCTGGCAACACCGACAGCGCTGCTTCTCGGCGTTCTGCTCGGCCCGGCACTTCTGGCGATCCTATTGGACCACGAGCCGGGCCGACCGCGCGCCCGCAGCATTGCGCTATGCAGCATGGCGGCATCGATCGATCCGTTGCGGACGCTATGGACGGTCGGGCACACCATTGCCACCGCGACGGCGCTGCTGAGCAACGTTCGGGTGGTGGGAATCGCGTGGAGTGCAGCCGCGGCGGGCTGGTTGCTTGCCGAGATCATACCGATCGGGGTGCGAGCGGCGCTCGAGGGAGTGAGCGTCGCCCGCGCGTCCCGGCTGAACGCCGAGCGCGCGAAACTGGTCGAGACCTGGGGCTTGGATGCGCCCCAGGACGATTAGTGGTCAGCCGCTGGCCGACCTGATGCCTGACGCGCCGCAACAGCCGAGTGCGATTGCAGCCGGCGCTCCGCGATCTGTGCCTTCATCGCCTTTTGCAGCTTCTCGAATGCACGGACCTCGATCTGCCGTACCCGCTCACGCGAGATGCCGTACTGCTGCGACAGCTCCTCAAGAGTGGTCGGATTGTCCTTGAGGCGCCGCTCGATCAGGATGTGCCGCTCGCGCTCGTTCAATGTCTTGAGCGCGCTCGACAGCAGAGCCTTGCGTCCCGACAGCTCCTCGCGGTCGGCATAAGACGACTCCTGGCTTTCGGTCTCATCGACCAGCCAGTCCTGCCATTCGCCCTCGCTGTCCTGGCGCACCGTGGCGTTCAGACTGTGGTCCGGCGCAGCAAGCCGACGGTTCATGCTGACCACATCCTGCTCAGGCACGTCCAGCATCCGCGCGATCTTCGCCACCTGCTCGGGCTGCAGGTCGCCGTCGTCGATCGCCTGCATCTGGCCCTTAAGCCGGCGCAGGTTGAAGAACAGCTTCTTCTGCGCCGCGGTGGTGCCCATCTTCACCAGCGACCAGCTATGCAGGATGTATTCCTGGATCGCCGCGCGGATCCACCACATCGCGTAGGTAGCGAGGCGGAACCCGCGGTCCGGATCGAACCGCTTGACCGCCTGCATCATGCCGACATTGCCCTCGGAGATCAGCTCCCCGACCGGCAGGCCGTAGCCGCGATATCCCATGGCGATCTTTGCCACGAGCCTCAGATGTGATGTGACAAGCTTGTGTGCCGCTTCCATATCCTCATGGTCGCGCCAGCGTTTGGAGAGAGCGAGCTCCTCCTCCGGCGAGAGCATAGGGAACTTGCGGATCTCCTGAAGATACCTTGAGAGGTTGCCCTCAGGAGCGACGTTAATGACGGCAGAGGCCAAGGGAAGGCTCCTTTCGTCGTGCCTGCTTCTTGCCCATTTCGGCGCAAGAGTAAGGCCTCATTGTGACTGAACCAGTCATGGGTGCGGGAGGGACATCACGTCCCGGATATCCACCCCATCCTGGCGGCGGCGATTCCGGACGTCCCCGCCGATACAAAACACCCTTTCGTATCAGCCTGGGTCGTATACCGGACCGCATTGGTCCTGTCAAGAATTCTGACCTATATCAGCCCTGCGTTGGCCGCAGTTCACAACCGAGTGCGTCGATCAGCCGCAGCATGTCGGCGGGCGGCTCAGTGGAGAAGCTCAATGCCGCTCCGGTGCGTGGGTGGGCGAACCCGAGCCGGGCCGCATGCAGCGCCTGGCGGGGGAAGTCCAGAAGCTTGAGGCGGACCGGCTCGGGCAGCGTGCTGGCGGCTGCAGGCACGCGACGCAGGTAGAGCGGGTCTCCGACCACCGGGTTGCCGCGGGCGGCGAGGTGCACACGAATTTGATGCGTCCGCCCGGTGGCGAGCCGACATTCCAGCTGGGTGACCGCGCCGTGCCAGGTGCGCAGTGTGCGGTAACGGGTGAGGGAGGGCTTGCCGCCGTGGGTGAGGACCGCCATCCGCTTGCGATCGCGCCTGTCGCGACCGATGGCACCCTCGATTTCGCCGGAAAGCGGGTTGGGCAGGCCCCACACCAGTGCAAGATAGGCGCGGTCGAGGTTGCGGGCGGCGAAGGCCGCGGTCAGGACGGTGTTGGCGAGTTGGGTTTTGGCCACCACCATGACGCCGGATGTATTCTTGTCCAGCCGATGTACGATGCCGGGCCGACGTTCACCGCCGATACCCGTGAGCTGATCGCCACAGTGCGCCAGCAGGGCGTTGACCAGCGTGCCGTCCTCGTTGCCCGGAGCGGGATGCACGACGAGGCCGGCCGGTTTGTCAAGCACGATCAGGTCGGCGTCCTCGTAGAGGATCGTGAACGGGATTGCCTGCGGCTGAGGTGTGGCGGGCGCCGGTGCGGGCAGATCAAGCTGGTAGGTGGCTCCGGGCCGCACTGGCTCGGCTGGCTCATCGAGCAGGCGACCATCGCCCCGGACATATCCCTGCTCGATCAGCGACTTGACGCGCGACCGCGACAGCGTCCCGATGGCGTCGGCCAGGAATCGATCGAGCCGCTGGCCTCGTGCTGCCGGTTCGGCGATGGTGGTGAACGGGGCTGCACGCGGCGCGCGGTCTTGCATGCGGGCAGCGGATAACGCGATTGGTGCTGGCAGGGAAGCGGCGAGGCCGGCATGCGGATCCTGAAAGTCCTGACCATTGCCATGGGCGTGCTGATAGTTGTGGCAACAACTGTGCTCGTGGTGCTGATCGCGCGGCGGATTGGCGGAGGTGTTGGTCCACCGGCTTCGATTGAGGTGCTGCTGGACGAGCCATCGGGCACACGGATTGCGGCGATCGCTTCGGCGGGGGATCGGCTGGCAGTGCAGTTGCAGGGTGGAGGCCCGGATCGTGTGCTGCTCGTCGATCCGCGCAGCGGCAGTGTTGCGGGGCGGATTGCATTGCGTGCGCCGTGAGCCGGGTTGAACTTGCTCGCGGGCTGCCCTAGAAGGCGCGGCCGGACCGATGTCCCCTTCGTCTAGAGGCCCAGGACACCGCCCTCTCA